>CAMNHL010000011.1:0-59692 GCA_946539455.1 uncultured Bacteroidales bacterium
GCGGCATCCTGGCCGGATTCGGTATGCTGTTCGTAGGTCTGGAACTCATGAGCGGCTCAATGGAAGAATTCGCCGCGCAGGACTCGGTAAAGTCATTCCTTTCCGGAATAGGCAACCCTCTTCTGCTCGTGCTCCTGGGAGCGGTCTTTACCGCCATCATCCAAAGTTCATCCGTCATGACGTCCATTGCCCTGGCAATGGTGGTAACGGGGCTCATCGGCATCGACCAGGGTATTTACCTGACCATGGGTTCCAACATAGGCTCCTGCGTAGTTGCCGTCATTGCCGGTATAACCAGCGGCACAAACGCCAAGCGCACGGCACTCATCCATCTGCTGTTCAACTGCTCCGGCGTCATCCTTTTCATGCTGGCAGCAGCTGCGATGGGCGGTTTCGGAATCAGCTACGGCTCTTTGTTCGAAAGACTGTTCCCGTCCGCTCCCCAGCTCCAGCTCGCCATGTTCCACACCTTCTTCAATACTGTGACGGTGGCGGTCATGCTTCCTTTGACCGGGGCCCTGGTATCCTTAGTGACCCGGATGATTCCCGACAAGGCCGTCGCCTCCGACGCCGAATTCTCTCTCCGCTACGTCAACGACAACATGCTCAGGACTCCTCCTGTGGCCGTTTCCCTGGTCAAGCAGGAAATCCTAAGAATGGCCGACATCGCCCTTGGCAACGTGGACCGCAGCCTGGAAATGGCAACCCGTCTGGACTTCTCTCAGAAAGCGGATTTCGATAAAGACGAGCGGGAGCTCAACTTCATCAACCGCGAGCTGGTTGACTTCGTGGTGCGGCTCAGCGGACGCTCAGGGCTGGGCGAGAAAGACCGGGCCTATCTTTCGGGCTCATACCGCAGCATCCGCGACATTGAGCGAATAGGCGATTACGCCACCAATATAGTTGAATACGCCACCGTACTTGCAGATACGTCGCAGGAATTCAGCGACGACGCAAAATACGAAATCAGCCAGATGAAGGCCCTGCTGCACCGCTTGTACGCTTTCGCCATGGATGCTTACACGAACGAGAACCTGGAGGCTCTCGACCAGGCCAACGCGATAGAAGAAGAAATCGACGACTATACCAAGCGTATGGAAGATGGGCACATCGCCAGGCTCGAAAAAGGCATCTGCACCCCTACGGTCGGAGCCCAGTATCTGGAGCTGTCGTCGAATGCCGAGCGAATCGCAGACCACATGATCAACATCGCCAAGTCCATAAAGCGATGATGGTCAGCGTCTCTATTTGACGTCCCCGAGTGTTATAACCTTACGTTCGCTAGCCGAAACGTTTACGGAAGACTTGTATATCTGCTTGCCGTTCAGTTTGACCACGACTTCGTGGGAACCGGGCGGAAGCACAACCGCGTTCCTGGAATCGCGCTTGAAGTCCCTGTTTTTCTGCCAACTGCTTGTCTTGATGGAAGACATAGCATGAAAATTGTCATCTACCGTTACTTCCAACGGCGTACCGCTGTCGGTGACGAAAGAAAGCATCGAACTATCCTGGGACGAAGTATCGGAGGTGGCCGTAGAAACCGACGCCAAAGGCCCGCAGGCGCCGAACAGGGCGCACGCGGCAGCCAGAACGGACAAAATCTTTTTCTTCATATCTGCAAAAATACAAAAATTCTCATCGACATGAGCAGATTCGGAGAAAGAATTATCCCCCGCCGGAGACTGTGTTCCGCGCGGGGGATAAACCGTTATTGGATGTATAGTCCTTATTTAACAAGCGCGAAGCTCAGACCGTCGATTTTGTTCCACTCTCCACGGGTGAAGTCGGGAATGACGACGGGCATGCTGCCGTGATTGATGGAGACCTCCGTGAGCTCTACGAGCGAACTCCATTCGGCTGCATCGTACACATCCTGATCGAGGGGCAGTCCATTGTGCAGGCAGTAGATAAGACGATAATCCATAATGAAATCCATACCGCCGTGACCGCCTACGGTCCTGGCCTTCTCGGCAAGGCCGCCTTCCCTGGTGATAGGATGCTGGTATTCTGCCATGACTGCGTCGCGGGCGGAGTCGCTCATGAATGATTCGGCGTCGAGATCATAGATGCTGACGTCTTTGGGAACCTGCGAACCGAGAGCGAGACCATAGCTGGGATACTTGTCTGCGAATCCTTCGGTACCCTGGACCTGATACATACGGCTGTAAGGCTGAGGGGTCACGACCGAGTGCTCTACGAGGATGGTCTTGCCCTTGCGGGTACGGATAAGGGTGCTGGTATTGTCACCGTTGGCATATTCGTACTTGCCTGCGCCATAACGGGCGTCGGCAGTCTGCTGGCCCTTGAAAGCGCCTGTGCCCATAGATACGAGGACATCCATCTTGTCGCCGCGGTGGATGTTAAGATCCTGACAGACAGGGCCGATGCCATGGGTGGGATAGACGTCGCCGCTGTGCTCGCGGTTGTAGCGCATGCGCCAGTCTCCCTGATACTGGTCCCAGTAAGGTTCGAGGTTGTGGCAATAGGAGCCTTCCACGTGCACCACTTCGCCGAAGAGTCCCTGCTGGATCATGTTGAGGCAGGTAAGTTCGAAGAAGTCGTAGCAGCAGTTTTCGAGCATCATGCAGTGCTTGCGGGTACGTTCGGAAGTGTTTACCAGGTCCCAGCACTCCTTGATGCTGGTGGCTGCGGGCACCTCGATGGCTACATGCTTGCCGTGCTCCATCGCATACACCGCGATGGGAGTATGGAGCTGCCAGGGTACAGCAAGGTAAACAAGGTCGATGTCTTCCCTCTCGCAGAGCTGCTTGTATCCTTCCTCTCCCCAGTATCCTTCGGCGCGGGGACGGCCGTGGCTGGTGAGGATGTTCTGGGCGCTCTCAACCCTGTCCTCGAAGAGGTCGCAGAGAGCAACCACAGTGGCGTCGTCGATGTAGCAGAAGCGCTCCACAGCACCGGGGCCGCGCATTCCCAGGCCGACGAAACCGACGCGCACGTTCTCGATGGGATCGCACGCGAAGCCCAGCATGGACTGCTGGTCTGCCGGACGGGGCGGAGTATTGTAAACTATCTGATTATCCTTTATCGTATATCCATAAGGATTGCCCTGCTGGGTGCAGGACGCAGCGAGAGCGGCGATTGCCGCAAGTGAGAGTAAAAATCTTTTCATATCTGGTTGATTGGTTATTCGAGCATAAGGCTGCGGAAGTCGTAGATATCTTTCTGGCTCACGCCTGCGACCGTAAGGAGGTATTTTTCCACTCCCTGGGCGAAGGTTTCGTTTCCGCTGGCAAAACTCCAGAAGTAAGGGGCCACGTCGCTGTACACCCATTTGTCGCGGGTATTCTTGAAGATGGGTTCGGGATTGGAAGATTTCTCCGAAGATGATACGCTGTAGCCTACCGGAGCGAAATAAGTAAGCTCATACTCCTTGGATATGTCGCCTTCGCGGACGCCGAGAACACCGAGCAGAAGCACTGCAAGAGTACCCGTACGGTCGCGGCCGAGTGAACAGTGGAAGTACACGGGCTTGCCTTCCCGGACACAATTGACCACGAATTCGAAGCACTCCTTGGTCTTGGCGCGGTCGGCGTCGAGCATGGTCTTACCGCCCTGCTCGATTACGGGAGCGCAGAAAGCCATGTCTTTAAGTGCGGGAGAGCTCTCGACGTCGGACTCGCCGCGCAGGTCGAGCTGGGCGGTGATGCCTTCGGCTGCAAGTTCCTTCTTGCCGGCAGCGTTCATCATGGTCTCCCATTTGTCGTTGAGACGGCCGCCGCGATAGACTTTGCGGAACTTGACAGTCTTGCCGTCAATGGTCTTCCAGCCTCCGAGGTCGCGGCAGTTGCGTGCACCTTTTACGCCTTTGCGGTCTCCACGGAAGAAGGCCTGATGCACGGTACCGGTAGTTTTGAAACTGCCCTGGGTCAGCACTTTGCCGCTAGCGGTGGTAACTTTGTAGTTATAGTCATCGTTGGGTACCAGATTGCTGATGTCCGCAAAGGCCGAACCGGCGGAAACGGCAATATCTGCACTCCAGCCAAGCTTGTCTTCCAGATGAAGGGTGATATCTTCTTCTCCGGCGTCGGCAAGTTTCCAGCGGATACTGTAAGCCTCAGGCTTGTCGGAATTGGGCATTTTGTTCCAGTCGTAATTCTTGCCGTCGAAGCCTCCGTAATAATCCAGGACCTTGGTATAGCTCCAGTCCTTGTCGGGATACGAAACTTCGGTGATGAACTTCTGCACGTTGCGGTTGGTGGCAAGTACGGAATCGCCGTTCTTTACTTCGGGAGCTGCATTCTCGTAAGGATCAACTTCAGGTTCGGCAGGCTGCTCCGGCTGTTCGGGCTCCTTTACGGGGTCTTCGGGATTCTTGGGGCCACAGCAGGCCAGAAGAGGCAAAATCAGCAGTAATGTAAGTAATTTTTTGCTCATAATGCTATAAGATTGGTTATTTGACTTCTATGAGGTAACTGCCCTCGAACACGGGACGGATAACAGGATCCGGTCCCTGGACGGTAAAGCTGCGCTGCTCGTCCAGAGCGTACTCGGTAACGGTATATGTGCGGTCTTCGAGTCCGCGAAGGACGATGCCCTCGCCGTCCCATGAAGGTGCGTAGAATGCATAATACATGGCTCCGTCCTTGCGGATGACATGAGCCTCAGGCTTGTCGAAACCGCAGTCGTACAGATTGAGGTATTCGCCGCGGGAGAGCATTTTCTCCTTGTAGATGGGCACCCACTTGCGAAGCAGAGCCTCTTTCTCCGGGGTGAGAAGGCTTCCGCCGTTCTGGGTGGCGTGCGGATTGGGCTCCGGCCACGTGAATTTGGTGCCGATGATGCCTCCGACGCCTATCTGCGAAGCAAAATCAAGTCCGCCGTCACTGAGCTCCACATGGTCGGCATAATATGCCAGGTCGGGACACATGGCTGCATAGGCCTTGCGCTTCTGGCGGATCTGCAGGCTGGATGTGGGATCGGACGCCACTGCCTGGTTGATGTAGGGAAGATAGAAGAAGTTGACGGCACAACCGCAGGGGCAGATCTGGACGATGCTGCCGGGTTTGTCGGACTGGGCACGAGCATATACGCCCTGCGCGAACTCGGGGAACCGGCTGCATGCATCTTCCGGGTGTTCCAGACCGCTGGCCGGATTGTAATCGGGGGCGCAGAGATTGAGATGCTGTCCGTCGAGCTTGAATCCGTCGAATCCCCATTCCACGAGGAAACGGTCAACGAGTCCATTCGTATAATCCATGGTGCCCCGGTTGACGGGAGACAGGTACCAGCTGTCCCACCAGCTGATGTCTTCGTGAGAGCCGTCTTTCTGAACCAGAAGCAGTTCGGGATGTTCAGCGGCAAGGCGGCTGCCGGGATCGGCGGCAAGAGGAGCCCACCACAGCTTGGCCTTGAGACCGGCGGCATGGATGGCGTCGGTCATGCGCCGCATACCGGAAGGCCCGATGCGGTCGTTGGCCTCCCAGTCACCTTCGCAAATCTGGTAGCCGTCGTCCACATCGACCCATTTGAAGCCCAGTTCCGCAACCTTGGGGAGCGTGCCTATGACCTCATCTACCGTAAACTGGCGCTCGTAGCCCCACGCACACCATACAGGTTCGTACGCATCTGCCGGAGATACCGGAGGAGTCCAGCCGTGACGGCTCTGCATGAACTTGGAAAAAGCGCGCAAGGGGTTGAAAAAGTCGCCGGTCGTCTGCATGACGAACTGGGCGGGGGCGCGGAGCGTGTCGCCCGGCTCCAGAATGCACGGGCCCTCGAAATCCTTGCGAATGCAGGCGCTTGTACGTCCGCCTTTGCTTTGGACGGGCATGGACATCAGCTGAAGCTGCGGCTCTGCAATGCCTACGGACACATTGACTTCGGGCACCCAAAGCGATACCAAAGGGATGCCTCCGCCATAGTCGGAATCGTTCATTCCCAAATAGTTACGCTGGCTGAAGCCGTTGCTTACCGGGAATGCCCAGTCCTTGCGGGCGCTGCTCGATGTGGGCTGGAAGGTCCACACGTCGCCCTTGCGGATGGAAACCGTGGAAGTCTCCATGGCGTCGTAGCTTATAGGCTTGTCGCTTTCGTTTATGAAGTTGACATAACGGAGAATCATCCCCGGTATGTCGGTCTGGTATTCCGTTGTGACTTCGATGCTTACGCCCTTTATGACCTTGCCTTCCAGCAGAAGGCGGTCGGGGCCGGCGACTGTGCACGCGGCGGCAAGCAGGGTCAGAAGGAGAAGCGGAGTTATGCGTTTCATCATGATTACAGTTTGATTTCGTATCCAAAACGCTCGCGGCAGATACGGCGGACATCATCAAGCGATGTGAATGCCCCCGTACCGCCTGCGGCAGTGGTATTGACGGCTCCGGTAAGGTTTCCGGTACGCTGGCACTCCTCCAGCGGCAGGCCCTTTACGAAAGCGCTCACGAAACCTGCGTTGCAGCTGTCGCCGGCGCCGATCGCATCGACGACCTCCTTGTTGAGAAAGGCGGGAAGGCAGGTGTGCGTGCCGTCCTTGCGGACGAGGACAGAACCGGAGGAACCGCACTTGACGAGCATCGCGCCGCCCAGGTACGGCAATACGGCGGCGATTGCGCTTTTCAGGCCGGATTGTCCTGTAAGAGCCTGAAGTTCGGTCTCGTTGGGCATGAAAACCGTAATCTTGGGGAGTACCGATTTGTAATCCAGCGCCCACTTTTCTACGGGGTCCCACTGGGTGTCAAGAGAAACCGTAACTCCCTTGGCAGCAGCGATGTCCAGGATTTTATGGATGTCGCGAAGCAGGCCGGACTGCATGAACAGCGAACTGAGGTGGATATGCGAGACACAGTCGAAAACGCCGGGATCGATGTCGTCGAAACCCATTACGTCCATGGCACCCTGATAGGTAAGATTTGCCCTGTCTTCTCCGTAATTCATGCAGACGGTGGCTCCGGTGGGTGTATCTCCCTCCACGAGGTAGCGGGTATCGACTCCGCGGGCCTCGAGGGAACTGCGGACCAGAGAGCCGAAAGCGTCCCGTCCTATCATGCCCACGAAGCAGACCTTACTGCCGAGGCTGGCGGCATTCGCCGCAAAGATAGCCGTAGAGCTGCCCAGGGTGACAGTCATGTCGCGGGCGAATTTTTCTTTGCCGATTTCGGGTTCCGATTCGATGCCGTTGAGAATTATATCGACATTGAGTTCTCCTATTGCCGCTATGTCGTAATGTGCCATAATAAAATTATTGTCGGTCAGTATTGACAAAGATAGCATTATTGTAAGGAATACACGCCTGTTGTTTCGTTTTGAAAATAAAAAATCATTTCGTTTTGTTTCGCATGAAATTATTGTTATATTTGCGCAAAACTTAACCACATCATGACAATCTACGATACAGCGCAAGGACGCCGCTCAGCCATACTAAAGATGCTGCGCGAAGACTCATCGGTTACTGTTTCCCAGCTCAGCAAACGGTTTGGCGTTTCGGAAGTTACGATTCGCAAAGACCTCCGCATCCTCAAGGAACGCAAGCTGCTTATCCGTGTGCACGGCGGCGCAATCATGGGCGCCGTCGCAAGCGAAGCGGAACAGGAAGAAAGGAACTTCAGTTTCAAGCGCTTGGTAAACGCCAGGGAGAAAGAGGCCATAGGCCGGGCAGCGGCTGCCCACATAAAAGAAGGCGACACTATTATGATCGACTCCGGAACCACCGCTCTGGAGGTCGTGAAAAATCTCGACCGCTTCTATGACCTCACCATTATCACCAACTCGATAAACGCTATGCTTGAGGCACTTAAATACAAGCGTTTCAAGGTGATGATCATGGGTGGAAGCGTCCGGGAGCCCAGCCTTTCCACGGTCGGATCGCTCGCCGAATCCAATCTCAAGCTTTTCTATTGCGACAAGCTTTTCCTGGGAGTGGACAGTTTCAGCGTCGATTCCGGACTGTCAACCCCGAGCGTAGAAGAAGCCAGCACGAATCAGGTAATGATTTCGCGTGCCCGGGAAGTCATCGCTGTGTTTGATTCATCCAAGATCAACAAGCGGGCCCTTGCATTCATCGCAAACGCCGACAAAATCAACACCATAATAACAGACAAGAATATATCCCCCACTGTACGCAACCAGTTGAAGGCCATGAAGATCAACGTTGAAGCTGTAGCTGTTTAGCCTCAGCCAAAACGAAACATCATGAAATGTTTTCGGAATACAAACGAAACATTTTATAGCAAATTATCCTACTTTTGTAGTTATGAATTACTACACATACAAAGAAATACGTCAGCAGCCGGAAGTCTGGAAAAAGGCCTACGCAAGCATCCTCGCCAGGAAAGACGAAATCAAGGCTTTCCTTGGCAGGTACAAAGACTATTCCATCGTCCTTACCGGCGCAGGCACTTCGGCTTATATAGGCGACGCCCTGCAAACCGCCCTTCACAAATCTTCTTTCAAGGGCGCACGTGCGCTGGCCACTACGGATATAATCACCTATCCCGACTTCTATTTCGATTCCAGCAGCAAGGTGCTTCTGGTTTCATTTGCCCGTTCCGGCAACAGTCCCGAGAGCCTGGGAGCGGTAAAAACGGTAGAAAAGTACGTTACGAACGTAGCCCACATCATAATTACTTGCAACAGTGACGGCGAACTTGCAAGGATGAAAGGCGAAAACGTCCTTACCATACTGCTGCCCCCCGAGACCAACGACCAGTCACTGGCCATGACCAGCAGCTATTCCACTATGTACCTGGCCTGCTCCATGATTGCCAACATCGATGTTCTCGACACTCATAAAGGCATGATCGACACGCTCGCCGCCTGTGTGCAGGAAGCCATGGACCGCAGCGAGGAGGATATACGCAATCTCGCACGGAAGAGTTTCATGCGGGCGGTATTCCTGGGTTCCGGCACCCTGAGGGGCGTCGCGGAAGAGTCAAGCCTCAAGCTTCAGGAACTTACCGACGGCCAGATAATGTGCACGCACGACAGCTTCATGGGCTTCCGCCACGGGCCCAAGGCTCTTGTCAACGACAAGGCCCTGCTGGTTTACCTGCTGTCTCCCGAAGACAGGGTGAACCAGTACGAGACCGACCTCATCCGGCAAATCAAAGGAGGCTGCGGAGCCCAGTCCTACGCCCTCGTATGCCGCAACGTCCCCGCAGGTCTGGACACTTCTTACATGGACGTCTGCATAGAGACGCACCTGCCGGACGGCTTCCCCGGTTTCTACGGCGGAGTAGCCTACGTCTTCTTTGCACAGATGCTTGGCTTTTACAAGTCGCTCGAATACGGGCTCAACCCCGACTCCCCTTCCGTTTCCGGCAACATCTCCCGGGTGGTGGAAGGCGTAACCCTTTACCTGTAGCACGAACAACCAATAGTATAACCAATAACCAACCAGATGAAACTAACACCCATCCGAATTCTGACAGTGCTCGCTTCGCTGGCACTATCAGTAACGTTGTCCGCCCAATCGGTCAGCGTTACCGGCAAAGTCACGGATGCCTCGACCGGCGAACCCGTGATAGGAGCCGGAATCATCTTCCAGGGCGGTGGCGCAGTCACCGACTACGACGGCAAGTACGTCATTTCAGCCCCCAAGGGCTCCGTCCTCACCTTTTCCAGCCTCGGCTATCAGGACCATACCGAGACAGTTGACGGCCGCACGGTCATCAACGTATCCCTGCAACCGGACACACAGCAGCTCGAAGAAGTCGTCGTCCTGGGTTACACCACCCAGAAGAAGGCTGAACTTTCCAGCGCCGTGGTAACCGTAGCCGGAGACAAACTCACAGACGTCACCACACCCGACGTCGGCAACATGCTCCAGGGCAAGGTCGCCGGCGTGGTTGTCATGAACTCCTCAGGCCAGCCCGGCGCCGGAGCCGACATCCGCATCCGCGGTACAGGTTCCATCACGGCCGGAGCAGGTCCTCTTTACGTCGTTGACGGCGTGGCAGGAGGCAGTTTCAACCCCAATGACATCGAAACGCTCACCGTTCTCAAAGACGCATCCGCCACGGCACTATACGGTGCCGCAGCGTCCGGCGGCGTTATCGTCATCACCACGAAGAGCGGCGGTTCCGACAAGGCCAGCGTCAACTTCAAAGCCAGCGCAGGTATCAAGAAGGCGCTCTCGGGGCGCTTCAAGCCGATGGATTCCTACGAGCTCTACGACTTCTACTCTAACATCTACAGCTCCAGCAAGCTGCGCGGCAACGCCCCGGCAGAGGATGAACTCGCAACCCACAACTTCAACTGGGTTGACAACACCTTCAAAACCGGCGTCGTCCAGAACTACTATGCGTCCGTATCAGGCAAAGCCGGAAAGGTTGGCTACTACGTGAGCCTCGACCATTACAATGAGCAGGGTTCGATGATCAACTCGAGCTACCTGCGTAATGCCGCCCGCGTCAACATCTCGGCCCCCATTACCGACAGGCTGAGCATCAACGCCCGCATCAACTACCAGAAAGACTACACCAACAGCGCCAAATGGCGTACCCGCGAGGCCAGCTACGTGATGCTCCCGTTCGACGTTCCCTACACCCTCGACGCCGACGGCAATTACACCAAGGATCCGCTCCTCGTCTCTTCGTCGAGGCGTTCCGACGGCGGCGGCAAATGGTATTCCGCCATCACTTACAACGTCTTCCACAACGAACTCTACAACTACGAAAAGAGCCACGGCGAGACACTCGTCGGAGACCTCCAGCTCATCTGGAACGTAACTGACTGGCTGACTCTCACGTCCACCAACCGTTACGACTCTTCCAATTCTTACTCAGAAGGTTACTATGATCCCCGCACGGCCGAGGGAGCACCCGACGGCAGCCTCTCCAACAGCGACGGCGAATGGAACGGCTGGGGCACTACCAACCTCGCCAAGTTCCACAAGACCTTCGGAGAGCACGACGTAAACGCCATCCTGGGATGGGAATACGGCGAAGGTTACTCCAGGGGCCTCGGTGCCAGCGGAAACAAAATGCCCGCCGGACAGAGGGCTCTCAGCAACACCGTCATGACCGGAGTATCCGGCAGCGACTACCATACCCGCACCTGGGCTGCACTCGGACAGGCACAGTACTCCTACCTGGGCAAGTACATCCTCACCGCATCGCTGCGTTACGACGAGAGCTACAAGTTCGGCCCCCTCAACCGCGGAGGTTTCTTCCCCGGCGTCTCGGCGGCATGGATTATCTCCAACGAGAATTTCATGAAGAACGCTCCCGCACTGTCCTTCCTCAAACTGCGTGCAGGTTACGGAAAGACCGGCAACGACAACATCCCCGCATTCCAGTATCAGGACACCTTCGCCCTCACCGCTCAATACAATGAGGTCGTAGCGGCATTCCTGGAGCGCCAGGCCAATTACAACCTCGGCTGGGAGGAAGCCTACATGGCCAGCCTCGGAGTCGATGCCACAATCGCAAACAACTGGAACATCACCGTCGATGCATATCATACTATCAATGCCAAACTGCTTCTCGACAGGCCCATGCCGCCGTCCTCCGGTTTCTTCGCCGTAATGGACAACGTCGGCAAGGTGCGCAACATGGGCGTCGAACTTGCAATCGACGGCAGCATCATCCGCACTAAGGACTTCAACTGGAGCGCCGGAATCAACCTCGGAGCCAACCAGAACAGGGTTCTCGAGTATCCCGACCATCAAGAGGTCATCACAAAGAGCGAGGTGTCCCAGATGATACAGGAAGGCCGTGACATCTATTCCTGGTACATGCCCAAGTGGATGGGCGTTGACATCGACACCGGCCGTCCCCTCTGGGAACACATCGAATACGACGAGAACGGTGCCGAGATCGAGCGTACCCTCGTCGATACCTACGGCGATGCCACGCCTCAGATCGTAGGCAGCGCATCCCCCTGGTTCAGCGGTGGTCTCAACACGAGCATCTCCTGGAAGGGCATCACCCTCAGCGCAAACGGCAACTTCGTAGTAGGCAACAAGATATACAACCGCACCCGTCAGCACATCATGGATACCGACGGTGCCAAGGCCGGCTACAACCAGCAGTCCTTCAACAACGGACTCGGCTGGATCCGCTGGAAGAAAGGCGACCCCGACGGCACCAATGCCATCGCCACTCACCCGCAGGCAATCAACGGCGGTAACTCCAATGCCAATGAGTACTCATCCCGTTACCTCGAAGACGGCAGCTTCTTCCGTCTGAGGAACGTAACCCTCTCCTACGACTTCCCCAAGACACTGGTGCAGAAGGTCAGGATGGGCGGTGCACGCATCTACGTGTCGGCCGACAACATCTGGACTTACTCACGCTTCTCCGGCATGGACCCCGAGGTCAGCCTCGAGAGTTCCACATGGTCCCTGGCAGGTCTGTACGCAGACAACTATCCCGTTCCCATGTCAATCGTAATGGGTATAGACATCAAATTCTAAATGGAGACCACAGATATGAAAAAGATACTTACAATAGGATTCTTTGCACTGTTGCTCGCGTCCTGCAACATGGATTTCTATTCATCGGATTCCATGACCTCGGCGCAGCTCAAAGCCAATCCAGCCTCCGCTGTATATACCACCGACGGCATTTACGCCCTCTTCAAGGACAACCTGCCTTATAAGGGGCAGACAAGCGGAGAAGGCGGCAACATGTACTTACGTCACTTCTTCCAGTTATCCGAGACCAGGGGCGACAACGTCACCATCTCCGGTCACTCCACAGACCCGTTCCTCGGCCCTTACCGCTACGATGACCTCACCAACACCAAGAACAAATACTATTTCTGGTGGATCGGCTACAAGATCATCTACGCAGCCAACTCCAACATTGACTCCATCGACCCGGGCGCAGACGCACTCAGTGCACACCTTATGGGAGAGAACTATTTCTTCCGCGCCCTCGTCCACTTCCAATTCGTTTCGCTCTTCTCCATGCCTTACGTATGCGGCCGCGACAACCCCGGAATCGTGCTCCGAAGGAGCATGGACTACTCCACTACGGCCCGCGCGACGGTAGGCGAATGTTATGACGGCATAGTCGAAGACCTCAAGGAGGCTATCAAATACATGGAGAGTGGCAAGGCGCGCGGCGATGCATCCTATGTATCCGCAACGGCGGCAAAAGCCCTGCTTGCCCGCGTTTACCTCAACATGGGCGACGAGCACCTGCAGGACTGCATCGATCTGTGTGACGATCTTATAGCCAGCGCCCCTTCTTCCGTCAAGGGCGAGTACACTGTAGAGAAGCTGGCCGAGTATCCCAAGCATACCTGGGACTCCCCCGAGACCATCTGGTGCATACATCAGATTTATCCCACCGATCTCGGCTCCACCGAGGCGACCCTGGGTGCCATGTATTACAAAGACGGTCTGGAGCCCAACAACATAGGTTGGGGCGAGTGGTACTGGAACGACGAGCTGATAGAACTTTTCAACCGCTATCCCGAAGACAGACGCTTCCAGGCTTACTTCTCATATGAGCCTCAGGCCCTTCTGAACAACGGCAAGAAGATGGTATGCTTCCCCGAGAAGCCCGCCGACGGCGACTTCTGCGTCACCGGATATGCAAAAGGCCTCACTCCCAACGCCGACGGTTCTTATTCATTCTCCTACGAAGGCAAGAACTACACGGCAAAGCCCGAATCGGTCAACGGATACACCCGCTATTTCATCGATGCCAACATGACCGGCGACGCCAGCTTCTTCGGAGGCAGGACTCCCGCCTACATCCGCGAAGACGTGGATGAAGACAACGGTATCCGCAGCGCCCTGTACGTAAGGTACTACAACACCAAGTTCAGCGGTCAGGACGGCCAGCCTACATTCAGTTCTCCCGTATTCCTCCGCTGGGGCGAAGTGTTCCTCAACAGGGCCGAAGCCCTCGCACGCATAGGCGGCAAGGACAGTGAGGCGCTTGCCGACGTGAACCTTATCCGCCATCGTGCAGGTCTTAACGGCGACGCCGACTTTACCGAAGGCAACTACAAGTCCCGCGGTTACGAATCCGTGCTGGATGTCGTACTCGACGAGCGCCGCATGGAACTCTGCTTCGAGGGCGACCGCATGTTCTCCGTCTTCCGCAACAAGAAGAAACTCGACCGCCGCTACGTAGGATATCATCCTTGGGAGGTTATCAATTATGACGATCCCCGAGTAGCACTGCTGATTCCCGAAGATGAAATCAATGCTACGGGCATAAGCAACAACCCTCGTTAGGCATCGGAACATGAAACAGACATTCGCTTACATTGCTCTGGCGGCCTTGTTGCTGCTGAACGGATGCGAGCCCAAAAAGCCCGATCCGCCCAGGGTTACGCCGCCCAAGGAAAAAACGGACCCGGAACTCACGCTCAGCGGAGTTCCGGCCTCCCTTGCATCGGGCGAATCCTTCTCCCTCACCGTAAGTTCCAAATCGGAGGGCAAGATTACAGTGACGCTCGATAATCCCGCCGTGGCTTCCATATCGTCCGACGGCTCCAACAAATACACGGTATCTGCCGTTTCCGTTCAGGACAGCCGCGTTACGATAAGTGCCAGCCAGGAAGAAAACGGAGACTATGCCGCAGCAAGCAAGAGCGCCTCGTTCAACGTCACGGGCAGCGGTCAAGAAGGCATCCCCGGACCTGACGACGCCATAGACGGCACGGCCGTTTCTTACGAAGAAATCGAGGGTGACATCGTAAATCCCGAAAGGGGCCTTTATACCGCTTACGAGCTTCATGGAAGCTCACAGACCATCAGCGGCAGCGACGTGAGGGCAAAACGCCTCACAGGCCACTCTCTCTGGCTGCTTGAGTTCTATCTTACAGACTTCATGAGCGGCAACATCTCGACTTCTTATCTCAAGAAGATCGAAAACTGCCTCGATGCAATACGCGACGGGGGCGCAAAGGCCATAGTCCGTTTTGCTTACAGGGACAACAACAATAATCTCGACCAAGACCAGGAGCCGGAAGTTTCGGTAGTGCTCAAGCACGTCGAACAGCTCAAGCCTATCCTCATAAAGAGCGAGGACATCCTGTTCGTCCTTCAGGCTGGCTTCATCGGCAGCTGGGGAGAATGGTATTATACCACTCACTTTACCAACATGTCGAGCCGCAAGCAGCTCGCCGACGCCCTTCTGGACGCAGTACCCGCCTCCCGGCAGATACAGTTGCGTACACCTGCATTCAAGATGAAGATGTACGGACTGTCTGTCAAGGATACCCTTACTGCCGCCACGGCACACGACGGTTCCATAGCTTCCAGACTTGCCGGGCACAACGACTGCTTCGGCGCAGATGCCAGCGACCAGGGAACTTTTGAGGGCGACGACACCCGCGCATTCTGGAAGGCCGACACCCGCTACACCATCATGGGCGGCGAGACCTGCGCAGTTTCCGATTTCTGTCTGTGTCCAAACACCCTAAAGGATCTTGAAGACTATCACTGGACCTATCTGCACGACGGATACAACCGCGACGTACTTTCCCGTTGGCAGAAAGACGGGTGTTTCGACGAAATCCAGTCCAGGCTTGGCTACAGACTGGTTCTGAAAGACATCCACTATGGAGCAATAGAGGCAGGAAAGAGTTGCAAGATCACCATCCGCATGTTCAACAAGGGCTTCGCAGCTCCAATGAACCCGCGCGAGGCCTGGCTCATCTGGGTAGGATCCGACGGCAAGGTACAGAAAAGCGTTCTCGGCGTAGATCCGAGGACCTGGCACCCCGGTTACAACGGCATTGTAACGTCTTTCACGCCGACATCGGCAAAGGGCGCGCTCTATCTGGAGCTTTCCGACCCCCTGCTGCCTGACAATCCTTCTTACAGTATCGCGTTGGCAAACAAGGATGTGTTCGATTCCAACTCAGGATCCAACAAATTGTTTGAAATCAAATGAAACGCCCTTTGATATCATTTGCAATGGCGGCCATCTTTGCGGTGGCCGCCATTTCTTGCGAGCATGAGCCCGACTCTCCCGTAGTACCTCCGGATGACAGCAAAATCGACCCCGGCAGTGACCCCGGCGAAACCCCAGGAGTCACCACGTACAAATTCGTGGCTACTCCCCTTCAAGGTAAATGGAAGGAAGGTGACAAGATATACGTACACGGAAAGATGGGTTCCTGGTCGGAAGTGGTCACACTGAGTGCATCCGACATCTCCGCAGACGGACGTACCGCAACATCTGAACTTCACGACGTCACACAGGACAGTTTTGAACCCGACGGGCTTTACGCCGCCTGGCCCGACGAGGCCGTCAAACACATCAACAGCAAGATCGGCACCAAAACCAGCTTTGAATGCTGCGAAGGTCTGTTGGGCGTAGCATACCTGTCCGGCGACACCTTCAACTTCATCGACGCCGCATCTTCACTGACATTCAGCGTAAGCGGCGGCTACGACCGTTTCGCCCTCAGCGCCAACGACCGCAACGGAGTAATAGTCACCGTCTTCGAAGTGGACCACTCTTCGAAAGGCACATCCATGAAGCAAAAGCAGAACAGCGGCTATCCCTTCCTCTATGGCGATATCACCGCCGGCTCCCCTGTCAAAGTCTGGATGCCCGGCAGCATGTCATTCAAGGGCGGACTCACTTTACACCTCGGAAAGGACGGTCAGTGGCCTGCAGCTTACATCATTGAAGGCGACGTAGTCCTCGAACCCGGAAAGACCCTCGACCTCGGAGACATCTCCAGTTCCCTGATTGCCTACGAAGGTCCCGAGCCCAAGATGCCTGTAATGGGCGAAAGCACCAAGTTTACGGTTGGCTTCAACGAACTTTCCGGCCTGTGCCTGAGTGAGGATGAAGACTTCCTTTGGAGCGTCGGCGACAACGGCGACCTTGCAAGGCTGAGCTTCGAGGGAGAGGTAATAAGCCAAGTCCACATCGGAGGGGACTCGGAAGCAGTGACGCGAGACCCTCGTACAGGAGACCTGCTCATAGGTCTGGAACCCGACGGCATTGGCATCGTGAAAGGGCCCGGCTTCAACGAAAGGGCGACTACGCTCTTCAGCATACCTGCGGCCAAAAATTTCGGCAACGCCGGACTGGAAGGGCTTACGTACTACAAGGACGGCCTGGTTTATGCGGGCACCCAGAGCAACTCTGCCCTTTTTCTCTGCGACCTGGAATCCAAGCAAGTGCTGTGGCAGAAAAATCTTTACAACAAGGAACTGGTCTCAGAAATTGCAGGCCTTTGCTACGATCCGCTTACCGACTGGCTGTGGATTATCGACTCCGAGGCCAAGAAACTGTTTGTGTTCACAGGTGACGTTTCAACATTCCTGGGGGCATATCCCATAAAGGGAGACAACCCCGAATCCCTGTGCGTCGATCACAAGAATAGTTGCGTATGGGTGGGCGACGATTACGGCTCAACATCTTATCTGTTCCGCGTGGATTTCACCGGCCTGGATGATGCAATCATCAAATAAAAAAACTGGGCAGCCGTTTGGCTGCCCAGTTTTTTTATTCTCACACTGAGAGGATTAAGGAAGGGTTATCTCCATAAGGGGTTCTACACCGACTGACTCTCCTTGAGGAAGGACACCGGTAGTTGCCCAACTCGCTGCATAAGCCACGATGCCGAGAGAAAGCTTGCCTGCTTTATTGGCATTTACGACGCTGCGGAGGAAGGAAAGCTCTACAGTAGCCACGCCATTGCTGACCTTGCCGGCATTCTCGGAGAAATCCTTTACATCTTTCTTGTCCAGAGATGCAGGATCGGTCTCAAATGCATCATGACCGTCTTCGCCGGTAAAAGCATAAACTGCAAGGTCATCCATGTTTTTGATGCTGTTGCCATCAAGAAAACCAGCTTCGCTCTCGAGCATATACTCATAACCTGATTCTCCCCAGAGCCAGGTTCCACCGGCGGTTGCAGGATTGTTGTCGGCATTGACGAATACCTCAAACGGTGCAGCACCTCCCTGTTCTTCGGCAAGTTCATACTCGAAATAAACGTAGATGTTGGTGTCGTCCGCCACTGCTTTCATCGCAAGAAGGCCGGGATAATAACTGACTTCTCCGATTTCAGTGGAAACTACGCCATTGGCAGTGCTCCAGTCAGAAAAATCACCGTCAATAACGATAAGTTCTTTAGGCTCTTCGGGCTTGTCGTCGGGATCATCTCCGGGTTTGTTCTGAGGAGTCTTCTCGCAGGAGCACATCATGCCGAGTACTGCAACTGCGGCGAAAAGGGTACGATAAATCTTTTTCATTGTGCTTTTGGTTTATAAGTGTTTAATAAGTGTTCTGATGTTACAAATATATATAATTTTCGATTCGAACGCAAGCAAAACGGAAAAATATCAACAATTATCCCAAAACGAAACACACAGAAACACAAAACGAAACATACAATAACGTTTTATGGCTCACTTTTCTTGCTCGAACGTGCAAGAATTGGTACCTTTAAGCGTTAAAAAGTAAACGAAACACTATATAACCATACAACATTTTAAACTATCCATTATGAATAAGAGTTTTTTACGTTTTGCAACCATGCTGGTAATCGGCTGCCTCATTGCCGCCGCTTGCGAGAAGACCCCTCAGGACAAACCCGGAGATGATCCCGACGACAAGCCCGAAGTGCCGGCAAAAGAGGCATCCGTAGAGGTTAAGATCGACGGCGATTTCGCCGACTGGGACGCCATTACGGAAGATGCCGCCGGAAAAGACGATTACATGGCAGTCGTAAAGGCCGGAGCGGCCGACCCCATCAACGTCATCAAAACCTCCTCCGATGCACTCAATGTCTATTTCTACGCAGAAATACTCGCCGAGGCTCTCCCTCAGAACTCTATCTGCTCCGAGTGGGGCGACTCCTGGAACGGCACCCCCGAAAAGGGCTACAAAGGCGACGATGAGAACGACAAGGTAGGCGAAACATTCAACATCTTCTTCGATCCCGACGGCAACGACAAGACCGGCTTCTACACCTATGCCGACGCCAATGGCGACCCTGCCATCCCCGGACTTGGCTGCGAGATGTGCTGCCAGAACTTCATGTTCTACAATCCCAGCCTCAAGAAACTCTGCATAGCATGGAACCAGACCAACATCGGTCCCGACAAGCAGACCGACGAGAACGGCGCCGTCGTCGATTTTGACTACAACGGCACCATCTTCCAGGCAGAGTGGCCCGACAACGTCATCCCTCAGTGGGGCTGGCAGAACGGCAGTGGTGACGGCACCGGCGACAACATCGCCCCCAAGCCCGAGAACATCAAATCCGTCGTCTCCGGCAAAATCATAAAAGTGGAGTTCGCCATAGAGAAGAGTGACATTGTCAATCTCGAAGACGACGCTACCCAGTTCGCATGGGGCATCTGCTTCCGCAACGGTGCAGACTATAGCCAGGACATCGGTCCCATCAGGGCAATGTACTCCGAATAAACAGTTTTTTTATCAAAGATGTATGGCGCAACAAGCGTCATACATCTTTTTTTTTCAACACAAAACGCTAATGAGAAAAACGGCGTTGTCTGCATACATAACCGTCTGTACGGTCCTGCTCTCCGCTTGCTCTTCTGGCAGCGGAGTGTCCGCGTATTGGAACGACGTCGATCCCACCGTAAACGAAAGCAATTACCCTGCACAGCGCGACCGTTTCGCAGAGTTCGCTATGCTTGCGTCAACATCGGAAGATAAAGAATCCTGCGCAGCGCTTGACCGCCTGATGAAGAAACTTCGCAAAGACGAAGTATCTTACTACGTCTATTCCGAATGGATCGAGGCTGCTTTTTATTCCATCAAATCTCCGTCACACGACCCTGTGCTTTTCGAACATGCCGCAGATCTCATGATAAACGACGGCATGATGCCCGACCAGGCGGGCCGCATCGAGCGGTTGAGATATTATAATTCATTGAACCTTAGCGGGCAGAAATGTACGCTTCCCGCACTCGAAGCGGCCGATGACAGCGCCCCGCTGGTTCCCGGCACCCAAGGCTGCACGATACTGGTGGTAGATGCGTCGTGCCGCAGTTGCATCGGCGCCCTTTCGGCCCTTTCCGGCTCGCCCGGAAGGCATATCGCCATCTGCTTCGGCAGCCCGGTCATGCCTCAGGTTCCCGGATGGGAGTACTGCACATCCCCTGACATCGAAAGCGTATTCGACATACATGCCGCCCCGTTCTACTTTACCGTAAGCAAAGACGGCATCGTCCAGACAACTTATTCCATTCCTCCCCAACCCTCTTTCACAACGCCCGAATCATTATGAGAATCAAGCACTTGATGATAGGTACCCTGACTGCGGCCGTCGCTCTCTGCGCATGCCAAAACAGCAACAACCGGCAGGCTGCGCTCCAGTACTACAGCGCCGCCCTCACATACGACGTGGCAAGCATTCCCCAGCCTCCCGCAGGTAACGAGGTACGCAACGTGATTCTCATGATAGGAGACGGAATGGGGCTGGAGCAGGTGAGCTGCGCCTGGGTGCTCAACCGTGGCAAGCTCAACTTCGACAATTTCCCGGTGGTCGGACTTTCCCGCACATGGTGCACCAACCGGCTGATAACCGACTCCGGAGCCGGTGGCACGGCGCTCGCGTCCGGTAGCAAAACAGCGTACGACCACGTAGGGGCGGCTCCCGACGGATCCCCCCTGTATTCGTTCCTCGTCAAGGCGCAGCAGCTTGGCAAAAAGACCGGCGTCGCAACGACCTGCCATCTGGCAGACGCCACTCCATGCGACTTCTGCTGCCACAACACTTACCGTTACAATCAGGAAGACCTCATCGCCGACTATCTGGACTGCGGCGTTGATTACATATCCGGAGGCGGGACCGACTGGTTTACGGTCAAGCGTACCGACGGCCGCAACATCCTCGAAGAAATGGCTGCAAAGGGTTACAACGTCGTCCTGGACGAGGCGGCGCTCATGCAGGCGCAGCTGCCGGTGCTTTCCATCCTCGCGCCCGACAACCTTCCCGTCGCCCAGGAGCGCGGAGACCTGTACCGCCACAGCGTATCCCGCGCCCTGGAGCTGCTCAGTCAGGCCGCCGGCGACAAGGGATTCTGCATGATGCTCGAAGGCTCCTGCATCGACGACTGGCTCCACGGCAACCGCATCGACCTCGCCATGGAAGAACTGCTTGACTTCGACCGCACCATAGGCGACGTATTGAACTGGGCAGCGGCGGACGGCCATACGCTGGTAATCGTTACCGCCGACCATGCTACCGGCTGCCTCACCCTCCAGGACGGCGACCTGCAGGAAGGACGCATCGGAGTCGCATTCGGAAGCGAAGCCCATAACGGCATCGCTGTCCCCTACTACGTCTGGGGTCCCGGCAGCGAGGCCTTTGGCGGTATAATGGAAAACGACGAATTGGGACGCCGTATAGCGGCAATGGTTAAATAATTGTATGGAACTATGTTAAGGGCTTTTTTCAAACGCTTTTCCGCTATCCTCACCGCCGTTGCAATCACGGGATTGCTCGGCGCAGTCTCGTGCGTGAAGAAGCCGGATGAGCCTGATGTAGCCGCCACGGCCGATACCAAGCTACGGATATCTACCGACCAGAAAGTCAAGATACTCACTGTAGAGAAGTCTTTCGAAGCAGCTCCCGGAGACAACGACTTCTCACTCACCATCGATTCCGACCTGGAGCCCGGCTTCTACAGGGCGGCCTGCTACGTAAACGGTAAGATCGGCAAAGATTTCGTTTTCGGTATATCCCCCGAAAAGATAGTCTCCGCCCCCGACAAGCAGCACGAAATCCCATCCGACTGGGCGGGAAAGTACAAAGCCTTTTTCCGGGAGAGAATGTAATGAACAAGGCCCTCCGCATACTTGTGCCGCTTTTGTGGTTTCCACTGGCCTGCACCGGCGTCAATCCCGACGCCGGACGGTCCACGTATGAATTTGTTCTCGAGGCCGGCACCCGGGACGATGCGACCCGCACCTCATACGCGGACGACAAGACTTTCAGCTGGACCCCCGGGGACTGCATATCGGTACTGTTCCACAACGGTACGACAGACCGCT
Source organism: uncultured Bacteroidales bacterium (assembly GCA_946539455.1). Lineage (GTDB taxonomy): Bacteria > Bacteroidota > Bacteroidia > Bacteroidales > UBA932 > Cryptobacteroides. Next base: position 21,915 of record CAMNHL010000011.1, read on the forward strand.
TCTACACTCTCACCACCTCCAGCAGCGGCAGGACGGCAAAGTTTCGGGGCACTATCGACAGCGGATTCTCCCTCGGAGCTGCAGACGGCAAGAAATGGGCACTTTATCCCGCCGGAGGCCATTCTTACAAAGACGGCACCGTATATTACAGCCAAAGCCCCGTCATCGACAGTCCCGGGGCAAATATTCCCTTGGCGGCTCTTGGCACTGGTGACGATTCATTCGTATTCTCGCCTATGTGCTCCGCCGTGAAATTCAGTTTCACCGGTCTGCAGGCAAGCAGGGTCACGTTTACCGTGAGCAACCAGTACAGCCACGCGCTGTCGGGTGTTTTCCCTTGCCGCGAAGGCGGATTCTGCCTGTACTGGTCTCCCAGGTCCGTCGGCGACGCTTCCGCCGAGCGGAGCATCAGCTACACCTGCGACAGTTCCGAAGGGGCTGCATCCTTCTATGTGCCGGTAAGCGCCTGGAACGTCAGCAAATTCATTCCGTCCATCAGGCTCTGCGACGCCTCCGACGGCACCGTCATCTATTCTGCAGACGCTAAGCAGGGCTTCCCCACCGAAGCTAACGCATCTCTGGGCCGAGTAATCGTAGTCCCTTCAATCGACTGCTCTCCCGGTTCCGGCAGCGGCGCTCTCACAAGCGTCTCGTACACCGAAAGCACGGACGAGACGATCAACCCCGAGAGGGGCTATTACGTATCCCAAAGCTTCCGCAGCGCCTCCGATTCGCCTGTAACGGAGAGCAAGATGCGTTCCGCCCGGTATTCCGGCAAGTCGCTGATTCTTCTTGAGTTCTATCTTACCGACTTTATGGCGTCCGACATATCGCAGTCCTATCTGCGGCTTATCGAGAACAACTTCAAGGCGCTCAGGTCGGGAGGTATGAAATGCATTCTGAGGTTCGCCTACAAGGACAATTACAACGACAACGACCACCCTTGGGACGCCACCGAGACCTGGGTCATGCGGCATATAGCGCAGATTAAGCCGCTCCTCCAAAGTTACTCCGACGTCATTTTTGTACTGCAGGCCGGGTTCATCGGCTCCTGGGGCGAATGGTACTACACCGACAACTTCGTAATGAATCCGTCGAGCGACGCCGACTACCAGCCTCGCAAGCGTGTGCTCAAGGCCTTGCTTGACGCCATGCCCGCAAGCCGGCAGGTGCAGGTACGCACTCCTAACTTCAAGCTCAAGCTGCTCGGTCTGGGCACGTCCGATGCGCTCACTGCCGCCACCGCCCACGATGGCTTCGACCGCTCGCGCGTCGCAGCCCACAACGACTGTTTCGTAGCTTCGTCCAACGACAAGGGCACCTTCCACACCGATGCCGAACGCAGTTTCTGGAAGGCCGACACCAAATATACCATAATGGGCGGAGAAACCTGCGCCGTATCCGATTATTGCCACTGCGACGGCTCCGGAAGCATTCCCGGCACACTGTCCGAGCTTGCCGCCTACCACTGGACCTACCTCAACAGCGGCTACCATTCCGACGTCCTCAAACTCTGGAGGACGGAAGGATGCAGCGACGAGGTCGAAATGCGGCTGGGATACCGCCTCGTCCTCAGCGAAGGCTCGTTCACCGAGTCCCCCGCCAGGGGCGGCGAAATGAAAGTCATTCTGAAGCTAAGCAACAAGGGATTCGCCGCACCCATGAATCCTCGCAGCGCCTATCTCGTCCTTACCGGCTCCGCCGGAAGCGAACTTGCCCGCTGGCCTCTCGGCTCCGACCCTCGCAGCTGGCAGCCCGACGAGGGTGTGTTCACCATCGAGAAAAGCATAACCCTGCCCGCGTCCGCCACAGGCAAACTGCAGCTGCACCTGGCGCTCCCCGACGCGGACGCCTCCCTTGCAACCGACCCCAGATTCTCCATACAGCTTGCCAACGAAGGCGTATGGGATGAGGAGACGGGCCTCAACCTCCTGTATTCATTCAATATCAAATAACATCTAAAATTATGAAGTTCAATTACATCAAACCAGACTCGTCCCCGGTGGAACTGATTCCGTGGGAAATGCTTCTCGCCTCCGGCAGCTTAGATGCCTCCGGACAGGATTACGGCGATCCTCTTGTTGTCGATTATAACGATATTTTCTAGCTATGGCACACAAAGGATTTTTACTCATAGCGCTTGCCGCCACAGTGGCACTGGCAGGCTGCAAAAAGGAACTCGCCCCTTCAGCACCCGCAAAAGATGGTTTTTATGAGTTCACGCTTACGGCGTCCGCAGACAATATCGGCACCAAGACCTCTTACGAGGACGACAAATACTTCTCCTGGAGCGCCGGAGACAAGATTTCCGTCCTGTTCAGCGACGGCACCACCGACAAGTTCTTCACTCTGACCGCACAGGCGGCAGGTGCTTCCACCACCTTCAAGGGAAACATCACCAACGGATACACGCTCGGAGCCGCAGACGGCAACAAGTACGCGCTCTATCCGGCAAATGACGGACACGCCTATACCAGCGGCGCCGAAAAGCCTGTGAGCTTCGTAGTTCCCGCCGCAGTTGATTTCACTGCAGGAGGCGTTTCCGCAAACATTCCCCTCGCCGCCCTCGGAGACGCAGACAACGTCTTTGTATTCAAGCCCATGTGCTCAGTAGTCAAGTTCTCGTTCCACAATATTCCTGCAGAGACAGAAAAGGTTAAATTCAAGGTTACGGCACAGAACACCCACGCACTCTCCGGTACATTCGACTGCAAGGTCGGCGGATACTACCTCTACTGGTCTCCCAAGTGGGCTGCTGAGGGTACGTCTTCCATCACCTTCACACAGAACGTAAGCGGCGGCAAGGCAAGTTTCTATGTCCCCATACCCGCATGGGACGGCACCTCCTTCATACCCGAGATACTGCTGACCGATGCCGGTTCCGATGCGACCCTTTACAGCGCAAAGGCGAAGAACGGACTCCCCGCCGAGAGCGCCGGCAGCCTCGGAAGCATCATAGTCATACCTTCCATCAAGATTGCAGGAGCCACCGCATGGAGCTTCCCTTCCGCCTATGGCATTGACTGGGAGTCTGTTACGGCCGCTACTGCCGGTGACTCCGAGGCCGGTCTCGACGCCATCGTGCAGATGAAAGCCACCGCAGACGCCGACAGGCTCTACGTTTACCTTGAGGTAAAGAAGGATGCATTGTACGACAATGTAGCATACGAGTATGCCAACTGCTCCCAGCTCTACATCGGCTCCGGCAGCGCCACCGAAGGTAAATCCTTCTGGGGATGGACGGCAGTATTCGAGAGCAAAATCGAAGCATGGATGAAGACCGGCAACAATGCCAGGTACTACCATTGGAACAGCAATCTGACCAAGCCCACGGCAGTAGAGCACGGCGACCTCCTCTGCTACGAAATCGCAGTCACACGCTCGGCATTCCCCGAACTCGCCGGCTCTTCGGCAATCATCGGCATGTACATAACCCAGCAGTGGTTCGAGGGTGGCGCCTGGCAGGGTAAGTCCGACGCGATCGGCATCGCCCCTGCCCGCTGGCAGGCTCCGCTCAGCGTAACGCTCCCCTAAAATTTTTTATTAGGCAATTCAAAAGTTATTAGTAACTTTGTTCTAATGACACAGAAGAAACACAACTGGCTCCTGTACGCCCTGGTGACGATGGTCACCTGGGGCGTATGGGGCGCCTTTTCCGACCAGCCGGACTTCCCCGCCACGCTCACATATGTTGTATGGGCGATCAGCATGGTCCCCTGCGCACTTGTAGCGCTTGCAAACATCAAGTTCAAACTGGACGTGCGGCCCAAGAGCATCCTGCTCGGAATGGGTGTGGGACTGCTCGGAGCCGGAGGACAGCTCGCCCTGTTCCAGGCACTTAAGTATGGTCCGGGTTATCTGGTGGTGCCGATGATTTCCGTGGCTCCCATCATAACCGTCATCCTGTCCGCCCTTTTCTTGAAGGAGAGGGTGAGCAAGGCGGGCCTGCTGGGTATAGCCCTGGCGTTTGTTGCAATAATCTGCTTCTCCCTTTCGGGCAAGAGCGACGAGGCCGTAAGCAGCTGGATTTGGATTCTGTTCGCAGGCGTCGTCTTTGTTTTCTGGGGCATCCAGGCGCTTATCATGAAACTCGCCAACAATTACGCTCCCGACGCCGAAAGCGTATTTATCTATATGGCGATTTCTGGCCTGGTGCTTACTCCGATAGCACTTGCCATGACCGATTTCAGCCAGAGCATCAACATGGGCTGGAACGGCCCCTGGTTCACCTTCTGTGTGCAGATACTCAATGCAATAGGCGCCTACACCCTGGTTTACGCCAACCGCTACGGCAAGGCGATGGTAGTAGCTCCGCTTGCAGACGCTTGCGCCCCGGTAATAAGCTGCATCATTTCGCTGGTGCTTTATGCCCATTTCCCTTCCATAGCCCAGATCATAGGAATCGTTTCGGCAATCAGCTGCGTACTGTTGCTCAGTCGCGAATAATTGCTAAATTTGCTTGATAAGATACTAACCGCTCCATGAATGACATCGTAAAACACTTCGAAATCAAAGGCAATGTCCTTAGCATAAAACCTCTCGGCAACGGGCTCATCAACGATACCCTCCTGGTCACAACCGACGGCCCCGACAATTATGTGCTCCAAAAGATAAACAACGCCATCTTCAAGGACGTCGAGCTCCTGCAGCACAACATCGACTGCGCTACGGCGCACATACGCCGAAAGCTCGCCGGCGACCCCGACATAGACCGCAAGGTCCTCACCTTCCTTCCCTGCAAAGAGACAGGCAAGAGCTACTGGACCGACGGCAAGGAGTATTGGAGAGTCTCAGTATTCATCAAGGATGCATACACTTACGAGACCGTTGACCCCAAGTATTCGTACTTCGCCGGAAAGGCGTTCGGCAATTTTGAGGCCATGCTCTCCGACATTCCCGACAAACTGGGCGAGACCATTCCCGATTTCCACAACATGGAACTTCGCGCCCGCCAGCTCCACGAAGCAGTAGAGGCAGACGCTGCCGGCCGGATGGCAGACCCCGAAGTAAAGGCCATACTTGCAGACCTGCTTCCATTCGAGCAGGAAATGTGCAAGGCCGAGCGCATGTATCGCGAGGGCATCCTTCCCAAGCGCATCTGCCACTGCGATACAAAGGTCAACAACATGATGTTCGACGAAGCGGGCAACATACTGTGCGTCATAGACTTGGACACACTTATGCCGTCTTTCGTCTTTTCCGACTTCGGCGATTTCCTGCGTACTGCGGCAAACACCGTAGCCGAGGACGACCCGGCGGCGGACAAGGTCGATTTCAGGATGGATATCTTCGAGGCCTTTGCCCGCGGCTACCTCGAATCGGCCAAATCGTTCCTCACCCCCGTAGAGATTGAGAACCTGCCCTATGCGGCATGCCTTTTCCCCTACATGCAGGCGGTCCGTTTCTTTGCCGACTACATCAACGGCGACACCTACTACAAAATCAAGTACCCCGACCACAACCTGGTCAGAACCCGCAACCAGGTGGCCCTGTTCCATGCCGCCATGGCCAAGGTACCCCAGATGAAAGAATATATAGCAAGCCTATAAACGACGCCTAAAAAAAACGCCCCCGTCAGGATTCCTGCCGGGGGCGTTTTTCTACATTTTTCCTAGTTCTCCGAGGTAGGTGTCCTTGAAGCCAAGGAAATAAAGCACTCCATCAATGCCTATGGTGTTGATGGATTGTTTTGCGTTTGCGACTACCCGGGGCTTGGCATGGAACGCGATGCCGAGGCCGGCGGTGGAAAGCATCGGAAGATCGTTGGCACCGTCTCCCACCGAAATTGTCTGGGCGAGATTGACTCTCTCTGTCTGGGCGATGAGACGCAGCAGGTCTGCCTTGCGGCGGCCGTCCACGACTTCGCCGATATAGCGCCCCGTGAGTTTGCCGTCCTCCCCTACTTCCAGCTCGTTTGCATATACATAATCGATGCCGTAGCGGCGCTGCAGATATTCGCCGAAGTAAGTAAACCCTCCGGAAAGGATGGCAATCCTGTAGCCGCAGGTCTTGAGGACCGACATCAGGCGGTCCACTCCCTCGGTAATGGGAAGGTGTTCGGCGATGTCCTGCATCACGCTGACGTCTAACCCCTTGAGCAGTGCGACCCGGCGTGTGAAACTCTCTTTGAAATCTATTTCTCCGCGCATGGCGGCAGCTGTTATCGCAGCCACCTGCTCCCCTACGCCATGACGCGCTGCAAGCTCGTCGATGCACTCCGTCTGGATGAGGGTGGAGTCCATATCGAAGCAGATGAGCCGGCGCATGCGGCGGTACATGTCGTCGCGCTGCAGCGAGAAATCGAAGCCCATTTCGGGCGACAGGCGCATGAGCTCCGACTGGAGGTCGCCCCTGTCGGTGAGGTTGCCGCGCACGGAGAACTCTATGCACGAACGCACGTTTTTGACGGGGTTGCGAAGGCTCATGCGGCCGGTAAGACGGCGTATGTTGTCGATATTGAGCCCATGGGCCGCAATGACTTTGGCTGCAGCCTCTATCTGGGTTGCGCCTATGCTACGGCCCAGGATGGTGAGGATGTAGCGGTTCTTGCCCTGACGGCCGACCCAGTCTTCGTATTCGTCGTCGCTTACAGGCGCGAATCCTATGGTAACTCCCAGTTCGGTCGCCTTGAAGAGAAGCTCTTTCATGACGGTACCGGAAGATGCGGCATCGATGCGGATCAGGATGCCCATGGTCAGGGAGCTGTGTATATCGGCCTGGCCAATATCCAAGATTTGTGCGTCGTAGCGGGCCAGGATGCCCATTATGTCGGCAGTGAGGCCGGAACGGTCCTTGCCGGATATGCGTATGAGTATTTGCTCAAATTCCATTTTTGCCTGTTTTTTACGAGGTCCAAAGGTACGAACTTTTTGCCTCAAGCGCACAACGTATCGGGGTTTTTGTTATATTTGGACCATTGAAATTATTGTAAATCGTCATGAAAAAGTATTTTGCAGAATGTATCGGCACCTTCGTGCTGACCCTTCTTGGCTGCGGAACCGCCATGTTCCTCGGCTGTAACACTCCCGCAGGAGTCGTTGGCACCGCCATTGCCTTCGGTCTCGCAGTAGTCGCCATGGCATACACCATCGGCGGCATCAGCGGATGCCACATCAATCCCGCCATCACCCTCGCATTCGCACTCTCCGGCCGTATGAGCTGGAAAGACGCCCTTGGCTACTGGTGCGGCCAGATCATCGGCGGTATCGTTGCAGGTGCAGTTCTTTTCGCCCTCGTGAACGTAGTTTCCGCCCCCGACCTCACCGGAGGACTGGGCACCAACGGCGTAGTCAATGCCGGAGGCCCCTGGGGTGCATTCCTCGTCGAGGTTATCGCAACCTTCATCTTCGTCCTGGTAGTCCTGGGAACAACCGACGGCAAGGTGGGAGCAGGCAACTTCGCCGGACTGGCAATCGGCCTCTCGCTGATCCTGGTTCACCTGGTCTGCATCAACCTGACCGGCACTTCCGTCAACCCCGCCCGTTCCATCGGTCCCGCAATCTTTGCCGGCGGACAGGCCCTCAAGGACCTCTGGGTATTCATCTGCGCACCCCTTGTAGGCGCCGCCCTGAGCGCCTGCGTATGGGCTCCGCTCGCAGGAGCAAAGAAGTAGCTTTTCTGCGCAATCTTACACAAATGTCTCCCTGGACAACGCCGGGAGGCATTTTTTATTCCCATTCTATGGTTGCCGGGGGTTTGGATGAGATGTCGTACACCACCCGGTTAACGCCACGTACCTTGCGGATTATTTCGTTGGAGACGTCACGCAGGAAATCATACGGCAACGGGAACCAGTCGGCCGTCATGGCGTCGGTAGAAATCACAGCCCGGAGCGCCACCGGATTCTCATAGGTCCGTTCGTCCCCCATCACGCCAACGCTCTTTACGGGCAACAGAATCACGCCGGCCTGCCAGATGGCATCGTAAAGATTGCATGCCATGACACGGGGGTCGGAAGCGGAGCGGAACCCCATTCCGGTACAATCGTAGGCACGCAGGGCCCTGATGAAGATATCGTCCGCCTCGCGCAGGACCTCGAGCTTTTCCTGCGTCACCTCGCCGATGATGCGGATACCCAGAGACGGCCCCGGGAAAGGATGACGGTTGATGAGTTCTTCCTTGATTCCAAGGGCCCTGCCGACACGCCGCACCTCATCTTTGAAAAGCATGCGCAAGGGCTCCACAATACGGAGATCCATCTCTTCCGGCAGACCGCCGACGTTGTGGTGGCTCTTGATTTTCGAGGCTATCCCGGGAATGCCGGCGCTCTCTATTACGTCAGGATAAATGGTCCCCTGGGCCAGCCAGCGGGCGTTTTCTATTTTCTTCGCATAGGAATCGAAAGTCTGAACGAACAGGCGTCCTATGATTTTGCGTTTGGCTTCCGGTTCTTCCACCCCCCGGAGGGCATGCAGGAACTCGGCGGATGCATCGGCCCCTATCACGTTGAGACCCATATCTTTATAGGATGCCAGCACACTGCCGAATTCGTCTTTCCGGAGAAGACCGTTGTTTACGAATATGCAGGTGAGCTGACTGCCGACCGCTTTGTGAAGAAGGACACCGGCCACCGTAGAATCCACCCCGCCGGATAAGCCAAGGATAACCTTGTCGCTGCCGATACTGCGGCGCAACTCTTCTATGGTGTTTTCTATAAAGGAGCCGGGGGTCCAATCTCCCTTGCAGCCGCAGATACGGAGCGCGAAATTCTCCAGCATCTTTGAGCCCTCGGCGGTATGGAAGACCTCGGGATGGAACTGCACGGCATAAGTAGGCTCGTGGACGAACTGGAACGCTGCATTTACGACATCCGGCGTAGAGGCGGTGAGTTCGGCCCCTCTCGGAAGGACCGATATGCTGTCTCCGTGCGACATCCACACCTGGCTTTCGCGTGAAATGCCGTCGAACAGAGGAGAAGGCGCTACCACCCTCAGCATGGCACGACCGTATTCGCGGGTCTCGGAGGCTTCTACCCTGCCGCCGCCGATGCTTGCAAGGTATTGGGCGCCGTAGCAGATACCGAGCAACGGAAGACGGCCCCGGAAAGCGCTCAAATCGGCCTGTGGGGCATTGGAATCGCGAACCGAGCACGGACTGCCCGAAAGGATGACTCCCTTAACGCTGTCGTCCGGTTCAGGGAATTTATTGTAAGGATATATCTCGCAGAAGACCCCGAGTTCCCGCAGACGGCGGCCAATGAGCTGCGTAACCTGCGAGCCGAAATCGAGAATAAGAATTTTATCCATCTAATGGTTGTTTCGTCCGTTCAAAATTACATTTTTTTTGGGTTTTACACAAACTTTTGCCTACCTTTGCCGCGCGCCGGCGGAAGGTCCGCGGGCAAGTGTAACAGGTACCACTATAAAAACTGCAAAAATGAAAGAAAAATTCTCTCCTGCATTTCTGCTCATGGCAGTGTTCTTCACTGTCTGTCTTATCGCATCCAATCTTTTCGCCACAAAGGTCATTTCCCTCTGGGGAATCAACCTGCCCGGCGCCGTTATCATCTTCCCCGTATCCTATATCCTGAACGACTGCATTGCAGAGGTCTGGGGGTATAGAAAGGCGCGCCTTGTCATCTGGATCGCATTCACCATGAACCTCTTCGTCGTGCTGGCCGGCCAGCTTGTAACCTTGCTTCCGGCGGCATCGTTCTGGGAAGGGGCGGAGCATTTCAACTATATGTTCCGCATGGCTCCCAGGGTGGCATTTGCCTCCTTGCTTGCGTTCCTTGCCGGTTCCAACCTCAATGCATTCGTACTCAGCAAGATGAAGATTGCAAGCGGAGGTTCGATGTTCTGGCTGCGTGCCGTATTGTCTTCGCTCGCCGGAGAACTGGCCGACTCTCTGATCTTCATGCCGATTGCCTTCTGGGGCACTCCGGTGGCGGTTCTCGCAGGCATGATGCTCTCGCAGGTGACGTTCAAGGTAGTGTACGAGATCATCGTCCTGCCGCTTACCAGCAAAATCGTGCGCGTCATCAAGAAGTCCGAAGGAGTAGATACCTTCGACAATGGCATATCCTACAATCCTTTCAAAATCGCAGACATCTAACATATCATGGAATCACGCAAAGAAGAAGGCCTCCGGCAGCTTGGACGGCCCACCGAGTATCACAAGACTTACGACCCTTCGGTGCTCGAAGCATTCGAAAACCGCCATCAGGACCACGACTACTGGGTCCGTTTCAACTGCCCGGAGTTCACGAGCCTCTGCCCCATCACCGGGCAGCCCGATTTTGCTGAAATCCGGATCAGCTACATCCCCGACGTGCGCATGGTGGAAAGCAAGAGCCTCAAGCTCTATCTTTTCAGCTTCCGCGACGAGGGCGCCTTCCACGAAGACTGCGTCAACATCATCCTCAAGGATCTCGTAAAACTTATGGATCCCAAATACATAGAGGTTACCGGATTCTTTACGCCCCGCGGCGGCATAAGCATCTATCCATATTCCAATTACGGCCGTCCGGGCACCAGGTACGAAGAACTTGCGCTCCGCCGGCTCGAAAACAGAGAATAGCACAGTCATGAAATCCCTTCGCATCCCTCTGCTCCGGAATCTTGAGGAGCAAGATTTGGACACCGCCCTCGAGCTTTGCTCGGAGACTTTCCGCATCGACCAGGTCAACTGGCCCGCCGAGTACCCCTACGCCCCCTTGTGCGCCGGACGCATAGCCCGAACAGATGATTCGCTGGTGGTAGATTTCCGCGTAAGCGGACTCGACCTGCGCGTTCAGAACCTATCCGACAGGGGCCGTATCTGGGAAGACAGCGCCTGCGAGATATTCATACAGTCTCCCGGCAGCGAGGATTACTTCAACTTTGAGGTAAACGCCGCAGGCAGGCTCATAGCGGCACGCGGATCCGGACGCGGCGACAGGACTCCCCTGTCCGACGAAGCGTTCGGCCGTATTGTGCGCATCACCTCCGTTGACGGGCTTCCTGCCGTCAACGAACCTCTTGACCTGCTCGGGCTGTGGAACTGGAGGGCAATGCTCGTCATCCCCTTTGAACTGATAGGGCTCGATGCGGAGAATCTGCCGGAGAAACTGCGCGGCAACATATACAAGTGCGGCGACCTGACCGCACACCCACACTACGTCAGCTGGGCCCCCATAGACACAGCCTCACCGGACTTCCATCGTCCGGAGTTCTTCGGAGAATTCCTGCTTAAGGAAAACTAAGCTTCTGCTTGAATCTGGCCGAGAATGGCCTCGTAGAGCTGAGGGAAACGGTCGGCAAGCACTATCGGGCAACCGTTTTCCAGAAAGCAGTGGGTGCTCGTAGCCGTGCATACGACCTTGCCGTCCACGCGCATGGTATAGGCGAAGCTGATCTTGAGTTCGCTCATGTCGGCGACCTTGAGCTCCACTTCTATTACGTCCTTGAAGGTTGTCGTGCGTTTGTAGTTGAGCGATACGGCGACGACGGGAGATACTATACCCTCGGCCTCCATGCGCTCGAAACCGTAGCCCAGGCGGTCCATCCAGTCGATGCGGGTCTCTTCCATGATGCGCACGTAGTTGGAATGATGCGTGACGCCCATACGGTCGCATTCGTAATAACGGACCTCGTGACGATAGGGTGTCATTTCTTGACGGGAGTATGAATCAGATAGACCAGGGTGACGCGGAGCGACGTAGGATCGGGCAGACGCGATATACCTGAAGTCTGATAGATAAGAGCCGAGTCGCTGCCGGTGTTCCTGACCTGATAACGCTTGTAGTCGGAAATCATCATACCCATTGCGGCAGACAGATCGAGACGCCACCAGGGGCCGAGCGAGAAAGAATAACCGCCGCCGATGCTGCCGAGTATCTCCCTGCCCTGCACGCCCGAGTTCTTCCACTCGAGGTCATAGTAACCGGCTCCCAGATCTGCGCTGACGAACCAGCCGCGCATGACGTCGGAGCTGCGATAGGTCCAGGGCTTGATGTAGAACCTGGCGCCGAGATCGAGGTGCTGGATCTGAAGGGCGAATGAATTGTCGGCAGAAACCCACCAGGGGAAGGTGTATCCGGCATGGACGCTCCAACGGTTGCCGACGGGAACTTCGGCTCCGATATTGAGAGCGGTCGCGACATCGAAAAGCAGATTGGTAGAGAGGCCGAACAAAGCCCTGCCGCCAGAAGCGGCCGCAGCATTTCGCGCAGCCTCGCGTTGGGCCCGCCTTTGCTCTTCTTCCATCTTTTTCTGCTGCTGCTCCAAACGTTTCTGTTCCAATTTGAAAGCCCTTTCGAGGCTGTCTTTTCTGGCCTGCAGAGCCTTCTCGTCATCGCGGCGCTGCTGAATGAGGCGCTGGTCCTCAAGGCGCTGCTGCTCTTCGAGACGCTGCTGTTCCTCCTGGCGCTTCTGCTCTTCGAGCCTCTGCTGTTCCTGCTGGCGCTTTTGCTCTTCGAGACACTGCTGTTCTTCGAGCCGCTTTTGCTCCTCGAGACGCTGCTGCTCCTGCTGGCGCTTCTGCTCTTCGAGCCGCTGCTGTTCAGAAGGCTGCCTCTGGCCGGACGAGTCCTCCTGACCGGAGACTACAGGCGGTGTAACAGTCTGATGCTGACGGGCTGACGGAGGAAGAACCACCGCATCCTGAACGTCGTAGCGGGGTACCTCGACAGGTTTGTCGGGTGTGAACGGGATAAGGAGACCATCCTGCACGGGTGCTCCCTTCTTGTTGGAATCGTTAACGGTCTGCTCCGTGGGAGGAGGTGTCTTGACAGTTTTCTTCTGCACGCTGCCCTGGGCAGAACCCGGCAGAGTGAAAAAAATGGCGGACAATGCCGCCACTACCTGTATGACTCCTCGCTTCATAGGGGCAGACTATCTGAAGCTTACGTTGTTGAGTTCAAAACACGCTCCGGTGCTCTTTACCTCCAGCTGAGGGCAGAGGACGCAGAGTTTGACCTTTGCCAGTGCAGTAGCCTCCTTGGCCACTCCCTTGACGAGGATATGGCATTTCACAGGAACCGACGGCGGGAAGGTGTAAGCGCTGTACTGGTCTGTAAGGTTCTTGTTCGCGACAGAGACCTGAATGCGCTGAAGCTCATACACGTTTCCGTCGTTGTCGTATGCGACGGAACCGCCCATGCCGGTCTGATAAATACCGCCGACAAGGTTGATGAGGACCTCTCCCTGCGAAAGATTCGTAAGCAGAACGGTAAGCTCCACATCGCTGCCGAGAAGCTGGACATCGCGAAGCTGAAGCCGCATGTCCTTGCTGGGCGTGGTGATAGTCGTCTGGGCGAACGCTGCTACGCCAAGGAGCAACGCTACGATTATGGTTGTGATTTTCTTCATAATCTGAACATAATTCACAAATATCTGCAAATGTAAGGAAAGTGTTTCATAAAAACAATTAAATCTTTCACAACTTATGAACAGACTTACGAAGCAGTTATTTCCAGGGTAACTGTACGCTTGCCACCGGACTTAAGAGTGACGACCGCTTCTACGGTATGGCTGCCGGCGCTTAGTACTACATGCGGGCCGTCAACCGGTTCATCATCAAAGGACCACGAGGTTGACTCTACCGTAAGAGACTCCGGGCAAATAAGTTTGAGTGCAAAACGCTCTCCGGCCCGATACATTCCTCCTCCGGGATTTGCAATCACCGGATAGTCCAGTTCATCGCTGGGAATGCTGACGTTGAAAGACACTTTGGAAGCCGAATAGCTGATGCCGGAAAGGCTCACATCGGACTTGATGCCATTCCAACTACATGCAGTATAAGATGTTACAGTACTCTTTCCAGGGAAAGGTATCCGGGGCTCTACTGAAGAATCGAAGTAATAATCACCGTCCGACTCCTGTGTATAACCATACATGAGGTTGTCTTGTTCGGCAGCGGGAACGACGTAGCAGCAGGGATGAGAGCCGTTTGCGTTTATGGAATTGGAGTTGCTCCAATCGCTCCAGAGTGTTGCCGCCGCAATCGAAGAATAGCCCACGGTAACCTTGCGGGACGATTTGTCGATATGCGTAACGATAAGGCCGTGAGCAGGAAGATGCTTGTCCCATCCATTGGAATTACGGCACTCGTAAACGAAGTACTCACCGTCCTGGTCGGTGGGAGTTTTGTACGCGACATTGTCATCGACGGAGCCGAGCGTCACGGTCCCTGACTGCGTAAACTCCTTGATGGAGTCCTCGCCTATCCAGCCCAGCATTATCCTTTCTTCCACCGTAAAATATGGAGGCGTACGGCCGTCGTTGTTGTAGGGCCCGCTGTCCATGGTGGAGAAAGAAAACATGCCGGCGCTGTAGCCGTTCTCGGAGTAGTCCGTATCATAAAAATCGGGAAGGCCCATGGCGTGTCCGAACTCGTGGCAGGCGGTACCGATTCCGCACATCTTTCCCTCGTTGGTTCCATAGCCGTCCAATTCATTGGTACAGGCGTACTTATCTACAGTCTTCCCGTCGAGTGTAAAGGATTTTCCGGCGGCAGAGAGTTCCCATTGATGAGGCCAGATGGAATCATCGTCATCGGAATCGGCTTCTCCGTAACCTGCATAGTACATGAACACGAGGTCCACCGCACCGTCACCGTCATTGTCGTACTGGCTGAAATCGATTTGGGAATCAAGTGACTTGCAACCGTCCACCACAGCCTGCTCGGGCCTCACGTCATTGCCGTCGCTGTCATTCCCGCCATAGTAAGACTTTGTTTTGGAAAGGGTTACAGGGCCAAACACATCGAATATCGGTTCAAAGTAGCCATGCGAATTATCATAATAGAAATCTCTTGCGGAACCGGTCCCACCGTTGGCACTGTATCCGGGCTGGTTGAGCAGGGCGGTAAAATCGGCATTCGCATCGGAGCTGTTGAATGACTGGTCGGAGAACTGTACGAGGATCACCAGGAAGCGCTTCTGGCCAACGGCTACGTGTCCGCCGGCCTTGCGAACGTATGCACGCGCCTGGCGTTTTGCCTTGGCGGCGGATCTGATGGTCTTGAGACGGCTGCTCCCGGAAACGGGCTTCAAGAAACCGTCCGAATCTCTCTCTACTACCTGCCCCGCGGCGTTGGTAAGCCAGTGGCCGAACTCGTCGCCATGTTTGTACACGGTAACGACGGTGCCGTCGGGCTGCTTATATTGGAATGCTCCCCGGCGGGCAGGAACGGCAAATGCCGAAACGCCCAGGACGATGGAGAGAAGTATTGCTGACGCTAATTTTTTCATGACAGCTCCTTACTTTTTGATAATGAAACCCTTGCCGCTGCCGTCGCCAAGCCAGACGCGGGGGCCTTCTTCTTTTACGACCTTGACGGAATACGTGGTTCCGGACAGCACGCTGCTGCGTCCCTTGCGCCAATTGACGGTAATCGTCAGTTTGTCACCCTTGACGAGGGTATTACGGTAACCGGTGATTTCCACCTGCTCCTTGGACTCGGGCTCGAGAATGGTGAAAGTCAACACTCCAGAGTCGGAATACTGACGGCAGTACTGGTCGGTACCGGGGACATAAATCCTTGTGTTGTTGCCTTGATAGATGCCGTATCCGAAGTTGGACTCCATCGGATCCTCGGCGGCAGGAGCCCCCGACGATCCCTTCCTGTAAACCGTAACGGGGTCTTTGAGGTTGGAACCCGTCCCATAGGCACTGAACCTGGGGCTTCCAGAATTCTCCCTTATTATGTTCGAAAGTCCGCTGCCGGCAGTTATGGTCGCTTCTCCGGTGGAAGTTATGTCAAACGTCCAGCTGCTGAAAGAGTCAATACCGTCCTTCTCAGTGAGGTTGTTTCCGGAGGAACGGGTGCTGAGATACTTGCCGTTTTCCGCCTGCAAGGCCCAGGTTCCGCCTTCGACTCCTGCGACAAGCGTAAACACGGTGGCGGAACCGATGTCCGTCATGGTTTCGGACTCCGTCTTGACCTGGACTCTCTGCCGGTATTTGTCGCTGTACTGCTCGCCCATGGCATAGTTGCCGGACTTGTTCGCAATGATTATCTGGTCGCCGGCACACAGCTGGGAGGCGTCTTTTACCAGTACGAACGAATCGCTTCCGGAAAGGGGCTCTATGCCATTCATATCGACCTTTATGACTGCGATGCGGCCCGAGGTAAAGCGGCGCCCTGCAGGGAACTCGATCTCCTTGACGAAGGAGCCCTGGTCGGTATAGACCGTAACGACCGCAATCTGTCCGGACATATCGACCGGAGCGCATGCGAACCAGATGTCGGAAGTCTTGGATGTATTGATGGTGAGCGTCGAAGACGCGCCGTTGTCGGTGAACTCATGGCCGCTCGAGCAATTCCAGTACCAGTCGCCCACGAATGGCGCAGTGGCGGTAATCTCAATTTTGCTGACAGTAGCGCCGCCGAGCTCGAGATTTTCGAAAGACAGCCTGCCATAGGCGGTCAGGTGACTGAAATGCATGTTCACCTTCTCGGGAGCGCTGTCGTACTCGCTGCTGCTTGCCGCAATTATCATCGCCGCTTCGTCCACGGAGGAGTCGAGCGGAGTCTGTACCGCAGGAATGCTTATGCTCCATGCTTTGCGGCTCTCGCTGAGGGTCTTGGCGGCAGAAGCGGGACTGACGGCATAAAACACGTATGGAGCCGCATCGGCGGCAAAGTCGAAGTCGGCTGCAAAGCTGGCATGTCGGAAATCTTCGCTCGCAATCACGGAGGCTTCCTTGACGGAGGAATACCCCAGCGCAAGCTTTACATAGGTGTCGTTTTCTGTCCAGAAAGTGGGATATACGCCGCCTTCTCCCTGACCGAAAGCGGCTTTAGTATCTGCCTGGGAGGCTTCGAAAAGCACTGTCCTGCCGGTTGCAGGGCCGGAATACTTCATTTCTTCCGTTCCTTCATTGTGGCAGGAGGCCAGGAGCAGCAGAGCGGCCACCAGCAAAGATGCTGTATGTCTGAATGTCGCAAATGATTTATTCATGGTGGAACGGATTAAAAGACTCCCCAGTCATCTTCGACTCCGGAGTCTATTCCGGAATCTTCGAGGAGATTGTACTGCAAACAATTATCTGTCCGGAAGAGTTCCGGAGCATAATAAGGGCGTTTGGAAAATGTGGTTGATATATCGGATTTCATAAATATTTTAGCCTACAAAGATACAAATAAAACCCGGCATAAACCAACGTGAGCCTAAGAAATACTTCCGCCGGTATAAAGCTCCCAGTATTTGCCGCGCTTGTCGAGGAGTTCGAAATGCTTGCCGGCCTCGATGATGCGTCCCTTCTCGAGCACGATGATGTAGTCGGCGTCACGTACCGTGGAGAGTCGGTGCGCGATTACAAAACTCGTGCGCCCCTTCATTATTCCGTCCATACCCTTCTGGATGAACTTTTCCGTGCGGGTATCGATAGATGAAGTAGCCTCGTCGAGTATGAGTACGGGAGGATCGGCGACGGCCGTCCTCGCAATGCTGAGCAGCTGTCTCTCGCCTGCGCTGAGCGAACCTCCGTCGGAATCTATGACGGTGGCATAGCCGTCGGGCAGACGCCTGATGAAGCTGTCGGCATGCACCAGCCTGGCAGCCGCGATGCACTCCTCGTCGGTAGCGTCCAGACGGCCGAAACGTATATTTTCCATTACGGTGCCGCTGAACAGGTTCGTCTCCTGCAGCACTATTCCGAGCGAGCGCCGCAGCGAATCTTTGCGGATGCGGCGTACGTCGAATCCGTCAACGGTAATAATTCCGTCGGAAGTGTCGTAGAAACGGTTTATCAGGTTGGTAATCGTGGTCTTACCGGCTCCCGTACCACCCACGAAAGCAATCTTCTGGCCGGGATAAGCCGTCAGCGTAATGTCGTAAAGCACCTGGACACCGGGGACATAGCCAAAATCAACATCCTTGAGGCTCACCAGTCCCTCCTGAGGCACATACCTGTCGCCGTCTTTCCACTGCCAGATCCTGGTATCCTGCCCCGAGTCTGTCTTTCCCGGACGGCAGACCAGCTCCACGCTGCCCTCATCGCCCTCGGAGGCTTCGTCGAGCAGGGCGTAAACCCGGTCGGCGCCGGCCGACGCCATAGCTATATTGTTGACTTCCTGGCTGATTTGCGCGATGGGACGCGAAAAGTTCTTATGCAGCGTAAGGAAGGACACAAGCGTACCGAGACTAAGTACCGCGGAGCCGTAGTGCAGGGCGATAACCGCTCCGAAAATGGCAATCAGCACGTAGCCCAGATTGGCGATGCCGGCATTGATGGGCATGACCGTATTGGCGACCCGGTTGGCCTTGAAAACGCTCTGGAACAGCTC
Organism: uncultured Bacteroidales bacterium; assembly: GCA_946539455.1. Lineage (GTDB taxonomy): Bacteria > Bacteroidota > Bacteroidia > Bacteroidales > UBA932 > Cryptobacteroides. Next base: position 40,128 of record CAMNHL010000011.1, read on the forward strand.
TTCGTTGATACCGTCAAATCCCTCCATGGCCTGTTTTTCGTGGCTGAAGACCTTTACGACCTTCTGTCCGGACACCATTTCCTCTATGTATCCGTTGACGCGCGCCATATTCTCCTGCCGGCCGCGGAAGTACTTCCGGGAATACTTTGACATGACCACCGCTACCACAAGGGCGCTGCCGGCGCACAGCAGCGACAGGGCGGTAAGCGGCACGCTCAGCACCAGCATGCTCACGAAGGTGGAGAGCAGCGTGATGACTGCGCTGAACAGGTGCGGAATCGTGCGTCCGACCATCTGCCGGAACGTGTCCATATCGTTGGTGAACACCGACATGATCTCGCCGTGCGGGCGGGAGTCAAAAAAGCGCAGGGGCAGGCTCATCAGGTGCTCGAAGGCGTCTGTGCGCAGCTGCCGAATAATCCCCTGCTCCACTTTTATCATAAGGAAGTTGAACAGGAACGAGGCCAGCACGCCGACAAGCAGCACGGCAGCCAGACGCAGGAGCGCCCCGGCCAGGGGCGAGAAATCGGGAACCGCAGCCTCTGTGAGCGGAAGGATGTACCCGTCGATGAGCGTACGGGTAAACAGCGTCATGGCAAGGGTGCAGAGCGTCGAAAGCACGATGAGCAGCGCTACTGCAAGCAGCGTCCATTTCCAGTCCCGCAACATATGTTGTATGAGGCGTTTCACGGCTGGTCGAAGTCGGCCTCCCCTCCGGATGTCTGCATGTCGTATATGTCTTTGTAGATGCCCCCCTCGGCCAGCAGCTCCTCATGCGTACCGACCCCGCAGATGCGTCCGTCGTCCATGACTACAATGCGGTCGGTGTCGCGTATGCTCAGGATGCGCTGCGAAATGATTATCAGCGTAACGTCGGGTATGCGGGTGGCAAAGGTTTCGCGTATGCGTGCGTCGGTGGCCGTATCGACGGCGCTGGTGGAATCGTCGAGCACCAGCACCTTGGGACGGCCCAGCAGGGCACGCGCTATGCAAAGGCGCTGCCTCTGGCCTCCGGAGAAATTGGTTCCGCCCTGATCGACCTTGGTATCAAGCCCTTGGGGCAGATCGGCGACAAAATCGGCGGCGGCAAGGCGGCAGGCCTCCATACATTCCTGGGGGCTCGCATCGGGATTGCCCCAGCGAAGGTTTTCCAGCAGGGTGCCGGAGAAGAGCGTATTCTTCTGAAGCACTACCGCGACCGCGCTGCGTATTGCGGAGAACGAATATCTGCGTACGTCGGTACCGCCGACTTTGACAGTTCCCCGGGAAGGGTCGTACAGACGGCTCACGAGGCTTACGAGAGTGGTTTTGCCGCATCCCGTACCGCCGATGATGCCTATCTTCTCACCGCTGCGTATATGCAGATTGACGTCGCTGAGGGCAGGATTGCCTCCGGCGGAGTAAGAGAAGTTCACGCCGTCCATGTCGATGCTGCCGTCGGGTACGTCCATGACAGGGTCGGGATCTTCCTTCATCGAGGGATCCCTGTCAAGGACCTCCGCGATGCGTTTGCCGCTGGCGGCGCTCTGGGTAAGCATGACGAATATCATTGACAGCATCATCAGCGAACTCAGAATCTGCATCTGGTACGTGAACAGTGAGGTCAGTTCTCCGGTGGTAAGCCCGCCTCCTACTATAAACTTGGCTCCGAACCACGAAAGCGCTATCATGGAACCGTAGGTCACGATGTTCATGACGGGCTGGTTGAAGGCCACTATGACTTCCGCCGCTACGTTGAGCCGGTAGATGACATCGACGGCGGCACGGAACCTCAGGCTCTCGTGCTTCTCGCGCACGAAGGACTTGATGACGCGTATGCCTCCCACGCCCTCGCGCACAACCGCGTTGAGGTCGTCGTACTTGCGCATGAGCTCTGTGAAGACCTTCATGGCACGCGAGACGATGAAATACATGGAGACGGAAAGGACCACCATCGCCGCAAGGAACACCAGGCTAAGGGAGGCGTTGATGAAGAAACTCATGAACATGCCGGCAAGCACGTTGAGCGGAGCACGGACGCTGATGCGAAGGAGCATCTGGAAGGCGCCCTGCAGATTTGCGACGTCGGTGGTCATACGGGTCACCAGGCCGGCGGTGCTGAAAGCATCGATGTCGGCAAAGGAGAATGTCTGTATGCGGGCGAACATGGCTCTGCGAAGATTCATCGCAAAGCCGGCGCTGCTCCGGGCGCCCTCGCGGCCCGACATGATTCCGAAAAAGAGGCTGACGGCGGCTATAACCACCATAAGCACGCCGTACTTCCATACGGCGGCCATGTCCGAGGCCATGATGCCCTTGTCGATGAGGGAAGCGGTGACGTAAGGGATAAGCACGCCCATCACGACTTCCAGCGCCGTCCACACCGGAGTCATTATCGCGGACAAACGAAATTGCCCGACATGTTTAAGGAGCGTCCTCAACATAACGGGCAAAGTTAATAAATATTTGAATTATGGAATGGTTGTCAAGCGTAAGAATGCATGCCGCCAAGTATCAGATTAACGCCGAAATAGGTAATAAGCACGCACAGGAAAGCTCCGATCGTAAACCAGTGGAAGAAACGGGAGTTCCTGAATGGCCGCAGCGCATCTGCGTGAAGGGTGAAGGAATACACGAGCATGGTGATGAGGGCCCAGGTCTCCTTGGGATCCCATGCCCAGTAACTTCCCCAGGAAATGTTCGCCCACACGGCGCCCAGGAAGGTTCCGAACGTCAGCAGGAACACTGCCGGGTAAAGGAACACGAGGCTCAGGTCCTTGAGAGTGGCGCTCACCTCGCGCGACGATACCGACACTCCCATTATACCGTTGAAGGCTACCAGTCCGAACAAAGTATAGGACAACATCATGCTCAGTACGTGTATCGACAGCAGCGGCGAGCGCAGCACAGGCATCAGGGGCATGATCTGGGGGCTGACTCCGGCCTTGCTGGCGAGCAGCATAGTAAAGCCCGCCACAAGGAATCCGAGCGGCTGGACCAGAGGGAAGCGCTTGGACAGCAAGACCATAGCAATTGTCGCAAACCAGGCCATCAGCATCATGACGTTGTACCGCCCCACGTAAGGACCCGTCCCGGACACCCACCAGCGCAGCCCGATGACCACGGACAGATACATCCACAGAAGCAGAGCTACGACAGTCGCTGCAAGCACAATCCACTGCGGCATGCGCCTGCGTTTGCTCAGATACACGCAATTGAGGACGAAAAGCAGGATGCCGAGGGTAAGGCTCAGGATGAACTGCACACATGGACGGGCGATACGGATGTATGCCCGCTCCGCCTTGACCTTGGCCTCGGAAGGGATAACTCCGGCGGCTGTCTTCTGCTGATAGGCCTTGATGCCGCCGATGACTTTGAGGGCGTCGGCCTCGTTGCCTTCCGCAAGACAGTTGTTTATGACTTCGGGAGACTTTCGTACGAATGTCCACAGATCGTCGCTGTCGTAGATGCCGGCAGGCAGGTCTCCGTTTGCGGAATACCAGCTGACGGTGCCAAGCGAATCGGCTATAGGGAATATCTTGAGTTTGGAAAGCTCTTCGAGCGTAGCGTCGAGGCCTTTTTCCTGAAGGTAGGTATCGAACGGGCACACGCGGTGACCATAATAGATGTACATGCTCCCGAGAGCCTCCTTGACTTCCCTGCTGCCGGCGGCCGCTCCTGCATTTGACGGAATCAGTACGAGAAGCAGCATTGCGGCAGAGGCCTCAAGCACCCTGCGAAGCGCAGCCCTGAATGCTGAGTCTTTCTGGAAGAAGAAACCTATCATGCTTATAAGCAACAAGATATAACCGGTATAGCTGATGCCGACGCCCCACGGGTCATGGCTCACGGCAAGGATGCTGCCGTTGCCGTCTTCATCGTAGTCTGCCTGATAGAAGCGATAGCCCTTGTACTTCAGGATGTTGTTCATGGAAATGACATAGGGTTCACCGTCCACGGTAACGTCGCTGCGGAATCCGGAAGGCATCTTGGAGCCATGATGGTATTCCACCGTAAAGCCGTCAAGCTTCACGCTGAAAGGAAGCTTGACCTCAGTATCGTCCTCCAGCTCGAAGGCGTCAAGAGTTTCGCCCTCCCGCAGATGCATGCTTCCGCTCTTGGAGAAGAGGTGCGTGGTGAGTGCTCCGGCAAGGATTACCATGAAGGCAAGGTGTATTCCGAAGGTGAAAACCCTTTTGGGAGCCCCCCGCATGATGATATAAGCGAAACCGGAAATGGCGGCTACCGCCCAAAGCACGATGAAAGCGGGGTTATGATACACCAGGCGCATGGCCTCAGGGGTTCCCTGCAGCTTTTCAAGAACCGTGGCAGCCGTCATCGCTGCGATGAGGGCTGCCATAGTTCCGTAAGTCAGATACTTAAGTATTTTTTGCATTCGTCAGGTCAAATGGATTCGATGAATTGCACGACGGCGTCGCGATCGGCCTTGGAAAGATTGTAGAATTTTTCTGTTGACTGATAGGCGTCGCTCTTCTTGGAATAGCCATGCCACATGATGGCCTCCACAACGGTACGCGCACGGCAGTCGTGCAGGCGGTCGGAGGCTCCTGTATTGGTGTACGACAGTCCCCTGCCCCAAAGCGGCGTGGTGCGGCACCAGGTACCATGGATGTCGTTCTTCATGTACATGCGGTGCTGGATGAAGTCGGAGTAGGGCCAGATGGTCTGGTTGGCATACCGCGGCAGAGGTTTGCCTTCGTTCATGGCAGGAGACCAGTAATTGTCGTCTCCTGTCTTCCAGTCAGGTTTGTGGCAGGAGGCACAGCCCATCTCCATGAACAGCTGCTTGCCCCTCTGGACCCTCTTGTCGTTGAGGTTGCGCGCACGGGGGATGCTGAGTCCGCGGTGCCATACCATGAAATCGTAAAACTGGTCGGCGCTCATTTCGGGCTCGAAATTGTGATATGCGTTGTCGAACTGGTTCGTAGAAGGGCTCAGAAGGGCCAGGACGGCCTCGGAAATCTCGGCGTCGGTTACGTTTCCATTGCCGTCAACGTCAACATAATACGGAGAGTTTGCCCCTTCTGTACGGATTGCGTCGAGTACGCTCTGGGTCTTGCTCATCTTATTGGCCCAGGCCACGGTGGTATAAAGGAAAGGACGGTCGGGCCTTGAGACGTTGGTGATGTTCCAGATAGCATTGGCTCCTGCGCCGTCCTGCAGGGTTCCGCGGGTCATGGCATAGGTAAAGCGCTTGATGGGCTTATAGGTGCCGCGCGCCACGTAGGTACCGTCGGCAAGGATGCCGTCGCCATACTGCCCGGGCTGCCAGTTGCCATAGTAAGCGCTTGCAGCAAAGTCATTTGCGCCTTTATCCCAGAAGGCAGGGTTGAGCTCGGTATAAGGTGCCTCCGCCCTGTACTGTTCGCGTATGGCTTCTTCGGGGATTGCGTCGATGAGGCCTGTGCCTATGACTCCGATGGTGGATTCGAGACGGAATCCGAGGGTCTTGCCCATAGACTCGGCGGTGTCGTAGGGATTGGGATCGGTATTGAACGCCTCGCGGGTGATGTTGAGTTCGGGATACTGAAGTTCATACTCTTCGCCGTCCGCGAACTTCATCGGCAGTCCGCTCTCCATTTCGGAGACGGGAATCCAGTTTATGCTGATGCCCTTTTCGTCGATAGGAGGCAGGAAGGGGTCCATGGACATGGTCTGGGGCATGCCGGTAACCTCGGACACATAGGGTCCGTCGTTGCTTCCGGGCTCGTTGGCATAATAAACCACCAGCAGATAGCCGTTGCCGAAAGAACGGGAGGTATTGGCTTCATAGACCACCTGACGTTTGCCATGGCCGTATCCCGGATGGCAGTCCAGACAGGACTTGCGAACGCTTGCCGGGCCGAGTCCCTTGAAGGGAGCCGTATTGAGCGTTACGTTGCGCTCGAAGAACATCTCCCCGTGGTTGAACTGGGCGGTGAGTCCCTGCTGCGTTACGGCAGGAGTCTCGTCTTCGTAACAACCTTCCGTAACGTTCATCGTGGTGCCGAGCATACCGCCCGGATACCATTCTTCGGCTGTAAAATTGCCTACGGCCTTGCCTACGTATTTGGAATCGGAATGGCGGGAATCTTCATACTGCCAGTCGCCGTAGCAGGCCTGGAGGGCCAGCACGGCGGCTGCAAGAAACAATGAATCTTTGATTTTCATAACCTACAGCATTGCTATCCACTCGGCAGCATCGTTGAGGAGCTCGTCGAGAGCGTTTATCTTTACGATTGCATTCTCCGCTACAGTTGCGGTGGGGTTGTCCACGAATGCCACGCCGCTTGCAAGGCACTCGTCAAGGGACTGCAACGCAGCGGCAAGGGCAGCCTCGAGTTCAGCGTACTTTTCGTACTTGGCATTCTTGAGGAAAGACGCAATGGATGCGCTCTTGGGAGCCGTGGCACCTGCTTCGCCGTAAAGGCTGTACTGGATGGAAAGGATGTTGTCCTTGAAGTCCTGGTAGGATTTCTTGGAATACGGGGACTCGATGTAATCGGGATCGTATTCCGAGCTGCTCACATAGTGGGCGGTACCTATCTTGGTGTTGGCCACCTCGTTGCAGATGTTGGAGCAACCTGCGACGAGAATGCTGCTCACGGCCTCGGGCCAGTTGCGATAGGTGCTTCCGGGCTTTCCGGTACTCAGCAGATTCTCTCCGTAGGTCATGCCGGAATCCATTACGGTGTTGAGCTCGAGCTCATCTTCTACAAGAGTCTTGCGCTCCGCCGGTGCGGAAGGGTCCCAGGCTACCTGCAGCTCGTAGCAATAGTTGCGGAGGTCTTCCGCCACTGCTGCGGCGAAGATAATCTCGTCCGAGCCGGTGACGTCATAGGAGGCGAAAGCGGAATCAGTCTCCTTGCCGCCAAGGGATGCTACCGTACGGTTCTTGCCGTCGCGGAAGAATATGAATTCCAGTCCGTGGAATCCCAGGGACGAAGCGCCGAGCAGGTCGATCGCATCGGCACCCTGGCTGTCGAGTTCGGCAATTACGTCCTTATTGGACAGGCTCTTGGCGAGGAAGTCCTTGTTGAGCGGCCAGGAGTCGATATGAGGGTCGATTCCGTATGCGGTGGCAGCGCCGAAAAGGAAGGCTTCGCTCTGCTCCCAGTATTTGCGGGCGTCGAGGAATAATGAGCATACCTTGTCTATGTCGCCCTGAGTGTAGGAGCCGGAGCCCTTGATGGCGGCAATTGCGGAGTAAAGCTCTCCGGATTTGTTGGCGAGATTGCCGTAAATATCGTAGATAACGCCGGGGACATACTGCTCGACTGCGGCCTTGAGTTCTTTTTCCTGGGCCGTCAGGGTTGCGTCGAAGGGATCTTTCTGGCAGCCGGCAATTGTCAGCAGACCTGCCGCCAGGATAATTGAAGTTTTGATCTTTTTCATCGTATTAGTTATTTTTTGTTAAAATATGCCATGTAGCATATTCCCACGTTCACTGAAGGTTCCGGATTGTAACCGGGTCTGAGGAACCTGTGGGAATACTCCGCCTTGAGGGCGATTTGAGGGATGGGGAAATAGTTGATTCCGACCGCCATGCGGTGCCTTGCAGTCCAGCCTACGCTTTCCTGCCCTGCGGCAGGGATATAAGAGTCATAATACTCGTAGCGGCCGAACAGGTACAGCTGTCCGCCTCCGGTGGTGAACCATGGGAGGATGTCATAGCCGGCTTCGCATCCCGCGGCGACGGCGTTCTGCCCCACCGATGACTTCTTGTACGGAGCGTTGTTGGCGCTGCGGTTGCGCTTCATGTAGGAGATGGCGTATGCGTCGCCAACGTAACCGATGTCGGCGTTGCCGCGGGCGATGAAGCGCTTGCCTTTGTACGAAAAATCGAACGCGCCGATTGCCGTACGGCCTTTGACGCCGTAAAAACGGGACGATTCGGGTATTTCTTCGTACGGATAGGTGTTGTTGAACGCCCTGCCGTAGAATGCACTGAGCGAAAGGCGCAGGTTCTTCACAGAATAGTTGTCAACCCTTGCCGCAAACCCAAGCTGGTTGGCACTCTTGAATTCGAATGGGCTGCCTGCGCCGTTCTTTATGAAGTTTTCCGTATTGAACATGTATGCATCCAGTCCCGCTACGACCATGGCCTCGTAACGCCAGTGCGGTGTGCGGCCCCACAGGCTTATGCCGGTGTCGTGCCAGGTGGACGGAAGGATGGTGTACTCGCCCTCGGGACGATAGACGGTAAAGAAGTTGAGCGGCTCATGGGCGTTGTTGAGCCCGCCCACGGGAACCACCATGTGGCCGACGCGGACATTGAAAGCATCGGCGAAGGACTTCTGGATCCAGAACTGCTCAAGCTCCACTTCTCCGCCCTTTTCGATTTCGCTCTCCCACTCTCCGGCCTCTTCGAACTCCTTCTCTACCGAGGTTCCGGTGCCGGTATGCTCGAATTCTATTTCCGTCTGCATGCTCCAGCCTTTTCCGAAGTCGTATCCCAGATAGACTACGGCATGGGGTATGTCAAAACGATTGTGGGCCTCGCCGGAGTGGGACGTTGCCGAAGAGTAACGGTAAACATTGTCGCTGTAGAAGTTGCGGCTCATTGCGACCTCGCCGTAGCCGCCGACGGTAAGGCCCCGTGAAGGGGCGTCGGGATTGACCTGCGCCGCCGCCGGGAAACTCATCGCCACAGCGGCTGCGATTGCCATATACTGTTTCAATTTCATCTTTCTGCCAAATTCGGGTGCAAAGATACCTCTCCTCTCAGTTCCGGCCAATCCCCAATAATTGTGATTTTGCCCGGAAATACCTATCTTGCGACTTCAATTCATTCAGCATGAAAAGACCTATCCTTCTTTTCGCAGCTGCGGCGATGCTTGCCGCCTGCGAGTCCGGCACGCCAAAGGTCGCCGGCATCCAGTACTCCTACATGGACACATCCGTCCGCCCGGGAGACGATTTTGTAAAGTATGCAACCGGCCACTGGCTTGATTACAACCCCCAGCCCAAAGAATTCCCCCGCTGGAGCACCATCGACAAGGTTGCGGACGACAACGTAAAAACCCTTGCCACGCTCATCCAGGACATCGCTTCCCAGCAGAACAAGAAAGGCTCCGTAGCCCAGAAGATCGGTGACCTTTACAATATGGCGATGGACTCCACACGGCTCAACGCCGAGGGCGCGGCTCCGCTGAAGGCCCATCTGGCAGAACTCGACGCCATTTCGACCCGCCAGGAGCTGCTCGACTACTGTGCCAAGGAACATGACAACCTGCTCTTCGGCATGTACGTGTCGGCCGACGAAAAAGACGTCGATAACAACATAGTCTGCATCAGCCAGGGCGGCCTGAGCCTTCGCAACCGCGATTACTACTTCTCTCAGGAGCCCCGCAACGCCGCCGTCAGGGAGGCCATGCGCGAGCACATGAAGAACCTGTTCGTGCTTACCGGCTACACCGAGGAAGTGGCATCCGCCAAGATGGAACGCATCTGGGAAATCGAAACCGAGCTCGCCCAGGCCCACTACTCCATGGAGAAGACCCGCATCCCGGAAGATAACTACCACAAGGTGAGCGTCGATTCCCTCGTAAGCCTGTGCGGCGGTTTTGACTGGAAGGGCTACCTGAAAGCCTACCGCTACGACAAGACCACCGAGGTCGACCTTGGCCAGCCCGAGCCTGTCGCCGAAGGGTGCCGCATGCTCATGGAACTCCCTCTCGAAGACCTCAAGACCATTTACGAATGGAACATCATCCAGGGAGCATCTTCCCTGCTGGGCGACGACTTCGTAGCCGAGAACTTCGAATACAGCCGCAAGGTCACCGGCGTGCAGGACCTTCCTCCCCGCTGGAAACGCGCAGAGAGCCTGGTTGACGGCCTGATGTCCGATGCAGTCGGACAGATGTTCGTCGAGCGCTACTTCTCCAGGGCAGCGAAGCAGGAGATGCTGGAGCTCATCGGCAACCTGCAGAAGGCCCTCGGCGAGCGCATCAAGGCTCAGGAGTGGATGTGCGAGCAGACCAAGGCCGTCGCCCTCGAAAAGCTTGCCGCATACAAGGTAAAGGTAGGTTATCCCGACAAATGGGACGACCTGAGCGGTCTGGTGATAGACCCTTCCAAGAGCCTGTACGAGAATGTCCGTACAGCATCCGAGTTCTACTGGGAGCTGGAATACGGCAAGAGCTACAACAAGCCCGTCGATAAGGACCGCTGGCAGATGCCCGCCCAGATGGTCAACGCCTACTATAATCCTACCACCAACGAAATCTGCTTCCCTGCCGGATTCCTGCAGCCGCCCCTCTTCGACCTCCGTTCCGACGCCGCCGCCAACTACGGTTCCATCGGTGTGGTGATCGGCCACGAGATGACCCACGGCTTCGACGACCAGGGCCGCCTGTATTCAAAGGAGGGCAACCTCGGAGACTGGTGGACCGAGGCCGACAGCGAAGGCTTCAAGGTCCCCTGCGAAAAGATGTCGGAATACTTCAGCTCGCTGTGGGTGATTCCCGGAGAGCTCAAGGCCAACGGAGCCCTCTGCCTTGGCGAAAACATCGCCGACCATGGCGGACTCAATGTAGCCTACGACGCCCTGCAGATGTGGCAGGACAAGCATGGCCGTCTGCCCGACGACAACGGCTTCACTCCCGAGCAGCGCTTCTTCCTGTCGTATGCAAACGTATGGGCAGGCACAGCCTCCGATGAGATTCTCCGTTATTACGTAATGATGGACGTCCACTCCCCTATGCACCTGAGGGTCAACGGCGCACTGCCGCAGGTCGACAGCTGGTACGAGGCTTTCGACATTCAGAGCGGAGACGCCCTTTACGTCGCCCCCGAGGATCGCGTAAAAGTGTGGTAATAAATTACTTCAGAGTATCTTCCCAGCTGCTGACGGCGGGCGATGAAAGAAGATAATTTGAACAGCCGTGCACGAGTACGATGTCATCGTCATCGAAAACGATAACGGTGGCATCGTAATCTTTATTGCTGGCCCTGGACGTAAGCCAGTGATATATGCGGCCGAAGAACGGCAATGAATACTCTCCCTGGCCTGCGGACGTCCCGTAGTCGAAACTCAGCGTGTATGGATACTCCGGCTGATAATTGTTGTCCTGGGTGGCGCCGGCAAGGAAACTGGCGACAAGATACGGCTGCTGGCCTTCCGCAGCCTCATCCTCCCTGTGCTCGGGGAATTTTTGCCTGAGGCTGTTGAGCACGCTCTTGGCATTTACGCTCACGTTGCACATTTCTATGCATTTCTGGCCTTTGGTCCGGTTGCGGCGGAACATCTCGAAAGCCATCAGATTGAGGGCGAGCGTCCCGGGCTGGGATGTACCCAGGAGCTGTTCCTGAAGGGTGGTAAACTCGCGGACCGTCGCCGGGAAGTGGGTGAAAGTTACGGTTCCGCGGCCGTCGGCTTCTTCGAGGGTATAGTGGTGGCTGCCGTATGTGAGGGTATTGCCGTCGAGAAAAGCCACGGTATCGTCATCTTCGGCATAAGGGTCGTCGAAATCAAGTTCGCATGATGCCAGTGACGCCATGCACGCAAACGCGGCTGCAAGCATTGCAAGGACTCTTGTTTTCATAAGCACACTCTTTTTAGAATTCGCAAGTTACAAATTTTCTTCAAGGGGACAAATTTTTAGGAGGCTGATTATTTTTTAGCCGCGTCGTAATAATTGTTAAACAGTTTCTGAGTATCTTTGCAGATTATGAAAGTATCCGACGTCATACTCGCCATAGAGAAAGCCGCACCGCTGCGGCTACAGGAAGATTTCGACAATTCCGGGCTTCAGGTGGGTTTTCCGCAGGCAGAAGTCCACAAAGTCCTCACCTGCCTCGACATTACCGAAGCAGTGCTGGACGAAGCCTCCGCACTCGGTTGCGACATGGTGGTGTCCCATCATCCCCTGCTGTTCCATCCTCTCAAGCAGGTCAGCGATTCCACATACCAGCAGCGCTGCGTAGTGCAGGCCCTTCGCTGCGGCATCGCCGTTTATTCTGCACACACCAGCCTCGACAACGCTCCCGGCGGGGTTAATTACCGCATAGCTTCCCTGCTTGGACTCAGCGGAATCTCCTGGCTTCAGCCAAGGCCCGACGGAGCCGGCGGCTCGGGAGTCATAGGGACCCTGCCCGCGCCTATGACCGACGGCGAGTTTCTCGCCATGCTCAAGGATACGTTCAATGTAGAATGCCTCCGGCATACGGCAGTCTGCGGCAAATCCATCGGACGAGTCGCCCTTTGCGGCGGCTCCGGAGCCTTCCTGCTCGACGACGCCCGCCACTCAGGCGCCGATGCCTTCGTCACCGGCGAATTCCATTATCACGACTTCTTCGAGTCCGGCGGCATGCTGCTTGCCGAACTCGGTCATTACCAGAGCGAAATCTGCACCGCAGACCTGCTGCGGGACATCATCGCCGGAGCCCTTCCCTCCCTTGAGGTAATAAAGACATCGCTTTGTACAAACGCAACACGCTATGATTCCTTCCAAATGTGAGCAGGAGATCTCGCTTCCCTGCTACTTTTTCGACGTCAACAAGAAGCTTCGCCCCGCCGCTTTCTTCGACATTGCCCAGGACATCGCCATGAAAGGCGCCGAAATGATAGGAGCGCCCGACTGGATCCTGGAAAAACGCGATGTCGCATGGATACTGACCCGCATGCACGTCCATTATGAGTCAATCCCTTCCATATACAGCAAAGTCAGGCTGCAGACCTGGCATGCAGGCGTAAGCGGTCCGATGTATATCAGGGAGTACCTCATGTATGACGAACAGGGAAATATTCTGGTACGCGCCACGAGTTCCTGGGTACTGATGGAGATAAGCACCCGCAGCATCGCAAGGGCGGAGCGAATAGCAGACATACTGTCGCCCGAGCCGCAGTGCCCGGAAAGGGCTATCGAAGACAACGCCCCAAAAATAGTTTGGCCGCGTGGTGCCGAGCCCGAGCTTACAGCATCCCATAAGGTGCTGTATTCCGACGTCGATTACAACGCGCACGCCAATAACGCAAGGTATCCGGTATGGGCCTACGACATCCTGCCCGACGAGTTCACCTGCGGGCGCAGGATAAGCGACTTCTACATCAACTACAATCACGAATTGCACCCGTCAGAAACGACCGGCATGTATGCCGTCCGGCGGGATCAGTCTTCCTGGATAGTGGAAGGCAAACGCGAAGATGTGCAGAATTTCATCTGCCGCATCGATTTTGACTGATAAGGCGCCTGAGCGCTAAAACAATGTAGGGTGGTTTTCTTCCAGCCCTTTGAGGACCCGTTCCATTACGGCCTGGCGTATGAGGGCCGAGCGGGAGCTTACTTTGAAACGTCGGCAGTACTCCTGGATGGCGGCAAGTTCCTTGTCGTTGAAAAGTACGGCCTTGCGGTGGACTCGGCGCAGCGACTCGCGCTGTTTGTCGAAGTAGGCAGGATCTACCCCGGCGCCCTTGTTACTTTTCTTTCTGCTCATAGTACGCGTTGATGTATTGTATGATTTCTGCAAGCGATTCCGCTTCGAGACGGCGCCCGAGCACCTCCCCGTCGGTATCGGTGACATACATTCGCGGAGTGGACATTACCCCGTACAGACGGAGCATGTCGGTTTCCATGTCCTTGTCCCAGGCATGGACTATTCCCACATTGCGGTTGCGGACCTTGAAGTCGCGCCGGAACTTGCGCCACTGTGCCTGGTCCTGTCCGCAGAAAACGGCATAGAAGCGGGTTGGGAACTCTATCTTTTCGAGGATTCCCGGCAGCACCTTTGCCGTGAGCTGACACTTGGCGCAGCTGGTATCGAAGAAAAAGAACACCCCGAAGCTCCCCTCCTGCGGTATGCGAACCTTGCGGCCGCAGGGGGTGCGGAGGTCCACCACGGGGGCTTTCATGCCAAGAAGCGTGGAACGGTTGAATGCAGCGAAGATGTCGGCGTCGAGCTTGTCGAACTCGCTGCGCATGGAAATCCTGCCGTCCTTGAACCAGTTGTCGTAAACATGAATGGCTACGGCCTCGTCGCCCATCAGCTGCGAATCCTTATAGTGGTCGTACAGCCAGAGCGCTATATGCTGCATTGTAAGCGAGTCCTTCACGCTGCCTATCAAGAAGTCGCATTCGCTATTCTTGACGGTGGCGGGCTCGGTGGCGATTGCTCCGGTGTAGTTTGCAAGCATGGTATCCAGTTTTGCAAAGGACAGGCTGTCGGTCACCTGGGCCGACGCTTGCAGCATAGGATTGCCGAGCATCAGCACCAGCAGCAGCTGCAGCAGTTTTAAGTTACGATCTTTCATACTGTCTATTCTACCGGAGGAAGTGTAACTCCTTCGGGTTCAAAGAGGGAGGTATCTCCCTGATGACGCAGGATATCGCGTACGGCGCTGGAAGAGATGTGGGCGAATTCCTGGGCCGTAGGGATTATTATCGTCTCTATTTCCGGAGCCAGGCGGCGGTTTGCATCTGCGATGGCACGCTCGTTTTCGAAATCGAGCATGTTGCGTACGCCACGGACTATATGGCGTATTCCAAGGCGGCGGCATATATCGACTGTCAGGCAATCATACTCTATGATTTCTATGTTGTCCATGCCGGAGGTTGCCTGGCGGATGATGTCCTTCTTGGTTTCGCTGTCGTAGAAACCCCGCTTGTCCTGATTGATGCCGATGGCGATGACCACCTTGTCAAACATCGTGAGGGCCCGCCCTAATATGTTGAGGTGGCCTGCGGTAAAAGGGTCGAAAGACCCGGGAAACAGTGCTGTTCTTGACATTACGGAACAAATATACCTTTATTTCACATTAATTCCAAAAATCCTATCTTTGCATTGTTATGCAGGTCAAGATAGAAGAAAGCTGGCGCGAGGCGCTGGCTCAGGAATTCGAAAAACCTTATTTCGGACGGCTTGTGCAGGAGCTGCATGCCGAGAAAGCCGCCGGCCGGCAGATTTATCCTCCCGGAAGCCAGATATTCCGGGCCTTCGACCTCTGCCCCCTTCCGGACGTAAAGGTCGTGATCCTTGGTCAGGATCCGTATCACGGCCCCGGCCAGGCCATGGGGCTGTCGTTCTCGGTGCCCGACGGCGTGCCCGCCCCTCCGTCGCTGCGGAACATATTCAAAGAGATAGAGGATGACCTTGGCGTCAAAATGTCAGGCCGCCCGAACCTGGAACCGTGGGCACGTCAGGGAGTGCTCCTGCTCAACGCCGTTCTCACAGTAAGGGCAGGCGAACCCACATCGCACAGCGCCATAGGATGGCAGGAGTTCACCGATGCAGTAATACGCTGCATATCAGAGCGCCGCGAGGGCGTAGTGTTCATGTTCTGGGGCAACTACGCACGCTCCAAAGCCCCGCTCGTCGACAGTTCCCGCCACACGGTGCTGCAGGCTGCGCACCCTTCCCCGCTGGCCCGCGGCGCCTTCTTTGGTTGCCGCCATTTCTCCCAGGCCAATGCGATTCTCAAGGCTGAGGGGCTAACACCCATAGACTGGAGATTGTAGGAATAATTCTTGCTATATAGGAAATTATGTCTATCTGGATTATACTTATTGCCGTGATGGTGCTGTCGTTCATCATCCAGCGCACGCTTCAAAGCAAGTTTGACAAATACTCAGATGTGCCCTCTCCAGGCGGTCTGAGCGGCGCCGAGGTTGCCCGCATGATGCTCGAGCGCAACGGCATCCACGATGTCGAAGTCATCTGCATCGACGGCAAACTCACCGACCACTACAATCCGCAGGATTCGACGATAAACCTCAGCCGCGACGTTTACTCCGGCAGGAGCGTAGCCGCCTGCGCCGTAGCGGCCCACGAGACTGGCCATGCCATCCAGCATGCCGTAGGTTACGGTCCGCTCAAGATGCGCACGTCGCTGGTCCCCGTGGTCACATTTGCCAACAACACGGTACAGTGGGTGCTTCTCGCCGGTGTTCTCCTTATCAACTTCACGCCCGCGCTCCTATGGGCCGGCATCGCCCTGTTCGCCCTGACCACCCTATTCAGCCTCATCACCCTTCCCGTCGAAATCGACGCCAGCGTAAGGGCCGTCAACTGGCTGTCCTCTGAAGGAGTGCTCGACGCCAGCACCAAGCCCATGGCCGCAGACGCCCTCAAATGGGCCGCATACACCTACGTAATCGCCGCCATCGGCTCACTCGCAACCCTGCTATACTACATCGCCATGGCCAACGGACGCCGGTAAGATTCCGGGGCTACCGACACCACTTGAACTCGGCAGCAGCAGGAATGCCGGAAGAAGCGATTGCCGCCAAACGATATAAGAAAAAGGCGTTTCATGGGATTGGGCTTACTGCGTTTGTCTTTGGACAGCCTCCAGATAAAACTCTTTCCGCTGCTGCTGCGTAACGGGATACCGTGTGAGCCTTGAACTCTCCTTCTGGCCGTCATCGAGATTGCATACAAAGAGGTCGTCAACATCGGCAAGATAGAGCCTGTTGTAACGTATATCCTGATACTTCTGCAGGGACATGGTGTAGTCCATCGCCTTCTGAGCCTCTGCCTTGCAAAGGTTCTCACGCGAGAAGACGAAAAGACCCATCTTTTCGTAATGGCCGTAGAATCCGTTCCCGATCTTGGATACCTTGCTTTCGATGATCCTCCGAAGGGGCAAGGCCATGGACCAATACGGCAACTCCTTCACTCCTATATACTTACCCTCGCTCAGGCCATACCCGTATCCGTATTCAATGATATGGTCTATCTCTTCGCTCCGTCCGGCGGGAGTGATTCCGGCCACATCTTTCAACAGTTCCAAATGCGCGTTCTTACTCTCCTCCATGGCCCGCGTGACCTCTATGCCGACAGAGTGCCCGTCCGTGCTCTGCAGATCCGGCCGGTCGCGGTTCACAAGACAGTCATACTCGCTTCCCAGCAGCGCCGAAAGCGATATCTGAGCATACTGCTCGAAGAAACATGTACCGAATTTACGAGTTGCCATAGCGTTCTGAATCAAGAGAAACGGAATACGTTGTTTTTGTCCTTGCAGTAATCGGATTCGCCACATGCTCTGCCTGCATGTGAGCATCCATCGTCATTATCATGCTTACTACGCCGGAGTAGTCCTTCACGCCTTCCGATACTCCGTTGGATTTCAGGTAGAGGTTGTAGAACCAGTTCTGCACCTTCTCTATCCACACTACCCTCTTGCCGCTCCAATAAGCCCTTGACTCGGTGTAGTCTTTCCCGGCCTTCTCGCAGATGGTCCCGGTCCAGGCCTGGAATTCGTCCTCGGGAAGCAGTCTCCCGGCATTGGAAAGCACGTATGGAAGGACGGCAAGATAGCCGCTGTACCTTACGGCTGCGATTTCCGATTCCCGGCAGCAGGCAAAACCCCAGAAGGAGGCTTCGGCCTCGCTTGTCACCCCCGCAAGGTGTCCCATCTCATGTGCAGCTACGTATGGGTACTCATGAGGAAGAAGGTCGCTGTTCACCTGAGATTCGCAAAAGAACGGGCCCATGTAGCCATGCACCAGCACTGCCGAAAAGAGAGGATTGAGGACAGGCTTCTTTATGCTCTGCCACTTGTGCAGAGGGGTATATCCATACGGAGTCACTTTCTCCGAATAGAAGCGCCTGATAACATCCTCAAGCTTGCTGTTGTCTATTTCCACGGTCGCGTATGCCGCCTGGTTAAGTTCTTTAGAATAGTCCTCCAGGAAGGCCTTGAAGGCTTCCCCGTCATAATGCACCTTTTCTATGCCGTTTCGCGCATAAAGACCGGTCCTGTAGTAGTTATTCCCCCAGCCCATATAAAACCACACATACAGCCACATGGCCACGACAGCGGTCTTTCCCAGCCAGCGGAAGAAGTTTTCCTTATGCCGGATTGCCTTTACAAGTATATCGACAAAGCTTACTATGAAGGCCAGGACGACTATCTCCTCAAGCGAAAACGGAATCCTTGCGCCGAGCCACGAGAGGGCCGTACTTATTGCGGGGTAAAGGCGCACGGCATAGAAGTCCGCGGCAGGAGTCCACAGACGGCAGACCACGCAGTATGCCAGCAGAAGCAGTCCGGCGATATGTGGAATGAACCATTTCACACCAATACACAAAGATAACTCATTTAGTCAAACCACAAATCATTTATTATTTATGAGGGTGGTTATGCATGGGGTATTGTATGGGAACCTGCTGCCTCTGTCCGGAACTCATTCGCAAGACCTTGCTGCCTGCCATGGTCGACGCTATGGAGATTCAGAAAGATAAGCGTCCTATTAAAGGCACCAAAGTCCTCAACGAGCGCCTCTTCAAGGGGAACCTTCTCACGGAACTTCACAACCTGGAACAGTTTGCCGAATTTACCCTTGAGCGCAAGCGTCCGGAGTTTACGATGGAGGGAATGGCAGGGGAAATGGGCATTAGCCGTACCTCAGTATATCGCCTCATTAAATCAATGAATGGGAAAGTAAAGTACAACGTTAATCAGTACCACGGTGAGTGGATAGAAATTGAAGGGGAAGGGAAATAACCTCTCCGACCAATATTCCCTGTTGAGCATTCCCATCGGCCTCTCACCACCCTGAGGGGCCGATGTTCATAACTATCTATTATTCACCAGTACAAGACATTTAGTTTTACTTAAACATCTTTCCCATCATATCAATACATTTGCGTTTCTGTTCCATGTTGGGATGCACATATAAATTTAGAGTGGTACTGATGTTCGAATGACCCAAAAGTACGCTGACGGTTTTGTAGTCGCATTTGCTTTCTATGCAGCGGGTGGCAAAACTGTGACGAAGGCCATGGAAACGCATCTTGGGAAGGCCCAGTTCTTTTTGGAGTTTGTTGAAATAGCTTCGGTATGTTCTTGGTTCGGTGGGTTCGGGGGCATTGGTTAGAACGTAGAAGTCTCCACGCACAATCTTCTTCAATGGTCGAATCAGTGTCATAAGTTCACGTGTCATGGGGATATCCCGGATGGAGTTCTTTGTCTTGGGCTTGTCAATGATTAACTCTGTGTATTTCTCCTGCCCATCCACCAGATAGATACGCTGAATTGTTTTGCTGACGCGAATGACTCCGGCGGCCACATCTATGTCATCCCACTGCAGGGCGCAAACTTCACCTATGCGAAGACCGGCGTTCAGGCAGATGAAGATGCCGAGGTTAAGAAAAGTGAAGTGCTCTTTCACGTAGGTCATCAGCTGACGCTGATTGGTGATAGTAAGCACTTCGATATCTTGTCTCTCGCGTTCTGTAGGAAACACAATATCAATTTGGTGGAGCTCCATCAATCCGTGTTTTGAGCCATAACGCAGAATCATCTTCAGAACGACAAGAATGTCCCGAACGGTCTTCTGGCTCAACCCGGAGGCCAGTTTCCGGTTTACAAAAGCCTGAACGTCCCCCTCCCCAATATCATTCAGCTCCCCAAAAACCGGAAGCAAATGACTCTGAATAAGCAGGCAATAGGCTGCATAGGTAGATTTCTTGACATACTGTTTCTTGTCGGCTTTCCAAAGCTCGGCAACGTCGCTGAATGTTGTGTTCTTTTCCATAACAAAATTGATTTTAAAACACAAAGTTCCGAGTATAGTCCGACATCATCCTTAATGTCCCGAATTTGTCGGATAAGCGAGAGCAGAAGGAATTGCAGATTCATTCTG
>CAMNHL010000012.1:0-57167 GCA_946539455.1 uncultured Bacteroidales bacterium
TTTAAGGGACAATGGATTTTGAGTCCATCGCGTCTACCATTCCGCCACTCGGGCAGTCTTGGAAAGGGAGTGCAAAGTTATCTATAATTAATGAAAATCCAAAGTTTTGGCGTATCTTCGCCGTGAAATGATTTGCACTACACTTCAAAACAAGACATACCACGAGATTCTGGAAATACTTCCGAATCTGGAGATGGCCGAAATCCGGCTCGACAGTTGCCCTCTTACTGACAGTCAGATAGAAGACCTTTTCGGGCAGACCGACATTCCACTGGTCGCCACCTGCCGCTTCGGCCCGGCCGCAGGTTCGGAGCGTAGCGACAGAGTGGTTCAAGGGGACCCTTCCCCTTGTCCCCCGGGGGTGCAGGGGGATAACTTCGGCCCGGCCGCAGGTTCGGAGCGTAGCGACAGAAGGGTTCAAGGGGACCCTTCCCCTTGTCCCCAGGGGGTGCAGGGGGATAACTTCGGCCCGGCCGCAGGCTGGGCCGAAGCCGAACGCCGCCTGAGTCTGGCCGTTCAGGCCGGAGCCCGCTTTGCCGACCTGGAAATCGAAGCCCCTGCCGCAGTGAGCCGGCGTTTCCAGAAGCTATGCCGCGAATGCGGAACGGAGCTCATCCGCTCGTACCACAACTACATCGACACTCCCGACGAAAAAGGCCTCCAGATGGCTCTGGCACGCTGTTTCCGCTACGGTGCCGACATTGCAAAGATTGTCCCCACCTGCCATAACGAAGACGATGTGCGACGCATCGAGTCCCTCTACAGCGTCATCCTGGAGGATGTGGATTCCATGCAAGGCCGCCTGATCGCTTTCGGAATGGGAGCGGCCGGCAAGGAATCCCGGATAGAATGTCTCAGGCGCGGAGCTCCGTTCACCTACGCCGCACTCAGCGAGCAGGAAGCGGCAGCACCCGGGCAGCCAGTCGCCTCGAAGCTTTCCGGCCAGATTTACAAAGGAGTCAAGATGTTCCGCAAAAAAGGACTGCGCATGCCGGCCTCCAAGAGCTTCGCCCAAAGGGCCATCCTGTGTGCGGCGCTCGCTGAAGGCACTTCCCGCCTGTTCGATTATTCCGGATGCGACGACAGCCAGGCCGCCATCGATCTGGCAAGGTTCCTCGGAGCCACTGTCGAACAAGACGGCAGCACGCTGATAATCACCGGTATAGGCCCGATAACGGAACCCCTGCGCAAGCAGGAGGTGTTCGTGGGCGAATCGGGACTGCTTGCGCGCCTTACCGTACCGGTCCTTGCGGCCGTCAACGGAGAGCCCTTCAGGGTCGAAGGCCGCGGCACGCTCCTGCGGCGCCCCATGAACGAGGCAGCCGCCATCATGGCATCGTTCGGAGTGCTCCTGTCCGACATCCATGTTCCGCTCACGGTAAAGGGTACGCTCATTCCCGGCACCGCCGACATCAGCGGCAGCGGCGGATCCCAGCTCATCTCGGGTCTGCTGATGGCGCTCCCCCTGTGCGAACGCGACAGCATCGTTCACGTATCCGACCCCAAGAGCCTGCCGTACATGTACATCACGCTCGACGTCCTGAGGCACTTCGGCATATCCACCCGCAGCGAGATGGAAGGAGATGCCCGGCTGCTCGAAGAGGAAGACTGGGGAGCCTGCACCGGAATCACGTTCCGGGTACGCGGAGGCCAGAAGTACCGCGCGGCGCAGTTCGGACTCGAAAGCGACTGGAGCGCGGCGGCGAGTTTCCTTGTAGCCGGAGCCATATTCGGATGCGCCGAACTCGAAGGCATGGACATGAAATCCATCCAGGCCGACATAGAGATAATCGATATACTGGTAGAGGCGGGCGCGCTGGTTTCGCAGCTCGACGACGGAACTGTATGCGCCAGCAGGGCACCGCTCGAGGGCTTCAGCATCGACCTCAATCATGCCCCCGACCTCTTCCCCATCGTGTCGGTGCTGGCGGCATTCTGCTCTGGCAGGTCGGTAATCGGCGGCATGGGACGCCTTGCCGGCAAAGAAAGCAACAGGGCCGCCGCAATTCTGGAAATGCTCACGCAGATGGGCGTTGAAGCTTTCGCAGACGGCGATTCTCTGGTCATCGACGGCGAGAGCTGGACAGGACGTCTGCTGGGCGGCAGACTGCTGCGTGGCGGCTCATACACCTCGCACCACGACCACCGCATGGCAATGGCCCTGCAGGTGGCGTCGCTCGGAGCCGATGCTCCTATCGTCATCGACGACCGCGAGTGCGTGTCAAAATCGTTCCCTGAGTTCTTCGGAGCCTTCGGCGACTGATCAGAGTCCGCGGACAAACTCGTCCCAGGCCCCTTCCCACCAGGCCAGCAGGCCCTCTTTGGTTTCCTTGGGCAGGAATGCGTATTCGATGCTTGCCCGGCACAGCGCACGAAGTTCATCCAGGGAGAGGTCCCAGCCTGCCGCAACAGCAAGATAATCACCCACCAGCACGGAATCGGCCTGGTAGGCGGCATCGTCGGAGCATATCACCACCGGGATGCCGGCCTTGCGGAATCCGTCGGCGGGATGCTTTGAGAAGTCGGAGCAATACCCGAGTGCAGCGTTGCTTACGGGACATACCTCGAGGCAGATACCCCTGCGGAGGACCTCCTGCTGAAGTTCGGGATACCTGTAGAGGTTGAATCCATGGCCCAGGCGGTCGATCCCGCAGCGAAGCGCTATCTCTATTTCCTTGTTTTCGCCACGAAGACTCTCTCCGGCGTGGAGCGTAAGCCCGAGTCCCGGATGGGTGGAGACTATGTTGCGCACCCTCTCCTCGTAACGGGCGAGCGAGTAGGAACGATCCTCGTCGTTTACGATGTCAATAGCGGTCACAAGCGGCCGTGAGCCATCGAACACATTGTCCCTCACATACATGGCATTATCCATGAGGATGTCGAACTGCGGGTCCCAGACCTCGTTCTTGCCGCCGCAGGCAACCAGACTCAGCACAAAATGCGGATCTTCCCGGCGGACCTCCTGCAGTGCGGCCATGAAAGCACGGCCGCGGGCAAGAGCGTCTTCCCTGGTGCCGAAGAAAGGCACGCGAAGCTCCAGATACTCGACGCCTACGGAGTGATAGTATCGCATTACCCGGATGTAATAATCCTGCACCAGCGACGGGGTGGTGCATATCGCGCCGCACTTGGTAAAGATGCCTTCGAACCAGTCCCAGATATACGATCCGGCGGGAGCGCCCGCCACGGTCCACTGACGCCGGAAGTCTTCGACCGTGAGTCCGTCGGCGAGACATTCGGCCATGGTACGGCTGCCGTACGGGGCTCCAAGTCCGCTGTAGTGTATCTGCCACTCGGGAGTTATGACCAGTTCGGGGTGGTCGGCAAGAAAGCGGACCTGCTCATCCATGGGCAGGATGGCGTCTGCGTGCGCATGGAGGTCGGCCCCCTTGGGCATGCGACGGATGAAATCATACAGCGGGGTGTCGTAAACGGCGGAATCCCGTAAAAAATCAACGCTGGTTCCGATACGGTTCCGGAATTCAGTCTTGTAGCTGTTGAACAGTTCTTCTGCTGCCATGGGCCAAACTATTAATAATTGGGTGATTTCTTGGTTATCGTGACGTCGTGGGGATGATTTTCGCGAAGGGATGCTGGCGAGATGCGGACGAACCGGGCCTCGTGCAGGGCGCTCACGGTAGGCGCTCCAACGTATCCCATTCCCGACCTCAGGCCGCCGGCAAGCTGGAACAGCACATCGGCGACAGGACCTTTGCAGGGCACGCCTGCCACGACTCCCTCGGGCACAAGCTTTCCGCCGCCTTTCTGGAAATAGCGGTCGGCGGAACCGGCCTGCATGGCATCTATCGAGCCCATACCTCGGTAAGTCTTCATGCGTACTCCATTAACTTCGACCACCTCGCCCGGAGCCTCTTCGGTGCCGGCGAACATGGAGCCGCACATCACGCAGTCCGCTCCGGCGGCAAGGGCCTTGACCACGTCGCCGGAGTAACGCAGGCCGCCGTCGGCAATCACAGGCACGCCGTCTGCCGCCTCCGCAACCTCGGCTATGGCCGACAGCTGCGGCACTCCGACACCTGCCACGATGCGGGTGGTGCAGATGGACCCGGGACCGATTCCGACCTTGAGGGCATCGGCTCCTGCTGCCACAAGGTCGCGGGCAGCCTGCGCCGTGGCTATATTTCCGACCACGACGTCGAGCCCGGGGAATGAGTCCTTTACCTTGCGCAGCGCATCCAACACGCCTTTGGAATGGCCGTGGGCGGAGTCGAGCACTATTGCGTCAACCCCTGCACCAACAAGAGCCCCGACGCGTTCGAGGATGTCGGTCGTTATGCCGGCCCCGGCCGCTACACGCAGGCCGCGGGCCTTTACAGCCCGAACCTCGGCAGCCTGCGCCTCTGCAGTCATATTCTTGTGTATCACTCCTATACCTCCTGCCTGAGCCATAGCTATCGCCATGGCCGAACCGGTTACGGTGTCCATTGCGGCAGATACGAAGGGAATGTCGAGAGTGATGCTGCGGCAGAAACGGGAACGAAGGCTGACGTCTTTGGGCAGGACCTCCGAATACGCAGGAACGAGAAGCACATCATCGAAAGTGATGCCTTCCCTGATTATCCTTTCATTGAAGCGGGGCATATTGCATTATCGATTTAATAATGCCCCCAAAGATACGAATTTATTTGATTCCCCAGTCCGATTTTTTGAGGGAAGACTCAACTTTTTCTTCTATCCTGTCGTCAAGCCCGGGGAAGAAGTCTATGCCGGTGAGAGTCTCCAGCTCATTTACGCTCATCACACAGTCGGAGAGGTAATAGCGTGCGTCGTCATTGTCCATCACAAAGGCCGCTGCGCTGTAGGAACCGTCGTGGCGCCTCACCAGCAGGGCCTTGTAGAACGAATCGGGCACGGTGACGTCGCGCTCGCCTATCGTTCCGTAGCGGTTCTCCCCCACTATGGGACCAGTCACCACCCATACGCTGCCGTAGCGCTTGGCCCAGCTTCGTACCTTCTTTTCCAGGTACTGCCAGTCGCCGGCATTAAGAGTCTCGTTCTGCGGGCACACGTTCGTAAAATAATATGTTTCTTCCATGGAAGACGTGTCGAAGGCGGCGTCGGCAGCCGGCATCATGTGGCCTTTGGTCCAGCCGGAGCCGGAATAATCCTCACGCATGGCCTGGGTGCAGCCGTGCAGATCGGGATCCATGCGGAACTGGGTGTCACTCCGTTCGCGGCGCACCGAGGCTTCGTCGTCGGTGATCTCATAGGCCACCCAATCGGGTATGAGCGTTTTGAGATTGTAGGAAGCGACATAGGCTCCGTGACGTACCACGCGCCCGCCCGGGGCCGATGGAATCTCCAACGCACCAGCGGCTTGAGTATCAACCATTTCTATGGTTTCAGCGGCCTCCGAGGCGGTTTGGGTACCGTTTCTGTCGGCAGCATACCAGGTAATGGCGCCGGCGGCCAGGGCCAGGCCTGCGATTGATTTCCAGAGTTTCTTCTTCATGATGCAAATTTAGCGATTATATTGCTAACTTTGCACCATGATTTCACTTAGACGCATCCTATCATGCCTGCCAGCACTTCTGCTGTGCGCTTCGCTGTTTGCCCAGAACGGTCCACAGCTGTACAATATGAGCTTCGACGAGTGGCACAAGCGCAAAGGTGTCTGGTACCCTTACGCCGCAGACACCCCTGTATCCAAACGTGTATGGGACAGCGGAAACGCCGGGATGCACATGCTGGGAATGACAAGCGTGTCGCCTGACTACGAGCACGTCGCCGTTGCCGGCGAAGGCAAGGCCGCGGCCCGTATCGAGAGCAAAAAGGCCGCCTGGGCCTTCATAGCGGGCAACGTATTCACCGGACGATTCGTCAAGATAATCGATATGAGCGGTGCGGAATCCATTCTGGGAACTCCGTTTACCGCACGCCCCAAGAACCTCTCCGGCTACTACCACTACATTCCCAAGAAAATCAATCACACCAAGGCCCCCTACAAAAACATGCAGGGCAAGAGCGACGAGGCCCTCATCGAGGTTCTGCTGATGGACTGGGACAAGCCCTACACCCAGATAACCAACCGCGACGGCTTCATCGACTCGAACAACGACCCCCATATCGTCGGAAAGGCCAGCTACATCGTGAAAAAAGGCACCCAGGGCTACGTGAAGTTCGACGCACCTTTCTCATACAGGAGCTCAAAGACTCCCCGGTATGTCCTTTTCACGCTGACCGGAAGCCGTTTCGGATACGCCGAGACCGGAGCCTCGGGCAGCGTGCTCTACATCGACGAACTACAGTTCGGGTATTAATCTAGGAATCTTATGCCAGCGAGAGCGCTACCTCCATCATGTGCGTGAAGGTAGTGCGGCGCTCCTCGGACGTGGTGACCTCTCCGGTTATCACGTGGTCGGATACGGTGCAGATTACGAGGGCCTTCTTGCGGGCGCGGGCTGCATTCATGTAAAGGGCAGCCGCCTCCATTTCCACTCCCAGGACATCCATCTTGAGCCACCCGTCAACGGTGGGGGTATCGGAATAGAATACATCTGTTGACAGCACGTTGCCGACCTTGTAGGCATAACCAAGGCGATCGCACTCATCGGCCGCCTTGCGCAGCAGGTCGAAGCTTGCAATGGGGGCGAAGGTACCAGACAGCTTGTACTGGTTGCCGTAAGTGGAGTCGGTGCAGGCTCCCTGGGCCAGGATGAGGTCGCCGATATGGAGGTCGGTGCTGTAAGCACCTGCGGAACCTACGCGGATGATGGTCTTGACATCGTAGAAATTATACAGCTCGTAAGTGTAGATACCTATGGACGGAATGCCCATGCCATGTCCCATTACGCTGACTCTCTTGCCTTTATACGTGCCGGTGAAGCCCAGCATGCCGCGGACCTTATTGAACTGAATTACGTCCTGAAGGAATTTTTCGGCCATGAACTGCGCGCGCAGGGGGTCGCCCGCCATGATGACGGTTTCTGCTATTTCGCCGGGAAGGGCGCTGATGTGAGGGGTAGGTACTTTTGCCATATTCTTATCTGTCAATCATGCAAATTTAACATTTTTTTCCGGAACTCATCAAGAGGCAGGAAGCCTCCGGCCTCGACAGGCTCTTCGATAATGGATATTCGGGTGCCGGGGTGCCCAATGGAAAGGCGCAGCGCGTCGGTCACCTGCCGGGACACGACGGGAGCGAGCCATTCGAATTCGGCTATACGCCGGCGGTCGATTTCCTTCTCCACCTCCATGCGTATGCGCTCCTTCATCTCGCGGGTAAATTCGTCGGCGGTCTTGTCGTCCACCGGCGGCAGGCGCATTCCCAGCAGCGAACGGTTGCGAAGTGTCACCGCAAGGTCCCAGGTGAGCTGTTTCTTGGAGAAAGACAACAGGCCCGGGTGAAAATCGGCAAGCCACAGGGTATCGCTGTCTGCGTCGTAACGGAAGCGTACGTCCTCGAGGCGGATGCCGTATTCGGCACATATATCGGCCCTCAGCGCTCCTTTGAAAGTGAGGCTGCGGGAGTCGTCTGTGCGCTCATAAGTACGTGTGAAAGAGGTATCTATATTGAGTACTGCAAGATGCAGCACCGGAGTGAGCGAAGTGACGTTGAGCGGGCTGCGGCTCAGCTCGTCCAGCTGCCTCTGAAGCTCCTCAACCCGGGCGTGAAGCTGCTCTGATTCTTTTTCGCTGCGAGCCAGCTCCCTCTGTCCGCCCTGTATGAAAGCCTTCCAGATGAGAAACGCCAGCACTACGGCCCCAAGCAATATCAGGCCGTACTTGAAAGCCGTCTCGACAAACAGCAGCCTGATGCCCACTATTACGAGCACCACGGCCACCGCCGCTGCGATTATAAGCTTGTGTTTAACCTTCATCAGGGGCAAATATAGCGATTCTGCACTTATCCGCAAAACTCCGGGCCTATCACAACAATTTGGTATTGCCCGGCAACCAATATGGATGTATCTTTGCATCGTAATATGAATGTAGCAAGTATTAATCCCGGCCAATGGGCCGAAGTCACTTCGGTAGGCGGTTCCGGAGCCACCAGGATGCATTTTCTCGACATGGGTCTGATACCCGGTGCCGTCCTGAAAGTCGTCGACCGCGCCCCGTTGGGCGACCCGATACAGATTCAGATAAACGGTTACGCCCTTACGCTGCGGCAGAAAGAGGCTTCGGAAATAGAAGCCAGACTGCTGGACGGCTACCAGAAACCCTTCTCGAACGGCGACGCTGCCGGCAAGGACAAACCATACAACACTTACCTCCACGACCATAACGCCCACCCCGGTCTGGGCGAAGGCGGAAAATACCACTCCAAGGACCATGAGAACCCCCTCCCAAAAGGCGAAAAGCTCAGCTTCGCACTGGCGGGCCAGCAGAACAGCGGCAAAACCACCCTGTTCAATGTCCTCACCGGCTCCAACCAGCACGTAGGCAATTTCCCCGGAGTCACCGTGGACCGCAAGGAGGGCACCATCAAAGGCCATCCGGGCACTTCCATCACCGATCTTCCCGGCATCTATTCCCTGTCGCCCTATACCGCTGAGGAACTCGTCTCGCGCGAATTCATACTCAGGCCCGACACCCGCGGCCTTATCAACATAGTTGACGCATCCAATATCGAGCGCAACCTGTACCTCACCCTTCAGCTGATGGAGCTCGGCACGCCTATGGTGCTGGCCCTCAACATGATGGACGAGATAAGGAACAACGGAGGCTCCATCCGCATCAACGAAATGGAACGCATCCTCGGCATCCCGGTGGTAGGCATTTCCGCCGCCAGGCAGGAGGGCATAGAAGAGCTGGTCGAACATGCGATACACGTGGCCCGCTACCAGGAGGCACCCGCACGCCAGGACTTCTGCGACAAGGACGACCACGGCGGAGCGGTCCACCGTTGCCTTCACAGCGTAATCCATCTCGTCGAGGCCCGCGCCGCCCAGGCCGGCATACCCGCCCGCTTTGCCGCTACCAAGCTCATCGAGGGCGACGACTGGGTGGAGAACGCCCTGGCCCTGAGCGACGGCGAGAAGCAGACCATCGAATCCATAATCTGCACCATGGAACAGGAGCGCGGGCTCGACAGGGCGGCAGCCATCGCCGACATGCGCTACACATTCATCCACCGGCTGTGCGAGCAGACCGTCATCAAGCCTCACGAGAGCAAGGAGTACATGCGCAGCCGCCGCATCGACAAGGTGCTTACCGGCAAATGGACCGCCATCCCTATTTTCGTAGCCGTCATGGCACTTATCATCTGGCTGACCATCGACGTGCTGGGCGCACCGCTGCAGGATCTGCTGGACCGCGGAATAACTGCCCTCGGCGCAATTGTGGACGGGGCTTTCGGCCGGTGGGGAGTGAGTCCGGCGGTACGTTCGCTCGTGGTGGACGCCGTATTCGGGGGCGTAGGCTCGGTGGTGAGTTTCGTTCCCATCATCGTAATCCTCTTCTTCTTCCTTTCCATGCTGGAAGACAGCGGATACATGGCCCGCGTGGCTTTCGTCACAGACCATTCCCTCCGCAAAATCGGTTTGTCGGGACGCAGCATCGTGCCGCTTCTTATCGGCCTTGGGTGCTCGGTGCCGGGAGTCATGGCCTCCCGCACCCTTCCGTCGGCCCACGACCGCAACAAGACCATCATGCTCATACCGTTCATGAGCTGTTCGGCAAAACTGCCTATATATGCCTTCTTTACTGCAGCATTCTTCCCGGGACACGGAGGACTCGTGCTGGCGTGCCTATATCTGCTGTCCATCTGCGTCGGAATACTCGTCGCGCTCTCGGGCAGGCTCATGGGCAAGAAGAGCGAAGCCGCACCGTTCGTGATGGAACTTCCCAATTACCGCATACCGCAGATACGCAACGTCGCCCACCTGCTTTGGGACAAGACCAAGGACTTCCTGCAGAGGGCTTTCACAGTGATTTTCGTCGCCACCATCGTAATATGGTTCCTGCAGACCTTCGACTGGAAGTTCAATATGGTGCAGAACGGCGAGGGTAGCATGCTAGCCTGGGTGGCCGGAGTCCTGGCGCCCCTCTTCGCGCCGCTGGGCCTGGGAGACTGGCGCATCGTGACCTCGCTCATATCGGGATTCCTCGCCAAGGAGAGCGTCGTAGCCACCATGGAGGTTCTGGGAGTGCTCGGCACCCTTACCGTAGCCACGGCCGTTCCCATGCTGGTTTTCAGCCTCCTGTACACGCCCTGCGTGGCAGCGATAGCATCGGTCAAACGCGAACTCGGCGGCAAATACGCAATCCTGATGGTGCTCTTCCAGTGCGTAGTAGCCTGGATAGTCGCATTCATCGCATACCAAATCGCATTACTCTTTTAGTCAATATTTATGTGTGTACGAAGAGGGAGCCGCCGACGCGGGCTCCCTTTTCTTTTTTTGACGAATTATGCCTATATTTGGCTCTGTTATGAAGAAAAAGTACCCGCGTTCGTTCCCCAGGCGCATCACCAACCGGGTCATCGCTACCGTACTGGTAACCATGACAGTACTTTCCGGCTGGATTTTCTATCACTCCGTCACCCGCTTCGGAGAGCAGATGGGGAACCACTTCATGGACGTGATGGAGATCACCAACGATAAGATGGACATCTACCTGAGCTCAGTGGAGGTTTCCGCGGGCAACATAGAGGACGAGTTGAGCTACAATCTGCACAGTCCAGCCAGCGTCTGCTCCGCCCTTATCGATGAGCTCCGCCTCAACCCATACGTAAGCGGAACCGGAGTAGGGTTCGTGCCAAACTACTTTCCGCAGGCGGGGAGATGGTTCGAGCCCTACGCCTACCGCGACAGCACAGACAATATAGGCCTGCGGCAGATCGGCTCGCAGGAGCACAATTATTTCCTTGCCGAATGGTATCTGGAGGGCATGAACCACCCCCACGGCTACTGGTCTGACCCGTACTTTGACAAAGACGGCGCCGGAACCCTGGTCTGCTCTTATTCGCTCCCAGTGCACGACCGCAAAAACAGCTATGTGGCCGTGATGGCCACCGACCTCAAACTCGACTGGCTCAAAAAGCAGCTGCGGGAGAACGACCGTACGGATAATCAGCGTATGCTGCGCGACCGTTTCCAGAACGATCAGACATACCATACCTACAGCTTCATAATCGGCCGCAAAGGTGAATTCATAGTACACCCCGACAGCAGCCGCATCCTCAAGAGCTATTTCGATTACGCCCCTGCAGACGATGACGGGAGCTATTACAAGGCCGGGCACAACATGATGGAGGGATTGAGAGGCTCGGAGAAAATCACGGTTGACGGCCGTTCGGCCTACATCTACTATTCCGCCCTCAAAAGCAACGGCTGGTCCATGGGCATCGTCGTTCCCACCAAGATGCGGGCCCTTCCCGGAGTGCTGCTGGGATTTCTCGTATTCCTGATTATCAGCATCGCAGTCATCGTCATAGCCCTGGTGTGCCGAATCAGCATACGCAGCGCCACACGCCCGCTGGTCAAGCTCGCCGCGTCTGCGGAGGAGGTCGCAAAAGGCAACTTCGACGCCGAGCTGCCAAGGATACGCTACCGCGACGAAATATGCCTGCTGCGCGATTCATTCGAGAACATGCAGAAGTCGCTGTCGGAATACGTCCGGCAGCTCACGACCGCCACCGCCCAGCGCGCCTCGCTGGAAAGCGAGCTTTCCATCGCCAGCGACATACAGATGTCCATGCTGCCCAAGACCTTCCCCGACCGCGACGACGTGGAAATCTATGCCAGCCTCTCCCCTGCCAAGGCCGTCGGAGGCGACATGTACGATTTCTATCTGCGCGACGACATGCTCTTCTTCTGCATAGGCGACGTTTCCGGAAAGGGCGTCCCTGCGGCACTGGTAATGGCCGGACTGAGCGCCCAGTTCCGTGCGCTTTCCTCGCAGCAGACCCAGCCTGACCTCATCATCTCCGGGCTCAACTCTTCCATCTCGGAGCGCAACGATTCGCTGATGTTTGTAACCTTCTTCGCCGGTATGATCAACCTTCGTACCGGAGCGTTCCACTTCTGCAACGCCGGCCACAACATACCCGTACTGTCGGACGCCAATGGCGTACGGCCGCTGGATGTGGAGGCAAACGTGCCGTTGGGCATCGACAAAGACTGGCGCTACCTGCGTCAGAACAAGGTCATCGAACCCGGAACCACCATAATCCTGTACACCGACGGTGTCACCGAGGCAGAGAACAAAGAGCACGAACTCTTTGGCGAAGAGCGCATGTACAGCGTTATCGAAGAATCCCGCAGCTACAAGCCAAAGGAGCTTGTAAGCCAGCTCATATCTGCAGTACACGGCTTTGCCGACGGCGCCGAACCTTCCGACGACATCACGCTTCTGGCGATTCATTACAAGCGATGAATGCAGCTACAGCCATAGTTCTTGCAGTCGTAGTGTTGGCCGTCGCCGCCGCTCTGTTTGCAATGCACCGGCGCAGACGTTCCGGCAAGAGCCTGTATTGCTCCGGATGTTCCCTGAAAGGAATCTGTCAAAAGAAAGACATATGAAAATCTGCGTAATCGGAGGAGCGAACATGGACGTTGCCGCAAGGGCGGCCGGTCTGTTCGTCGCCGGGGATTCCAATCCCGGAACAGTTACCGTAGCCCCCGGAGGCGTGGGGCGCAACATCGCACACAATCTCGCCCTGCTCGGAGACAGCGTACGGCTCGTTACGGTCTTCGGAGACGACGGATTCGGGAAGATGCTGCGCGAAAGCTGCGCCGCCACCGGTATGGACCTGTCCCTGAGCCAGACGGTTGCAGGGGCCCGCAACGCCTGTTTCGTAAGCCTCGGAGGCTCCGACGGCGAGATGCTCGGCGGCATATCCGACATGGCCATAACCGGACTCATGACCCCCGAGTGGCTGGAATCGCGTCTGGACAGCATCAACGAAGCCGATGCAGTGGTTGCCGACACCAATCTTCCGGCAGAAACCCTCAGCCTGCTCGTAGGAGGCTGTATCCCACCGCTTTATCTCGATGCCGTATCATCTGCCAAGGTAGCCCGGCTGCGGGTGGCCCTCGCAGCCGGACGACTGCCGGGAAGCGGCCCCATTTCCGTAAAGTGCAACCGCCTCGAAGCCGAGGTGCTCGGCGATTCCGGGCTTTCCGGAGTAAGCCGCCTGTTTGTGAGCCTGGGCTCCGAGGGCGTAGAAATAATCGAGGACGGCACCCATACGTCAATCCCTCCCATACCGGTAACGGGCATAGTGAATGCCACCGGCGCAGGAGACGCCCTTCTGGCGGGAATAGTGCACTGCGGGCCCGACGCCCCTGCAGCGCAGGCCGCCGAATTCGGACAGCTGTGCGCCCGCTTCGCCCTGCTCAGCCCCAGCGCCGTGAACGACAGGCTGAAGGAACTCGCATAGGGCAGGCCGCAGGTTTGCAAAAGTCTGCCACAAAGAGTATCTTTGCAGACTATGACAAAATATCTTGACATTTCCCCGGAGGTCAGGTCCGCACTGGAGGCAAACCGCCCGGTCGTGGCCCTGGAATCCACCATCATATCCCATGGCATGCCGTATCCCCAGAACGTCGAGACAGCTCTGACGGTCGAGCAGACGATAAGGGACGCGGGGGCCGTACCCGCCACGATCGCCGTCATAGGCGGACGCCTCAAGGCGGGTCTGAGCCGCGAGCAGATAGAGTATCTCGGCAAGACCGGCCGCGCCGTGGCTAAAGCCTCCCGCCGCGACCTCCCGGTGCTGGTCGCCAAGGGCCTCGACGGCGCCACCACGGTCACCACTACGATGATAATAGCAGCCATGGCCGGCATCAAAGTGTTCGCCACCGGCGGCATTGGCGGCGTGCATCGCGGAGCGCAGACGACCATGGACATCTCGGCCGACCTGGAAGAACTCGCACACACCCCGGTAATGGTAATCTGCGCCGGAGCCAAATCCATACTCGACCTGGGCCTGACGCTGGAATACCTGGAAACCAAGGGCGTGCCCGTAATCGGCTATCAGACAGATGAACTGCCTGCATTCTACACCCGCAGCAGCGGCCTTCGCACCGATTACCGTATCGACTCACCCGAGGAGCTCGCAGCGGCGTTCAGGGCCAAAATGGATATGGGACTTGCCGGCGGCATGCTGGTCACCAATCCCATCCCCCAGGAATACTCCATGGACCCGGACGTCATAAACGCCGCAATCGACAAGGCCCTGCAGGAGGCCGCCTCGCAAGGCATACACGGCAAAGAGACGACGCCTTTCCTGCTCGCCCGCATCAAGGACATCACAGGCGGAGACAGCCTCGCATCCAACATACAGCTCGTGCTCAACAACGCACGCCTGGCCGCAGCCACGGCAAAGTGCCTCTGCCAAAATGCCTGACCATGGACGAGCTGCTTAATGACATAACCCGTCAGGAGTACAAGGAAGGCTTCGTAACCGAAGTCGAACAGGAGTACGTTCCCAAGGGACTCAACGAAGACATCATACGCCTGATTTCCGCCAAGAAGCAGGAACCCGGGTGGCTGCTGGACTTCAGGCTCGACGCATTCCGCAAATGGCAGGCGATGCCGGAGCCAAAATGGGGTCACCTCAAGCTCCCAAAGATTGATTATCAAGACATTATCTATTGGGCCGCGCCCAAAAAGGACAGCGAACGTCCCACAGAGATTGACCCCGCCCTCATGGAGACCTTCGACAAACTGGGCATCCCCCTGCGGGAGCGGGAAGTGCTTGCCGGCGTAAAATCCAAAGAGGTTGCCGTAGATGCCGTTTTCGACTCGGTCAGCGTTACCACAACATTCCGCAAGACCCTGTCCGACAAAGGGATAATCTTCTGCTCCTTCTCCGAGGCCGTACGCGAGCACCCCGACCTGGTACGCAAGTACCTCGCCTCCGTCGTTCCTGTAGGCGACAACTTTTTCGCCGCCCTCAACTCGGCGGTGTTCTCCGACGGTTCGTTCTGCTACATACCAAAAGGGGTCGAATGTCCCATGGAACTCAGCAGCTACTTCCGCATCAACGCGGCAGGCACGGGTCAGTTCGAACGCACCCTCATCGTTGCCGACGAGGGCTCGAAGGTAAGCTACATGGAAGGCTGCACCGCCCCCATGCGTGACACCAACCAGCTGCATGCGGCAGTGGTGGAAATCGTTGTAGAGAAAGACGCCGACGTCAAATACAGCACCGTGCAGAACTGGTATCCGGGCGATGCGCAGGGGCGCGGAGGCATACTCAATCTGGTAACCAAAAGGGGCCTGTGCCGGGGCGAGGGTTCACACCTCAGCTGGACGCAGGTCGAGA
The DNA here is from genome assembly GCA_946539455.1 of uncultured Bacteroidales bacterium. Taxonomy (GTDB): domain Bacteria; phylum Bacteroidota; class Bacteroidia; order Bacteroidales; family UBA932; genus Cryptobacteroides. The sequence continues at coordinate 15,239 of CAMNHL010000012.1, forward strand.
CCGGTTCCGCCGTTACCTGGAAATATCCCAGCACCATACTAATGGGCGACTACAGTTCGTCGGAGTTTTATAGCGTAGCCCTGACCCGCGGCATGCAGCAGGCCGACACCGGCACCAAGATGATTCACATCGGACGGGGAACGCGCAGCCGCATCGTCTCCAAGGGCATCTCGGCCGGACACAGCCAGAACAGCTACAGGGGCCTCGTGAGGGTCAACTCCGGAGCCACGGGAGCACGCAACTTCAGCCAGTGCGATTCCCTGCTCATCGGCGGAGACTGCGGCGCACATACCTTCCCCGTAATTATCAACCGCTGTCCGGGAGCCACCGTGGAGCACGAAGCCACCACGTCCAAGATCAGCGACGACCAGCTTTTCTACTGCACCCAGAGGGGCATTTCTCCGGAAGACGCAACCGCCCTTATCGTAGGAGGTTACGCCCGCGAAGTGCTGAGCCGCCTGCCCATGGAGTTCGCCATTGAGGCGCAAAAACTTCTCAGCCTGTCACTGGAGGGGGCCGTAGGATGAGCCTGCTGGAAATTATCTCCGCCCTGCTTGGCCTGAGCTGCGTCTTCCTCGCGGGACGCGGTTCCAAATACAATTTCTGGGCAGGATACCTTTACAACATTTTCCTGCTCATACTGTTCTGGCGCCAGCATCTGTACAGCGCCATGATTCTTCAGCCCATATCCTTTGCAATCAACGCCTACGGGCACTGGCGCTGGACGCACCCGCGCGAAGAAGAGAAAAACAGCGCCGGCGACCTTCGCATCAGCAAGATGAACGCATGGCAATGGGCGAACGCTTTCACCGTCGTGGTGCTCTGCGGCATCCTCTGGGCAAAAGCGCTCCAGTGGCTGCCGGTGCGCTGCCCCGACGTTTTCGCACCCGACCCGTCTCCCTGGCTCGATTCCTTCACCCTTATGGCGACGCTGCTGGCGCAGTTCCTGAGCGCCCGCAAATGCTGGGAGTGCTGGATAGTGTGGCTGGGGATAAACGTCGCAAACATATTCCTTTACCTGAGCTCCGGACTGTACCTTATGCCCGTCGTAAGCCTGTTGTACCTTGCCAACGGCATCTGGTCGCTCGTGAGCTGGAAACACAAATTCGACAAACATGAATAACATACTGCTGGAAATCAAAAACCTGCACGCCGGGATAGAGTCCCGCGAAATTCTGCGCGGCATCAATCTTACCGTGCGCCGCGGCGAGGTGCATGCCATCATGGGACCCAACGGCGCAGGCAAATCCACCCTGAGCGCCGTGCTGGCCGGACGTCCCGACTACAGCGTAAGCGGGGGCAGCATCAACTTCGACGGACGCGACCTGCTCGCCCTCAAGCCCGAAGAGCGCTCCTGGGCCGGCATTTTCCTGAGCTTCCAGTACCCGGTGGAAATCCCCGGCGTAAGCATCACCAACTTCATGAAGGCTGCGCTGAACGCCCGCCGCAAGGCCCGCGGCGAGAGCGAACTTACTCCCGCAGAATACCTTAAGCTGCTCAAGGAGCGCATGGCGTTCGTGCAGATGAAGGGCGAATTCGCCAAGCGCGAGGTCAACGTAGGCTTCTCCGGGGGCGAAAAGAAACGCAACGAGATTTTCCAGATGGCCATGCTGGAGCCCACCCTCAGCATACTCGACGAGACCGACAGCGGACTTGACGTCGATGCTCTGCGGATAGTAGCCGACGGCGTCAACCGCCTGCGCACTCCGGAGACGGCGGCCATCGTCATCACACACTACCAGCGCCTGCTGGAATACATCGTGCCCGACGTGGTACACGTTCTCAAGAACGGACGCATCGTACGCACCGGCGGACGCGAGCTGGTGGACCTCATAGAAACCAACGGATACGACGGCATCGATGGATAAGGTATTCACAATCGGACGCGACCCGCTGCCCCAATTCCTCCGGCTCGATGAGGGCGAGCATGCCCGCCTTACGCTCATCGTGCCGCCCGGGACCAGCTGCAAGCTGTCCATGGAAATCGACCTGGACGGTCCCGGTGCCAGCCTCGACCTTGCCGGGGCCTGGCGCTGCACAGGCGACGAACAGGTTGACATCAAAGTTCTCGTACGCCACAACGCACCCGGATGCAGCTCCGAGCAGCTTTTCAAGGGAGTGGTAGGAGCCACGGCCCATGCTTCGTTCGACGGACTGGTGTATGTTGCACCTGGTGCCGTCCGCACAGTGGCACATCAGCAGAGTCACTCGCTGCTGCTGAGCCCCGAGGCCGTATGCGAGGCACGCCCCCAGCTGGAGATATATGCCGACGACGTGGAGTGTACCCACGGCGCCACCACCGGTTACCTCAATCCCGAGGAGCTCTTTTACATGCGCAGCCGCGGCATTCCCGAGGACCAGGCGCGTGCAATGCAGGTGGAGGCATTCCTGGAACCAGTCTTAAAACGTGCCGGCGATGACTGTTAAAACTTGCACCAAGGTCAATATCGGCCTCAACATACTGCGCAAGCGCCCCGACGGTTATCACGACCTGGAGACCCTTTTCGTGCCTTACTACGGCTTCTCCGACACCCTCGACATAGAACCGGCCGCTCAGACCACAATAGAAATCGAGCGGGCCGGCGGAGTGGACTGGAATCCGCAGCAGGATCTCACGATACGGGCCTGGAGGCTTCTCAAGGCCGATTTCCCCAATCTTCCCAACGTCCGTATAAGACTCATCAAGCAGGCACCGGTAGGTGCGGGACTGGGCGGAGGAAGCGCCGACGCCGCAGCCGCGCTCAAACTCCTGCGCGACATAGGCGGCCTGCCGCTCAGCGACGCCTCTCTCGAGGGCTACGCCGCACGCCTGGGCTCCGACTGCGCCTTTTTCATCCGCTGCCGCAGCATGTTCGCCACCGGAAGGGGCGAAATCCTTGAGCCCATGGACATCGACCTCTCGGGATACGAACTGCGCGTCAGCGTCCCGGAGGGGGTCAGCGTAAGCACCCGGGAGGCTTATTCCGAAATCGTACCACGGTCCGACAGGGCTCCGCTGCGACAGCGGCTCCAGGCCCCTGTAGAGAGTTGGAAAGACTGCATAGAAAACGATTTCGAGCAAGGGGTCTTCGCCAAATATCCCCGGATAGCCGCACTCAAGCAAAGTTTCTACGATTCTGGCGCGATTTATGCGGCTATGTCTGGTTCCGGCTCCGCTGTTTTCGGGTTATTCCGAAAATAATCGCTATATTTGCCGCCCTTTATGAAGAAGAAATTGTTGGTAATAATCGCTGCGCTTCTTGCCGCGCTGTCCCTCATGGCTCAGAGTGGCAGTACGACCAAAGTACGCGGCAGCGTAGTGGATGCAGATACAGGCGAGCCGATTCCCTTCGCCGGAATTTTCTTCAAGGGCACCACGGTAGGCCTTACCGCCGACATAGACGGCAAATTCACCCTGGAAACCCGGGAGAACGTCAACACCCTGGTATGCCAGCTGCTTGGCTACGACACCCAGGAGAAAACCGTCAAACCCGGTGCGTTCACCGAGGTCAATTTCAGCCTCCACCTTACCGACAACCGCCTCTCCGGCGCCGTCGTCAAGGCCGACAACCGCCGCATCCGCCGCCTTCTTGCCAACATCGACAAGAACCGCGAGCGCAACGATCCCGACCTGCGTCCTTACTTCACCTGCAAGGTGTACAACAAGATGGAGATGGACCTCGCGCACGCCAAGGAGCAGCTGGATTACAAGTGGTTCAACAAGCAATTCGGTTTCGTGTTCGACTACATGGACACATCGGCGGTCAGCGGTGTGCCTTACCTGCCGGCCATGCTGTCGGAAACGGTTGTCGAAAGGCGCCATACCCGCGAGCCCATGCAGGACAACGAGACCATCCTTGCCAACCGCATCTCGGGCATCAATCCCAATCACAATCTGCTCACCCAGTTCACCGGAAGCATGCACCTCAAGGCCAATTTCTACAAGCCTTTCATAAACTGCTTCAACGTGGAATTCCCCTCGCCCGTACAGAACGGCGGCCTGCTGTACTACAATTACTTCATTGTGGATTCCCTGCAGATGGACGGCCGCAAGACCTACGTGGTGCGCTACCATCCCAAGGAAATAATCTCCAGCCCTGCCCTCGACGGCGAGATGCGCATCGACGCAGAGGAATTCGCAATCAGGAGCATAAGGGCGAAGATGATGCGCGGAGGCAACGTCAACTGGTTGAGAGACATTGTAATAGAGGCCGACTATCAGCGTCTTGACGATTCCACCTGGTTCTACAGCCGCGACAAGCTTTACGCCGATTTCTCCATCGCCCTCGGCGACTCCACCCGCATGATGTCCGTCATAGGCACGCGCCAGCTCAGCTACTCCGACGTGGACTTCTCCCCCATCGAGAACATGCCGACGGCCGACGGCAAGGTAAAGGTGCTCGCCGACGCCAACCACAAAGACGACGCCTACTGGGATGAGGCCCGCCCCATGGAGCTCACCCAGCACGAAAAAGATATCTACAAGATGGTTAAGGAGGTGCAGGAAGCGCCTCTTTACAAGGGCACATACAAGACCATCTACACCCTTGCCAACAACTACTTCGACGTGGGACCGATAGGCTTCGGCCCGCTCCTGAACATATACTCAAACAACCCCCTGGAGGGCCCCAGGCCACAGTTGGGCATACATACGTCCAAAGACCTGAGCACCAAGTTCAGGGCTTCCGCGTACGTTGCCTACGGCTTCAAGGACCTTACCGGCAAACCTTGGAAATGGGGAGTAACATACGAACATCTGTTCAAGAGGGAGCCGCAGCGCAAGCTCACCGTGGTCGCGTCGTACGATATCCATCAGCTCGGAAAGGGCCGCAGCGACATCACCAGCGGCAACCTGCTCAGCTCGCTGGTAAGCAAGGAATCCAAGCCCGCGCCCCGCAGCGAGTACTCGGTGCGTTACGACCACGAGTTCAACATGCAGCTCAACGGAGTGGCGTCCATTGGTCTCAAGCGTTTCTATTCCAGTCCGTTCGCAGAGATGAGGGCCTGGAACGGAGACATCGTTCCCAGCATCGCAACCAACGAACTGCGCCTCAAGATGCGTTTCTCGAAGGAAGAGACCGTCAACCGCGGATACTTCAACAAAACATACGTACACACCGACTATCCTATAGTCAGCCTCGACCTCCAGGGCTCAATTCCCGGACTGAGGAAAGGGGACGTAGGCTTCTTCATGCCGCAGGTGCACGTGGACTGGAAGTTCCGTATCCCGCCTATGGGCATGTCGGACATGCATCTGCGTGCGGGAACCATCATAGGACAGGTGCCATGGCCCATCCTCAACCTGTATCAGGGCAACGACACCTTCATGATAGACAAGAGCGCGTTCTCCTGCATGGAGTACTTCGAGTTTGCGTCCGACACCTGGGCGACGCTGCTCTGGTACCACACATTCAACGGTTTCTTCCTGGGCAAGATTCCCCTGATCCGCGAACTGCAGCTGCGCGAGGAGTTCACAGCCAAGATTGCCTACGGAACCCTGCGCGACGAGAACAATGGTACGCTCCCGTCGTTCGGCGCGCCCATGATGTTCCCCACCAACAAACGGGGCGTCATGACCCAGGGGCTCGACGGAGTGCCCTACATCGAGCTGGGAGCCGGTCTTTCCAACATCTTCAGGATGCTGCGCGTCGATTTCATCTGGAGAGTCACCCACAGGCAGAAGACCCTGCCCGACGGCTCCGTGGTAACGGCACGCGGTGCAGAGCCCCTCTGGAACATCCGGGGCAACGGAGAATTCTGGAACAAGATTCCTGCGTGGTTCCCCAACGCCATCAACATCGGAATGGAGGTTCGCTTCTAAGCTAAGTTGCTGCGTCTTGCAGACTACGGCCGCAAGATGCAGCAACTTGGTTACTACAAACCTCTGCGGAATACCTTTATCAAGCGGTCCGGATAGTTGGATATAACTGCGTCAACGCGGCATCTGGCCATGCGTTCAATATCTTCCATTTCATCGGCGGTCCAGGGGACTACGCGGATTCCCATTGCATGGCAGTAAGCCACATTCTCCTGAGTCACAACGCTGTAATGAGGAGACCACCAGCGGGGCTGGAAAGATAGCATGGAGAGGATCTCTGAGATTTCCGTAAGCTTTTCGTCGGTGAGGAATGACAGGTTTACGTCGGGGTACTTGGAATGGATATACTCCAGGGCTCTGGGGTCGAATGACTGGACCACAAGGCGGTCGCCAAGATTCTGTGCCAGCAGCACTTCCATGCACTTGTCGCAGAATTCCTTGTACTCCGGCCAGTTCTTGCCTTCGCCCTTGCCGGCGCGGGACTTGATTTCTATGTTGTAACGCACAGGCGAAAGTCCGTTACTGGCAGTGTATTCTTCTGCAAAGCGTATAAGGTCCGAGGCCAGGGGCTTGTGCTCCGGAATTTTCTTCTGGTCCGGCCAGCGGTCAACGAACCTCAGGCCCACGTCGTACCGTGCGATGCTGTCGTAAGGCATGGTGTAGAGGTACTCCTTGGGATCTTCCTTGAGCACAAGCGAACTGTCGGGACGCATGGAGTAACGGGGATGAAAGTAGTTGTCGTGCGAAACCACCACCTTGCCGTCGGCGGACAGCTGAAGGTCGAACTCCAGGGTGTTCACATTGAGCTTGAGGGCGTTGCGCATGGCGGATATGGTATTCTCGGGCATCAGGCCTGCGCCGCCACGGTGCGCCTGCAGGTCTGTATATGTACCGCGAACGTCGAAGGTGTGGCTCCAACTGCGTCCGTCGGGGGCCTTTACGGTCATGGTAATAACCGATGCGTACTGCGAGGGCGTGGCGACGTAATAGTGCCTCTGGTCGATGGGGCGCTTGTACCCCGGAATCTTGGAGTATTCGCCCTTGTAGACTTCGAGTATCTCCCGGGTATAACCGCCGGGGTAATCGAACTGCCGTTCGAGCTCTCCCATCGGAAGGCCGTCCTGAGTCCAGGTGCAGGTCCAGTTCTCGTCTGCCGCCCAGACCATCGCCAGCACGCTGTTGCGATGGAGCCGCGCACGGTCCATTCCTATGAATTCAACCTGATAGTCATCGGGATAGTCGATGTTGTGCCAGCGGAAGCTGCGTTCGCCGCTTATGGAGTTTATGATTTCGTATCCCCTGGGGGTGCCGTCACGGCACAGGTCGGTCGCCCACCAGGCTCCGCCTATTGCGGCCGCATTGTTATCGACGATATTGTCGGCGACGCGTACCTTATTCATTATGTGGGTGTGCCCGGAGATGATGTCGGCCTCGTACCCCTCCAGAAGGCTTACAAGGCTTGCGGCATTTTCTATATCATCTTTCGCGGTGCGGAAAGCGAAACGCAGGGGGCTGTGCTGAGCTATGAAAATATGGGTCCCTGCAGGCACGTATTCCAGCAAGCCTTTCACGAAATCGAGCGTCTCGCGGGAGTATCCTTCGATGTAATTGTTTGAGGATTTTTCGGGATCGTCTTTGCCGCTGGACTTGAAGATGATGTCGTTGAGTCCTATCACCAGGTCCGTACCCAGCCAGAATGCGTAGTTGTAGGGTCCGAAGGCCTTTTCGTAGGCCTCCCCCGCCGCTATGCCGTCCTTGTTCTGTATAAAATCGTGGTTGCCGATTATGGCATAGAAGGGTATGCCGGTGGTGGCTATCGCCTTCTTGTATGAATCGAACATGCTGAGCTTGTTCCAGGCAATGTCGCCGAGGGCGATTCCTACTGTGGGACGTTCTGCACTGCATACACGGGCCATGCCCCGCAGATCGCCGAGCGGTCTGCCGCAGAAGCGTTTGAAGTGCTTTTGGTTCTGCATCTGGGGGTCGGAAACGGAGAAAAGGGTGAAATCGTCTCCGTATCCCAGGCGCTGCAGATCGAAATCGAATTCCTTGGTACCCTTTATGGGAAGGTAGAACTGCGGTGCGCCGCTGCTGTAGTCGGCAACGTAGCCCGAAGGGGTGACGACGAACACGAAGCGGGCGTCCTTGTGGGTGTTGAGCGAGAAGCTGCCGTCCTTGCCGGTCACGACAAAGCGGTATCCGTCGCTCACCACGACTCCCGCAAGGGGTGCGCCCTCGCCTTTGACGCTGCCTTTGACTCGTTTTGCCGACAGCGGCAGGCACAACAGAACAAACAGTACAGGAAGCAGATATTTTTTCATAAGTATATGATTGATTATATCTTCGATTCCGGCAGGCTGCTGGAATTATTTTGTATTAAATTATTTCCAATCGACGTTGAAAGCCTTGGGGCGGGTCATGGTCTGGGTAGATACGTTGCCGAAGCGGTCGGTTACGGTAATCTCGAGAGTGGAAGTGGGGCTGGAGGCCTGCACCCGGAACATGTGCTGGTTGGTACCGGTGACGAATGCAGACGTGGCGCCGCTGCCGTTCTGGTAGCGGACAGCCTGGTAAGCCACCATGTGCATGGGGTCGTAGGCGTCAACCAACTTGGTGACGGTAAGCGACTTGCCGTTCTCGGTAACTTTGATCTTGGTGGACGTGTCGTAATTCCACACGTTGATGTAAACGAGGTTCTCCGGGACTCCGGAAGTGCCTGCTGGCACGGCGTAGGAATACTGTCCGTCGCCGTTGGCCGCAATATTCTCGAACTCGGTCTTGTTGGTAGCCGAGGCTGCGGGACACCAGTTCGCGGCGGTCAGCGTGAACTCGTTGCGGTCGTAGGTCTTGAACTGGCAGTCGTCGTCGAGCCCGAAGCCCTTGTAGCGCCACTTCATGCTGCCGGAGGCGAGGTCGTAAACGGTATAACCCGCGGGAGAGCCGTCGCGGCCCACATTGTAGATGGTTGCGAGCGAGGAACCGTCACCCCACGAAGCCTCTTTGCTGATGCTGAAGCGGCCCGTCCACCACCAGGTGGAGCAGAGGGCTCCGGTATTGTGCTCGAATACCTTGTCGGATACCTTGACGTTTGCGACGCAGTGGGTATGTCCCGACACGATGTGCACGTTGTGGTCGCCGAGTATGGGGTACAGCTTGTTGACGTAGGTGTTGTAAATGTAGCCACCGGTGGGGTTGTACGGCGTATGGATGGACTCGTGCAGCGAGATTATCAGAGGCACGGACTCATCGACCCGGGCCAAGTCGGCCGTTATCCAGTCCAGGATATCCTGGGTCAGGCCACCCGTGTCGGCACGTCCCGCAACGGTGCCGTCGTTGTTGCAGATGACGTTGTCGAGCGAGATGATGTGGTACCCGCCGACGTTGAACGAATAGTAAGTGGGGCCGATTATCTGCTTGTAGGGAATTACAGTGTCCCAGTCGCCGGTGCCCCTGTAGTCGTGGTCGTGGTTGCCTATGGTATGCCAGATGGGGAACGACAGCCCGGCGAAATCGGTATTGACCTCCGACTTGTAGGCGGCAAGGTCGAAGTTGCATCCGGCAAGGCCCGAGGAATTGTCCCAGTAGAGGTCCCAGGTCATGTCGCCGAGGGTGAGGCCATAGACTTTCTTGCCCTGCGAACGGAACGCAAGCACGCGCTTCTTGAGCTCGTCGGTCTGCAGGCGGAACTGCCTCAGGTCGTACAGGGAATTGCGGTTGCAGAGATGGAAGTCGCCGAGGGCCAGCAGCACGCACTGCGAATTGTCAACCGCGGTAAGCTTGAAATCGTGCTGCTCCTCCTTCGACTTGTCGCTGCTGAGCGCCTGCCAGAACTGCGGGAACACGCCTGAGAGCTGCACCTCGTAGCCCTGGGGCTGGCTGATGAACACGTAGCCGTTCTTCTTGTCGGAATGGAAGCCGTACCAGCCGTCGGAGCCGGTGGTAGTGACTACGTAGCCGTCGGATACCACCACTCCGGCAACAGGATTGCCCTTGGCGTCGAGCACCTGTCCGATGACGTTGCCCGAAACGACCGCGCCATCGTGAGGAGTGACGCGTATGTTGTCTATGAACCAGCGGTACTTGCCGCTTGCACCGTAGTTGCTGACATTGGGTCTGATGCAGATGCGGGAAGAGCTGGTGATGTCCCTCAGGACAAGCGTCCTGCGCTCCCAGGTGAGGGTCTCGGACTGGGTGAAGGATTCGCTCACGGCAAGGCCCGAGCCGGCGCAGGTGCCGCCTCCGGTCACTTCGACCACGAACTCCTTGCCTGCGTCCTGCACGCTCCAGTCGAAGGAAAGATCCACGTTGACGGGGGCGCTGCCTACGGGCAGAGCCGGAAGGGTGAGGCAGTTGTGATAGTTGGTCTTGCCGAACTTGAGGTAATTCTCCTGGGGATAGAGCACATTGGCGGCCTCGTAGGACTGGCGGTCGGCATAGCCGCGTGCGGTGAATGCAGCGCCCAGCGTAGAAGCGTTCCAGGACCAGATATTGGGCTGCTTGTACACAGGATCGGCACTTGTGGATGTGGACTTGTTTCCCACCGGGTCCAGATTGTACTTCGCGTGGTCGTGTGCCGTAGTGTAGAGAAATGTGTCTGCGGCGCCGTCGGCCATGCCGTCCCAGTACTGGTAGAGCCAGTCGAAGTTGTCGGCGAAATACACGCTCGCGGCATCGCTGAGGTTAATCGTGAGCGTAGTGACCTTGCTGCTGGGAAGTTCCAGGTCGGAGGGCAGGGATATGACCCTGGTCACCTCGTGAGCGTCGGTGAGCACCGTGACGGTAAGGGTAGTGCCGCCCCGGAGGGTGGTGGGATTTACGATGAGGTAAATCTTGTTGCCATGGAAAGGCATGGGGCTTGCCGACAGGTCGGCGGTGACGCTCGGGTTGCTTGTCGCCATCTGCTGCGCCGCAGCGTCGGCTCCGGCAAAGTCGTAACGGAAAACGCCCGTAAGGGCCGCCCCGCCCATGCCGGAAGTCAGCTTTACCGACTTGATATTGTCCGCCGACAGTACGCCTCCCGCCGTGGCATCGGCAAGGACCACTTCGAGTATGGCGCCGATGCGGCGGAAATGCATCTTGTCCACGGTGGCGGAACTTCCGCTTACGCTCACTTCCTGCGGCACGCACACCAGCAGGTCGGCCTTGGGGTCGAAAGAGGCAGCCGTCGGGAACTGGATGTAAGGGATTTCGAGGTCGAGAACGCTTCCGGCCTCGGTTCCGTAGAATGCCCTCGCAGGGCTGAAGGCGTACACGGTATGTACGCCTTCGCTCACGGAGGCGGTTCCTTCGAAGGTGGCCGTCCTGCCGTCGGGCAAAGTGTTGGAGAGGGTGCCGTGGGCGGCTGCGGTTCCGGCTGTCCAGGAATCGATGAAGACGCCTATCTTGTCTGATGCATGCCAGCGGGGGGCCCACTTGCCGCCGTCCTGCTCCATGTAGGTTTTCGACTGAATCTCTTCGGTATTTACGGTGAGCTGCACTGCAGGTGCCTCGGGCTGCCTGGGATGGTCCTGCTCCAGTTCACGGGCGCAGGAAAAGACGGTCATAGCCGCCAGTGCGGCAAGGGCAAAAGTAATGAATTGCTTTCTCATCTTTTCAATAGACAAAATCTTCTCCCTCTCCGATGACTCCGGCCTCGCCGGAAGGTCCGGCTCCACCAATGATATCGGCAAAGTCAAACTCTGCTCCCAGCCCGGAAATATATTGTTCCGGAGCTTTATATTTTTGTTTATCCATATACGTCCATTCAGGCTTGTACGCGAATTTACGTTTTTTCGCTAATTATTCCAGCGCTCGGGGCGTTTTTTTGATGTCATGGCCCAAATTATTCTTAATATTGGCACATCAATAAACCTTGTTTGAATCTGTGAAATTGTCTAAATTTACGCCGACGGAGAAAAATTCGTACCTTGAAGACATGAGAACGAAACAAGACATCGAGAACCAGATAGCATACGCCGCTGAACAGGGGCTGAGGATTGGCATGGAAAGAGGCATGGAGAAGGGCATGGAGAAGGGACTTGCCGAAGGCTCCGCCAGGGAAAGAGCCCGCATTGCAGATGTCCTCAAAGGTCTTAATGTCCCTGATGATGTCATAGCGAAGGCTATTGAATAAGCGGGCTCACTTCTGAGCCAGATAACGTAAAACTATTTTCCTGCCAGAATCATTTTTAGGCGAGCTTATTGTCTCGTTGGCTCCGTACTTTCCTGTCCGGCCATTCCGGAAACGGGAGTGCTTCCGAGGGCTGCTCCGACCAGACCCGCTCCCGCCTCCCGTTCGTAAGGGTGGGCGTCGGCCGGAGCGAGTCCGCTCTGCACTGCCCACGGAAGCCTCTCAGGTTTACCGGCGCAGAAGACGAATTTCAGGCGCGGACACGTGGCGTGATAATAAGCGACTTATATTTCACGGCTTATGCCAAAACCGTTATTGTTTTTAAGATTATGCTGCAGCTGTGAGATTTAAAAGCCTTGGCCTGGAACCTTCAAACAGCGAGTGCGGTTGAGGATATTTTAGAATCTGACTAAATACAAAACTTCCCGGAGGGGTGCTCCGGGAAGTTCATTCTAAATAAGGATTATTCTGTGGGATATCCCCAGATATTAAGGCTCTTCATTTGAACGTACTTGTTAGATCCTGATGTCTCAGTAACGTTGTAAACAAGTCTGTAGAAGCAACCTTTCCATTCGGTATTGTCCTGTTTGACAAATTCTGTTGCTGCTGTAGTCGAAACACTTCCGGTAAGAGTAGCAATGGCATTGTCTCCTGATGCAGCATCGCTTGCAGAAGTATGCACGGTAAGAGTAAATGAATTGACAGTGATATTCTTCCCAGTATGCTCGACCACGATCTTAGTCACATTGTTAGGGATTGCAGTCTTCGAATAGATCGCGCGGTCCACTCCCGTCAAACTCTTGCCACCAAGACGCCATCCATCATAAGCATCAGAATCAGTCACACCTGTTACATTCCACATAATGCCATCGATAGTCATATCACAATTGCCGTTGTAGGATCCATTTGAGCCATAATTATTATTGGCTGTACGATTGGGGATAATTGAATACACAACCTCCGGCTCAACAGTACCGCTAGCTGCCTGATTAATCTTCAGGCTATAGGATTGCGTCGCCACTGATGCAGTTGTGCTGACCGTAACAGTATAAGTCTTTACATCTGAATCATTTGCAGGAATAGTGACCTCAAGGATGGCGCTACCTGTGCCAGAATTCTGATTCAGAGTGGCGCCAGTGGTAACAGATGCAGTCCAGGCAACGTTTCCGAACACATATACCTTTACGGTCTGCCCGGTGGCAGGCACACTTACATCACTCAAGTCAAGAGACGTATTGGTCACATTGAAACTCGGGGTAACATCATCCTTAACCTTTCGGTATATGCTCACGAATTTAGTCCCAGATGATTCAGCATATGTTGAGAACAAATTGTTATCGTCGGAATAATTGTAACGTATGAACCTGGCATGCGTCTTTTCTTGTATATATGCCACATTTGCAGTATTCAACTCAGAGTGGGTTGAAGGAGTGTCTGCTGTGCGAATATTGATATCCCAACTGGACGTGGCGTCTATTGAGCCCTTTGTCCTGAGGTAATTGCCTCCGGATGCATAGTAAAGATACTTATTATCACTCACCTTAAGCGCATATTCTCCAGGTACGATACCATCGACGAGAGTAATTCTCTGAACAGCATTGGAGGGGCTTAAAATTTTGTTACCGTCTTTGGTTACCGCCGCAGGTGCGCGGTTATTGGCATTCTGGGTCGTTGACAGGGCCGACTCGTAATTAGCTCCAACTATAATTATTTCATCGTTGACGCTCAGCTGATTCTCGTCCGTTACAAGGACGAATTCCTCGGGTTCTTGTCCAGCGATTCCGTTCATATCAACGGTAAACTTGGCAACCTTGCCAGAGGTAAGGGCGCGTCCTGTTCCGAAAGTGACTGCCTTGGTGAATGTGTGGCTGTTTGTCTTTACGATAAAAGTGACGGTCTGTCCGGAAAGGTCAACTGGAGCAATGCCAGCCCACACGCTGCTGGGATCATCAGTATTGACGGTGATTGTACTCGTCATTGCATTATTTTCGATGTGACCGTCCTCAGGGAAGAAGAAAGTACGACCGGCGATCTTGAGGTCGGAGTTGATATCCACCGACTGAACAGTCTCTCCGCTTCCGAGATTCAGATTTGTAAATGCAATATTCAAGTAAGCAGTAACGTGATCGAAAGACAAATCAACACTGTACGGAACCGAATTGTAAGGGCCCGTTTTTGCGTAGAGCACTATTGCCTTCTCATCAGGAGTGCCCGATCCTGAAGTCTGACCTGAAGGAATCTCGACGTTGACTTTTTGATCGTTACCATTTACCGACCTTAGCGCGGAATAAGGTGACACGCTAATGAAGGTATAACTGCTCTGAGCGTCGGGGACCGCAGCCTTGAAATTGGCCGTAGTTCCATCAGCAGAAACAACAAAGTCAGTTGCCTGGTCAAAATCAGTAACGCCGCTCTGAAACAGGGCAACTGCTGGAGCAACATCGTTGCTGCTCCACTTTACAGGATAAGAGGAACCATCTTTTACACCAAAGACTGCCTTGGTTGCGGGAGCGGAAGCAAAGAAATCTACTTGAACCTTATTGGCTTCAGTATTATCAGAAGGATTGTTCTCGGGAACGTTCTTGTCGCAAGACCAAAGAGCAAGTGATCCAGCGAGAGTGAGGATTATAAACTTTTTCATACGCGCCATAATTCTAATAGGTTCCCCACTCTTCTTCATCAACGGATGTAATCTTCGCCCCCGGGGCGGAGACGTTATTGAGATACCCTCCTCCAGCAGCGACAGTAATGCACTGGAGGACAGGAGCTTCGTAATCCAATTTCTTCATATCTTTTTATTCTTTTACCGCAGTTACAACAACCGAAGCGTCGGTGACGCGGATGTTGCCGGTGTCTGTATTGTTAAATGACAAATTGAACGTATCGCCTGTAAAGCTGTCGGCGAAAGTGATGACGTAACTTATGACATTGACGGTTTTATTCCATTCAGAAGTGTAGGGTTCATTGGTGTATGAGCTGAGCGTTACGCCTTCTGTGTCTGAAGTTACCGTGCGCTTGGCACTGGGAACGGAATTGCTGTAATAAGTGAGCTTGACCGTCTTGGCTCCGCTGCAGGGGATTCCGGCAATCTTCCACCAGCCGCCGCTCTTTGCTACAAGCAAGTTCAAAGGATTGGCTCCGTCTGGAACAGGAGATGTTCCATTAGGTATATACACAAGGCCGTCAGCATAGAGCTTGGTGGAATTGCTGTTCTGCGAATAAGTTACGGTAGCTCCATCATAAACGACAGTCGAAGCTTTGCCGCTTGCCATATATTTGGCAGGAGTTTGATCTTTTGCTCCGCCCGCCCAACTCTCCGACCAAAGCACATCGCCGACCTTGAGAGATGTGGTGACGGGGGCTTTCTGGTTGATGTTGAGTGTATAGGAGGCGGGGGTCACAGATGCCGTGGTGGACACCGTCACGACGTAGCTCTTGTCAGCGGAGCCTGCATTGGCGGGAACGCTGACAGTCAGAACCGCTGCGCCTGTGCCGGAGGTCTTGTCGAGGCTTGCACCTCCGCTTACGGACGCGGTCCATGCGACGTTACCGAACACATAGACAGGCACCGTTGACTCAGCTGCGGAAACGACGACGTCATCGGTGTTCCCGTCGGCGTTCGTCACTTTGAGTCTCGCAGTAGCATCTGCCTCAACATCCTTGCGGTAAATCTTGACGGGCAGCATGGTTGACGTCTCTTTATAGGAAGAGAAAAGATTGTCGCCCGAGTTGTACCTGATGAGATTGCGCTTGAGACCGTCAACCTTGATGATGGCGCGCTCGGAATCGGGATTCTCCTTGTCGGCATCGGTGATGTCGCCGAAGCCGATGCTCCAGCTTGCAAGCTGGTCAACGAAATCCTGTGTCCTGAGGTAATTGCCCTTGTCGTCCAGACCGGCGGCCGCATAAAGATAACCGGGATTGGACTCGCCGGTTGCGCGCAGGGCCCACTGTCCGGGGACCAGTCCGTCTTCGAGCTTGATAATCTCCACGTTACTGGCAGGGTCGATAATGTACTCGCCGCTCTTGGTTATACCAGCCGAAGAGCGGTTATTGGTGTTCTGGCCGGTGCTCATGGCGAGGTCGGAATCAGCTGCGGCGATGATGATTTCATCCCCCCAGTGCAGGTCGGATTCGGAAGAGACCAGCTTGAACTTGACGGCGTCCTGAGCGGAAATGCCGGCCATGCTCACGCTGAAGCGGACCACATCGCCGGGGGCAAGGGCAGCGCTCGCAGGCAGGGTAATGGTCTTGCTGAGCGAACCCTGGTCGGTACCTACCGTAAGCTTGAGGGACTTGCCAGACAGGTTTGCGGGAACGATGCCGCACCAGACCTCGTCGGTGGTGTCAGTGCTTACGGATATCATGTTGAACTGGGACGTGCCTTCTCCGTTAAACTTGCCTTCCTCGGGCAGGAAATGGTTGCGGCCGGCTATGTAGCATCCCTCCGGAGCTTCAATGGTAACGCTCTGCACGCTTGCACCGGCAGGCAGCGAGAGGTCCTTAAAGAAAATATGGAGGTATGCAGTCGCATGAGCGAACGAGACGGGCAGCACCGACGGAAGGGTGGTAAGTTCTTCTGTGATGCTATAAAGAATCTGGGCCGAAGGGTCGGGACCGGCGGGCGTTGACGTTTGCGCCGCAGGAATCTCTACCATGACGGTCTTGTTTGTCTTGTTGACGCTCTTGTAAGCTGCAAACGGATTGACCAGTATGAAACGATAAGAATCGGCCGCGTCAAATGTAGCGGTAAAGCTGGCGGACAAGCCGTCTGCTGCAGGGATTACGTCGAGTGGCTTTGCAGTGGCATAGCCGATGGAGGCAGCGACCTGCTTGTCATCCGCATTCCAAAGGACGGGATAGCTCTTGTCGGCATTCTGCTCACCGAAAACGGTACGGGTCTGAGGAGCCTCGGCGGTAAAAGTGACGCTGACCTGTGCAGGAGCGGCAGGCTCAAGCTCTTTGGGTGTGCAAGAGGAAAGCACGGCGGCTGCGACTGTGGCAGCGAAAACAATATACTTTTTCATATGCTTTCCTGGTTTAAAAGTCACCCCAATCCATTTCGGGATTGGTATCATTGATGTCACCGTTACCACGAAGAGACTCGCTCAGCAGGGCATTCCCAAGAGTGAGAATGCCCTCTGCTGCGCAGTCGGGGGTAATATATGTTTTCTTCATCTCAAATAAATTACTTAAGCTCGGTAACCGTAATCTCGATGTCGGTCATACGGTTGTTGTTGCTCGCATTGGAATTGAGGAAGGTAAGGTCGAAGGTGCCGCCGGCAAAGTCGTCTGCGAAGGTTATGACAAATTGCTTGACATACACTTTCTTCTCCCAATTGGACTGATAGTCGGTCTGCTCGTTGTCGCCGACGGTGACTCCCTCGGTAGAGGTGCTCACGGTAGGGCCGGTCTGGTAGTTGCCGCGGAACACGAGGGTAGCTGTCTTGACGCCCGGGCAAGGGATGCCGGAAATCTTGAACCAGCCGCCGCCCTTGGGAACCATGAGGTTCATCATGTTGGCTCCGGACGTGTCTCCGTCGAAACCATTCTTGACATACACGAGGCCGTCGTCATAGAACTTGGTGCCGGCACCGCTCTCGGTATAGACTACTGAGGAACCGCCGAACACATAGGTGCTCACGTCTCCGCTGGCCTGATATGCGGAAGGGGTATCGCCCTTTGCCGCCTTGGCGAACGACTCGCTGAAGAGGACCTCGTCTTCTGCGATGGAGACATAAGGATTCTGGCTGATGTTGAACTCGTAGCTGCTGGGAGATACCGATGCGCTTGTGCTCACGGTAACCTTGTAGCTCTTGACGGAGGCGCCGGTGTTTTCAGGGATGGAGACGCTCAGGACCGCATTGCCGCTGCCTGAAGCCTGGTCAACGCTTGCGCCGCCGGTTGCGGAGGCCGTCCAGGAGACGTTGCTGAAGATGTTGACGGAAATGATGCCCGCGCCGCTTGCTAGGGTCGATCCGTCAGCGTCGCAAGTGACTTTCAGACGGGGAGAAGTGCTTGCGGGGACGTCCTTGCGGTAGATGAGCGTATTAAGCTGTGAAGAGGTGGTAGCGTAAGCGGAGAACAGATTGCTGTCATGATTGTAACGCATCCAGTTCTTGCCGGTGATGTCGGCAAATATCTGGGCGGTTCCCTCGGAATCGAAGGTGACGCTCCAGCTGGCCGCTGCATCCATGGTATCCTTGGTACGCATGTAGTTGCCGCTGGCGCTGGAGGCGTTGGCCGCATAGATGTAGCCGGGAGCCTGCGCGGAAGTGGCCCTGAATGCATAGTGTCCGGGAATCACGCCGTCCTCGAGCACGAACACCTCGATGGACTCGCTGGGATCCTTGATGAGGTCGCCGTCCTTTGTGATGCCTGCTGCGGAACGGTTGTTGGTGTTCTGGGCCGTAGAGATTGCAACCTCGTCGTCCTGGGCGACGATGATGATCTCGTCTCCGACGTGAAGGTCGCTCTCGGAGGTAACCTGCTTGTAAATCACGGGAGGCATCAGCTTAACGCCGCTCATGTCAACCGTGAAACGGAAGATCTTGCCGGAGGTGAAGGACTTGCCGGCGGGAACGGTGAGGGTCTTCCTGAGTGAGCCCTGGTCGGTAACGACTGCAAGGGTGAGGGCGCTGCCGGAGAGGTCTTCGGGAGCGATTGCGCACCATACGTCGTCGAGCTGGTCGGTGGTGACGGAGATGGACTTGAGCATGGTGTTGCCCTCTACGTAGGAACCGTCAAGCTTCATGTAGAAGCGGCCTGCGATGTTCTTCTCGGAAGAAACGCTCACCGACTGTACGGTGGCGCCGCCAAGATCGGCATTGGCAAAGGACATGTGAAGGTAAACGGGAACGTGCTTGAGGTTGAGGCTCACCTTGGAAGGGAGCTCGCCGCTGATCTCGGAGACTCCGTACATCACCTGAGCCTTCTCGTCGGGGGTACCGGCGCCGCTGGTCTGGCCGGAAGGAATCTCGACCATGATGCGGCTTTCGCTTGCGTTCACGCTCTTGAATGCAGCCCAGGGATTGACGACTGCAAACTGGTACATGCCGCTGCCGTCATCGGTCACCTCGCTGGCGAAGGTTGCAGTCTTGTGGTCTGCCGAAACGGAAAGGTCGGCTTTGAGGATGTCGCCCTTGAGATTGAGCGAGAGACCGATCTGAGCGTCGTTGTCGCTCCAAAGAACGGGGTAAGTGGAACCGTCGGGAGTGCCGAAGACGGTCCTGGTATCTACGGAAGACGCCGTGAACTCAACGATGCGGCTGCCGTACTGGGGAACTGACTCGATTTCCTTGGTTGTGCAGGAAGAAAGCACAAGGGCTGCCGATGCAGCGAAGAAGAATACTGACTTTTTCATAACCATGTGCATTAAAAGATTAATTCCTCTTCCTGAGCGTCCTCGAGGCCGAGGCCGTCGAAGGATGTCAGTTCCATGAACTCGGAATATGCCTCAAGTGGCAGGTATTCCGCAATGGGTTTGTTGTACTTCATAATTGTATATCGTTTGTTTAGTCTGCTTTGAACGAAATGGTCACATGATCGCCCACGCGGTTGGTCGCACCGTGGTTAAGAGGCATGTCGGTTCCCGCGATGCGGCTCACGGAAACCACCCTTGCGCGCACCCTGACGGTGGTGGACTTAGTGATGGCGGGAAGGTGGACCGACTTGTTGATCGTATAGACCGTGGACGCCTTCTCGAGCGCATAGGTGTACTGGAAGTTCTCCACGCCGCTCTCGCTGTCGTAGGTTCCGTCCTTGGGATCGACCGGAGTCCAGTTGACGCCGTCGCCGGAATACTCGAGCAAGAAGTACTTGGGGCCGTTGCCTGAAGACTCGGCGCAGTACTCTATGGTATATGTACCGGCAGGATTGGTGACGTTGAACACCTCGAAGAGCCAGTAGTCTTCCTTGTAAACGCCGTAGTGCAGCAGGCAGTGCTTGCCGTTCCAGCGTTCCTCGGAACGTTTCTGGTAGGTTGTGTTGCTCGGCGTAGGCGTGGTGGTGGAAGTACGGATCACGCTCAGCTTGCCGTGGTGGGTATCGGAATACACGTACGAACCGGATACGTTGTTGAGCGAGAAGTCAACTCCGTTGACATTGCTGGGGCCGGGCATGCTCCAGGTTATAGGGAACTCGGCAGGCGTCGTAACCTCCTGGGGCTCATCGGTTCCGGGGTCGTCGGGCTTCTGGGAGCCCGGCTTCGCACCCTGGATGATGGCGATGGAAGACCTCGTGATGCCGGCCTTGACGACGATGGCGCCCTCGCGGATGGAGCCGGTGGCGTTGTCGTCGCAGCTAACGCTGAAGGAAATATCATCGCCGGCGGAAGATTCGGTCTGGTCGATCTTGATCCAGTCGGATGAAGGGGTGAGGGTGAAATCCTGGTCGGAAGATACGGTGAACTTGCGGGAGCCCGCATTCTCGCCGTTGAAGGCAAGGTATGAAGGATTGACCGTAAGATTGGCCTTTGTGAGCGTTTCGGAACCGGCAGCCACGATGGAAATCTGAGGCTGATAAGGGTCGTCGGCAGTCTTGGTATCGACTGCAAGACGCCATGTTCCGCCGTTGGGCGCACCCAGGGCCCCGTTTCCGTTAGCCTGCCAGTTGGCGGCGCAGATAAAGCGGAATTCCACCTGGTCGGTGTTGGCAGTGTAATTGGCGAGGGACTCTACGAAGATGTTCGTGGAGCCGTCGGAATTCATGACATGGGTGTAAACGACAGGCTGACCGTCGGGCCCGGGGACCTCGGGATCGGTAAGAGGCTGGCCTGCAATCTTCCAGGTCTCGCCGTCGCGGAACTCGAGTCTCCAGTACTTGTGACCGGTGCCGGATACGCGCGTGCCGAACACCAGCTTGACAATGGTTCCTGCGGAAACGGGCGCCGCAGCAACGATCTCAAGATAATCTCCGGGCCACACTCCCGCGGCACGGGGACAATTGTCGGAGACGTCGATGACGGCTTTGCCGGCGCTGTCAACGGCCTTGCCGCTTTCGTTGTGCCAGGTCATCATGCCGCTGCCGCTTACGGGAGGGATGGTGCCGCCGTTAGGCCAGGTGGAGGCGTAGGTGTTGTCTGCCACGCGAACCGCCCACTTTACGGGGAAGCCTTCGAGTTCGGTTTCGTTGGCAGGATACTGCGTGATGGGGATAAGCTCGCTCTTGGCCTCGCCGTCGAGAGTATAGTTGACCGTGAGGTTGGCGCCGCGCACGCCAAGGTTGTTGGCTGCGACCTTGAAGACGAGGGTATCGACCTGTTTGCCGGGGGTATGCTTGGACTCGTCGGCAATCCAGGAAAGGTCGGCGGTGCCATAATCGGAGGAAGGTTCGAGGCTGTAAGTCCAATCGACGTTGGACGTTACGGCAAGACGCACGCGCTGGCCGGCAGCCTGCACATTGAATTTGGCGGCATTCATCTCCAGTAAGTGCGGACTCTTGTCCTGGGTGACGGTGAGTATGCCCTCCACGGGCTCATAGCCGTTACCCTTGTCCACCAGAATATTGAACATGGCGGTGCGGCTGTTGACCGGGTCGATGTTGCGTTCGGTCTTGAAGAAGAAGAGGCCCTCCTTCTCGCCGCTGCCCGGGAAAGGATGTATCCAGGGCAGGTCTTCTCCTGTGGCGGAGACGACTTTCCAGCGCATGTTGGAAGTTACATGGAAGCGGACCGCCTTGGAAACGTGTTTTGCGTTATCGGCCGACGCGCTCCAGGCGTTGGGTCCAAGGGCAAGCGTGTACTGGGCCGACATCTCGTCGAGCGTTGCAACCGGTACTTCGGAATCGTCGCGCAGTACGATGCTGAAGTGGGGGTCACCCACAATCACGAATTCGTCCTGCTCCTTGCGGCAGCCTGTGGCTGCGAGCAATATGACCAAAGGTATGAGTAACTTTTTCATGATTTACTACTGCTGAGATGAATAAGGACTGCGGTGCGAGCCGTGGAGCTTGACGTACGACCAGTCGAGGGGAATGTGCATGTTGTTCACTGCGCCGGCGCCGCCCATGCGCTCAAGGGCCTCGGTGACGTGCGCACTGTTGGAAGCTACGGTGTAGTTGGGGTATCCGTAGCGTGTTGGCAGCTCGTAATCGTTGGAAGAAGTACCGTCAGCTATCTGGAAATCAGGATATTCGGTACGCCTCCACTCGTTATACACTTCGTAGCCGCAGAAGTACAGGGAAAGGAATTTCTGGCAGGCTATGAGTTCCTCGGCGCTGCGGTAGAGGCCCTCGCCGGCATTTGCCATGTCGTAGGAGCCCAGCGGACCGCCGAGCAAAGTGTTGATGTCTGCAGAGCGCACGGTAACGGGTTTGGCTGCGTACTGGCCGAATTCCGCCCACTTGGCTATGCTGGCGCGTACGGCCTCCTCGTAGAGGTCTTTTGCAGTCTTGCCCGCTACGTTGAGTTTGCCCTTCTGCACGCCCTCGGCGAGAATGAAGAGCACCTCGGAGTAATCCATGAGGAAAGCAGGCATGCTCGAACGGGCGAGGACAGCATAGTTGGGAAGCGCGGAGCCGGCGTCATAAGCCTTGAAGTCTCCGGTGGGCACACCGCCGCGGGAGCCCTTCCATGCGCCGGAGCGCTGGGTTGCGAAAATGGGAAGGCGGGGATCTTCGAATATGGCGTTGCCTTTGTCGTTGAACTGCACCATCATGTCAATCATGGTCTGGGTGATGCGGTGTGCGGTGAAGTTGGAATTCGTCATGTTCTGCTGGCCCCAGTAGTTGCGGTAAGGGTCAACATCCTGAAAGGGAACGGCCGCGTTGTCGGTGTTGTCGGCGAAGACGGGATACTTGGAAGGATTGTCAATTATCTGCTGGATGGCAGCCCAATAGCTGTCGTTGATGCCGGACATGCGGCAGAGTATGCGCAGCTTGAGGGAATTGGCGAACTTTATCCATTTGGTGTAGTTGTCGCCATACATCTTGTCGAGACCCGGCTTGGTGAGCGAAGGCCTGCGGGCGAGGATTACGGCGGCGCTGTCGAGGTCGGCTACGAACTCGGCGGCAAGCTCTTCCTGACTGTCGAACACTGGGCTGGTGTTCTCGGTCTGCATGTAAGCCTCTTTATAGGGGATGTCGCCGAACAGGGCGGAAAGGTTGCTGAGGCAATAGACCTTGAGAATAAGGCCGAGAGCCTCCATGTACTTGTCTTCCCTCTTGACGGCCTGGGCAACGAGGTGATGGGCGTCGAAGCCGAAGCGCGCGTAATTGTCCCACTGGCTCTGCCAGTTGCCGTCGGTAACCTGATACTGGTGTATCTGGGTGGTCTGGCCGCTGGTGAACGCCGTCACCTGGGCCAGTTCGTTGGCGAAGAACCATGCCTGGTACTGGTTGTTGACGCCGATTCCGTAGAACAGGGGTTCGAACAGGGATGTGGGAGCGGCATCGCCGAAGTTTATCTTGTTGGGATTCGTATTGATTTCCACGAACTTTTCTGTGCAGGAACAGGCTGCTCCGCAAAGGGCCAGGGCCACGAATGTCTTGATTATCTTATTCATAGCGCTCTAGAATTTAAGTTTGATGCTGCCACCGTAGGAACGGCTCATGGGGAAACTTCCCGCCTCTATGCCTCGGGTCGCATTGGCGTCGTTGGCGCCTGTGACCTCAGGGTCGTAGAACGGATAGTTGGAGATGCAGAAGAGGTTGTTGGCATACAGGGAAAGGGTAATGCCCTGCAGGACCTTGGTCTTGCTGATCAGCGACTTGGGGAAGTCGTAGGAGAGCGTCACCTCCTTGAGCTTGAGGAAAGAGTTGTCGTAGATGTACTCCACGAAGTTGTAACGGTTGGCCTTGAAATTGGAATAGTAGGTGTAGATGTCCGACACCAGCGTGGTGTTGGTCTTATATATTCCGTTGCCGTCATCGTCGTATCCAACGAAATTGATTCCCTCTGGAATAAGTCCGTCCTGACGGCCTTCGAGGGTATTCTTGAGCTTGCCCTGATAACCGAGGCTGGCCGCAGTGACGGAATAGGTCTTGCCGCCCAGCTGCGCCGAGAAGATGGCGCCGAGGCTAAGGCCCTTCCATTTGACGGAGGTGCTCAGGCCGCCGAGCCAATCGGGATTGACGTTGCCGAGGTAACGGAGTTCGTCGGACATGCTGGGAAGACCCGTGACGGAGTCGAGAACCGTCTGTCCGGCGCAAGGAACCTTGCTGCCGTCCTCACCGAGGATGTATGAGCCTTCCGGAGCGAGCGTGAGGCCCTTGCCCCAGAGCTGCCCCATCTGCTGGCCTACATAATTATATACATACAGGCGGGAGCCGATGGTGGTGCCCATGTCGGCCTGATGGGGCTGACTGTTGTCCCAGCCGTCGTACATCTTCTCCAGGACCGCACGGGAGCGCGATGCGTTGGCGCTTACGGTCCAGGTGAAGTCGCGGGTCTTTACGGGAACCACGGTGAGCGAGAGTTCGAGACCCTTGCTGCGGATAAGGCCGATATTGGAGGTGTAATACTTGGCACCTGTCATGTAGTCCACCGGGCGGGCGTAAATCTGGTCGGTGACGTCGGAGGTGTAATAGGCCACGTCGAATGCGAGCCTGTTCTGGAAGAACTTGCCCTCGAGACCGAACTCCCATGTAGCCACGTTCTCGGGACGCAGGTAGTAGTCGGGGAGGGTGGCTCCGGGACGGTATCCGCCGGGGAAATCGGTGGTAGTGTACATGTAGGAGATGGCGTAGGGAGTAGTGTCGCGGCCCACGTTGGCCCATGAGGCGCGCAGCTTGAGCATGTTGACCCAGGGCGCCCAGGAATTCATGTTCGCCACCCTGTCAAGCATCACGGAGGCGCTCACGGACGGGTAGAAGAACGACCAGTTGCCGGGCGAAAGGGTGGAAGTCCAGTCGTTGCGGGCGGTGAGGTCGAGGTAGAGCATGTCTTTCCAGCCGAGCGACACCAGACCGTAGAGGCTGTTGACGACCTTCTGCGAACGGTAGTAGTCGTCCTGAGGGATGGTCTCGGCCGGATAGTTGGTGGGATTGTAAACTCCCTCGATGTCCAGACGGTCGAGCGTAACCTTGTGGCTGCGGCGCATGTAGGTCATGTTGTTGCCGCCGAATGCAGCGGTAAACGACAGGCCGTCATTGAAGAAGGAGTCGGTGTACTTGAGCAGGAAGTCGGAGTTGATCTGGGCCACGAAATTGTTTTGCTCGCGGTACCAGCCCTGTTCGTAATTGTATGTGTACCAGGGCTTGCGCTGGGTACGGAACTCGTTTACTATGTCGAGACCCGACTTGACGTCCAGGGTGAGCTTCTTCTTCCAGAGGTTGATGCTCAGGCCGGCGTTTCCGAACACGCGGTCCTTGTCCTGGGTGTTGGTCATCTCGTACAGGATGCGGTAGGGGTTGTAGTACTGCTCCTGGCTGAGGAGATACTCCTGCGGGTTGTAGTAGGCCTCGCGGTCCCAGCGTCCGGCGAAGTACTCGTCGGCATAGGCGCTCATGGGGATGTTGGTCTGATTCCAGATGATCTGGTACATTACGCCGTTGTTGGAGTAGGCTCCGGACGGAAGGTTGTCGGAATCGGTCATGTAGTAGTTGACCTTTGCGTTGAAGTCTATCCACTTGTTTACCGGAGTCTTGAAGGAGAAGGAGATTGAGTTGCGCCTGTATCCGGTGTTGGGAAGTATCCAGTCGTTCCTGGAGGTATTGGCAGACAGACGTATGCGGGTGCCCTTTCCGTCACCGCCGTCGATGGAAATGGAATTCTCCAGGGTCATTCCGTTCCGGAAGATGCCGGTGTACCAGTCATCTGCATAGACCCAGGGGGTTCGGGTGAATTCTCCCGTCTCCCAATTGATACTGTTCCACTGATAACGGAGCTTGGTAGCGTCGTAGGCCTCGCCGAAGGCGTAGCGGCTGTAGTGACGGCCAAGGCCTTCGGGGTTGTTCTTCCAGAGAACGTACTCGTCGAGACCGAGGTCGCTTCCCGGTCCGTAGGTTGTCTGGAAATCAGGCCAGTAGCCAGGGACGTCGTAGGTAAAGCGGGAGCTTACGGTAACGCCTATGCCACTCGCCTTGCTGCCCGACTTGGTGGTGATGATGATGGCGCCGTTACCTGCACGGGAGCCGTAGAGGGCCGTTGCAGCCGCACCTTTGAGCACCGTAACCGATTCGATGTCGTCGGGATTGAGGTCGGAGCCGTTGTCGCCGAAGTCGATTGGGTTGTCCTGGTTGGTGTAGCCCGATCCGGAGGCGTTGGCGATCATTCCTGACTCGATGGGCACGCCGTCAACCACGAAGAGGGCGGAACCGGTGCCCGAAAGCGAAGGGTCGCCGCGCACGATGACGCGGGTGGACGACATGGGGCCGGCTGCTTTGTTGAACTGCACGCCGGGGACCTTGCCCTCCAGACCGCCCAGCCAGTTGCTGGACTGCGACTGGTTGATCTCGTCGCCGCCGACTTCGACCACGGCGTAACCGAGCGAGCGGCGCTCACGGGTCATACCGAGTGCGGTGACTACGGACTCGCCGAGCATCTCGCCGGATGGCTCCATGACGACTTCGTAGTTGACTGCCTTGGTCACGCTTATACGGCGGTCGGCAAAACCGAGGAACTGGATGACGAGCACGTCGCCCTCGGATGCATTGATGGTAAACTTGCCATCGATGTCGCTGGTGGTGAAGATTTGCTTCCCTTCAACGCTCACGGTGGCACCGACGAGGGGTACCGGTTTCTTTGTGTCGTAAACGGTACCCTTGACGCCTCCCTGCGCGAGAGCCTGGAAGGCAGTCGCAAACAGCAGGAAGGCCAGAATCAGAATTCGTTTGCTATTTTTCATAAGCTTTGATTTCGAATTGCTTAGGACGTTGCATGAGTTCTTCGTATTTGTTGCCGAAGCGGTCGGTCACCCTAATGGTGAGGGTGGAATTCGCGGTGGACGCCTTGGCACAGAAAAGGTGCGAGGTAAAGGTGGTGGAGAACCCGGCATCGGCGCTCTTGTTGAGGCGCTTGGCCGTATAGGCTACGAGGTGGAGAGGGTCTTTCTCCGTTACACGCGTGACCGTCAGGCTGTTACCCCCTTCGAGCACCTCCACTTTCCAGGAAGGGTCCCAGTTCCAGACGTTTATGTAAACCTCGTTGTCGGAGCTTGCGGCAGCCCACTGCGAGGGTTCGAACTTTGCCTTGGATGCAGCATTGCCGGCAGGGACGTATTTCTCGGTGGTAATGTGGATGGTATTGCGGTCGTAGGTGCGGAACTGATAGTCCAGAGGGCTGCCGGTAGCCTTGTACTGCCATGTCATTCCGGTACCGGAGATCTTTACCACGGTATAGCCGCCCGGGGAGCCGTCCTGACCGATGTGTACGCCGGGAGTCTCGTTGGCGCTCCACCACCAGGTGCCGCAGATGGAACCGGCGTTGTGCTCGTAGAAGCCGTCGGAAGAGAGGCGGTCGTTGTTGTAGATGGTATGCGTGTGCGCCGTGAAGAGATGAGTCTGCGGATACTCGGCAAGCACGGCCTTGAGTGCCGAGGCATTTGCGCTGGAGAGCCTCCAGGAGCCGCTTTCGTTGCACAGAGGGATATGCATCATGACCACAAGGGGCGTACCGGGGGTCACATGCTGCAGGTCTTTGCGGAGCCATTCCAGCTGCTCATTCACCACGTTGCCCTTATAGTCGCGCTCGTAGCAGGGATTGCCCTGGGAGTCGGTGGTAGGCTTTGCGTTGGTGCACTCCACGTCGTCGAGCACCACGTAGTGGAACTTGCCGATGTTGAAGGAATAGTACGTGGGGGCGATGAGCCTCTTGTATTCCTTGACCGTGTCGAAGTCGCCGGCATAGTACATGCTGTGGTCGTGGTTGCCTATGGTATGGAATATCTGAAGGTTCTTGATGGTGTTTGCATCCTTGAGATAATCCGCGTAGCCGTAATTGTTGACTATCCAGTAAAGGTCCCATGTCATGTCGCCGAGAGTGATACCGTAGATGGGGCCGGAGGTGCTTGATACGAAATCGTTTATATCGGTTACGAACTTGGCGAACTGATTGCGGTCGTTGGTACGCCGTGCAAGATGGATGTCACCGAGCATGAGAATGGTCGCATTGTCCTGGCCGGCAACCGGGTTGAGGCTGAAATCAACCCGTTCGGGGGTGTCGGCATCGGCTGAGAGGGTGGCGTGGAAGTGCGGCAGGATGCCATCAGCCTCTGCTTCGTAACCGGTGGGCAGGGAAACGAACACGTAGCCGTGACGCTTCGCCGACTTGATGCGGTAGATGCCCTCTGAGTCGGTCGTCGTGACCTCCACTCCGTCGGATACCACTACGCCCGCGAGTCCCTTGCCCTGCGCCGAGACGAGGCCGTAAACAGTTGCGTCGCCGGGATTGATCTCGGAGCCGCCGGAAACATTGAAACGGGCCTTGCCAACTCTTTTGGACTGGGTGCCGCGCACTATCGAGAGCGAATAATCGCCGGTGTAGAAGCCGTCGGGGACTGCAAAGGAGAAACTGCTTTCGCCTGCTTCGACTATGGCCGTCTTGAAAGTTTCGAGTCCCGAAAGCTCCACGCCGTCGGTTACGAGCGGTCCGTGACCGCCGACAACCTGAAGCTCCACCTGCCCGCCCGGCGAGCAGTTCACCGTAGTGGGGAGGATGACTCCGGAAACATTGAATTCGTCTTTCGAGGGCTCAGGCTCTGGCTTGTCACAGGAATATGTTAGTGCCAGCATGCCCAGGAGAGCAGTGACGAATAAGAAACAAGAATTAGTTTTAATTTTGTGCAATGTGGTCGCGTTATTCATAATCAAGCAAATTTACTAACTTGGGTTTTACGCTACGCGTGCGCGAGTGTAACCATTTGTCGAAAGGACGTGATATTTTGTCTTTCCCCGCCACTGAGAGCACAAAAAACCTGCGGCAGTGTTAGCCGCAGGCACCGGAAAACTCAGTTATATTATACTAGAATCGCTTATTCAGAAAGCGTCAGACCGCGAGTGCTGATGGAGCCTGAACCGGAAACTTTCTGAGTGAGTGAGCGGGCCCTTCCGAAAAGCCGGACGTTGCCGCTTCCAGCGATACGTATGTCCACGTCGCCGGCATCTTTGCAGCCAATGCTGGCCGAACCGCTGCCGGATATTGCCAGGGAAACGTTCTCGGCAGTGACTGATTTGACTTCCACACCACCGCTGCCGCTGATGGAGAAGGAAGCCGACCTGGCGAGAATCGCATCTGCGTCGATGTCTCCGGAGCCGCTCACTTTAGAGGAAAAATTGTCACACTCAATCGAGACAGCATCCAGGTCGCCGCTGCCTGATACGGAGAATTCGAAGTCGCCTGGAACGACGAGAGCACCAGCAATTTCGCAGTCACCGGAACCGGAAACACGCATGCTGCCTATCGCAGGGGCCTTTATCGTCACTTCCGCCCCGTTCCTTGGCATGGGAGACTTGCCACGCTCGGAACTGATGACGAGAACACCGTCCTGCACCTCGAGGGTATAGACATCCAGAAGGTTTTCATCGGTCCGCAGCACTGCAGTGGGCGCCCCTTCCGAAGGAATGAAGACTACATCTGCCGCACCCCTGACGGAAACACAGTCAAAAGAATCGAAGGTAAAGCTCTTTTCGGCGACAACTCCATTGCCGATTACGGGAGTTCCGCCAAAATTAAAGACACACGAGACGATAGCGGGCAAAACCGCGAGAATGATTGCTAAACGTTTCATTTTTCCAGTCTGACTACTATTGACAACGGTAATACTTTTCCAAAAGAATCTCTAAGCGCCAGCTCACCGGAAGTAATTATCGGTCCTCCCGGTTGAGCGTCCGCAACTGCAGACGATATTCCAAAAGCCTCCCGGACGAGGGTCTCGCCAAGGGCTGCGCTATAGCCGTTGGAATACAGATTGAGCACCACAAAACCGTGAGGAGCAAGGATTTGAGATACAGTACAGAGCATCTCGAACAAGCACTCATCGAGTTTCCATTTCTCGCCGTCGGGCCCATGTCCGTATGCCGGAGGATCGAGGATGATTCCGTCGTAGGCGTTACCCCTGCGAACCTCCCTCTTGGCGAACTTCATAGCATCCTCCACGACCCAGCGTATGCCGCTGGGTCGCAATATGCGACTACTATCCCCCTGCACCCCCAGGGGACGGGGGGCGTTCCCCCCAAGCCCCCCCGTTAAAGGCTCGGAGCGCTCAAGGTTTCCCCTGGCCCAGGTAACCACCTGACGGACAGAATCGAGATGCGTGACCTCGGCCCCGCCGGCACGGGCGGCAAGAGACGCCGCTCCGGTATAGGCGAACAGGTTGAGTACCTTAGGATTCTCCATCTGGCGGCACTTCCGGTAAATGAATTCCCAGTTCGGCGCCTGCTCTGGGAAAACACCTACATGCTTGAAGCTCGTTAGCCCGAGGCGCAGGCTGAAGGCTGCAGAACTCCCGGAGCCTTCCGCTCCATTCAGCCCGTACGAAATCCACCATTGGTCGTCCATCTTCCTCAGACGCTCCCAGGTACCGCTGTCCTCCTTTCCCGCCTTGCCGAAGCCGGCGCCGGGACGGAAACGGGTATGGACGAGGCGGTTCCATTCAACTTGCGTCATAGTTTTGTTCCACAATGCCTTAGGCTCGGGGCGGGCAAGCACGTAGGAGCCGAAGCGCTCCAGTTTTTCGCCCTCGCCGCTATCGAGCAGCTCATAATCGGTCCAGGAAGATGAAGGGAATTCTATCATATTGCACTCATCGACATTTAATGCAAAGGTATTGATATTTTTGCTAAATTTGCGCCGGAAAATCAAAATCTCACATCATATTATGCAACAGCACATTGATTCTTACGATTTTACCGGCAAAAAAGCCATCGTACGCGTTGATTTCAACGTTCCCCTCAACGACAAATTCGAAATTACCGACGACACCCGCATCCGTGCGGCGATGCCCACACTCAAGAAAGTTCTCGCAGGCGGCGGGTCCCTCATCATCATGTCCCACCTCGGCAGACCCAAGGGCGTAGCCGACAAATTCTCCCTGCGTCACATACTTGCACACGTTTCCGAGTGCCTCGGAGTTCCCGTAAAGTTTGCTCCCGACTGCCAGAAGGCCCAGGCCGAAGTTGCAGCCCTCAAACCCGGAGAGGCCCTGCTGCTCGAAAACCTCCGCTTCTACGCAGAGGAAGAAGGCAAGCCCCGCGGACTCGCAGAAGACGCCTCCGAAGAGGAGAAGAAGGCTGCAAAAGCCGCAGTCAAGGCCAGCCAGAAAGAATTCGTAAAGACTCTCGCATCATACGCAGACTGCTACATCAACGATGCATTCGGCACCGCACACCGCGCACACGCCTCAACCGCACTCATCGCCGATTACTTCCCTGATGACAAGATGTTCGGTTACCTGATGGAAGGCGAAATCAAGGCCATCGACAACGTGCTCAGGAACGCACGTCACCCCTTCACCGCAATCATCGGCGGCAGCAAGGTTTCCAGCAAGCTCGCAGTTCTGGAGAACATGCTCGAGAAGGTCGATAACCTCATCATCGGCGGCGGCATGGGCTATACCTTCATCAAGGCAGAGGGCGGCAAGATCGGCAACTCCCTGCACGAAGACGAACTCATCCCCCAGGCACAGGAGATTCTCGCCAAGGCCAAGGAGAAGGGCGTAAACATCTACCTTTCCGTCCAGACCCTCGTTGCCGACGACTTCAGCGCCGAGGCACACACTCAGCTGGTCCCCTCTCACGAGATTCCCGACGGCTGGGAAGGCGTAGATGCCGGTCCTGAGTCCCAGGAGCGCTGGGGCAAGGTCATCCTCGATTCCAAGACCGTCCTGTGGAACGGCCCCGTCGGAGTCTTCGAGATCGCCCCGTTCGCAAAGGGAACCCTCAAGATAGCGGAATACCTCGCCCAGGCCACCGAGAACGGAGCATACACCCTGGTAGGCGGCGGCGACTCCGTTGCAGCCGTAACCCAGATGGGCTTCGCCGACAAGGTGAGCTACGTCTCCACCGGCGGCGGCGCAATGCTCGAGGCTCTCGAGGGCAAAGAACTCCCCGGTATCGCAGCGATCAGGAAGTAGTTTCCTGACCGCCGTGATGCGGCTACATTTTTTTGCTAAATAACAAATTATTACTATCTTTGCGGTCCGCTCTCGGGTAGGGCGGACCGATTTATTAACCTTTATCAAACAACAGATTCACAATGGCTGTTAAAATTCGTTTACAGCGCCACGGAAAGAAGAATTTCGCATTCTTCCACATTGTAGTGGCAGACTCACGCTCCCCGCGTGACGGTCGTTACATCGAGCAGCTTGGCTCCTACAACCCCAACTCCAACCCTGCAACCATCAACCTCAACTTCGAGCGCGCACTTGCATGGATCAAGGTCGGTGCCGAGCCCACTCTCACCGCTCGCCGCATCCTCTCCTACGAGGGCGTCCTGCTTCGTCACCATCTCGACGGCGGTGTCGCTAAAGGCGCTCTGACCCAGGAAGTTGCAGACAAGAAGTGGAACGACTGGAAGGCAGAAAGGGATTCCAAGATCGAAGCCAAGAAGACCGGTCTTAAGAATGCTGCCATCGAGGCCCGCAAGGCCGCCAAGGCAGAAGAGACAAAGGTCAACGAGGCCCGCGCCGAAGCTCTCGCCAAGAAGGCCGCCGAGCTTGCCGCCGCACAGGCTGCAGCAAAGGCCGCCGAAGAGGCAGCCGAGGCTCCTGCAGAGGAAGCCGCTCCCGCAGCAGAGGCTCCCGCAGCAGAGTAATGATCCCTGTCGCCAAAATCCTCAAGTCAAACGGCATCGAGGGCGACCTGCTGGTCAGCCTGCTCGATATCGAAATAGAGGAATTGGACACTACGGAACCGGTGTACGTCATTTTCGACGGACTTCCGGTTCCGTTTTTCATTGAATCAATTTCGGCAAAAGGCCGCACCAGGGCGATAATCCACCTCACCGATATCGATTCCCTGGAAGATGCGGAAGAGATTGCCGGACGCGAAATCCTTCTTGACGCCGAATACGAAGACGAAGGCTCCGAAGACTTTACCGGATGGGCCCTCTACGACCGCGAACGCCTCATCGGGACAATCAGCGGCTTCGTGGACATTCCCGGCAATCCCTGTCTGGAGGTGTCTGGCGTCCTTGTCCCTCTGCACGAGGATCTTATCTTGAGCGCCGACCCGACCTCACACGTTCTCGTGATGGCGCTGCCGCAAGGGCTCTTTGACTGAGAATCAATACTCCAGCACCAGCTCGACGGGGCAATGGTCGGAGCCGTAAACCTCGCCCAGGATATCTGTATGGGCGATACGGCCCTCAAGGTTGCTGCTTACGAGAAAGTAGTCGATGCGCCAGCCTACGTTCCTTTCGCGGGCCGCCATGCGGTATGACCACCAGGAATATTTGGCTTCGCCGGGGTGACGGGACCTCCAGGTGTCGATGAATCCGGCCTCGAGAAGACTGGTCATCCTGCCCCGCTCCTCGTCGGAGAAACCGGCGTTGAAGTGGTTGGTAGCAGGATTCTTGAGGTCGATTTCTTCGTGGGCGACGTTCATGTCGCCGCAGATCACCACGCCCTTTCGGGACGCGAGGCCGCAGACGTAGGCGCGGAAGGCATCTTCCCACTGCATACGATAACCCAGACGCCTCAGGCCGTCCTGGGAATTGGGGGTATATACGTTCACCAGATAGAAATCGGGCATTTCGAGGGTAATCACGCGCCCTTCGGTGTCGTGCTCGGGAATGCCCATGCCGCAGGTGACGCCAAGAGGCTCCAGGCGGGTGTAGATGCAGGTACCAGAATAGCCTTTCTTCTCTGCATAATTCCAGTAAGAGCGGTATCCGGGGAATTCCAAATCAATCTGCCCGGCCTGCAGCTTGGTCTCCTGCAGACAGAAAAAATCGGCGTCGAGACCGACGAAAATATCGGCAAATCCTTTGCCCGCCACGGCTCTGAGGCCGTTTACGTTCCAACTGATGAATTTCATATGCGACAAATATACCACTTTTTCTTATCTTTGCATGTTATGAGACCACTCAGACTTACAAATACGCTCACCCGAAGCAAAGAGCTCTTCACCCCCATACACGAGGGACACGTCGGAATGTATGTATGCGGCCCCACCGTTTACGGCGAGGCACACCTGGGCCATGCGCGCCCGGGCGTCACTTACGATACGCTCAGCAAACTGCTGCGCCACCTGGGATACAAAGTACGCTACGTGCGCAACATAACCGACGTCGGCCACCTCGAGAACGACGCCGACAGCGGCGAAGACAAGATAGCCAAGAAAGCCCGCCTGGAGCAGCTCGAACCCATGGAAGTGGTGCAGACCTACACTCTCCACTACCACGAGGCGATGCGTGCGCTCAACTGCGCTCCGCCGTCCATCGAGCCGCGCGCAAGCGGTCATATCGTTGAGCAGATAGAGGCCGTCAAGAAGATCCTCGCCGCCGGGTTCGCGTACGAATCGGGCGGAAGCGTGTACTTCGACGTACAGAAGTACAACCGCTACCAGCGCTACGGAATCCTCAGCGGCCGCAACCTCGAAGACACGCTGGAAGGCACACGCGCCCTCGACGGACAGGACGACAAGCGGGCCCCGTTCGACTTCGCTCTCTGGAAGAAAGCCGAGCCCCAGCACATCATGCGCTGGCCTTCGCCCTGGGGAGAAGGCTTCCCCGGCTGGCACCTCGAGTGCTCCTGCATGGGCGAGAAATACCTGGGACGCGAATTCGACATTCACGGCGGAGGCATGGACCTCATGTTCCCGCACCACGAATGCGAAATCGCCCAGAATGTCGCCTGCCGCGGCACCCAGGGAGTACGCTACTGGGTACACAACAACCTCATCACCATAGGCGGTCAGAAAATGGGCAAGAGCCTGGGCAACTTCATCACGCTGCCCGAGCTGTTCAGCGGCAATCACCCCAAACTGGAACGTGCCTACAGCCCCATGACGGTGCGATTCTTCATACTTCAGGCACACTACCGCAGCACGCTCGACTTCTCCAACGAAGCTCTGCAGGCCGCCGAGAAGGGACTTTCCCGCGTCATGCAGGCCGCCCGCGACCTGTACGCCATGGCAGGACGGAAGGCTCCCGCATGGGCCTACGGCGAAGAAGAGTTCGGTGTCGCCCCTGAGCAGTGCAACGCCGACAGCGCCGAGGTGCGGGCCATCTTCGAAGGCATCTACGACGCCCTTTGCGACGATATGAACACCCCCATCGCCCTTGCGCATATCGCTGACGCCGTGCGCGTCATCAATTCGGCCAAGGCGGGCAGCGTCAAGCTTTCCGCATCCGACCTGCAGACGCTCTGCCAGCTGTTCGACGACATAGTGTTCGGAGTGCTGGGCCTTCGCGACGAGGCCGCTTCCGGCTCGGAGGGTTCCGCAAAGGTGATTGACGGCCTGATGGGAATGGTGCTCGAACAGCGCGCCGCAGCCAAAGCCGCCAAGGACTGGGCCACATCGGACCGCATCCGCGACAATCTCAAAGCCATCGGCATACAGGTAAAAGACACCAAGGACGGTGCCGAATGGACGTTCTGCGAGTAGCTAACTAAGCTTTTCGAGGTTGCAAAGCAGCAGCTTGCCTTCCTCGTCGCGCAGGTGCATTCCGTTTCCGCGGCACCACTTCCACCATTTACATTCGGCGCACTTGCCTGTGCGAAGCGCCGAATGGTCGCGGAATGCGGCGAAGCGATTGTTCCATACGTCCACGAAATCGTCGGTGTAGATGTTTCCCTGGTCGAAATGGGAACGTATGCTGGTGCACCCCGAAATGGCTCCGTCGATGCGCACGGACGCAATGGTAAGGCCGGCCTGGCAGCTGAACAGATGGTCGCGCACCCGGCCTTCGTACTCGCCAAGGAAGCCCTCGCAGCCGTAACTCAGATGGATGCGCCCTTCTTTACGGGTGCGGACTATGAAGTCCATAAGGGCGCGGTACTGCGGGCCGTCCAGCTGCAGCAGAGGATCGGAGGCAGCACGGCCTGAGGGGAATACCGTAAAGATACGCCACTGCCTGAGGCCCAGCGAGATAAGGTACTCCTTAAATTCTTCCAACTGAGAGAAATTGCGCCGGTTGACGCAGGTCACCACATCGAACGGAATACCCGATGCGGCAAGACGTTTCACCGCTGCGGAAGCCTTGATGAAGGCTCCGGGAGTGCCGCGCATCCAGTCGTGCTGCTCCTCGAATCCGTCCAGGCTGATGGTCGCGGTCCGCAGGCCGCTGTCCAGCAGTTCGTCTATCCTGGAGTCGGTCATGAGCAACCCGTTGGACACCAGTCCCCAGGGGAAGCCGAGGGAGCGTATGCGACGGCCGCAGCGCGACAGGTCTTCGCGCACCAGGGGCTCGCCTCCGGAGAGGATAATCAGTATCTTATGGGGATTCCATTCCTCGCGGATGCGCAGAAGCACCTTCTCGAAGTCCGCGAATGGCATGTCGGGGTGAACGGAAGAGATCTTACAGTCGCTGCCGCAGTGACGGCAACGCATGTTGCACTTGAGGGTACATTCCCAAAACAGCTGCGTGAGGGGATGCTGCTTTGCCTGCTCCCTTACGTAGCTGTCGTTGACGCTCAGCGCGATGCGCTGCAGTAATCCCGGGAAAGCCATCAGGCGGGAATCTCCGCCTTGGCCTGACCTTCCTCTTCTTCTTCCTCGGAATTCTCGTTCTGGTCCGTATTCTCTACCTGGTCGGCATCATCGTACTCCCAGCCTCCGGGGGCGGGGCCATAGCATGCCGTAAAGACATTGAGTCCAAGGACAAGTCCGAGCAGTCTGAAAAAAGCTTTTTTCATGTGTGTAACCTTACATGGGCAAATATAGGAATAAAAATTGCTATTTTTGCAGCCGGAATGAAAAAGAATATAATTAAATACACGGTATCCTTCCTGCTTGCCGGCGTCCTTGTGTACTTCGCCTTCAAAGGCGTGGACTGGAGCGCTTTCTGGCAGGGACTGCAGCAAACCCGATGGGGCTGGATCGCTTTATTCATCTTCTTCTCCGTCCTGGCCCTGGTGTTCCGGGAGGAAAGATGGCGCGCCATCATCAAACCCATAGACCCTCAGGCAGTCAGGCTCGACATCTGGGATGCCACCAACGTGGGCAACGTAGTCAACGTGGTGCTGCCCGGCGCCGGAGAATTCGTGCGCTGCGGGTACGTGGCCCGCAGGAGTCTCAGTTACGACAAGGCCCTGGGCACCATAGTGCTTGAGCGCGCCTGCGACGTGGTTGCGATCATCCTTATGTTCACCCTTGCGCTCATAACCGGCTGGGACAAGTTCGGCAGCTTCTTTACGGACCAGATCATAGCGCCCATGACGCAGAGCCTGAATTTCTCGCTCTGGTGGCTCGTAGGAGGGGTTGTCGCCCTGCTTGCCGCTGGTCTCTGGGCAATATTCCACTGGAGCGGCAGCAACGAGTTCTGCGGCAAGGCGGCCACATGGTTACGCGGTATCGGCTCCGGCTTTGCCAGCTTCGCCCACATGAAGAACAAATGGCTCTTCGCTTTTTTCACTTTGGGCATCTGGGCTTCCTACGTAGCCATGAGCTGGTCGGTACTTAAAGCCCTGCCGATGCTGGATAACCTCAACATCGCCGATGCCCTCTTCATATCCGCGGTCGGCAATATAGCTTCGGTAATCCCCGTACCGGGAGGCATCGGAGCCTATCATTACCTCATAGCGCTTACGCTCCAGAGCATATACGGCGCTACATGGGATACGGGCATACTCTACGCCACGCTATGCCACGAGTCGCACGCAATACTCATTATCGTACTGGGAATTGCATCCTACATCAGCCTCACCATGAGAGGCCGCAGGAACGAGAGCGGCGGCAAGTCCGAAAACGGCCGGATGCAGGAAAAAAGCTAAACGGCCAGCTTGATCGCCCCAAAGACGCCGAGCGAAGCCAGCAGCATTATGGTGCCGGCAAGCAGGACGCCCAGCATCACAAACACCACGCTTTTCTTGAAATCCATGTTGAGAATGCTGGCGGCAAGGGTACCTGTCCATGCACCCGTACCCGGAAGAGGGATGCCGACAAACAGCAGAAGCGCCCAATAGAGTCCGCGTCCGGCCTTGGCCTCAAGCTTGCGCCCCCCCTTCTCGCCCTTTTCCAGACACCAGGTAAAGAATCCGCCGATAATCTTCTTGTCCTTGCCCCACTCAAGTATGCGTCTTGCAAACAAGAATATAAAAGGCACAGGAACCATGTTTCCGATTATTGCGACAATGTACGACTGCACCAGCGGAAGCTCAAAGCCCACGGCATAGGGGATGGCGCCGCGAATCTCGATAAGCGGCAGCATCGAAATTAGGAAAACAATAAGGTACTTCTTTAACACGACGCAAAGATACTTAAAAATATTTACTATCTTTGCATTCTCAATCCGGTTCCGTAGCTCAGTTGGATAGAGCAACAGCCTTCTAAGCTGTGGGTCCCGCGTTCGAGTCGCGGCGGAATCACAAGGCCTGTCATTCAGCACCCCCGTCGGGTGCGACCTTCTCGAGACGGTACCCGAGGCGGCACAGTTCTATTGCGGCGCCAACCCTGTACACGATTTCCTCTGTTGCAAGAAATAATTTATATGCGTCGGCCGTGCCCGGTTCCGGGCTCTCTTTCATGAGGAAATGATACGCATTTGCACTGACCGCTTCCATGGCACAGACGCTGCGGGTGCCATCCTGCAGGATGGTGCCGGTGATATGGTCGTCCATATCGTCGAAGCCCCTATCTCCAAGGAAGAAGGAATACTGAGTGTCTGCGTACCGCTCCCAGTCCTTGTCCCACAGAGAGGCTACAGCCATGCCCAGATATCCGGCGCAGGCGAGACAGTACTCGGGATATGCATTGAAATTCCTCACGGCATCGGCGAAAAAAGGCGGGGCGTATCGTACCCAGGATGCATCTATGTCGGGAGACGACAGGAGCACACCTTTAAGGTAGCCGCTCCCTGTACAGGACTTCACGAGATATTCAGACAGTTCGTCTTTGTATTTTCCAATGTTTTCCATATCAAAATAAATTACAGACCCTGGGTGAAAGCCCTGTACTCGAGCGGAGTCATGCCCGTACAGCGGCGGAAGAGGGTAAAAAAATAATCCACGTTGTCCCAGCCGGTATCAGTTGCAATCCTATGGACAGGAAGGTTGCTGTTTGTCAGAGCTTCCTTGGCTTTGTTGAGCCGCACCATCAGAATATACTTTGCCGGCGAAAAGCCGGTGTAATCCTTGAAAATCCGCCGGAAGTTATTGTAGCCCATGAATATCTGGGAAGCGACAGTCTCGGGGCAAATAGTCCGGTATTGCTCTGCGATTATGATCTTGGCCCGGTTCATCTTGTCTGCAGATCCGCTAAGCGCCTGGTTCTTGGCATAATACCATGCAAGTCCAAGAAGGTGGGCCACAATGCCCCCCAGACGTTGCTGGAACCCCGATTTCTGTTCATCGGCAACACTGATGGCCTCCATATACAGATTGACAATATCGCTCTGCAGCCCTATGTCCCAGACTGCCTGTGCCGGACTGAAGAAGCCGCCGGCCGTCCACATATCCATCTGCTTGCCGGTGAAGCCTATCCAATACTCTTTCCACCCTGTCCGCAGGTCCGGGGCGTATGAATGCCATTCTCCGGGGAACAGAAGAAATACCGAGCCCCTATGCAAGGAAAGCGATTGCGGATGGGAGACACTGACGAACGAGCCCTCCCCTTTTGTGATATACAGGAGCTGATACTCATCGAGGATCCTTCCCCGCCCGGGCGAGAAAAGATAGCGAGACGGGTGCCGGCGCGGCGGATACTGTTCGCCTGCAGGAACATCCTGGAAGCCGACCGAGTTTACCGCAAGTCCCCACAAGCAGTCGCCCCGGCTCGTCGCAAGGTATTTAAGATGTATCTCATCAACCATGAGCGCAAGTTAATTCTCTTTTATCAAAAATCAAAGTATTTATCACATAAATAGCATTATAACGGATTGTGTTCAATTTTATATTTGTAGCAATTATCAAGGAAACGTAACACAAACATCCAGTATGGGCAAAACATTTCTCGCCTTCGACTGCGGAGCCACATCAGGCCGCGCCGTGCTTGCCACATTTGATGGCAGCAGTTTCGACATGAAGGAAGTTTACCGCTTCCCCAGCTGCTTCCTGGAGATGAACGGGAAGTACTTCTGGGATGTTTTCGCAATATACGACCATATACGCAAGTGCATCCTCCAATTGAAACAGGAAGGTACGACACCCGACTCCATAGGCATAGACACGTGGGGCGTGGATTTCGGCTTTGTGGCTGATGACGGGACCTTACTCGGAGCCCCGCGTGCTTACCGGGACCCCTATACCGAAGGCATTCCGGAAAAGGTATTTGAGATTATCCCCCGGGAGCAGCTCTACCGCGAGACCGGCATCCAGATCATGAATTTCAACTCCATCTTCCAGCTGTATGCCCAGACCCGTAAAGACTTTGCTCCGCTGCGTTATGCGCACAGCCTGCTTTTTATGCCGGACCTTCTGTCCTACATGCTTACCGGAAAGAAGGTTTGCGAATACACTATTGCCTCTACTTCCGGCATGATGGACCAGGACAGCCGCCAGTTCAACGTCGGTTTGCTGAATAAACTGGGCATCCGCAACGACGTTCTGCTTCCCATCGTACCTCCAGGCACTACAATCGGCGAGTTCGAGGGAATCCCCGTTATTGCCGTAGCCGGCCATGATACAGCCTCGGCAATTGCCGCAGTCCCGGCCTCCGACGAGAGGTTTGCCTATCTCTCCAGCGGCACCTGGAGCCTGATGGGCATTGAGGTGCCTGCGCCTGTCATCAACGAAGAATCGGCCCGCCTCAACTTTACCAACGAAGGCGGTATCGAAGGCACTACGCGCTTTCTTAAAAACATCACCGGCATGTGGCTGCTGGAGCAATGCAGAAAGGTATGGAAATCGCAGGGCAAGGTGTACAGTTATTCCGAACTGATGGAAATGGCTATGAGCCAAGCTGATTTCCCTGGCCGCATCAACCCCGACGATCCGAGGTTCGCCAATCCGGAGAACATGGTGGAAGAGATCCTTCGCTCCGTTCAGGATGACATGAACGACTCCCAGATTGTTTCTTGCATCTACCACTCACTTGCAGACCGCTACAAGGAAGTCTTGGATATGCTCCAGGGCTTTGCACCGTTCAAGATAGAGAAACTGCACATCATCGGCGGCGGCAGCGCCAACGGTCTGCTCAACCAGTGGACGGCCGACGCCATCGGCATGCCCGTAGTCGCTGGACCCGTTGAAGCCACGGCCATCGGCAACATCATGGTGCAGGCAAAGGCTGCCGGGCTGGTGAAAAACCGCTGGGACGCCCGGCGCATTATTGCGGATACATTTGAAGTAACAACTTATTACCCAACGCATTGATATGAACGAAGCACAGATCCTCAAGTCCTATGAGATTGCCCGTGAGCGATATGCCGCTCTCGGCGTGGATACGGACAAGGCCGTCGCAATCCTTGAAAAGACCCCTATCTCGCTGCACTGCTGGCAGACCGACGACGTAATCGGGTTTGAAAGCGCCGCAGGGCTTTCCGGAGGCATACAGACTACCGGCAACTACCCCGGGCGTGCACGCAATATCGACGAGGTGCGCGCCGACGTCCTGTTTGCCAAGAGCCTGATCGCAGGCAATCACCGTTTGAACCTGCACGAAATTTACGGAGACTTCGGCGGCAAGTTCGTGGACCGGGACGAGGTGGGTCCCGAACATTTCGAGAGCTGGATCCAGTGGGCCAGGGAGAACGGTCTCAAGCTGGATTTCAACTCCACCTCCTTCGGGCATCCCAAGAGCGGAGACCTCAGCCTCAGCAACCCTGACCCGGCCATCCGGGAATTCTGGATCGAACATACAAAACGATGCCGCCGTATCGCCGACGCCATGGGCAGAGCCCAGGGGGACCCGTGCATCATGAATATCTGGGTGCACGACGGAAGCAAGGACCAGACGGTGGAGCGCAAGCGCTACCGCGAAATCTTTGCGGAGTCCCTGGACGAGATTCTGAAGGAAGACCTTCCCGGCATGAAGACCTGCCTGGAAGCCAA
>CAMNHL010000013.1:0-55880 GCA_946539455.1 uncultured Bacteroidales bacterium
CGCCGTTCTCGGATGCAAATTCGCCGGCGAGCCAGTCGATGATGGCCTGGTCGAAGTCGTCGCCGCCCAGGTGGGTGTCACCGTTGGTGGAGCGTACCTCGAATACGCCGTCGCCAAGCTCGAGGATGGAGATATCGAAGGTACCGCCGCCGAGGTCATAGACAG
Organism: uncultured Bacteroidales bacterium; assembly: GCA_946539455.1. Classification (GTDB taxonomy): domain Bacteria; phylum Bacteroidota; class Bacteroidia; order Bacteroidales; family UBA932; genus Cryptobacteroides. The sequence continues at coordinate 166 of CAMNHL010000013.1, forward strand.
CGACCTTCATGTTCTTATTCTTCTTGTCCAGACCGTATGCCAGGGCTGCTGCGGTAGGCTCGTTGATGATACGCTTGACGTCGAGTCCTGCGATCTTGCCGGCCTCCTTGGTGGCCTGACGCTGGCTGTCGGAGAAGTATGCAGGGACGGTGATGACCGCCTCGGTGACAGGCTGACGGAGATAGTCCTCTGCGGTCTTCTTCATTTTCTGGAGGATGATGGCGGAGATTTCCTGAGGGCTGTAAAGACGGCCGTTGATATCGACGCGCGGAGTATTGTTGTCGCCGCGTGCTACATTATAAGGTACGCGAGCGACTTCCTTGCTCACCTGGTCGTAGGTCTCGCCCATGAACCTCTTGATACTGAAGATGGTGTTCTTGGGGTTGGTGATGGCCTGGCGCTTTGCGGGAGAACCCACTTTGCGCTCGCCGCCATCGGTGAAAGCAACGACGGACGGCGTTGTGCGCGCGCCTTCGTCATTGATAATTACGGTAGGCTGGTTGCCTTCCATTACGGCTACACATGAATTGGTGGTGCCGAGGTCGATTCCGATGATTTTTCCCATATTCTTTGTTTTTTTATTGTTTTACTTTTCGTATCTCCGCCAGTCTGGTGGCAGGAGCTTCGCAATCCAAAATATCAAAAGCTTTGCCATCGGTGTTTTTCTGACAAAATGTCACTGCCGCAGTCCAGGGAGATTTCGTATATTTGCATCCTATGGTCAAAGAACAGATATCGGAGCGCCTTCAGAGCCTCAGCCCGTCGGCTACGTTCGCAATGGCGCAGAAAAGCGCAGAACTGTCCGCGCGCGGCATAGATGTAATCAACATGTCCGTCGGCGAGCCAGACTTCCCTACCCCCGCACACATCGCAGAGGACAAGATAAAGGAAGCCGCCCGCAGGATAAGGTCTTCCCTGGGGCGGCTCGCTTAGAACAGACTCGATTACGCCGTAAGCTTGTCGAGCGACAGCTTGACGAGCTCCGCCACACGGGGCTTGTAGTCGGTGTTGGCATCCTTGAGGTAGCGGTGGGCGATGGCGCAGCAGACGGTACCTGCGTTGTGTCCAAGCTTCGCCGCCATTCCCGCAAGGGCCGAGCCTTCCATTTCGAAGTTGGTGATTTTGTATCCCTTGAATTCGAAGCTTTCGAAGTCTTCGAGCATGTTGGGCATGGCGAGTCCCTGACGTACGACACGTCCCTGCGGACCGTAGAAGCCGGATGCTGATATCGTCATTCCCTTCACCGTGCAGTCGGCGAAGCGCTCTGTCATGGCCTTGCCGGCGCGTACGAAGTAAGGGTCGGGGAGATGCTTGTTCCAATGTACGTGCTCCTTGAACGCCTCTTCGAAGTCGGTCAGCGCTATCCTGTCGCGGCCCTCGTACCAGTTGAGAAGACCGTCGCAGCCAATAGAAATATGTGAGAAAATGAAGGCTCCGAGGGGGATTTCGGGCTGGATGGCGCCGCATGTGCCGATACGCAGGATGTCGAGACTCTTGTGCTCACTCTTCTCTTCGCGGGTCTGGAAGTCCACGTTGGCGAGGGCGTCGAGCTCTGTCATTACGATGTCGATGTTGTCGGTGCCGATACCGGTAGAGAGGGCGGTTACCCTTTTGCCGTTGTAAATACCTGTAGCCCAGACGAATTCGCGGGAAGCGCCCTCGCATTCGATGGAGCTGAAGTAAGACTTGACCATAGCTACGCGGCCAGGGTCACCCACGAGGATGACGGTGTCGGCGAGCTGGTCGGGACGGATGTGCAGATGGAATACGGAGCCGTCGCCGTTGATGATGAGTTCTGATTCAGGAATACGCATATCGGTGAATTTTAATGTTTTCTGCGATTTGAGGAACGAAGGCGGCTGGCGCTTCGGACCATGAGTTCGTCGGCCCAGATGCCGCGGGCGGCCATGATGTCGAGGATGACTGCGACCAGCGGGAACAAGGCGGGAATGTGGAACAAGGGGTCGTTGCCGGTAACGGCAAAATCAACCACGAGCCAAACCTGCAGCGCGAGGGTTATTATGGCCGCAAGCACGGCCGTGCGAACCTGGAACACACGGAATTTCCAGGTCGTAAGGGCCAGCAGGTGCAGCAGCAGGCTGATGATTATCAGTACGAGGTACGGCCAGTAGGCGGTGAATGAAATGCCGTCGGCCTTGTCTGTAAAGAACAGCACCGCAATGAGTGCGGTGGAAAGTGCAAGATAAAGAGTCTGGATTCTTTGCCACATAGTTATTGTCTGGAATTGAAGCGGGCAAGCACTGCCTGCTCGTAAGTCTTGGAAACGGGGATGACCGGGGTTGCGTCGCTCTCGAGCTCTATGCTGTAGCCGTCCTTGGAGGAGGAAAGGACGCGGACCTTACGGATATTGACGATGTATTTGCGGTGACAGCGCACCAGGTCGGATTCGGAGAAACTCTCTTCTACCGTCTTGAGCCGGCAGCGGAGCATGTATTTGCGCATTTCCGAGGTGGAATCTGCATACCAGACCTGGATGTAATTGTCGTCGGATTCTATGAAATAAAGGTTGTCGGGGCTAATGGAGAACTTGAGGACCCCGCTGCTGTCGAAGAGGGTTATACGCTGTTCTTCGCTTCTGGGGATGGGTACGTCGGAGACTACTTCGTCGTAGCTCATAAGGCGTATAGTATTGTTCTTCTCTTCTATCTGAAAATACTGGGTTGCAATTACATAGGGTACCCCCAGCGACATGGTGGCATATCCCAGCGCCCCGAGGAATATGCGCCAGAACCCGGTCTGCTCCAGGGAGATGAGGCCGTACTTGCCGCCCTCCAGCGTAAAGAAGGAATAGATGAGCGCGATCACCAGGATTTCGCCGAAATTCCACAGCACGTACTGCAGTACGGTAAAGTTGCGCGCCCCCCTGAGGGTATAGAGCACCATCTTGCTGGCGATGACCAGGGCCAGCGACAGAAGATAGAAGATGACGGTGAACAGGAACGCCTCGCTGCGGCCAAGGGCGAACCATGCGTTATGCGAAAACGGTATGCTCAACAGCAGGAACATCAACGAGAAGAAGGCCGCAAAGGTAACGGTCGTAATCAGTTGATGCTTGCCAAGAAGGTATCTGGGGACCTGGGTGCTTGGTTTGAAGCTGGGCATATCAGTGCAAATATAGGAAAAATTCGTATATTTGCGACTCCATTAATAAAGCCTATGAATAAAAGAGTTGCAGTGACCGGACTCGGCGTCATTTCCTGCGTAGGAAACGATGTTAAGACCTTCTGGGACAACCTCAGGAACGGAGTCTGCGGTATAGATTATATAACTGAATTTCCTACAGAGGGACTGCCCGTCCACATAGCCGGCAAAGTCCGTAATTTCAATCCCGAAGAATACGGGATGGACAAACCGTTCATCCGCAAGCAGGATCCTTTCACCATCTTCGCCATGGCCGCAGCATATCAGGCCATGAAGGACAGCGGTCTTGCAGTCGGAGAGAATATCGACGCCGAGCGCCTTTCCACCTACGTGAGTTCAGGAATCGGCGGCTTCCAGACAATACAGCGCGAGGTGACCAAGATGATAGAGGACCCCACCGGACAGTGGATCTCTCCCCTCTTCGTTCCCACCATGATAGCCGACATGGCCGGCGGGCAAATTGCCATCAAGTACGGGGCCCAGGGCTCCTGCATCGGAATAGTCACCGCATGCGCCACCGCCACCCACTCCATCGGCGAGGCATACCGTGCCATCATTCACGGCTACACTGACGCCGTAATCGCCGGGGGCACCGACCATTGCGCCATCCCAATAGGAACTGCGGCATTCGGCAACGCCCGCGCCCTCACCCGTGCTGAAGACCCCAAGCACGCCAGCCTTCCGTTCAACGCAGACCGCGCAGGTTTCGTGATGGCAGACGGCTCCGCAGTACTCATTCTCGAGGAGATGGAGCACGCCAAGGCCCGCGGAGCGCACATTTATGCCGAGATGGTGGGCTACGGGAGCACCTGTGACGCCTATCATGCCACGGCCCCGCGTCCCGACGGCTCAACACAGGGACGTTGCATACGCATCGCCCTCGACCAGGCCGGATACGACCCGTCTGCCGATACTGTTTACGTAAACGCCCACGGTACAGGCACAAAACTCAACGACGTAGCAGAAACGACGGCCCTCAAAGTGGCCTTCGGCGATGCCGCCTACGGCATTCACATCAGCAGCACCAAGTCGATGCACGGACACATGTTCGGTGCGGCAGGTGCAGCAGAGGCCTTGGCGACAGTCCTCGCCCTCCAAGACGGAGTGGTCCCTCCCACCATCAACCTCGACAATCCCGACCCGGAATGCGACCTGGACTACACCCCCGGTCACGCAGTGGAGATTCCGCTTACGCTCGGCATCTCCGAATCCTTCGGCTTCGGAGGCCACAACGCCTGCATCGCCTTCCGGCCTTACGCAGGGTAAGCCCTGCGGGCTAGACCGCGAGCATCGAAACTCTTTTTCTCCGGTTATTCTCCGGCTTCCTTAAGACGCTCGGCGTTTTCTGCAATCTGGAGCTGGTCGATGCACTCCTGGATGTCGCCGTCCATGAAGACGGGAAGGTTGTACATGCTCCAGTTGATACGGTGATCGGTCACGCGGCCCTGGGGGTAGTTGTAGGTGCGGATCTTGGCGCTGCGGTCGCCTGTTGATACCATGGTCTTGCGCTTGGCGGCTATGCCGTCAAGGTACTTCTGGTGCTCAAGGTTATACAGACGGGTACGCAGTTCTTCGAAGGCGCGGTCCTTGTTCTTGAGCTGCGAGCGCTCCTCCTGGCATTGGACGACCAGACCCGAAGGGATATGGGTGAGGCGCACGGCGGAATAGGTGGTGTTGACACCCTGGCCGCCGGGGCCGGACGAACAGAAGAGGTCGAGACGGATGTCGTCCCAGCTCAGATCTACGTCGAACTCCCCTGCCTCGGGGAAAACTGCCACAGAAGCGGCAGAAGTCTGGATGCGGCCCTGGGTCTCGGTCTGGGGCACGCGTTGCACGCGGTGAACGCCGGACTCATACTTCATGACACCGTAAACATTCTCGCCGCTGAGCTTGAAGACTATCTGCTTGAAGCCGCCGGACGTGCCAGGAGCCTGGTCGGTGACCTCGAGCTTCCAGCCACGGCGCTCGGCGAAATGCTGATACATGCGGAACAGGTCGCCAGCAAAGATGGCTGCCTCGTCGCCTCCGGTACCGCCGCGGATTTCCACGATGGCGTTCTTGCCGTCGTCGGGATCGGCAGGGATGAGCATCAGTTTGATATTCTGCTCCATATCGGGAAGGCGAGGCTCGATGTCGGCAATCTCCTCACGGGCCATCTCGCGCAGTTCATCATCCTTCTCGTTCAGAAGAATGTCCTTGGCGGACTGAAGGTCGTCGAGCATCTTCTTGTACTCCTGACCGGCCTTGATGATGGGTTCCAGTTCCTTGTAGTCCTTGTTGAGCTGGACGTATTTCTTCATGTCGGACATGACTGCCGGGTCGGACAGCTGGTCCTGTATGGATTGGATTTTTCCCCGCAGGGAAAGGACTTTCTCAAGAAGCGTGTTCTCCGCCATAAATCATTCTCCTATTTTCTTGATGTAGCAGCGCCTGCGCATGAAAGGTTCGTGCTCGTAGCTGTTCCAGATATTGACGGCGCTGTTGGACTCTATCTGGGGATTGGAGATGGCCCAGCGGTTGCCGATGCGCACCGCCTTGTCGGCCATTTCTTTGTAATATACCGCCGACACGCCCTTGTTCTGCCACTCGGGAGTGGCACCGTTGACCATGAGGTCGGTAGTCTCGTAATTGTTCAGGGCGCGCAGCAGGTAAAACCATCCGAAGGGGAAAAGATGCCCGCGGGCCTTCTGCAGGGCCTTGGAAATGCTGGGGAAAGAAATGCCGAATGCGACCAGTTCGCCCTTGTCGTCGAGCAGTATGCTCGAAGCCTTGTCGGAAATGTACGGCATTACGCTCTTTGCCTCCTCCTCGATCTCCGCATCGGTGAGCGGAATGAAGTTGTGGACGGTCTGGCTGAAGCTGTCGTTGTACATCTTGAAGAACTTGCGCACCTGCTCCGGGTCTTTCTTGAGCTTGTCGAGGCTGCCAAGATGCAGGTTGTAGCGCTCCATCACAAGCTTGGCCACACGGCGGGCCTTCTCCGGAACGCCGTGGTTCGCAACCATCTTGTACTGCACCCAGTCGCACTCCTTCTCGAAGCCGAGCTCTTTCATGAAGTCGTTGTAGTACGGGAAGTTGTACAGGCAGTTGAAGGGCGGTATATTCTCGTAGCCTTCGCAGAGCATGCCCTGTTTGCCCATGGTGTTGTAGTAGAGAGGGCCATGGATTTCGGTCATGCCCTGTTCGCGGGCCCAGGCTTCGGCCGTAGATATAAGCAGCCTGGCCACTTCTATGTCCTTGATACAGTCAAACCAGCCGAAACGGACACGTTTCTTGCCGTAGAGTTCGTTGTAACGCGGATTGATGACGGCGCAGATGCGGCCAACCACCTTGTTCTCGTCCAGGACCAGCCACATACGGTGCCTGCAATACGAAAGGGGCGCAGCCTTGGTAAGGGTGCGTACCTGGTCCGAATGCAAGGCCGGCACATACTGCGCACAATCCTTGTACAGCATGTCCGGGAAGCGGACAAAGCGAAGCAGGTCGGCGCGTGTTTTGACTTCTTGTACTTTAAACATAGCCTGCAAATTTACGAATTAACTTCGATACTCACAATATGCATAATCGCCGCCTGAGCGCACGCACAGCCAAAAGCCGCTGGAAGATAAGAGATTGTACCGTTCTGGCTCTTCTTGTTGCGGGTCTCTTCTATGATGACGGAAGACTTGTCGGGGCGCTCGGTAGAATACACCGCAAGAAAGCCCCCGTCGATCCCGAGCTTATGAAGGCGCTTGCGGAGCATGCGGGCGAGAGGGCACTGTATGGTGCGGGAGATATCGTCGATACGCAGTTTGGTGACGTCGGTCTTGGAACCGCTTCCCATCGAGCTCACGAGGAACACTCCCCTGCCCAGGCAATGCTGCACCAGGGCGATCTTGGGGCTGAGCGTGTCGATGCAATCGACCACGACGTCAAGCTGCAGCGGACAGAGCGCCGCCGGGATTACGTCTTCCGTAAGGAACTCCCTGATACACTGCAGGTCGAGGGCCGGATTGATGTCGAGAAGACGCTTCCGGACGACATCGCACTTGGGCTGTCCGACAGTAGAATGAAGTGCCGGCAGCTGACGGTTGATGTTGGTGACCGACACCGTATCGGCATCGACGAGCACCAGGTGTCCTACGCCGGCACGCGCAAGCATCTCGGCGGCCGCAGCACCCACGCCTCCGAGGCCCACGACGGCGACGCGGGCATCAGAGAGTCTTCGGAGCCCCTCCTGTCCGAGGAGCAATCCGGTACGTTCCTGCCAAGGTTCCACGGCGTCAGTGCATCCAGCGGTCAAGCCAGTCGAAGAAGGTACGGTGCCAGTAAAGGGCGTTCTGCGGCTGGAGGATCCAATGGTTTTCCTCCGGGAAGATTACGAGTTTGCTGGGCACTCCCATCATCTGGGCTGCGTTGAATGCCGCCATCCCCTGCTCGTAAGGAATACGGAAATCCATGCCTCCGTGGATGCAGAGGATAGGCGTATGCCACTTCGTTATCATGGACTTGGGAGAATTGGCATAATGGCGGACGGCCTTGGGGGTAGATGCGTACGGAGCGCCTGCCTGCTGCATGCCGCCGAAAGTAACGCCGTCGCCGGCAGGCCCTTGCTGACCCTCGCTGTAGGCATATTCGGTCAGACCGCCGTTGTCCCAGTTGGCGAACCACATCTCTTCGGTGGTGTACCACAGGGCCTCTTCGTCAAAGATACCGGCGTGCGCAATGAAGCAGTCGAAAAGGTCGCCGTGCAGGCCTTCGAGCATGTAGGCGGAATAGCCGCCGTACGAAGCGCCCACGCAGGCCAGTTTGCCCACCCACGGCTGGCTCTTCATCCAACGGCCGGCACTCAGGTAGTCCTGCATGTTGAGGCCGCAGTAGTCACCGCTGATCTGCTCTTTCCACTCCTGGCCGAAGGCGGTGGTTCCGCGACGGTTGGGCATGATTACGGCATAGCCCTGCTGGGCCATCAGACGATAGCACCAGCGGTAGCTCCAATCCTGCGAATTGGTTCCCTGGGGCCCTCCGAGCACGATTTCGATGGCCGGATAGACCTTGGAGGGGTCGAACTCGGGAGGGTACATCACCCAGCACTGCATCTGCTTGCCGTCAACCGTCGGGACCATCACGCTCTCGGTGCGTACGTCATCGAGGGCGTCGAAGATGGGACGGTTGACCTCGGTTATATTGCCGAAAGCTTCGGCACCGGGCTCGACACATACGAGCTCGAGTGGGAAATGGAGCGAATAATAGCTCGTAAGCAGGCGATCGCCGTCCCAACCGAAGGGAGTGAAGAAGTCGTAGGGCCAGTCGGCAGGAGTGATGCGGGTCAGATTGTCCTGCATGTCCACCTTGTAGATGGACTGGATGCCGTCCGTGAGGGCGTTGAACCACAGCTCGCCGTCGTGCCAGGCAAGGCCGGCGGCGTCGCGGTCGAGGGATGCGGCCAGCTGACGGGGCTCCCCGAAGGAAAGGCCGAAGCTCTGGCCGTCGGATTCGTCGGAGGACTGCACATCGCAGAGCAGAATCCTCTGTGCGTCAGCCTCATAGCCGTCGCGCTGCATGGAAAACCAAGCGAGGCGGCTGCCGTCGGGACTCCAGACGGGATCGGTATCGTAGCCACCGTCGGCCTTTACGGCAACCGTCTCGCCGGTCAGCAGGTCATATACGTAAATGCCTGTATTAGTGCTGAAAGCATACTGTTTGCCGGCAAGCTTGCGGCAGGAGTAAGCGATGTGGCGTCCGTCGGGATGCCAGTCGAGCTGCTCCGCTCCGCCGAAAGGCTCGGTGGGCAGTTCCCAAGGCTCGCTTCCGAGTATGTCCAGCGAGTTGCCGGGGGTGATCATGCCGCCTGACAGGCTGGCGACGTAACTGCGGGGAGTCTCGGTAACCCAATGGTCCCAGTGGCGGTACATGAGGTCCTCGGTGGCGTATGCCTGTGCCTTGGTGAGGGCGGGATCGGAGTCCGTGGGCTGCTGAACCTTGGGATTCTTTATCGTAGAGAGGTAGATGACCTGGTTCTGGTCGGGCGAGAGTTTGAATTCGCTGACTCCGGAGGGCACATCGGACAACTGGACACTTTTCCCGAGCTTCTTCCCGTTCAGCGGGGCCTTCCAGATCTGTCCGCCCTGGATAAAGAAAATGCTGCTTCCGTCGAGCGACCAGCGGGCATTGCTGACGCTCCTCGCGTAACGGGTAAGCTGCACATTCTCGGAGCCGTCGGTGCGGCAGAGCCAGAGGTTGCGGCAGCTGCGGTTCTGCTCGATGCTGTTGTATGATACGCCGTACAGTATCCACTTCCCGTCCGGGCTGAGCTGGGGATCGCTCAGGCGCCCCATGGCCAGCAGGGTCTCGGGGGTCATACGACCGTTTTCGATTTTGGGATCGCCCGGGCCGATATAGCCCGCGCCTTCGTCTGTCTTGGTACAACCCATAATGAGTAGTGCGGCGCACAGGCCGCCGATAAGGTATTTATGCATAATTACTTGGTTTATTATCTACTGCCGCCGCCAAAACCTCCGCCGCTGAAGCCGCCACCGCCGCCGAAGGACGTATGACCGCCAAATCCGCCACGGGAGCCGCCGCTTGAATGGCCTCCGGACGAATAAGACGACATCGCGTAAGCGTTACGTGTAGCGTTACGCAACACGTTGGACAGCACTATCACTTCGTTGAGGTCGCCGTAGGTAACCGGTCTGCCGGCGAATCTGAATCCGGGAGCCAGGGCGTCCATCTCTTTGGCCACCTTGTCGGCGATCCCGAACAAAGCGGCAACCACCAGATAGTCTCCCCACAGGGCCACTTCCGGCACATGGCGCTGCTCGATGAGAGTGAAATCATTGAGATAGCGCCGGAAGCCCAGCGCCTGCAGGGCCTTGGCGTTTCCTGTAGGATTGAGCGTGAGGGACTTATAATCGCCGCCGGAGCTCAGGCCGTCGGTTTTGAAATCGGCTTGTACCTTGAGCCGGAGTTCCTTCACCCACTTGCGTACGGAGGACTCATGAGAATTGCACCAGCGCGCAAATTCCTTCTCCTGCAGCACCTTGTCCTTGCCGGAGGCATCTTTGAGCATGGAGAGGAACTTTTGTTCGACTTCGTTCAATCCGTCGTACCCCTTTCCGGTAAAATGGAACTCCTTTTTGCCGTTGGCGGCGTCTCTCATGCTGAGCACGCCGTCTGCAACGAATTTGAGGATGAGGGCCGATATAATCGTAAACTTTTCGTCGTCAACGCCTTTGAGATGCGCGGCTATGTAGTAAGTTTCGTACACATTGCCGCCAAAGGGAACGTCCCTACTCCAGTCCGGCGACGAAGGCAGGTCCTCCTGTCCAAAAATGGCTTTGAGGCGCTCCTTGCGTTGTTTTTTGCTGGTCCCGTGGCCGAATATCGCCTTGAAGAAAGGCAGTACAATCGAGAAAAAGAGGAAGGCAATGGTCGCCAACGCCGCAAGCACACCGGATATCAAGTCGTCGGAATCTTCGTCCTCAAAGGTATTGCCTTCCATAGCCACCTCCAGGATTTCGTCAAAACTTATGTCCCTTATGCTCGCAGGCTGGAATATCCCCTTTTCGAAGCGGATGAGCATAATCATCGAAGACATTTTGACAAAGGGTTCGGTAGAGCGTGCTGTCACGCTGCCGTTGTCCCAGTCCGTTACGCCCTCGAATCCGAAGCCCCAGATGCGCGAATTCTCGCTGTCGAGGGGCTGCGGGGCCCTGATGGTGATGCTGGCGTTCTGAGGCGGCGACGAAAGCCCGGGAGAGATGAACTGCATGTGCAGGGAGTCGAAGTCAGAAAGCGACTTGACGACGTTTGTCATGGTATAGGAAACCGTCCAGGCATGCGAGCCGTAACTCTCTACTCCCCAGCAGATTTCGTATCCTCCGGAAACCTTGTTCAGGCCACACCTGCGGGCTTTGCCTTCGATGCCCCGGTCAACGTCCCATGCGCCTTCGTTATAAAAGGCATTGCCCATTTCATCGGTCACGCCAAGGTCGCGGATTTCGATGTCGCCGAGATTCTTACGTGTCAGATACCATTCCGTGCCGCTCGCCACCACCACGTCCCAATATTCGGTGATGCGGGCCGAACCGTCTCGGGACAGTTCGACATCTATGCGCACCTCGTTGACTCTGGGAGAATAGCCCCAAAGCGTCAAAGTCCCGGCCAGGGCCAGGACTATGGTAACAAGCCTTTTCACGCAGGACTATATTTTGAGTGAAGGCATATCGGCCTTGGCCGTATTCTCCTGCAGATACTGTTTCTCTGCAAAGTGGAAGATCGATGCGACTATGCTGTCGGGAATCTGGCGGGTAAGGCGGTTGTAACGGGTCACGGAATCGTTGTACACCATGCGGCTCATACGCACCTGGTTCTCATAGGTATTGACGGAATCCATGGTTTTGACATACATCGCATCTGCCTTGAGGTCAGGATATTGTTCGACCACTACCGCCAGACGGCTCATGACGCCGTCGATGAGATTCTCCTGCGCCTGGGCCTGCTCGGCTGTGCTGTTGGCGTCGATGCCCTTGCGGGAAGCTATTACGTCCTTGAGGGTTTTGTATTCGTGCTCGTTGTAAGACTTGAGAAGCTCCACAAGGCCGGTGAGCGCATCCCAGCGGCTGTTCTGCTGAACGCCTATCTGGCTCATGGCATTCTTGGTAAGTTCTTCTGCACTTACGAGTTTACGCTGGGAGGAGATGACCCACAGCACAAGCAGCACTATGACTGCAATGATGACGATTGTTATAATCATAGCTATAAAATTTTTGCAATATACGAATAATTTACGATATCTTGCTGTAGTCCCGTATGTTGTATTTCCCTTTACGCAATTCGGCTGCGAGCAGGGAGTTCCGCGGCTCGCTGAGAGCCGGGTCGGCGTCGAGAACGTACTGGGCGAACGCACGGGCCTGCTCGAGCAGGACACCGTCGCGCGCAAGGGAGGCAATGTTCAGGCTAATCGGCAGTCCGCTCTGCTGGGTGCCCTCCAGGTCGCCCGGGCCGCGCAGCTTCATGTCCTGCTCGGCTATCTCGAAGCCGTCTTCCGTGGAGCACAGCAGTTCCAGGCGCTTCTGGGCCTCCTGCCCTGTCTTGGGATCCTTGACAAGTATGCAGTAAGACTTCTCCGCTCCCCTGCCGACACGGCCCCGCAGCTGGTGAAGCTGGCTGAGTCCGAAACGCTGGGCGCTGCGAATCACCATCACGCTGGCATTCGGAACGTCCACGCCGACTTCGATTACCGTGGTGGACACGAGGATATGGGCACGCCCCGCCACGAACGCATCCATGTTGAAGGCCTTCTCCTCGTTGGACTGCTTGCCGTGGACTATGGCCACCTTGTAGCCCTCGCTCAACGGGAACGCATTCACGATTTCCTCGTATCCGGCCTCCACGTTCGAGATGTCTTCCATCTTTTCGTTGATGAAAATCATAGGATAGACGACAAAGACCTGACGCCCGCGGGCTATCTCCTCACGCATGAAACGGTACATGGCGTTCAGGCGGTTCTGACCTATCAGCATGGTCTGCACCGGCTTGCGGCCGGGAGGCATTTCGTCTATCACCGAGACGTCGAGATCGCCGTAGAGGGTCATGGCGAGGGTCCGCGGAATCGGCGTCGCCGTCATGACCAGAATGTGCGGAGGCACGCCAGGACCCTTGACCCAGAGGGCAGCACGCTGTCCCACTCCGAAGCGGTGCTGTTCGTCGATGACGGCAAGGCCGAGCGCCTTGTAAACCACCGGTTCCTCGATAAGCGCATGCGTCCCCACGACGATTCCTATACTGCCGTCGGCAAGCCCCTGAAGCAGCGGCCGGCGCTCCTTCTGCGTGGTGCTGCCGGTGAGGACGGCACACTTCACCCCCGTGGGGGCAAGATATTTCTGAATGTTGGCATAGTGCTGACGGGCAAGCACTTCCGTAGGAGCCATTATGCAGGCCTGATAGCCGTTGCCCACAGCGATGAGGCAGCTGAGCACCGCCACCATGGTCTTGCCGGAGCCAACGTCGCCCTGCAGCAGGCGGTTCATCTGGCTGCCGCTCGACAGGTCTTCGCGTATCTCTTTTATCACACGCTTCTGCGCCCCCGTAAGATCGTACGGCAGAGCGTTGTAGCAGGCGTGAAACGCCGGCCCTACGCCAGGCATGCGTATGCCCCTGTCGGCCCGGCTACGGACGTAGCGCTGCTTGAGCAGGCTGAGCTGAAGGAAGAACAGTTCTTCGAACTTAAGCCGCTCTGTTGCAAGCTGCAGCGCATGCGTATCGGAAGGGAAATGTATATTCTTTATGGCATACTGCAGAGGGCAGAGCCCGCGGGCCTTGAGCACATACTCCGGGAGCGTTTCGCGTATCTCGGGCAGGCACTTGTCGAGCGCGGCCTTCTGAAGCTTGCCCATTACCTTGGTGGTGATGCCTCCGGATTTGAGCTTCTCCGTGCTGGGATAAACCCCCGTGAGCCTGCCTGCGGCGGAAGGGTCTTCCAGCGGCGGATCGACCTCGGGGTGGACTATGTTGATGCGGTTTCCGTAAGACTGCGGCTTGCCGTAAAAGATGAAGGTACGCCCTGGTTCCAGACGATCGAACGACCACTTGACACCCTTGAAAAACACCATCTCCATGCGCCCGGTAGCATCTTCAACGATTACACTCAGGTGCTTGATGCTGATAAGGTTGCGAGACACCACACGGCCCTGTATCTGAACATAGGCAAGGTCGGGAGTGACCTCGGCGATGGGAGTGATGCGGGTGCGGTCCACATAGCGGAAGGGATAGAAATGAATCAGCTGGTCGAGCGTAGAAATCTCCAACTCCTTCTGAAGAAGCAGCGCTCTCTTGGGTCCCACCCCGGGCAGGAACTGAATGCTCGACTCCAATTCTCCCATAGTCCCACAAAATTAATTATTTTTGTTTGTTTTTTGAGATGTCCTTGCAGAATTATCAAAAAAGTTATTACCTTTGTAGTCCCATTGGAAAGATGCTCGAGTGGCTGAAGAGGCACGTCTGGAAAGCGTGTGGCCGCCTAAAGCGGCTCCAGGGTTCGAATCCCTGTCTTTCCGCGCAATGCAATCCTTATGCAGGCGCCGCACGAAAGTGCGGCGCCTGCATAAGGATTGCTCACGGAAATCCAGGGAAAAGGCCCGCGTCAGCGGGACTAATCCCTGATTGCTCACGGAAAGCCAGGGAAAAGCGAGGCGCCGCCGAGCTAATCCCACAAGGCCGTCGAGAAAGCCAAAAAACTATATGAGTCGATGACCATGACTGTCCCCGAGATTCTGAAAGAGCATGAGCTCTGAAGCTCCATTGCCAGAACAGCTAAACTCTGCGGAGTCAACGAATCGACAGTAAAGAGACAGAAAGGAATACAGACTTTAACCACCCAAAAAGCTTACCTGTTTTAACAAAATTTTGCAGAATTCTAGGAAAGGTGTATAAACCACTTCCGGAAAACTTTAGGATTCGTGATTATGAAAAGAAAGATATACGACAGCGCCTTCTTCTGGCTGGAAGATGCCAAGCTGTTAAACATCTGCTACAACGCCACCGCTCCCAACATCGGCCTCCAGCTCAATGAAGACCGTACTACCCTCAAATGCTACTTCTGTGACACCGGCCTGCTCATATCCCTGGCATTCAGCGCCCGGGGCATCGTCACCAACGAGATCTACCAGAAACTTATGTTCGACAAGTTGGAAATTGACGAAGGAATGCTGGTAGAAAACATTGTGGCCCAGATGTTAAAGACCGCCGGTAACAAACTCTTCTTCTATAACAACTATGACAAGGAAGAAGCCGAGAACCGGATGCAGATAGACTTTCTTATCCAAAAGGAGATTGTCACTTCCCGACATAATATTTCGCCAATAGAAGTTAAAAGCAGCACAAACTACACGCTCACATCGCTGCGGAAGTGCATCAAGAAATTCGGCCAGTACCTTTCCACTCCCTACGTCCTGCATACAAACGACGTTGAAGTCAAAGATGGCATAACATACCTCCCGCTTTACATGACGCCGCTGCTCTAATTCTTTTCCTGGCGCAGAATCAACCACTATATTGGTTGATTGAACTTATAAACTTGCAAGTCTTGACAGAGCAGCCTACCCGGCAAGGTCTGACACCCCGCGACTATAGATTGTCGGGTAAAAGTGAGCCCACATTAAAACAAGCGCGGCTGATTTCACAAAAGCTTGACATTTCTCCGTCCGTCATCCTCGGAGTATAAACAGTGCCGGTATTGATAATTCCCGGCAAAACACTTATATTTGCAAAGTCCTTCGGGACGCCAAGTCTGAACACCGTGGTAACCGGAGTCCACAAAGCGAGTTAGGTTATATCGTGCCTGGCTCGCTTTGTGCGTTGATAGACGAGAACCAGCGACTATCTAAAATTTAGAAATAATTTTGCATTTTTAGATATTTGTAATATTTTTGTAATTGTGTTGAATATAAGGGTTATTGCCAAGAAAACTTTGGTCGTTTATTACTCAGCGCAAAAGGATGCCGAAACAGCGTTGAAAGAATGGCATGATAAAGTAGAGAAGGCTGATTGGTTTTCGTTCGCAGATGTAAGAAAGACATTCAACTCTGCTGACTATGTCGGCAATAATCGCATCGTATTCAACATAAAGGGGAACAAATACAGATTGGTTGCCTTGACTCTGTTCCGCAACAAAATGGTTTATATCAGATTTGTCGGGACCCATGACGAATACCTGAGAATAAAAGACATTGACAATATTTAGTTGTATGACGCAGATACAAAACGAGTTGCAGTACAATGCAGTCATGAAAAGGATAGACGAATTGCTTCAGATTGTAGATGACAGCACTCCGGAAGACGACATCAATAATGTTGAACTTGTCCTCCTGTCCAACCTTGCTGCCGATTACGAAGATGCGAACTATCCTATCCAAAAACCATCTTTGATTGAGATTCTCAAACTACGCATGTACGAACTGGGATTAAGCCAGAGTGCGCTTGCGACTTTTCTCGGCATGAACCAATCTAAGATCAGCGAGATATTGTCGGGTAAAAGTGAGCCCACATTAAAACAAGCGCGGCTGATCTCACAAAAGCTTGACATTTCTCCGTCCGTCATCCTCGGAGTATAAACAGTGCCGGTATTGATAATTCCCGGCAAAACACTTATATTTGCAAAGTCCTTCGGGACGCCAAGTCTGAACACCGTGGTACCCCGAGTCCACAAAGCGAGTTAGGTTATATCGTGCCTGACTCGCTTTGTGCTTTATGGAAAACGGACAGACCTTGGCAGGCAACGCCCCGCAGGCACAACTACTCCCCTGTCCCTGGATAGGAATCTGGTAATCTCCAAGAGCAAGGCAGGGAGGCAGGCGGCGGCGTTGCCTTTTTTTATTGTATGTAGCTTTGACATCATAAGAATATTTCTTATGTTTGCACAGTAATACAAATAGTATGAAAACGACTACAGTAGCACTGGGCAGTCACTTTGACGAATTCGTACAGTCAAGTATACTCGGAGGCAGATATACAAATGCCAGCGAAGTCATTCGCGCCGGCCTCAGGAGGCTGGAAGAGGATGAACGCAGGATTGCCGCTCTCCGCGCCTCCATTGAAGAAGGCGAGGCAAGTGGATATGTAGAAGATTTTGACTTTGAGTCTCATTTGAGCGGAATGAAGAAACAAAGGTGATGAGCAAGTATCATATTTCCAGAAAAGCGATTGAGGACTTGGAGGGTATTTGGAAATATACTGCAAGTGAATGGTCAGAAGGACAGGCCTCGGATTATTACCGTCAATTGTACAAATCCATTAAACGTCTGACAACCATTCCAACTTATCTCATAAGGGACTATAGCGAAATAAAGCCAGGACTGCTGGGCTTTAAGGTGGGGCATCACATCATATTCTTCAAAAAGCATTGTGATGATTCCGTCTGGGTAGACAGGATCCTGCATGAGAAGATGACTTTTCATAGACATCTTTAGTCAATCCAAAGGCTACGAGGCGAGTCAGGTACGATGTGACCTGACTCGCCTTATGTATTGTTCTGATAGTTCTTTTCAATCAGGAAAACAAATTGCCGGTTATCGGAACACCGCGTATCTCTGTAATACTAATATTAAATATTACTACTGGTCTTCGTCCGTCACGTCTGAGAAGAACAATTACGCATACTGCGTAGTCTACAAAGGTTATGACACTCAAAATGAACCTCGCGCACACGGGTTCTCTGTCCGTCCAGTCACAGAATAGAGGACGATAAGGCTCTTTCGGAGCCAGCACTCCAGTTTACTGCGAATGCGACAGATATCAATCTTTCCAGTATGTCCTTATTATAACGTTACCCTTCGTTTTTGCTGTGCAAGTTGTTCACGAAGAGTAAGAATCTCTTAGATCTGCACTGCTAATCCAAATTGGAATCACTGTGCAGATCTAAAAGATTGGTTATGTGCACAAAAAGAAAGTAGGGTGGGACTGGAAGATAAATAATATCTACCGCTTATCCTTGACCTGCCGCACGGCTGCGACTGACCAGAACGACGCCTCCCACTATCAGCACAGAAGCCAGGACCTTCTGCCAGGTAAGCGTATCGACGCCTGCCCAGATGCTCACGATGGCGGCAATGACGGGTTGCACGTAAGAATACATGCTCACGAGGGTCGGCCTTATGAACTTCTGTCCGTAAGGAATCAGGAAGTATGCTACGAAAGTGGCAAAGAAAATCAGGTAGCCTATCTCCCACCGGACATTCCCCGGGATGGCGGAATAATCCGTACCGACAAGGCCTTTGAAGGAAATCGGAAGCGATATCAGAAGAGAGAACAGAAAGCTCCACTTCATGAAGGTGACAACGCTGTATTTGGATATGAGCGGACGGAAAAGGCCAAGATACAGGGAGAAACTGAGGCTGTTGACCAGCAGCAGCACGATTCCCCAGGGCGATGTGGCCGAGGCGCCGCCCTGGTGGACGGAATTGAAAATAAGAAAGAGGATACCGGCGAAACTGAGCGCCACTCCCCCGGCCTTCTTCATGGTAATAGGCTCCTTGAGGAACAGGAAGGCGAAGAACATAGTGAAGATGGGTCCCAGGGTGCCTATGATGGCGGTGTCGATGGCAGAGGTCATGGTTATGGCCATGAGGAAGGTCATCTGGGGGATGAACAGCCCCACGAGCGAAGCGGCCGCTATCTTCAGGTAATCTCCCCTTTCGACCTTCTCTTTCGGCATGCACAGCGACAATATCCAGAACAGAATGCTTGCACCTATGGCCCTCAGCGAGAAGAGGACGTAGGGCGAAATGGTCTCGGAGTTTGCAATGTCCTTGCAGAACACGAGGTTAAGGCCGAATATCGTATATGCCGCCGCAAGGGAGATGTGCCCCTTGAAAGATTCTCCTTTCATCTTCAATAAGCGTAGATAAGACCGTATTTGAGGTGGAAGGCTTTAAGGGATCCGTCTTTTTTCATTCCCTGGATGGCCGAGTTGACCTTGTCCATCAGATCGTCCTGCCCCTTTCGCATGAGGACGCCTATCTCGCCGCGCGTGAAGGGTTTGTCAAGCAGGGGCGCCGCAAGCCGGGGGTCGGAGCTAACATACCATGGGGCTTCGGTGATTTCGGTTATCATGACGTCGGCCTCGCCTGCAGCGACTTTGGAAGGGATTTCTTCGTTCTTACCGTAAACCAGCAGGGTGCACAGCGGCAGATTCTCCCGGGCGAATTTCTCGTTGAGCCCTCCGGGGTTGACCATCACCCTGACCGATGGTTTATTGAGGTCGTCAAGGCATTTGTACTTGTCCCGGTCGGCCTTCCGGCAAAGGATGGTCTTTCCGTTGGCAAGATAGCCTTCCGACATGGCCATCGTCTCCCTGCGGGCATCGGTGATGGTTATTCCGCCTATCGCAAAGTCAAACAGTTCAGGGTTTTGGACATCGGCGGAAAGAGTGGGCCAGGAGGTCGGGACGTAACTAACGCTCACTCCTATCTTGTCGGCAATCTCTCCGGCTACGTCGATGTCGAATCCCCAGTACTCCCCTGTCGCCGGCTCCCTGTAGCTGAGCGGCCGGTAGTCTCCGGTGGTTCCTACGAGCAGCACGCCCCTGCGGGCGATCTTGTCAACGGAAGGAGTCGTGGATACGTTTTTCTGAGTGCCGCATCCATAGCTGACAAGAAATCCTATCAGCAGAAGTATGATTGTACGATACGCTTCCCTCATTTGTACTCAATGCCTTGCGATTCAGCGTGCGAATTTACGGAAAATCCGCCAGAATCACACTCCTTTGGCGTCAACGGGCAATGTTTTTGCGTTTGTCCGCCGGAATGTTTACCTTTGTATGATTTGACCGATAGAATGAAAACCGCAAAATTAATACTTCTGGCTGCCCTGGCATCGATATCTGCCTTCGCATGCACTCCTGCCGAAACCGACAGCACAACCACTTCCAATCTCATATACAGAGAGTTCACAGCCTCATTCGGCGGCGACACCAAGACAAGTCTCGACGGCGCCCATGTGCTGTGGGACGCTTCCGGCGAAACAATCAGCATAATTGACGCCGACGGCAACAGCTATCCCCTCTCCCAGAAGAGCGTCAGCGACGACCGCCGCAGCGCCACTTTTGCCGGCGAAATTCCCGACGTTGAGTACCAGTATGCGGTTTACCCTGCTGTCAAAACCTTCAATTACAGATATGGAATGATGGTCCTGGACCTCCCGTCGGAGCAGCAGGCCACCGAAGGGTCGTTCGCGTCCGGCGCCGCCCCCACCATTGCCAAAGTCGAGGAAGGCAACCCGCTGTTTTTCCGTAACGTCTGCGGCCTTGTGGGAATCACCGTAAACGCCGACGGCATAAAGTCAATCAAGCTGAGCGCCGCGTCCGGCGAAGCCCTCACCGGCGACCTTCTGGTCAGCTACGACAATACGCTTCCCGAGAGCTTTGCCGACGCCTCTTCCGGCAGCAACTCAGTGACTATCAGCGGCAATATCGCCAGTGGCAAACGCTACTGGGCGGCAGTCGCTCCCGGTGATTACAGTGACGTTCAAATCGAATTCACCAAAGCCGACGGACGCACCGCCACCTTCTCCAGGAAAGAGACTCTCAGTGTAAAGCGCGGAGTCGCAAAATCTTTCAGCCCCTTCACCATCACAGACAAGGACTGGGACGGCACAACAGAGCCCGGAGGCACGGCAATGCTCACGTACTCAGAGTGCTCCGGCAGCGTAAAGGGCTACGACGCAGAGTCTTCTTACACCAACAGCTACGGCACCTGGCTTATCCGCGCATACAACAACAAAGCAATCCAGCTCAACTCGGCAAAGAGGAGTTCGTACATACGCACCCCTAAATTCCAGGGAAACATCAAATCGATAAGCGTCACCAATACGGGGACATCTTCCGCCACCATATACTTCTGCAAGAGCGCTGGCAGCACGACCGACCTTCCCACTCCCAACGTATCGCTCAGCATATCCGGCAGCGGCACCTTCACCGCTGACGTATCCGAGCTGGCCGCAAAGTGCCTGTACATACGTTCGCAGGGCGTAGTTACGCTCACCGAAGTCAACGTCACATGGGGCGGCAGCGGTTCTGTTCCTCCTACACCGCAGACACCCGCAGTAACTACGGAGGACGCCGCAAGCATAGGCACGGCCGAAGCCACCCTGTACGCTTCATTCAGCAATATTCCGACATCCCCTGACCCCGTCGCCGCATTCTTCCGCTGGGGGTCCTCCGCAAGCGCACTTGACAGAACGGCATACGACAACAGCACCATCCTCAACACCGCTTCCGGTACGTTCAGCGCCACCATCAGCAGCCTCGAAGAGAACACCACCTACTATTATCAGGCAGTCATGCCCCTCGCCGACGGCACCGACGTCTGTGGCTCCGTGAAGTCGTTCACCACGCGCTCGTCGTCATCCGCAACCAGCCTCGGCTACCTTGACTGCTACGAAGTGCCTGCCGTGAACGTCTCGGGCAGCATGTCCAGCGGCAGCGAGACCTTCGGCTACAGGTGGTACAAGTACAACACCACCAACTCCATGCAGGCCGTAGCTACGCACACATTCCACGATCCGGGCCGTACAGTACGCAACTACACCGTTCTGCTCGACGGCAACAAGAAGGCCCCGCTGTGGTGCGCCACCGCTTTCCATGCCTCGGAATGGGCCGACAACGGCGTTGGACGCAACCAGAGCTGGCGCTACGATCCGGCGTTCCCCGAAAGCTGGCAGCAGAGCGGCGTGAGCAGCCCTTACAGCAAAGGCCACCTGATAGCCTCGAACTATCGCCAGAGCTACGTGAGCATGAACAAGCAGACCTTCTACTACTCCAATCAGGCGCCTCAATACCAGGCCCAGTTCAACGACGGAGTATGGAACCAGATGGAAAACCGCATCGTGTCAATCGCCCCTTCAGGCAGGGATACGCTGTACGTAGTCGTAGGCACCCTGTATGAAGGCACTGCAGAATACAGCAGCGGCATCCAGATTCCCAGCCATTTCTACACCTGCGTCATGAAGTGCTCGTTCAACACATCCGGCACGATGACCGCAGCCACCGGATGCGCTTACCTCTATACCAACGAAGCCCACCCGAACAGTTCCTACTCCAACTTCGCAACCACCATAGACGCAGTAGAACAGCGCTCCGGCTTCGACTTCTTCCACAACCTGCCGGACAATCTGGAAGCAGCCGCCGAGAGCAAGGTAGGGTCGGTGCTCTAAAGCATCAAGTAAGAAAAGCTATCTCTTATTCATCGCTATGCGTGCCTGGAGTTCCCAGGTACGCAGGCGGTCTTTGTAGAGGTTGTTGCGGTTGACGGCCTCAACGTCGAGCTGGGTATCGGAATTGCCTCCCCAGCGTCGGCAGTTGTACATGACGTCCCAGATTCGGCCTATTCGATACTCGCGGCTTATCCTGAGTCCTACCGCATAATCCTCGCCATACTTGGTCGTGGGGAAATTGATCTCGCGCAGCACCGGAGTCCAGAAGCCGCGAGGGGCCCCCAATCCATTGACTCTAAGGGCATTGTTGCGGCCGTTTTCGAGAGTCCACTCCCTGTGGTCGATGACTCCAGGAGGTATTTCATTGAGATCGAAATCGGTAATCCTGTAGGTTCCCACAACCATGGCGCAGCGCTGCTTGCGGAAGGCTTCCACGAAACGCTGGACCACGCCGTCGTCGGAATACATATCGTCGGAATCGAGCTGCAGGGCGAAGCGCCCGCACGCAGGATGGTGCACCGCCGCGTTCCAGTTTCCGCCGATCGCATGATATGTCTTGTCCTGGGCGATGTAGATAAGACGCTTGTCGGACTCGAAGGACTTGATGACCTCTGCGGTGCCGTCGGTGGAATTGTCATCCACCACAATCACATTGTAAGGGAAAGTGGTCTTCTGGTCGAGGGCGCTGCGTATGGCATCGCCTATGGTGCTCACCCTGTTGCGGCAAGGTATGACGACGGAGGCTTCCACGTCGAACGGCACGCTGTCCGGATCGACATCCTTGAATACGGGCTCCAGATAGCCTCCGATACGCTTGAGGTGCTCCGTGCAAATCTTTTCCATCTCTATCTGCACGGCCCTGTTGCGGGGGTCCACATAGTCGAAGAGCTTCTCGCCGGAATCGCGCTTGTCGGTGTCGGTCTCGTAATACAGCAGCTCGCTCACATGCACGAGAGGTCCTGCCTCCGAGACCCGGAGGCGCAGGTCATACAACCCGCCAAACTCATACGACGCGTCCATGGCGGCCACGGCTTCCTTGAGGACGGACGTACGATAGAGCTGCACTCCGCCGAAGTCGAACTCGTCCCGCAGGGAGCCCGGCTGATAATCGATTACAGCAGAGGGCTGCGTGCCGTCGAAATGATCGGCGTACGCCATGGCGGCGCCGCTGTCGCAGGCCACCTGAACCAGGCGTTCGAGCCCGAAGCGCACCCAGTCAAGGCGCGTGGCCCGGGTATAGATAAGGGTAAATTCGGTATCGGCGCGGGATGCGACCTCGCGCACCTGCTCCGTACTGCAGCGCATGGGCAGGTCGAAACGGCGTACGTTCATCGGTAAAGTTTCTTGTTTTTACGTTTCAGGCCGGCAATCCAGATGCCCAGCTGCAAGGTGGCGATCGTCGCCCAAATTGCAGCGAACACCGGCGTCCAGGAGGCGGGAAGGCCAAGGCAGGTCTTGTCGATGCAGATGAATGTCATGCACACGGTGTACATGAAGATGGCAGGCAACCCGGCAAGCAGGAACTGCCAGCCTCCGGGATACTTGCGTGCCAGCCACACGGTTGCGGTGCCGAGGAAGAAGGTTGCGAGCATCTGGTTCGACAGTCCGAAGTAGCGCCAGATGATATTGAAGCCGTCCTCGTTGGCCACGTTGAACCAAAGCAGGAGACCCACCAGAGCGAAGATCGGTATGCTCACAATGAGCCGCTTGCCTATCTTGTCCTGAGGCAGATGGAAGAACTCGGCGATGTTGAGACGGGCTCCGCGAAGGGCAGTATCGCCCGATGTGATGGGTGCCGCGACGACACCCAGGATGGCCAGGATGCTGCCGACGACGCCGAGCCAGTGCTTGCTGACCGCCGTCACAACCTGCGGAGCCGACGCCGACTGCAGTCCGCACTCGGCCATTCCGCCGTCGAAGAAGAAGTAAGAGCTTACAGCTGCCCAGACAAGGGCGACTATGCCTTCGACGATCATGGCTCCGTAGAATATGGGTCGTCCCATGCGTTCATTCTTCAGGCACCGTGCCATGATGGGGCTCTGGGTGCCGTGGAAGCCGCTTATAGCGCCGCATGCTACGGTTATGAAAAGGCAGGGGAAGATGCTCTGTCCCTTTACGCCCACGCTTGGAGCCCTGTTCTGCAGGCCGTCCCAGATTTCGGGAATCGAGGGCCAGTGGACGAACAGGCAAACCATAAGCGACGCGGCCATGAACAGCAGCGCAAAGGCGAAGATGGGATATATCTTGCCGATTATCTTGTCCACAGGCAGCAGAGTCGCTATGATGTAATATGCCAGAATCGCCAGGGCCCAGATGAGCACCGCGTTGGAACTGCCGTCACCGGCTATGTCGCCAAGAATCAGCGCAGGGCTGTAAACGAACACGGTGCCGACCATGAGCAGCACTATGGTGGTGAAGATTATGATGACTCCCCTGCTTCCCCAGCGCAGCTCGCGTCCTATCATCTCGGGGAGGGTGGCTCCGTTCTGCCGCATGCTCAGCATGCCCGAGAAGTAGTCGTGGACGCCGCCGGCAAAGATGCTGCCGAGCACTATCCACAGATAGCAAGAAGGGCCGAACTTGGCTCCCATGATGGCTCCGAAGATAGGGCCCGTCCCGGCGATGTTGAGGAACTGGATCATGAAAACCTTCCAGGCAGGCATGGGAACGTAATCTACGCCGTCCGCCATTGCCACGGCGGGGGTCACTCTGGCGGGGTCGGGGCCGAAGACCTTTTCGACTATACGGCCATATACGAAGTACCCGACGATAAGGAGTACTATACAGATAAAGAACGAGAACATATCAGCTTACTATTCAATACCGAAATCGAATACTATGGCCTCGTGGAAAGTCTTGTGGGGACGAAGCACCACGGGGGGATACTCCGGATGGTTGGGGCTGTCGGGGAAATGCTGGCACTCTATGGCCACACCGTCGTAATCGTGATAGATGCGCCCCTTTTTGCCTTTGGGACAGCCGCTGAGCCAGTTGCCGGTGTAAATCTGCACGCCGGGCTGGGTGGTCGTGACTGTAAGGGTACGGCCGCTGCGGGCCGCCTTGAGAACGGCCGCGGTCTGAAGCTGACCGGGGGTGTATCCATCTATCAGCCAGCATGCATCGTAACCCTTGCCGAACTTAAGGGCGGGGAAATCCTTGCGGATGTCGCGTCCCAGGCGCTTGGGATTGAGGAAGTCCATGGGCGTGCCTGCCACACTCTCGGACTCTCCGAGCGGAATGAGGGTTTCGTCTGTAGGAAGGTATTCGGATGCATTGAGCTGAAGGGTATGCCTGAGGACGGAGCCCCTGCAGTCGAGATTGAAATAGGCGTGATTGGTAAGGTTAAGAACGGTGGGAGCGTCGGTGCGGGCCGAGAAAGTGAGTGTGAGCACGTTGTCCTCGCTCCATTCGTAGTGGGCAACTACCGTCAGACGGCCAGGGTAACCCATCTCGCCGTCGGCTGCCACATATTTGAATTCCACCGCACCGCCTTTCTTGCGAGACTGCCAGACACGGTTCTGGAATCCGTCGGGACCGCCGTGCAGGTGGTTGGGACCGTTGTTTATGGGAAGCTTGTACTGCTTGCCGTCCAGCTCAAGATGTCCCTTTGCAATACGGTTGGCAAAACGTCCGGGGCACTTGCCGAAGCACGGGCCGTCGTGGTCGTAGTACTCGGCCTTGCCATAACCCAGGACTACGTCGCCGAGGACGCCGCTGCGGTCTGGTACATTGACGCTTACGATAGCTGCCCCAAAGTTGGATAGAACCACGGAAGCACCGCTCTCGTTGGTGATGGTATAGCGATAAATAGGCTGTCCATCAGGGGTTTTGCCCCAGATTTTGCGTGTTACTGACATAATTATGCAAAATTATTTAGCTGATGAGTACAAATATAAAGAAAATTAATATATTTGTAGTCGATGAAAGGCTCAAAGTCAATATTCTTCTGGTGGCGCCTGTCCGATAATCCGGTCAGGTCATGAGTCGTTTTTCATCTGTCCGGTCACTACTTGACCGGCAAAGACACATAGGGCTGTCCGGATTTCGGGCAGCCTTTTTTTGCATATTCAAACACTTAATATTCATTATTATGAAACCGAAAAAATTCATCCTTCCGGAATCCGAGATTCCTACCCATTTTTTCAACATCCAGGCTGTCATGCCCAACAAGCCCATGCCCTTCCTGAACCCCGCCACCCGCGAGGCTCTGAAGCCGGAAGACCTGTACCCCATCTTCTGCAAGGCATGCGCCGACCAGGAACTCAACCAGACGGATGTATGGATCCCTATACCGGAAGAGGTGCGCGAGCAGTACGCCGCCTACCGCTGCACCCCTCTCGTACGCGCCTACGAGCTGGAGAAAGCACTCGGCACTCCTGCCCACATCTACTTCAAGAATGAGAGCGTAAGCCCCGCCGGCAGCCACAAGCTCAATTCGGCCATCGCCCAGGCATACTACGCCAAGGAGCAGGGCGTAACCA
This sequence comes from uncultured Bacteroidales bacterium, assembly GCA_946539455.1. Lineage (GTDB taxonomy): Bacteria > Bacteroidota > Bacteroidia > Bacteroidales > UBA932 > Cryptobacteroides. Next base: position 26,499 of record CAMNHL010000013.1, read on the forward strand.
ACCTCACCACCGAGACCGGAGCCGGCCAGTGGGGAGGCGCCCTCAGCTATGCCACCAAGAAATTCGGCATCGACTGCGCCGTCTATATGGTTAAGGTGAGCTACGAGCAGAAGCCTTACCGCCGCAGCATCATGCAGACCTTCGGAGCTGCAATCACTCCTTCCCCTTCCATGTCAACGCGCGCCGGAAAGGACATCCTTACCCGCAATCCCAACGACCGCGGCTCACTGGGCTGCGCAATCTCCGAGGCAATCGAGCTTGCCTTATCCACTCCCAACTGCAAATATGCCCTCGGCTCCGTGCTCAACCACGTCTGCCTGCACCAGACCGTCATCGGACTCGAAGCAGAAAAGCAGATGGAGCTCGCAGGTGAATACCCCGACATCGTTATTGCCTGCTTCGGCGGCGGTTCCAACTTCTCCGGCATCGCGTTCCCGTTCATGCGCCACAACATTCTCGAAGGCAAGAAGACCCGTTTCATCGCCGCAGAGCCTTTCTCCTGCCCCAAACTCACCAAGGGTAAATTCGAGTACGACTTCGGCGACGAGGCCGGCATGACTCCCCTGCTTCCGATGTACACCCTCGGACATACATTCAAGCCTGCATCCATACACGCCGGCGGTCTGCGCTACCACGGCGCCGGAGTCATCCTCTCCCAGCTGATGAAGGACGGATACATGGAAGCCGTTGACATCGAGCAGCTTGAGTCCTTCAAGTCCGGCGTGCTCTTTGCCCAGACCGAAGGAATCATCCCCGCTCCCGAGTCCTGCCACGCCATCGCCGCCACCATACGCGAGGCTCTCAAATGCAAGGAGACCGGCGAAGCGAAGACCATACTCTTCAACCTCTCCGGACACGGATTCGTGGATATGAGCGCTTACGACAGCTTCTTCTCAGGGGAGATGCAGAACTATCACGTGAGCGAAGAAGAACTCGGCACGTTCATCAAGAGCGCCGACGCCCTCAATCAGTAATTGAAACGCAGTTCGTCCACGTACATCACGGACGAACTGCTGCCGGTGAAGAATTCTCCGAAGCGGCTGGAAAGGACGGATATGAATGCAAAAGCCGGTGTGGCCTCGCTGACGTAATCCAGCTTTATCTCAAAGGGAACGTAATCTCCGGTATCTTCCGAAAAGACTATGACGGCCCGACCGATCAGCGCAGGATCTTCCGAAGCTGGCGTGCTCGGGCCATCATTGGATATGAAATGCTTGCGTTCTTTCCATCCGTAGAGCGCCACTTCAATCTGGCCTTCGTCCTTCTTCCCTTTCTTCGAAAGATAGGGGGCCTTGGCGTAATCGATGACGCCGGGAATGTAATGGCAGTAACCCGACATGCTCCTTGGACGGCCGCTGAAAGGCACTCCGTCGTACATTTCCGCGCCTGAAAGCTTGACTACGCGGACGAATTCTCCGGTGTAAAGATTGCCGGTCAGGAAGGCCCACAGGACTTTCTTGCTCACGATTTTGGCCGCCGCCTTGCCGGGACCCGATACGGCAACGTGTTTGTACTCAGGCATAGCCACGTTGGTTCCGAGGGGCTTGATTCCCGGATTCGCAGAATCCCAGGCTTTTCTGGAGCCGCTCGCGCCTTCCGGATAAGGATACCAGGTGACACCTTTTTTCGACCAGTGGTCGAAGCTCATGTTGTATATCTGCTGGGCCCCTGCCGCTACGCAAAGCAGAAGAGCGGCAAAGAGTAGAGTCGCTTTTTTTATCATTGGTTAGCCTGCATTGCTTCGCGGAACATGGAAATCAATTCCTGTGCCGATTTTGCTATGTCGTACTGCTGCATGGAGGCAGAGTAGAGCTTGCCGGCCTCCCAGCGTTCTGAGGGATGGGCCAGCCACCAGTCAATCTTCTCGGCAAGTGCCTTGTCGTCCTTCTCAGGGAAGATGCTGCGGGAGTCGAGGGCAAACTGCGAAGCGCCTGTGTGCCAGCCTTCTGCAATCACCGGAACGGCTCCCTGCTGGATAGCCTCCATAATCGAGAGGCCTTCTACCTCGACGGTTGCACAGTGGATGCAGAGGTCGGCCTGTGCTGCAAGGGTGCGCAGCTCGTCACGGCTGTTGAAGGTAAAGACGGGCGGGTACTTGAGTATGCCGTCGCGGTAGAGCTTTTCGGCACGGCGCTTATATGCCTTGGCGCGTGGGCCCTGCCCGGCGAAATGCAGTTGTATGCGGTCGGCGAACTTGGTATGGGACATGGCGCGCAGCAGCGTCGGCTGGTCTTTTTCGACCGACAGGCGTCCTATATACAGGACCTTGAGCGGGCGGTTTTCGTCGAAGTAGTCTGCCGGAGGTTCCGCGGGGCGTATGCACGGGTCTGGCACCAGGCCGTTGGAGAAAGTCCGCAGATTAGGGGTAAAGTTATAACGTATCAGCCTTTCATAGACGTTCTTAGTGGGGCACTGCAGGTAGGAGCAGTGGTTGAAGACCAGGTCGCGCCATGCCCTGAGCAACATCCGGTTTATGCCTTTCCACCAGCCCAGTCCGACGGAGTAGAAGATGTTTTCGGGGTGAAGGTGATATGTGCCGGTAAGGGGCTTGTGAAGTTTTTTTGCGACCTTTACAGCTCTGATATCAAGCACGAAGGGCTCTTCCAGATGGACTACGTCCGCCCAGCGTATCGCCTCTTCGATGGTCTTCATGTCGCCGGCTGCGAACTGATAGCCGTGGGCGGAGATAATCGGCTGAAATACAGGGAAATTATATTTGGGCAGCAGGAACTCCGGCTGTGGCGTGGCAGCAGCCTGGTTGGGGCCGGAAAGTACACGTACGTCCTGCCCTGCGTCCTTGAGCGCCTGCACTGTACGACGCGCCGATGCCGAAAGGCCGTTTCCGGTCGCGTAGTAGTTATTTACGACAAATAGAATTTTCATCGGTCTGAATTGGGCCGCGAAGATACGACAAAAAAACCGCATTTCCCAATTCTGGCTTTCCCGGAAAGGCAAATTCGGTAAAAAGAAAAGGATATCTCGTAACGATTAAAAAATAAATTGCTTCAGTTTGCGGCCGTAGTCTGAAAACTGAAGCAATTTATTTTTTAAACCGTTCCCTATTGCTATTTATAAACTTCGCGGAAGTAACGGTAGCTGCTGACGCGGAGTTCGGTGGCGGCGGGATCGTCGAGGACGAGGATGCCGTCGGGATGGTTCTGCAGGGACGATACGGTGTTGAAATGTGTCATAGGTCCTTCGATTGCAGCGGCGACGGCCCTGGCCTTCTTGGGACCGAGGGCGAGGATGACCACCTCTTTGGAATCGAGCACCGTAGCAACTCCTACGGAGAGGGCCTGACGGGGCACCAGGTTGGGGTCGTCATTGAAGAAGCGCGAGTTGACCCTGATGGTATCTTCCGTGAGGGAGACTACGCGGGTACGGCTCTGCAGGGAGGAGAAAGGCTCGTTGAAGGCTATGTGTCCGTCTTCGCCGATACCGCCGAAGAAGAGGTCGATGCCTCCTGACTCTACTATCGCTTTCTCGAAGGCCGCACATTCGGCGTCGAGGTCGGGAGCGTTGCCGTCGAGGATGTGGATATTCTGGGCAGGCTCGTCGATAAGGTCGAAGAGCTGACGGTGCATGAAGCTGTGATAGCTTTCGGGGTGCTCTACCGGCAGGCCTACGTACTCGTCCATGTTGAACGAGATGACATTCTTGAAGCTCAGCTCGCCGTCGCGTACCATACGGCCGAGTTCGGCATAGGTGCGGATGGGAGTGGAACCGGTACAAAGGCCGAGGACAAAAGGCTTGTCCGTAATGGCTGCTTTTGCCTTAATGGCGTCTGCGATGCGGTGCGCAACCCACAGGGATGCGTCTTCGGCTTTGTCTCTAATGATGACTTTCATACTAACTAACGTAATTTAAGGAAAACTTCTATTGCCTGATATTCAGCCATTCCAAGCTCGTCGTAGGCCTTTGCCGTCGCGTGTGTGCGGTCTTCGGCCCTCTGCCAGAACTCTCTGGGATCTTCGCCGGGGAACGGGACGATGTCTTTCTGGGAAAGATGGCGGTAGATGGCATGGCGCTTCTCGACCACCTCGTCGGGGCTCAGGGGGACGGCCATGTCAACCCTGGAGAGTTCCCACTCCATCCATGCTCCGCGGTACATCCAGATGTGGCAGTCCTTGATCCATTCGGCACCTTCTTCTTCGAGTTCGTAGAAGGCCTCGAGCGCCGCCTCGGTACAGACGCGGTGCGTTCCGTGGGGGTCTGCAAGGTCGCCGGCCATGTAGATCTGGTGCGGGCGGACCTCATTCATGAGATTCTTGATGATATCGACGTCGGCCTGGGTGCAGGGCAGCTTGCGAATGCCGCCGCTCTCATAGAACGGGAGATTGAGGAAGTGGATGTGGTCGTCTTTCATTCCGAATGAATGGCAGGCGCCACGGGCCTCGCTGCGGCGTATCGCAGCCTTGATGTTGAGCAGTTCGCGAGGCTCGGGCTCTCCGGGGACCTTGGAGTCCACGAGGGCCTGTACCTCGGCGGTACGGTCGCCGTAACCCAGCTGGGCGGCGGCGTCGATGTGCTGCATCACGACGGAATCGTGCACCGCGACGTTGCCTGATGTCTGGTATGCGACATGCACGTCGTGTCCCTGGTGCTGGAGGCGTATGAGCGTACCGCCCATGGAGATCACGTCGTCGTCGGGGTGCGGGGAGAACACCAGCACGCGCTTGGGGAAAGGCTTGGAAGAGACCGGGCGGGTGCTGTCGTCCACGCCGGGCTTGCCGCCGGGCCATCCGGAGATTGTATGCTGGAGGTCGTTGAATACGTCTATGTTGACCTTGTTGACCGATCCTACGTTCTCGATAAGCTCCTCGAGGGAGTTCTGGAGGTAATCGGCGTGGGTGAGCTTGAGGATGGGCTTGCCGACTTTCTGGCAGAGCCATACGACTGCCTTGCGGCGGAACTTGGGCGTCCACTCGCAGGGACCGATGAGCCAAGGTGCGACTACGCGCGTCAGCTGGCTGCCGGAGACCTCATCGACGTACAGGCGCACGTCGTGATGGTTCTGGAAGAAGGATGCCGGGCAGTCGGAGCCGATTTCGCCTTCTGCTACACGGGCCACAGCAGCCACCTTGTCTTCGCCCCATGCCATGAGTATGACCTTCTTCGCACTCATCATGGTACCGATACCCATGGTGATGGCCTGCTTGGGCGTGACTGCGAGGTCGCCGTTGAAGTTGCCTGCCTGACGCTTGCGGCTCTGATAGCTGAGCAGTACCGTACGGGTGCGGGAATTCTCGGAAGAGCCGGCCTCGTTGAATCCGACCTGACCCTGCTCGCCTATTCCCATTATGAGCATGTCGAGCCCGCGTGCCGCTTCGTCGAAGTCTGCGCAATATGAGCTGATAGCTTCGTGAGGGATGCGGCCGTCGGGGACGTGTATGTTTTCGGGGAGGATGTCCACATTGCCGAGGAGTTCCTGATGCAGGCGGTGGTTGCGGCTCTGCATCTCGTTGGGCGATGAGGGGTAGTATTCGTCTATGGAATAAACCGCTACGTTCTTGAACGAAATGCGGCCCTCTTTGTAATATCGGGTGAGTACCTTGTAGAGCGATGCCGGAGACTCTCCTGTGGTGAGGCCCAGTCGGAAAAGGGTTCCGGGATGCTCTTTGGAGAAAAGAGTTACTGCATCGGCGACCTGGTCGGCTATCTTGCGGCTGGCGATGGTGGAGTCGGGATGCACTTCCGTGTAAATCTTGTCGTACCCGTGAAGGATGTCGTCGGGTAGATTGCGGGCGATGAGGCCGCCCTCCTCAGGCAAAGTGAAATGTTTCATACTACAAAAATAACAATCTTGCCTTAAAATCGAAAAGAATTGTAAATTATCCGAAACCTTTGGAAATAAAAGTTGCTGCTGTTTTCTGACTACGGCCGCAAGCGGCCTATCCCTCCCGCTGCACTCCGTTTGCGGGCCCCTCCCACTCACGGCTGCGTGGGCGCAGACGGTCAGAAAACAGCAGCAACTATTATAATCGCCACGTTTTATGTTTACGACTTAAACGAGACAAAAACGCAACGTATCCTGCTGAAAACCATCTGCAAGCGGCTTACTGTGCGGCGGCGATGGCGTCCCGGAGGATTTCGCTGAGGGTCGGATGGGCGTGGATTATGGATGCGGCCTGCGATGCCGTGGCGCCGAGGGCTATGAGCACTGCCGCCTCGTGGATGAGGTCGGAGGCGTGGGCTCCCAGGATGTGGGCTCCCAGGATCTTGCCGGTATCGGCATCGGCGATCACCTTGCAGTAGCCGTCCGCCTCTCCGCTGGCTACGGCCTTGCCGTTGGCCCTGTAGTTTGCTTTGCCGACCTTGATGCCGCGGCCTTCGCACTGCTCTTCGGTAAGGCCTACGGTGGCCAGCTCGGGTACGGTGAATACCGCGGCCGGGACCAGCGAGAGGTCGGTTCCGCTCTTCTGCCCGCAGATGTGCGCAAGGGCTGTGCGGCCTTGGGCGACCGCCACGTGCGCGAGCATCATTCCTCCGGTCACGTCGCCTATTGCGTAAACTCCGGGTATATTCGTCTGCATGTTCTCATCGACCGTTATCCCCTTGGGCGTAAATGCGATGCCGGCAGACTCCAGGTCGAGGCTGGAAAGATTCGGCCTGCGGCCCACAGCCATCAGTACGCAGTCAGCGCCGGTGCAGAATTCCTTGTCGGCTTTGGACCAACGGACGGTAAATCCGTCGTCGGCACGCTCGATTGCGGTCACCCTTGCGGAGGTTTCGGTCTTGATGCCTCGTTTGGACAGCGAAGCTTTAAGTCTCTTGGACAGATCTACGTCGAAACGCGGAAGGATGCCGGGGCAGAATTCGAGTACGGTGACCTCGGAGCCGAACTTGCGGTAGATGGATGCAAATTCGAGTCCGATGACTCCGCCGCCTATGACGCAAAGGCGCGCCGGCACGCTGTCGGAGCCAAGCATCGCAGCCGAATCGACTGCCAGGTCCGCTCCGGGAATGGGGAGCACAGCGCTTACGGAGCCGGTGGCTATGATTACGGCATCTCCTTGATATACAGCGCCGTCCACCTCGACGTAGCGATCTTTCAGAAGCTTTGCCCTTCCCTGCACGACGCTTATGAGGGGATTTTTGAGCAACTGGGCGATTCCTGCCTGCAGCTGGCTTATAACAGCGTTTTTGCGCTCCTGGTCGGGAGCGTCCATGGCGCAGAGGGTCTTTGTGGGAATGCAGCCCTCGTTGAGGCAGGTGCCTCCAAGCGGAGAATCGCTGATGAGTACGGTTTCTATCCCTTTTGCCGCAGCAGCCGCTGCCGTTTCGTAACCGCCGGGACCGGCGCCGATGATAATGAGTCTCATAATGGATCTACGTCTATTGTTGTTCGAAGGCGTCCGCGGGATGATTTTTCCCGCTGAAGGGCGCGCTCCAGGATTTCTTGTTTCCGTTCGGACAGAGTGCCGTCTGCGGCAAGGGTGATCCGCTCGCGGGCGCTGCCGCAGACCGTATCGACAAGCCGTGTGAAAGGCGGCAGGCCGAACAGGCGTCTTTCTTCGAGAAGCCTGCGGTACACATCGGACGGATTGCCGAATACCGGATGGTCCGATTTTGCGGTCTGCACTACAAAGCTGCCGGTGCAGGTTTCACGCAGCTGGGCGATGGCCTGAAGGGCATGCTCGTCGGAGCGGAAATCGTCGGCCGACGTGAGTGCATCCGCCTGTACTACGGCAACCAGGGCATAGTCCGAGAGATTGCCGAGGCGTGCCTGCTGAAGGGTCATGATATCCACGCTGCGGCCGGGAAGGGCCCTGCGTACGTCCTCTGCCAGTTCCTCGGGTTTTTCCCATCCTCGGACAAGCGCCACAGGGCCGTCGGTGCAGCGCACAGCCTCGCAGAGCTTGCGCGAAATCCTCCCTATCATGCCGTTCTTGCGGCGTTCGTCGCTCACGTCGATTATAAGAGGCGCGGGCAGCGGCGCGCCGACATCTTCCCTGTTGTATTTGCCGCACAGCACGTTGTAATACGATTCCAACGAGGGAGACGGCGTGCCGAGAAGCACCCTGGCCCCGTGAATGCGTGCAAGCATGACGGCGGCGTCGCGGGCCTGATAACGGGGCGCGGGCTCGGTCTGCTTGAAATACACGTCCTGCTCCTGCTCTACGATTACGAGCCCCAGCCTGCTGAACGGCAGGAAAAGGGAGCTTCGCGTCCCTACGACTATCTGGCCTCCGAAGCGCCGTATGTCTTCCGCCACCCTGCGGCGGCGGGAATCTGTAATATGCGAACTGACGTTGTGCGCGACCCCTGGGAACTCCTCCTCGAAAGCGGCGCAGAGCTGCTCGCCGGCAGCAATTTCCGGTATGAGGACCAGCACGTTGAGCCCCTTTTCGAGGCAGCTGCGACATTCGCTCATGTATCTTTCCTTCCTGCCGGCTCCGACAAGCAGAAGGGGCTTGCCGGGGGCATCTTTACCGGGTGCGTCTGTGGCGTCGGCGCGCGTGAGGGCTTGGATCCGGGCCGCGATGCCGTCCCTCTCGGCTTCCAGGCGCTGCCGCACATTGTCGCGGTGCTTCCTGGTAAGGGCTTCCTCCCTGATTGCCAGTCTGCTGCGAAGGCGGTCGAGGATATCTGCCGCCGTCTGTTCGCTTCTGATTTTGCCCGAGGGATATGCGGCCTTGTAAACCTCTCCTATGGAACACAGGTAATATGACGACAGGAACTCCCAGAAACGCAGTTCCTCGCCGCTTACAGCCGGAAGCTCGTCGTTTACCTTTATTATGTTCTGGATGCGCGAAGGGTCTATGTCGGGAGTGACGTCCGTTTTGCTCACGACGCCTATGTAACGCCGTCCGGCAAGAGGGACCGAGACCCTCTGTCCCGCAGTCAAAGGCACACCGCTACGGTAGCAAGGCGTCCAGGAAAGACGCAAAGGGACGATGACCTCTATGTAGCAGCAGCCCTCCATGGAAGACAAAAATACAAAAATCCCTCAGAAAAGTTTGCAAAGTCTCAAAATATTTCTACCTTTGCAATCCCGCAAGGGAAATGGTGCTGTAGCTCAGGTGGTAGAGCAATGGACTGAAAATCCATGTGTCGCTGGTTCAACTCCCGCCAGCACCACAAAAAACCCGCTGATTGTCAGCGGGTTTTTTTATGCTTTCATGTAAGCGCGGCCAGTCTTGCCGTCGATGCATATAGAAATCGGCTGCTGCTCGTTGAGGGCGTCCCGTATCGACTTGGTATTCTGCTGGAGCACCATGTTGTACAGGGCGGGAAGGTATGTAGAATAATACTTGATGGAATCCTCTACCAGCAGGATACTCCGTATCCGCTTGGCCATCAGTGTTCTGTTCTCTTCCATACTGTTTCTAAACCAGTCCCTGGTCCATCTTGTCGTCGAGGAGGTAAGGATAATCCTCCAGGGTAGGCGCCACGCTGGTGAGGACCTCGCTGACCGCCTGGTGGAACTCGGATTCGCCAGGATTGCGGGACTGCAGCTGCGCGATAAACGAAGCTACGTACTTTTCGGTGAAACTACTCATAGACTAACTAACCTGTTAAAAATCAGCAAGTCTGGATACCGGGGCGACGCTCAGCGGAGCACTCTCCCCGGCCAGGAAGCGGTAATACCCGGCAATTGCTATCATGGCTGCATTGTCGGTGGTAAACTTGAAGGGAGGCAGGAATACGTTCCACCCGCGCTTGAGTCCTTCCTGTGTCATGCGCTCGCGAAGACCGCTGTTGGCGCTCACACCGCCGCCTATGGTGATGTCTTTGATTCCCGTCTGGCGGGCGGCCTTGACGAGCTTGTCCATAAGTATGTCGATGAGGGTCTTCTGGAAGGATGCGCAGATGTCTTCCTTATTGTTCTCCATGAAGGACGGGTCTTCCGCCATGCGGTCGCGCACAAAGTACAGCAATGAGGTCTTGATGCCGCTGAATGAATAGTCAAGACCGGGTATGCGGGGTTTCGCGAACTTGAAGCGAAGGGGGTCGCCCTGCTTTGCGAGCCTGTCTATCACAGGCCCTCCGGGATAACCCAGTCCCATCATCTTGGAGCACTTATCGAACGCTTCGCCGACGGCGTCGTCGATGGTCTGGCCCAGGATGGTATATTCCAAAGGGCTGTCAACCCTGACTATCTGAGAGTTACCCCCGCTTACCAGCAGGCACAGGTATGGGAAGCTGGGCTGCCGCACCTCTACGCCGGGTTCCTTTATGAAGTCTGCGAGGATGTGTCCCTGAAGATGGTTGACCATGACGATGGGGATGCCGAGCGAAAGGCCCATGGCCTTGGCGAAAGACGTACCGACCAGCAGCGACCCGAGCAGTCCGGGCCCGCGGGTGAACGCTATGGCCGTGAGGGAGTCAGGGGTCACGCCGGCCCTGGACAGGGCTTCGCTGACTACGGGAACGATATTGAGTTCGTGGGCGCGGGAGGCAAGTTCGGGGACTACGCCGCCGTATGCCTTGTGCACGTCCTGTGATGCTATTACGTTGGACAGCAGCCAGCCGTCCTTGATGACTGCGGCAGAAGTGTCGTCGCAGGATGATTCTATGCCGAGAATAATGTCTGCCATACAAAATACCCTTGGGGCAACCGCAAATTTAGTAAATAATTATTAAATTTGTAGGTTAAACGCGTTTTTGAATATCGGAAAAGCAAGATACATAGCGGCCCGCGTCATAGGGCTCTTCATAATACTTCTGCTCTTCGGGCTGCTTCTCCTGCAGTTCCCGAAAGTGCAGACGTCCCTTGCGCGCTATGCCGTGCAGAAGCTTGCAGGAGCGATAGACGGGCGCCTTGAGATAGGTTCCATCAAGCTTCATCCGTTCAATGCCGTGACGCTGCGCGACGTAACCATCATCGACGACAACCCCTGTCCCGACCGATACGGACGCGGTTGCGGCACCCTCGACACGCTTGCACACGTAGGCAAGCTCTCCGCCACCATTTCGCCTCTCAGCCTGCTGCGGAAAGGCGGCATCCACATAGGCCGGGTCGATATGGAAGACGTCCTTTTCCAGCTTGGAATAGAGCCGGACAGCACTTATTCCATCAACCTGACAAGAGTTTTCAGGATGGGAGGCTCCGACAGCGACTCCCCCATGCCGGCTGATACCCTCTTCTCCGTACACAAGCTCAATGTCCGAGGCGCCCGCTTCCGAATGGTCAATTTCTGGCCTTTCAGCTACGTGCCCCAGTACGGCATCGACTTCGGCAACCTCGACCTCAGTTTCGACCTCAAGGCCCACGACATATCATTCCGGGGCAAACGCGTGTTCGCCGTGGTTGACAAGCTTTCGGCCCGCGAGAACAGATGCGGCTACAGAATCACCAACCTGCATGGCAGCTGCGCCGTGGGAGCGGGGCGCACCAACATCACAAACCTGCTGTACGAAGACGGGACCGGCAGCCGCATATTCATGCCGACGGCCGATTTCAATTACTACGACAACCCAAGCGCCTGGTCCAACTTCCTGCGGGACGTAGAACTCGACCTCAACATTGGCAGGAGCCATCTGGTATTCGGTTCCATCAGCGCCTACAGCGGTTCGGTGTTCCACGACTGTCCCCTTCAGGCCGAAATAGAATCGGCACGCTTCAAGGGTCCGGTCAGCAACTTCAGGGTCTCCGACCTCATCTTCAAGGGCACTGAGTGCGATGTAAGCGGAACCGTAAGCTGCACGGTATCAGGCATTCCCAAGGCAAGCAACATGTTCATCGACGCCGACCTGACCGGCGTCCGCTTCAGCTCCGGCGGGCTGGAGAAGGTACTTGCCGACCTGGGTGCGAGCGCGGACATATCCAAATTCGCTCCGGGTACGGTCTTCACCGCGAACGGGCATGCAAAGGGACTGCTGAGCGATTTGACGGCTTCCATTCACCTGAGCTCCCCCATCGGAGGCATGACGATAGACGGAGGCACCCGCAACATCACCGTAAGCGGCAAGCCCATCACCTTCCAGGCCAATATCGCAGGCCACAGCTTCGACCTCGGCAAGCTTCTGTGCTCCGACGCTCTCGGGCCCGGAACCTTCAAGGCAGCCGCAGAAGGGCGTCTGGGCGATCCACTCCAGATCAACCTGCATAGTCTCGACATCAAGAGCCTGACGGCGCTGGGATACGAATACAACGACGTGGCCCTTTCGGGCAGAATGTCGGGGTCGTCCCTGCAGTTCAAGTTCGATTCCTCCGACCCCAACGCCATGGCAAACATATCGGGAAGCGTCGATTGGAAGAACATGACCGGACGCATCGAGGCCGAAATCAACGATCTCGACCTCGCCACCCTCAACCTCGACAAGCGCGGCGGCAAGTCGGCGGTATCGTGCATCATTTCCGCCGAACAGGGGCTGCAGGCGGAAGAACCTGCGCAGATCCTTATCTCCGACCTCACGCTCACCAGGAACAGCGACACCTACAACATCGGCGACGTAGAGGCGCTTGCCAGACTCAACGACAAGCGTATGACGCTGATCCTCTCCTCGCAGGCCCTGGACGCAAAATACAACGGCACCGCCGACTTCTCCTCCCTGATCAACGACATCAAGCGGGTATCGCTCCAACGGCACCTGCCGGCATACTTCGTACCCGAAAAAGATGCGGCCTCCGACTCCCAGTCCACCGTTGACGGGTCCCTCAACGCAGTATTCCACGACGTCAGCGGACTCCTGGCCTTCATCCTCCCGGGAGCCAGCATCTCGCAGGGCACCACCATCAACGCCGACCTCGACAGCAACGGCCGCCTGATGGGATACATAACCTCTCCCGGTCTGAGTTACAACAACATACAGGCAGAACACTTCGACATTTCGCTGGACAATCTCGGCAACAGGCTCGGCTGCACCGCATCGGCCGACCGCCTGAGCATAGGCGACCTCCCCTTCCACAAGGCAGCGTTCGTAGCAGAGGCCAACCGCGACACACTTACGACTTCCCTGACCTACGACAAGTCGGGCCTGCTCGACGGCGGCAGCGAATTGTACGTAGATGCAGCATTCGGACGCGACAGTGCCGACTCGCTCATGATAGACGTATTCACAAGGCCTTCGCAGATAAGCATAAAGGGCGACACCTGGGAAGTCGGAGAGTCAACGCTCAGGCTGAACTCTGCCGGACTTGCCGCACAGGGGCTGCAGATTGCCTGCGGAGGACAGAGCATCTCTATCGACGGCGGTGTGAGCAAACGCGACACCGACACCCTGTCCGTAAGCATACGGGAGCTGGAACTTGACGTAATCAACCAGTTTACAGGCGGTTCCATTCCCAAGCTGCAGGGTCTTCTGGACGGCGACGTGACCCTCCTTTCCCCCACCTCCGACAAGCTCGGACTCTTCGCGGGGCTCGACCTGGGCAGCCTTACGCTGGACGGCATCCCCGCCGGCGATTTCCGGCTCGACAGCGACTGGGACGACAATACCCGCACCATCTCCTTCGGTCTCGACAATTACGTTGACGGCCGCGGCGCCCTGAGCCTGGAGGGGAATTACAACACAAAGAGCAAGAAGTTTGCGGCATCCGCAGCCCTGGACAGCCTCGGCGTCGCCATAGCCTCTCCGTTCATAAAGAGCATTCTCTCCGACTTCGGCGGTTACCTGCACGGCAACCTGGAGGCTTCCGGCACCCCCGACAAAATCAACATATCAAGCGACGGTCTGAGGCTTGAAGGAGTACGGGGAAAAGTCTATTACACAAAGGTTACCTACATTCTCGACGGCACCGTTGGAATACACGACAACAAGCTGCTTTTCAACAATATAGGAGTCAAGGACGAATACGGCGGAATGGGTGTTCTCAAGGGCAGTCTCGACATGCGCAAGTTGACCGCCCCCCGCCTGGACGCCGAGCTCGACATGAACAGGCTGAAAGCCATCGACATACGCAATTCCAACAGCCCCATCATGATTTACGGAGACCTCGCGGTAAGCGGAACGGGCCGTGTACGCGGGCCTTTCAGCGCGCTCGGAATAGACGCCGACGTATCCAGCGCCGGAGCCGGAACGGTCAACGTACCGCTCTCCTCTTCTTCCGCAGCCTCCACCGGCAACCTGCTCACGTTCAAGACGCCCCGGCAGGAAGGCGAAGACAGTCCCCGGGCCGAGCAGGAGGAGCCCGCACGGCCCTCCGGAGGTGTGACCGTCCACGCAAGGGCAAGGATATCCCCCGACATACTCGCAAACGTAGAGATAGACAAGGAATCCGGACACGTGCTTACCGCAGGCGGTTCCGCGGACGTCGTCCTCGACCTCAACACCGCACGCTCCAAGCTCCAGCTCAAGGGCGACTACAACATAGACAAGGGAAAGTACCTTTTCAACATTCCCGGAATAGTCAGCAAGGAATTCGACATAAAGGAAGGCAGCTCCATCAAGTTCAACGGCGACGTAATGGAGAGCAGCCTCGACATCCATGCCGTTCATAACGTAAAGACCACCTTGAGCGCGCTCGTTGCCGACACCGCTTCCGTAGCCAGCCGCCGCGTGGTGGAATGCGGACTCGGCATCAGCGGCAAGCTGCGCAGTCCCGAAGTGGCCTTTGCCATAGACGTGCCCGACCTCGACCCGTCCACCAAGATGGCAGTCGATGCGGCGCTCAACACAACCGACAAGATCCAGAAACAGTTCGTCGCCCTGCTGCTGCTCGGCACCTTCATTCCCGAAGAGAACTCCGGAATCGTGAACGGCAGCAACATGATTTACTCCAACGTGGGAGAGATAGTAGCCGGCCAGCTCAACAATATTCTGCAGAAACTTGACATACCGCTCGACTTCGGCTTCGGGTACCAGCAGGACAACATAGGCACCGACATCTTCGACGTCGCCATATCCACGCAGCTGTTCAACAACCGACTTATCGTCGGCGGCTCGGTGGGCAACCGCAGGAACGTGACGTCCAAGAGTGCATACGGCGACATAGTGGGCGACCTGGACCTCGAGCTCAAGCTCGACAACAGCGGCGAACTGCGCTTCAAGCTGTTCAGCCATTCGGCCGACGAGTACACCAGCAGCCTCGACTTCTCGCAACGCAACGGTATGGGTTTCTCGTACCAGAAGGAATACAACCATACCCTGGAATTCCTGAAAGGATTCTTCAAATCGCGCGACCGCAAGATGCAGGAAGCGATGGCGGAGATAGGCCGCAAGAAGAACATGAAAGTTATAGAAATAGAATGACAAGCAAGATAGAACTCCTGGGCATGCATTTCCGCTCCCGCCACGGCTGCCTGGAAAGCGAGCGCATCTTGGGAGGAGAATTCATTGTGGACGTGAGCTTCGACGCCGACACAGCCGCTGCCGAGCGTTCCGACGATCTGCACGACACAGTCGATTACAGCGTAGTTTACAGCATAGTGGAGGGTTGTATGGCGGTCCCCTCCAATCTTCTGGAACACGTCGCCGGCCGCATCGCCGACGGCATCTCGGAAGCGTTCCCGCAGGTCAGCGGCCTGCAGGTGAGCGTCAGCAAAAAGAATCCGCCGGTAGGAGGTGAATGTGAATGGGCAAGGGTAACGGTAAGACGATAGCTTTCCTGACATTGGGCTGCAAGCTCAATTATGCGGAAACCAGCACCTACGAACGCGGCTTCGTGGAGGCCGGGCTGCAGGTTGTCCCATGGAACCAGTGTGCCGACGTATATCTCGTAAACACCTGTTCCGTCACCGCCACCTCCGATGCGAAGTCCCGCAACATCGTACGCAAGGTGCTGAGGGTCAATCCTTCGGCCATTGTAGTCGTTACCGGATGCAGCGCCCAGCTACGCCCCGGCGACTACCGTGGAATACCCGGTGTGGCCAGAGTCTTCGGCTGCGGCGAGAAATCCCTGGTCGTACCGGAAACCCTTGGCCTCATCAGTCAATACAGCAGCCCCGACCCCGATGTGCAGAGGAAGGAGAATCCCGACGGCGACGTCTTCGCAGCATGGAGCAGCGGAGAGAGGACGCGCTCGTTCCTCAAGGTGCAGGACGGATGCAACAACTTCTGCGCCTACTGCACTGTACCCTACGCACGCGGGCACAGCAGGAACGTCCCAATCGCCCAATGTGTAGAAAACGCCCGTAAGGCAGCGCAGCAGGGAGTGAAGGAAATCGTCCTGACGGGAGTCAATACCGGCGACTTCGGACGAAGCACCGGAGAGTCGTTCCTCGACCTGCTCAAGGCGCTGAACGAAGTGGAAGGCATTGAGCGGCTGCGCATTTCAAGCATCGAGCCCAATCTGATAACCGAAGAGATCGTGGACTGGATTGCCGGCGGCACCAAGTTCCAGCCGCATTTCCACATTCCGCTGCAGACAGGTACCGACGAGCAGCTTGCCGCCATGGGCAGACGCTACGACACCGCCCTGTTCGCCTCGCGCATCGATTATATACGCAACGCAATGCAGGCGCCCGGCAAACCGCTGGTCTTCTTCGGGATAGACGTAATGGTGGGGCTTCCCGGCGAAACTCCGCAGCAGTTCGAGCGCACCAGGGCTTTCCTGCAGGAGCGCGTGCGTCCGGCTTTCATTCATGTTTTCCCTTACTCCCGCCGTCCGGGCACGCCGGCCTGGGGCATGCCAGGACAGGTACCGGAAGCCGTCAAGAAGGAGCGCGTGGCGATTCTGGAAGAGCTATGCAGGCAGCTGCACGACGAGTTCGTGGAGGCCAACCACGGCATTCCGGAGAGGGTGCTTTGGGAGTCCACTCAGCACGACGGCTTCATGGAAGGATATACAGGCAATTACATACGCATGCGCAGGCCCTTCGAGCCCGGGCTATGCGGCCAGATAACAGACGTAACCTTATGAAAACTCGATTGACATTTCTCGGTTCCGGTACATCTTCCGGGATTCCGATGGTAGGATGCAACTGCCCGGTATGCAAGTCCGCCGACCCACGCGACAAAAGATTGCGGGCGTCGGCTCTCGTGGAATACGGAGGGCTTACGATACTCGTTGACTGCGGTCCCGATTTCCGTGCTCAGGCCCTTCGCGCCGGCATCGTTCATCTCGACGCCATTCTCCTGACCCACAACCATATGGACCACATAGGAGGGCTCGACGACACCAGGGCGCTCAACCTCTGCGAAAGCCATCCGGTCAACATATACTGCGAACGCTACGTTGAGGAATCGCTCCGGCACATGTACGCATACGCCTTTGCCGAACCCAAATATCCCGGAGCTCCAGAATGGCACATGCATACGATAGACGGCACCGCGCCTTTCAAGGTGTATTCCAACGCCGGCGAGGAAGTTCTTCAATGGGAAAGAGGTTTCGGTTACAGACATCTGGGCAACGCCGGAAAGGAAGGCAGCAGCGTAGAAGTCATTCCCATCCAGGGGTGGCACCACAAGGTAAAGAAACTGTCGGTACTGGGATACCGCTTCGGCGACATCGCATACCTTACCGACATGAACCTCATTGAGGATGAGGAGTTCGAGAAGCTGCATGGGCTGCGGGCCGTCACGCTCAACTGCGTCAAGCCGGGGCAGCATCATTCGCACTTCTCGCTCGACGAATGCCTGGAATTCTTCGAAAGGGTCGGTGCGCAGGATTCCTACATCACGCACCTGTCTCACCTGCTGCCGCCGCATGCCGAATTCGAAAAGCAGCTGCCGCCGCATGTTCATCCCGCATACGACACCCTTACGATAGAAGGCTGAGAGCGCCGCAGGCCGCTATTCCACTCCGAAGCGGTAAATGCAAGTATGTGTGTAGGTTTCGCCGGGATTCAGAAGGACCGGGGTGAAATTGTCGTGATTGACTGAGTCGGGGTATTTCTGGGTCTCGAGGGCAAGCGAGCTGCGGAACTCCAGCACCTTGCCGTTGGAGCCCTTCTCCTTGCCGAGGAAGAAGTTGCCGCTGTAGAACTGCAGGCCGGGCTGGTCGGAAAGGACCTCAACCGTGCGCCCGCTCACGGGATCCTTGACCTTGCAGACACTCTCCACTCCGTCCGTAGTCTTGTCTATGCACCAGTTGTGGTCGTAGCCATGGCCGTTGCGCAGCTGCAGGTTATCCTCGTTGATACGAGCCCCGATAAGCTGCGGCGTCCGGAAATCGAAAGGAGTCCCTTCTACCGGGGCAATTTCGCCGGTAGGGATGCTCAGCGAGTCGATGGGGATGTAATGGGAGGCTTTGATCTGCATTTCGTACTCCTCTACGCTCCCGCAGCCCTCGCCGCGAAGGCAGAAGAAAGGATGGTTGGTAAAATTGACGGGGGTCTTTTTGTCCGTAACGGCTTTGTAGGTGATTATGAATTCTCCGTTCTCGCTTAGCGAATAAAACATGGTCATGTCCAGGTTGCCGGGATATCCTTCCTGCCCGTCGGGGTGCAGCAGATGAAGGGTTATGGAGTTGCCGGAGGCTTCAACGACGTCCCATACCATGTGATCCACTCCCACGGGGCCGCCGTGGAGGGTGTTCTTGCCGTTGTCGTTGACAGGGGTATTGAATATCTGCCCGTCTATTTCGAAGCTGGCGCCCCCGATGCGGTTGGCTACGGGCCCCACGCACGCCCCCAGGAAGCGCTCGCCCGGAGGGGTGATGTATTCGTCGAGATTGGTATGTCCTACTACTATGTCGGTCATCTCGCCTTTCCTGTCCGGGGTGAAGAGGCTCACCACGCGGGCTCCATAGTTGGTGACCTGCATGATAGTATTCCCTCCCTTGAGTGTATAGAGCCCCACCTGCCGGCCTTCGATTTCGCGTTCAAAGAGCTTTGCGTCCATAAGGGAAGGTGAGGTGCTGCAGGAAACAAGCAGCGAGAGTGCGCCGAGTGCCGATAATATACGTTTCATGGATTACCTGTTTTGTCTTGTAAAGTTAATCATTTATTTTTTATAGTTCAGAGAGTTTTAGGAAATGTTTGTTTTCAAGCAATACTTAGTTAAAAAGTATCATAAATGGAAAAAATAGTATTTGTTTTTCCTGCACGCAAATCCGACATTTGCACTGTAACCAATAGCAAACAAGGCAAAACAATGGAATTAAACGACATACTGCACCGGCTCCGTACCGAACACGACGCCCTGACGGGCAAAATCAACCGCCCTTACGAGTATTTTTCGGACCATTTCATCGACCGGCAGTCCCGACCTCGACCGTCCCAAGGCAGGTTTATGGAAGTGTCCCTACCACAACAGCCGTATGTGCCTGCAGGTCCTCAGTCTGTGCCGCTGACGGTGCCGTCGTCAACCATCCGGCGATAAACAGCCAATGCGTTCTCCGCAAGGCCATTGGCCGGATTGCAGACAAATGCTTTGAGATCCTCGAGCGAGCAGCCCGGATGCTCGCCGATAAATCTTTTTATCAGAATCTCCGTACGCTCCCCGCTCGTGAGCGAGCGGCAGACGTCGCAGCTGCCGCAGTCGCGGGTCTGGGTCTGTCCGAAGTATGAGAGAAGCTGGCGTGAGCGGCATATTGAATCTGTCGAAAGATATGTCTCAACGGCGTCAATCCTTTCTGAGTCGAGTTCCTGCAGCAGCCTGTAACGCTCGGGCTGAAGGTCTATGTTGCCGGGGGTCAAGCGGTTGTGATGCAGGAACACCAGACTGCTGCGGTCGGCAGGAATGTAGTTTATCACCCTTTCGAGCGACAGCTGGTACAGCAGCTGGCGGAGCCAGACGACGGTTGCGTCGCAGTCGCGGGCCAGACGTTCCTCGTCTATCGGCATGGAGTAGGACATGATGCCGGGATAACCGCGCATGAGCGATTCCAGAAGCGGAACCATCTGAGGCTCACGCAGGTCGGTGGAATACAGCTCGCTGCGGGGCGTGAGCAGGCGCACCCTGGTCGGGAATTCGGTATCTTCTTCGTAACTGATATGCCCCGACTGCTCCAGGTACCTCAATGCATAGTGGGCCGTGGCTCGCTGTATGCCATATTGCTTGCAGAAAGCCTCCAGGTCGAGGCGCAGCGTGCGTCCTTCGCCGGTTTCGTATATGATGCCGAAGTGGATATGCAGTTTCTGGTAAATGTCTTCTATGGTCTGCAGAGAAGGGAAAGACGCATCGTGCAGCTGGTGCAGACGGGCAACGTCGCTCGGATTCCAGAGCTGCACGGCATAAGACTTCTTGCCGTCGCGTCCGCATCGTCCGGCCTCCTGGGAATAGGCTTCCAGGCTGCTTGGCGGTTCCCAGTGCACCACGAAGCGTACGTCGGGCTTGTCGATACCCATTCCAAAGGCGTTGGTGCAAACCATGACCCTTATGGCGCCGCTCTTCCATTGTTCCTGCCTTTCGTTGCGCGACAGCGGCCCCAGTCCGGCATGATAGAAAGAAGCGCTTATTCCGTTGCTGCGAAGCAGTTCGGAAACTTCCTCGCAGCGCCTGCGGTTCCTCAGGTACACTATTCCGGAGCCTTCCACCCCACGGCATATATCCAGCAGCTGGCCGGATTTGTCGCGGCAGTTGCGCACTATATATGATATATTGGGCCGTTCGAAAGGGGCCCGGAGCGTCTTGAAAGAGGGATTTTCCGGATCCGTAGAGAGATGGCGGACTATGTCCTGGGCCACCCTTGGCGTCGCCGTTGCAGTGAGCGCGACAACGGGAGCACCTACAATTTCGCGAAGCCTGCCTATCTGCAGGTAATCGGGCCGGAAATCGTAGCCCCATTGCGAGATACAATGGGCTTCATCGACAACTATATAGTTGATGTTGAGAACGGTAGCGTAAGAACGGAAGAGTTGGGTCCCAAGGCGCTCGGGCGACACGTACAGGAACTTGAAGTCCCCGTAGGCTGCGTTGTTGAGGGCGATATCGACCTCGCGCCTGGACATGCCGGCATGGACGGCGATGGCACGTATGCCGCGCCTCTCAAGGTTCTGCACCTGGTCCTTCATGAGCGCGATGAGAGGCGTGACGACCAGCGTAAGGCCGTCCGACATCATTGCGGGCACCTGAAAGCAGACAGATTTGCCGCCGCCCGTAGGCAGGATCGCCAGTACGTCCGACCCCGCAAGCACGGCATCTATGATTTCCTTCTGCATGGGACGGAAGGAATCGTAGCCCCACCATTTCTTCAGTACGCTTTCGGGAGTCATGCAAGGATGATGAATACGCAGGGACGTTTTCCTATTACAGTGTTTTCGCCGCGCCACTGCGCCACGGTGCGGGTGCGGATGAACTGCGTCGGAAGGGTTATGTCTGCCGCTAGGCAGAGAAGGGTATGGGGTTGAAGCTCCTTGAGGAGGTCTTGGAAAAGGGAATCGTTACGATACGGCGTCTCGATGAATATCTGGCTCTGGTTAAGGGCTTTGGACTGGTGTTCGAGTTCCTTCAAGCTCTTCTTGCGCTCATCGGTCTTTGCGGGAAGATATCCGCGGAAGGCAAAACTCTGGCCGTTGAGTCCGGATGCCATAAGCGCCATCATCAGGGACGAAGGCCCCACCAAGGGTACGACTTCGATGCCCTTGCGGTGGCAGAGAGCCACCAGTGCGGCACCGGGATCGGCTACGGCGGGAAGTCCAGCCTCGGAGAGCAGGCCCACGTCGCCACGGTCGAAAAGGCCCTCGAGAGCCTCCACTTCCTGCGGCTGCGTATGCTCGTTGAGAGTATGGAATTCAAGCTCATCGATATGGCCCCTCAGGCCCGCCGCCGACAAGAACCTGCGGGCGGTACGTATTTCTTCCACCACGAAAGTGTGCAGGGAGCAGGCCTGCTGCAGCACAGGTGCCGGCAGCACCTGAGAAGGGTAATAATCTCCCAGAGGAGAGGGAATCAGATACAGTTTTCCTTTCATCTCCCAAATATAATCATTATTCGCGGCTTTTGGGCCGTTGAGTAGAAATTTCATGGTACTGTTTCTCCTCTCTCGCCAGGCTCGGACCCTCCCATCGCAAGCGATGGGCCCCTCCCGCTACATGCGCGGGTGCATACGGCTGCGAAACAGCACCCTGAAGATTTCCTCCAACGGCCGATTGTCATAAAATACCAACAATTAGGTATAATAATTGTAGCATTTTCGATTGTCCGATGTCGAAAAATGATTAAATTTGCGGATTGGAAATTTCTAATAAACTTTTAATACAATTATGTCTAAAATCAATCTTGGCAAGTACGGTATCGAGGGCGTAACCGAGATACTGTATAATCCTACTTACGAAGTTCTGTACAACGAAGAGACCAAACCCGGCCTGGAAGGCTATGACAAGGGTCAGGTAACCGAGCTCGGCGCCATCAACGTAATGACCGGCATCTATACCGGCCGTTCTCCCAAAGACAAGTACATCGTTATGGACGAGAACTCCAAGGACACTGTATGGTGGACCTCCGACGAGTACAAGAACGACAACCACCCCCTGAGCCAGGAGAATTGGAAAGTCCTCAAGGACCTCGCCATCAAGCAGCTCAGCGGCAAGAGGCTTTTCGTCGTCGACGGATACTGCGGCACCCACAAGGACACCCGCATGAAAGTCCGCTTCATCATGGAAGTCGCATGGCAGGCACACTTCGTGACCAACATGTTCATCCGTCCCCAGAATCAGGCCGAATTCGACCAGGAACCCGACTTCATCGTTTACTGCGCATCCAAGGCCAAGGTTGACAACTACAAGGAAATGGGACTCAACTCCGAGACTGCCGTTGCATTCAACGTCACCAGCAAGGAGCAGGTCATCCTCAACACCTGGTACGGCGGCGAAATGAAGAAGGGTATGTTCTCCATGCAGAACTACTTCCTCCCTCTCCGCGGCATCGCTTCCATGCACTGCTCCGCCAACACCGACATGAACGGCGAGAACACCGCCATCTTCTTCGGTCTCTCCGGCACCGGCAAGACTACCCTCAGCACCGATCCCAAGCGTCTCCTCATCGGTGACGACGAGCACGGCTGGGACGACGAAGGCGTCTTCAACCTCGAGGGCGGCTGCTATGCCAAGGTCATCAACCTCGACAAGGAAAGCGAGCCCGACATCTACAACGCAATCCGCCGCGACGCACTTCTGGAGAACGTTACAGTCGACGCCCAGGGCAAGATCGACTTCGCCGACAAGTCCGTCACCGAGAACACCCGCGTGAGCTATCCTATCTATCACATCAACAAGATAGTTCGTCCCTATTCCCAGGGTCCCGCCGCCAAACAGGTCATCTTCCTGAGCGCAGATGCATTCGGAGTACTTCCTCCCGTCAGCATCCTCACTCCCGAGCAGACCAAGTACTACTTCCTCTCCGGATTCACCGCAAAGCTCGCAGGTACCGAGCGCGGCATCACCGAGCCCACTCCCACCTTCTCCGCATGCTTCGGCCAGGCCTTCCTCGAACTGCATCCTACAAAGTATGCCGAGGAGCTCGTCAAGAAGATGGAGAAGAGCGGCGCCCGCGCATATCTCGTGAACACCGGATGGAACGGCACCGGCAAGCGCATCAGCATCCGTGACACCCGCGGCATCATCGACGCCATCCTAAGCGGAGCCATCGACAGCGCCCCCACCAAGAAGATCCCTTACTTCGACTTCGAGGTTCCCACCGTCCTCGAGGGCGTAGATACCGGAATCCTCGATCCTCGCGACACCTATGCAGATCCCGCAATCTGGGAGGAGAAGGCAAAGGACCTCGCAGGACGCTTCATCAAGAACTTCCACAAGTACGAAAGCAACGACGCCGGCAAGGCTCTGGTTAAAGCTGGCCCCCAGCTTTAGCCAAAGCCTTCGGCTACCAATATCGCATACTTGAACAAAGGGCTGAATTCTCAGGGATTCAGTCCTTTTTTTTTCTTAACTTTGCAGCATGAAAATAGGACTCATTGTAGCAATGACCAAAGAGTACGAGGCCCTGCAGCGCGCCGGAGTACGCGGAATGGTCAAATCAGGCGTAGGCAAAGCCGATGCAGCCCGAGGCGCCACGGAACTCATACTCACAGGACATCCGGATTGCATCATTAATTCCGGATGCGCCGGCGGAATTGCCCCCGGAATCAACATTCTGGATATTGTAATCGGTTCGCAGTCAGCCTATCACGACGTTTGGTGCGGCGACGGCTACGAGCCAGGAGAGATGATGGACCAGCCAAGGCGCTTCGACGCCGACCCCGCCCTGGTCAAGGCGGCGCTTGCAGTGAAGACGGATTGTAAGTTGCACTGCGGCCTCGTATGCTCCGGAGACCAGTTTCTTACGACCCCGCAGCAGGACGCTCACGTGCTGGAAATCTACCCCGACGCACTTGCCTGCGACATGGAGTCGGCAGCCATAGCCCAGGTATGCCGCCACTACGGAGTGCCTTTCCTGAGCTTCCGGGTCATAAGCGACACACACGCATCGCACTCGGAATCGGAATCCTTATACAAGAATTTCTGGGATACCGTCGCCGACGATTCCTTCTCTTTCCTCAAACAGCTGACAGACAGCCTTTAGAGGCATTCCCTACAGGTCCACGTCTTTTCCGGGCTGCAACGAAGCGCCCACAGGCGAAAGGGGCTTCCAGTTTCTGCGGAGCTGAAGGTCCCAAGGCACCGTGCGTACCGGGAAGCAACTGATTCTAAGCTTTGTACATCCGTACGGCACAAGTTCTATCCGAACCGGCTCTCCGATATCGAAGCCGTTCTGGCTGAAGTATGCGACATCTGAAGCATGAGTCCATCCCGGAAGGGTACGGGCAGGTACAGTCATTACAACAGGAGCGTCCGCCGCAGTCCAGGGGAATCCATGCACGCCATGCAGTGTCACGCTGCAGCTGTCGGCGGCAAAGCTGTCGGACATGAGGCAATAATTCCATTTGCTGCCGGAAGTGATTTCCCAGGCGCCAGGGCCGAAATAGCGGTCGGAGCCTTCGAACTCCTTCCAGTTCCACTGTTCATCCATACGCAGTGCATATACCAGGGGTCCGCGGACGACCGACCAGGCCCTGTCGTACCATTGCTCTGTGCGTACCTCCATCGGGAGCCTGAGGGTAAGGACGTCTCCCCTCTTCCAGCTGCGGTCAAGCCTTACGATGCCGTCGGAAGGTTCGACGTCGAGCGCCTCTCCATTGAGGCAAACGGTCGCAGCGCTGCACCATTCGGGAATACGGAGGACCAGCGGGAAGGATGCCTGGCGGACCTTCCTGGATGTAAATGATATAGTGAAGCGGATGAGGTCGTCGAAAGGATAATCGGTAGATTCGGTAATGACAGCCTCAACGCCGCCGGCAAGCGATGCGGTGACGACGGAAGGTGCATAGACCAGTGCTGCAAGCCCGCCGTCGGCAGTGGCATACCAAAGGTTCCGGGTAAATTTGGGCCAGCCCTGATGCATGTTGGACAGGCAGCACGGATAGCCGTTGAGCGTTCCGAACATGGTGTCGGTGCCTTCGTGGGGCGTGGAGAAACTGCGCCGGGTGCGCGTGCATTCCACCTGGTTGGTCTGCTGGTAGTACTGTTTGGAGCCGAAATCGGCGCTGATCTGCGCGGGCAGCGCATTGTAGGCCACCCTCTCCAGGTAGTCGGCCCAATGTATGTCGCCGGTTATGCGGAGGATTTCTTCGAGCGAGAACATCATCTCCACCGCAGTACACAGCTCGCTGCCCCGGGACGGGTCGCCCCAGTGGAGCATCTCGTCGCCGGCCCAGAGTCCGGTGGGCAGTCCCACGGTATGACGGATGAATTTCTCGGCCTGCAAAGGGGCGTTCAGGTCGCAAGCGTCGTGAGAATACTGCCACCACACCACGGGAGCCTTGAAGCCCTGTGCGAGATTGACGCAGTGGACGCTGTTCTGTTCAAAGAAAATGCTTCCGGAAGAAAACATCCGGGTCCAGTCTTTGGTCTGGCTGTGAAGCAGTTCGCCCAGCTGCATGAGCCACGGCTGTCCGGTGATATTGTAGAGCCAGTACACCGTCTCCAGATTGTCGCCGCCCCTCCATGCGCCCCAGTCGGACCAGTTGTCCAGCGGCTTCTTCTCCAGGGTATTCAACTGATAGCGGAAGTATCCCGACAGACAGTCGATTACGCGGGGGTCGGCAGTGGCTTCATAGTACTGAGAGAGAATCTTCAGAGCCACCATGCGAGGCCACCAGTCCCGCGCCTTCCCTCTCTGGATGCCATACACATAGGGATGGCTCTCGGCGGGCCCTATGAAGCCGTCGGTGCCGGAGGAGGCAAGGATGGCATCGACCCAGCGGCGAGCCTTCTGCATGAGGTCCTCGTCGCCCAGGATCCAGGCAAGCGGCAGCAGGCCGTCTATCCAATAGGGGCCGCGCTCCCAGGCGTCGCCGTCGCCTCCGAGCCAGGCATTCGACTCTCCCATTACCTCGGGATACACCTCGTCCAGGTGCCCCGTAAGGCCGTCGGCCTGACGTTGCAGCTGATCGAGAAGCCATCCGCCGGCCTTTACGCTGCCAAGGGGCAACGCGGCATACGGCGACTCCTCCAAGGGGGCACGGTTGAACACCTGGGCGCCTGCCGGCAGGAAGCACAGCAGCGCAAGACTCAGAAGCAAAAAGCGTTTATTCATATCCGAATTCGTATTCTATGGTCCATACGAAGGGCTCTCCGGGAACGGCGCGCACATCGTTGTAGGGTTCCAGACAGGCGATACGGTGGTTGGCCCAGAAAACGGTTCGCGTAACGGGAACATCACCCCTGATATTCACCGAAAGCGGCCCTTCGCCAAGCGTGAGCGAATAGGGCATGCCGGATGCCCCCTGCGCATGGACGTCACCGCTGTAAACGGATTCACCAGGGGCGAGGTCTCGGTAGAAACGTATGCCTGAAGAGGCAAAATCGACGCTGTCGTAGGCCGCGCGCCATGTCCCCTGAGGGGCGAACGGGAAATCCAGGCGACGGGTTGGACCAACGCACAGGCGTCCCATCGTAAAGAAGTTATGATTATAGACTTCCGTAACGAGGGGCTGAAGGACGTTCAGCTCGTGACTTATGCGCAGACCGCGCCCGCCGGAGAGGGATATCACCTTCCTGTAATCGTAATAAGCGTCCAGGACATGCCGGAAGCTTACGGAGCCGGGAGCCTGGTCCACAGTCCACTCGCCGGGGTCGGCAATCCTGTAGAGACGGAAACGGTCGTAAGAAGCGTCGTCGGGACGTTCGAGCAGGCCGACGCCTATCTTGAGGAAGGTCCCGCCAGCCGCAGCACGCTCAAATCCGACGGGCGCGAACTCCTCCGCCGGTCCGCATACCGCGTCGTGCATGTGCGGGTCGTAGCGTTCGAACCAGCGTCCGCACATCTGCGTACCGCGGAACAGTATTCCGTCGAAAACACCTCCCCTGTCGAAACGCGTACCCAGATAGAAACCGTCCGAAGGGTCATGGAGGCTGATGGTCAGATCTGCGTTTTGAATCGTCCACATACACCACAAAATTAGAGAATAATGTTGTAGATTCCAATTTTTTCATATATTTTTGCACCACAGTGCACCACAGATATATCAACACTATTATGACGCAAAATAGCAAATGGTACAAATGGGAGGTCCTCGCCCTTCTGTGGGTAGCGTTCCTTCTCAACCAGGGAGACCGTCAGGTCTTCAACTCGGTGCTTCCCTTGATACGTGACAGCCTCAGCCTGACCGACACTTCAGTGAGTCTGATAGCAGTGTTCTTCAATCTGTTCTATGCCGCAATGGTCCCGCTGGGAGGATGGGCCGGCGACCGTTTCAGCCGCAAATGGGTATGCACCATCAGCATACTCTTCTGGAGCGTTGCAACCATGTTCACAGGCCTTGCAAACGGTGTTTTCCTGCTGATTCTCACCCGTTCCGTATCCACCGGCGGAGGCGAGGCATTCTTCGGTCCTGCCAACTACTCCCTCCTCGGACAATACCACACGGACACCCGGGCCCGGGCCATGTCCATCCACCAGACTTCTTACTACGTAGGCGTCATCATCGCCGGATGGCTTGCCGGCTACATCGGAGACAAGCTGGGCTGGCAGTACGCCTTTTACATCTTCGGCGGCGCCGGAGTAATCTGGGCCCTCGTCATGGCCCTGCGCCTCAAGGACCTGCCCCGCGAACTGCCTTCTGATGCAAGTTTGAAAAAAGTTTCTGTCTGGGACGGATTCAAAACGGTATTCACCACCCCGACGGCACTCATGGTGACTCTGGGATTCTGCGGATTCATATTCGTGATTACCGGATACATGACATGGGTTCCCACCTTCCTCCAGGAAAACTTCGGCCAGAGCGGAGCCCAGGCGGGACTCAACTCCATGCTGTGGACCTACGTCGCAGCCTTCATCGGAGTGCTCCTGGCCGGAACGCTGTCTGACAAATGGGCCGCCAAAGACCCCAGGAAACGCATGCTGATACAAGGCGCAGGCCTGATCCTGGGGGCAGTCTTCCTCCCCTTCATGGGCTCGGCAAAGAGCGTCTGGCTCCTCTACACCTGCTTCGCAGGATGGGGCTTCTTCCGTGCATTCTTCGACGCCAACATCTACGCCGTCCTTTACGACGTCACCCCCGAACGCCTCCACGCATCCTGCTCCAGCGCAATGATAATGACAGGATTCGCAGTAGGAGCGACGGCACCCTATATCCTCGCCCTCATCAAGGAAGCCACCGGCAGCCTCAACGCAACCTTCCCCATACTCGGAGCCATCTGGCTGATATGCGGCGTCGCATGCCTATGGGTCAGCATGAGGCACTACAACAAAGACTATAACAAGAATAAAGCAAGCGAATAATGCAAGTACAAGAAAAACAAAGGAAAGCCCGTGCGGGACTGCTGCTTGTGGCATCCCCCAGGTTCAAGAATCTCTACGGCCCCAAACGCGGAACCTACGGAGAGCGCAAGACCAAGGCGGTCGAAGCGATCAAAGCATCCATGGACTTCCTCGACCTGGTGGATCCGGGGATAGTATATGAAAGGGAAGACGCAGAAAAGGCGATAAAACTCTTTTTCGATGAAAAAGTAGATTTCATCTATGCCGAGTTCCTCTCCTGGAGCGAAGACTTCGCATGGATAAGGTTCCTGCGGGACTGCCCCGACATTCCCATCATATTCTGCAATGTGGCAAAGCCCAGGATGAGCTTCGAAACCACCCTGGACGAGGATGATTTCGTCGACTATCTCTGCGCAGGCACCCTCGTAGGCTCCCTGGAAGGCTCCGGCAGCCTCAAGCGCATCCCGCGCGAGAGGGTACGCACCGTCATGGGCACAAGGGAAGAAATAACAGAAAAGGTACGCGTGTACGCACAGGCCGCACGCGCACGCGCGATTCTACGCCGCTCCAACGTCGGTCTCATGGCCAACATGAACGAAGCCATGTGGAGCACCTACATCGACAATTACGACCTCTTCACCAAGATAGGGCCCGAAATCCACTATCTCCCCTATTCCGACTACGGCACTGAAATAGACAACCTTACCGACGAAGAGGTCAAGGCGTACGCCGACGATCTCACCTCCAGGTACAAGATGATGCCCGACGTAGAATACGATAAGTTCATCGGATGTGTCAAGGCAACCCTCGCCATCAAGAAACTGGCCCAGAAGAACGACATCGACTGCTACG
>CAMNHL010000014.1:0-53302 GCA_946539455.1 uncultured Bacteroidales bacterium
AGAGCTTGGCCAGCGTATTGCGCGTTTTGTGGGTATAGGATACGGCGGTTCCGCCTTCTCCGCTCCGGGTGTAATCTTCCAGATTAATTTGCTCGTAATCACTCATGATGCCTGCTGACTTAAATCGTACAAATATACATAATATTTCGCAAGCAACGACCCACTCGGGAGATCCTTCAGAAAGAAGGATAAATGAGTTCTCCGCGCTGGGTACGGCGCATGCCGGCGCGTGCGAAGTCGCTCTCCGTGGACATGTCGAATGTGTTGTAACCCAACGATTTGAGAACACCCGCGAGCACTTCTGCGCGCCCCCGGAACTCTTCGTCGCTGCGTCCGGGCGCCTTGGGACTCCAGCCGATTTCGGCAATGGCGAAAAGCCGCGGGTACAGCATGTATTCGGCGTGGCTCACGGTCGGAATCTTCTCACACCACAGATTGGCCTGAAGGCCCAGGATGTGAGGGTCGTCTCCGGGTTCGAACGTATAGACCCAGTGCAGGGAGGTAAGTTCTCCGACAGCAAGCGGCTCCTTCCGTATAAGATCCTGATAATAATCGAAATAGCAGTGCGAATTGGGAGACATTATTACGTCGTGTCCTGCTCGGGCGGCCTTCTGCCCCCCGGCGGTTCCGCGCCAGCTCATAACTACGGCTCCGTCGGGAAGGCCGGCATCGATGATTTCGTCCCACCCTATTACAGTGCGGCCACGCTCCGCAAGCCATGAGGCAATGCGGCGCACCAGGTAGCCCTGAAGTTCATGGACATCGGTGAAGCCGAGAGAATCCATCCTGGCGCGGCAGTTGACACATGACGGCCAGTCGCGCATGACGGCCTCGTCGCCTCCTATGTGGACATACTTGCACGGGAATATGTCAATCACCTCTGTCAGCACGTCTTCCAGCAGGAGGAAGGTGCCTTCGTTACCGGGGCAAAGGTCCCAGCTGAAGTTTCGCCGCCTGCCGGCAGCATCGACGCATGCAATTTGCGGACAGGCACGGTTGACTTCCATGCTATGCCCCGGCATCTCTATCTCGGGGATCACCTGTATATAACGTTCTGAGGCGTATTTCACTATTTCCTTCAAATCCTCCCGGCTATAGCATCCGCCGTAGGCTTCGGGAGTATCCTGAGTTGCAAAGGGATAGCCTTTGGCCTCCCACTCTGTATAGGTCATCCCTATGCGCCATGCGGTTTTTTGGGTCAGTTCAGGGTGGGAGCCGATCTGGATGCGCCAGCCTGCGGCATCGGTAAGATGCAGATGCAGGGTGTTCAGTCCAAGCAGCGCCATAGCATCTATCTGCTTGAGGATAAACTTCTTTCCCTTGAAGCTGCGGGATTCGTCAAGCATGAGTCCGCGATACCGGTAGCGGGGGTAGTCGAATATGGTGCAGCAGTGGCGCGAAGAGTCGCAGGAAGAAAGCTTTGCAAGCGTCTGGCGTGCCCGGAACTCCCCTTCCGGAGTGAGTGCCTGAATGCTCGCACCGGCAGGCGTCACCGACAGCAGATATGCTTCCCTGGCGGCGAAGTCCGGAAGATGCGCAACCTTTCTGCGGAAGGCCGCAGAGCAGCGGCGTCCTATCCGGACCGTCAGCTTTTCAAGCGCCTGCACAGAGTACTTGGACAAGCTGTCGGGCCTGTATTCCACAGGGCGCGGGATAATCGATGATGTAAGGAAAAAACTGATAAGAAAAAGAATTGCCGGCCTGAATCTCATGGCGCCAAGTTAAATAAATTCCTCAAAAACTCAAAAAATGAGCCCGTCTATTTTGATTTTGTCCGAAAATTCGTAAATTTGCATCGTTGCACCACAGTGCACCACAGTTGGAAACACTAAATAACTCATAATGCCTATGACTCAATTGACAAAACCCAAGGAGGAATACAGAATTCCTCTTGCGGAGTTCGGCAAAGCTTTGCCGGACATCCTTTGCGCAAGCCCCGACGACTGGGGCAACGAAGGCCTGGAGCCTGGTGATCCTTGGACATTTTAAATCAATCAAGACCATGAAAATCAAAACCATAAGCATCATTGCACTTGCAGCGACGGTAGCCTTCGCTTGCAAACCCGAAACCGATTTCGTACCTGTCGCCCCCGTTCAGGAAGGCGAACAGATTACCATCACCGCCTCCAGTGAGGGCAACCCCACCAAGACCGTTCTCCAGAGCGACGGCTCTTCCATCTGGTGGCAGGCCGATGACTCCATCAACCTCTTCTACGGGCCTTCCGTCGGTGGCGCCAAGTTTGACAACACCGCAACCGAGCCTTCTGCAGTAACCACCTTCACCGGAATCCTCAATTCAGTAGTCGGTGCCAGCGAAGGCGCTGCCGCGGCCAATAAAAAGTTCTGGGGCGTATATCCTTATGACGCAGCAACAGAGCTCACTGCCAACGACGAAATCAAAATGGCCCTCATGCTTGGCAAGCAGATGACCAAGGAAGGCACCTTCGCTCCCGCCGCCTTCCCTTCCATCGCCTGCGCAGACAACCTCACACTCAAGTTCTACAACGTTTGCGGTGCACTCGCCATCGACGTTGAAGAAGAAGGCGTCAGCAGCATAATCCTCAAGGGCAACAACGGCGAAATCCTCAACGGTGATGCAGTCATCACTCTCGTTGACGGCAAACCCTCAGTCGCTCCCCTGACCGCCGGCGAAGAAGTCCTTGCCCTCTATCCCGATAACGAGACCGGAGTCTTCGAGAAAGGCAAGACCTACTACATGGCAGTCCTCCCTACAACCTTCTCCAAGGGCGTAACCATCACTCTCCAGAAGAATGCCGGCGAGCCCGTAGTCCTCTACACCGACAAGGAGCTCAAAATCGAGCGCAACAAGACCAACGCTGTCACTGCCAAGAACAAGGCTCTTACCATCAAGACCGTATGGCTCAAGCAGTCGGGTAGTTCTGCATGGAACACCTACTTCGGAGGCACTGCAGGATCCGACCGTAACATCGCCATGGACGATGAATACGTTTACATCGCAGAAAGCACCGCAACCGCAAAACTCTGGGCTATCAGCATCAGCGATCCTTCCGTCGTAAAGGAGGTCAACGTAGAAGGCGTTGAAGGCGGCGGCGCACATGCACTCACCTGCCCCCGCGTCGTAAAGAACACCGATGCCAACGTCAACGGCGGCAAGGATGTGCTCATCTGCTGCAGCCTTACCCGCGGCGGAGTCGATCCCAAGCTCTACATGTGGAACAACGGCATAGACAGCGCCCCCAAAGCAATAACCCTCAAAACTTGGGCCACCGGCGCATGGTACGGTGATACCTTCACCGTCTTCGGCACACTGCAGGACGGCGTCCTGTTCTTCGACAAAACCGGAGGAGAAAATGCCAACGGCGTTGTTACATTCGTCCTCAAAGGCGTGCCCGGCGACACAATGTCCCTGCTGGGAAGGCTCAAATTCGTCGATAAACTCGGCAGCCACGGCGGAGTTTGCGCTTACTATCCCTATCCTGACAACATCAACACCGGAGTTTATTCCCCCGGACGCGGTGTCGAAGCAAGGGGCCAGAACGTAGTCGCAACCGGCAACCTCAAGGGTGAAGGCGGCTTCGACGTTACACTGACTCCTCTCGATTACGATGAAGGCACCAACGGCTATGTCCTCGGATACAACTTCATAGAGTGGCACGGAAAGCGTTACGTAATCTACGGCAACCAGTCAAGCAACAAGGTCGGATATGTCCGCGTAAGGCAGGGTGAACTCACCGACAGCTGGGCAAATATCGCCAGCCTCGGCACACGCCTGTACCGCCGCGACCTTCAAGGAGCTGACGGATGCACTCTCACCTCCGGCAACAGCGCCATGGACATCACGGCAAGAGTCATTGACGGAGACCTTTACTTCGCAGCCCAGAAGCAGAACATCGCCTGCGGCGTTTACAAGCTCTGCTACGAATAAATTCCTATGCACAACTTTCAGGCGCCCGGCCCAGACCGGGCGCCTTTTCATAAGCAAATGAACAGAAACGCTCTTAGAATTGAATACAGGCAGCCCCGTTCTGAAGAGATTCCGGTCTGCCCCGCTACCCTCTGCGACAGTGCAGTAGGCGGTGATATCGAAGACCTCACCCTGGAAGACTGGACATTATAAAACAAGCGCAAAATGAAAAAGTTCACTTCTCTCGCGCTTGCAGTCCTTTCACTTGCAGCGTGCAACAAAGAAAAAGAATTCGTCCCGGCGGCAAGCCAGGCCGAAGAGTTCACCATTACCGCCACCCGCGAGAGCGGCAGCACAAAAACCGCTCTCCAGGCAGACGGCAAGAGCGTCTGGTGGAGCGTCGGCGACAACATCAACGTATTCTACGGCCCAGGACAGACCCCTTCCGCCTTCATAGGACAGAATACCGCAGAGGCGGCCAGCGCCGAATTCCGCGGCACACTCGACAGGTCCGCATCCCTTGACGAATATCCCGCAGAGGCACGTCACATGTTCGGAATCTATCCTGCAGGCAGCAGCGACAAGGTCGATGCCGACGGCACCATCTGGCTCGAGCTCCGCAACTCCCAGACGGCCGTGAATGGCAGCTTCGAGACAGACCTCTTCCCTGCCGTAGCCGTCTCCGACAACGAGAAATTCAATTTCCTCAATGTGGCCGGAGCTATCAGATTCAGCGTTGATGCCGAAGACGTCAGCTATGTCAAATTCAGCGGAAACGGCAACGAAACTCTCGCCGGCCGCGTCGGAGTGAAATTCAGCGACGGTGTGCCCGTTGTCGGGAGCTATGACACCTCTTTCTCCGACGTCTGCGTCTATGCGCCCAAAGAAGGATTCGTCAAGGGCGAGTCTTACTACGCGGTACTTCTGCCCGTCACTTTCGCAAACGGTATAACAATAACCCTCGTCCCCAATTCCGGAGATCCCATTGAAATCGTCTCCGGCAAGGCTCAGACCCTCAAGAGGAGCACCATTGCCGACATCGGCACCATCGGAGCCCCCAAAGCCCTCGAAATCGAGACGGTCTGGGCAAAGTTCTCGACAAGCGAAGGTGCTTGGAACGAGTACTACGGAGGAACCGCCGGAACCGACAGGAACATCGCGATGGACGACGATTACGTCTATATAGCCGAGAACTCCGTCACTCCCAAGCTCTGGGCAATCAGCATTTCCGACCACAACAGCGTAACCCCCGTCAACATCGAAGGCGTATCCGGAGGCACCCATCCTCTGAGCTGCCCCAGGGTTATAAAGAACACCAATCCCGCTGTAAACGGAGGCAAAGACGTCCTGGCTTGCAGCAGCCTGACGAGGGGCGGCGAGGATCCCAAACTGTATCTTTGGCTCGACGGTATCAACAATCCGCCCAAGGCTGTAACTCTCACCACCTGGGCCACTGATTCATGGTATGGCGATACTTTCACCGTATCCGGCACACTGCAGGACGGAGTCCTTTTCTTCGACAAGACCGACTCGGGCGGAAACGGCATAGTGACATTCAATCTCCAGGGCGTCCCGGGAGACAAACTGTATCTGCTCAAGCGAATCGCATTCAACGCGACTTTCGGCAGCCATAACGGAATCTGCGCTTACTATCCTTTCCCCGAGAACAGCAACTGCGGCATCTTCTCGCCCGGACGCGGGCATGAAGCCAGGGGCCAATTTGCATCATTCGACGGCGACCTAAAGTCGGAAGTCAATGTTCCATACACCCCCACACTGACCCCACTCGAATATGCCGACGGACGCAACGGTTTTGTCCTCGGATACAACTTCATAGAGTGGGAAGGCAAGCGCTATGTCATCTACGGCAAGCAGCCCGATACCGCCAACGGATACGTTTACGTTCTCGAAGGCGAGGCCGCGCAGGACTGGCTCGAAATCATAAACTTTGCCCCGGTGAAGTTCCGCCGCGACCTTGCAGTTACGAGCGGAGGCCGCACGTCGGGCAATTCCGGCATGGACGTCACCGCCAGGGTCATTGACGGAGAACTGTACTTCGCCGCCCAGAAGCAAAATGTCGCCTGCGGGCTTTACAAACTCATTTACAAATAGTTATCCCGAATTCTTCTGGTGTGAGCGCCCGGCAAGAAGCCGGGCGCTTTTCATACAAGCCCGGCAAAGAAACTACTCGTTGCCCAGCGGAGCCGGAAGGGGAAGTTCACGTTTGGAGGGCTTCACTCCATGTCCGGCGACGTCGAGCGCGGCGCGCACTATGCTCTGGCGGCCGTCAACAAGGCGGCTTGTATTGGCCTTGAAGCTTTCCAGCAGATCTTCCAGCGACTTCTGGAGCTTGGCGTTGTCTTCGCAGAACAGCGCCACGCGATCTACCATCTTCTGGGCAGAATCCACAATCTCGGAAATGTTCTCCATCTGCTCCTTCTGCACCCATGCAGTACGTATCAGGCGCAGGAAGGGAATCAGGGTCTCTTCCGTGGTAATGAGCACGTTCTGGGCAAAGGCCTTGGCAAATATGTCGCGGTCGCTCTGCTTCGCAAGCTGGTAGGCTCCGTAATTGGGTATGAACATTATCACGTAATCGAGCGTCTTGCGGGAATGGACGTATTTCTGGTATTCCTTGCCAGTAAGCTCGCGCACGTGGTTTACCACAGACTCCAGGTTGCGGCGCGCCGCATCGGCACGTTCCTCGTCCGTCTGTGCCGCGAAGTAGTCGGCCAGAGCGCTCAGCGACACCTTGGAATCTATGAGCACATCGGTATCGTCGGGAAAATGCAGGGCGAAGTCGGGACGCAGACGACGGCCCGTATCCTCGTTGGTGAGCAGGGTGCCGTCTTTGTCGCGGAGCCAGAATTCCGAATCGTAATCGTGCCCGGGACGCAGCCCCTCTTCCTTCAGGATGTTCTCCAGCACCGTCTCGCCAAAGATTCCCTGCATCTTGTTCTTGCCTTTGAGGGCATTGGCCAGGTTCTCCGCCTTGGAGCCTATGGAATCGGTCTGCTCCCGCAGGTTCTTTACCGTTTCCGCGAACTGTGTCCTGATGGATTCGGAGCCCCTGGTATGGGCTTCCTTCTGGGCATCGAAGGCCTGCTTCATCGCAAGGATATCCTTGTCGAGACCGCCGGTAAGGTTCTTCATGGTCTCGGCCGCCTCTTTCTTGAGGGACTCCTCTCGCGCCTTGAGAGCCTTTTCGTTCTCCAGGGCGAGGGCATTGCGCGCCGATTCCAGTGCGTCCTTCTGAGCTGCCTTCAAATCTTCGAGAGCCTTTTCGTGAACTGCCCGCTCCGCGTCAAGCTGCGAACGCGCCGACTCGAGCGCAGCCTCGCAGCGCACTGTCTTCTGCTGTTGTTCCGACAGCAGTGCAGCGTACCTCGCCTTAGTGCCGGCAGAAGTGACTATCCAGATTATTATCAATGCAACCAGCAGCAACGAAGCCGCTATGATAGTTATCGTCAGAGCATCCATAGGGTACGAAGTTAATAAATTCTCCATAAAAAACGATGCAGCTCCTACTTCTTTTCGGAACTGCATCATCAAAAACCGTCAACAAATAAACTGCTTCAATTCATTTGTCGTTGCTTAGATGTTCGGCGTGTCCCAGACCTTGGTCTTGGTACAGCGGGTCATTACCCCAAGGCCGCCGCAGGAAATGCGGAAGTCGCCTTGCTCCAGCCGCCACGCTCCGTCGGCACCCACGAATGCCAGGGCGGAAGCGGGAAGCTCGAAGCTGACGGTCCTGGTCTCACCGGGACGAAGCTCGATCTTCTCGAAACCGCGCAGGCGCTTGACGTCGGGTATGACGGAAGCCACCAGGTCGGAGCTGTAGAGCAGCACAGCCTCTTTGCCGGCACGCTCTCCGGTATTCTTCACATCCACAGACACTTTGAGAACGTCGCCTGCAGTGAACTCGGAGGCGGACACCCTGAGGTTGGAATACTCGAAAGAGGTATAGCTGAGACCGTAACCGAAGGGCCACTGCACGTCCATCACCGCATCGTAATTGTACGAGCCCTCCATAATCTCGCGATGCTCGGAAACCTTGTAGTCGTAGGTATGCAAAGCGTTGATATGCTTGGAATAAGTAAACGGCAGGCGGCCCGAGAAGTTCTCGTCCCCTGCAAGCAGGGCGGCAAGGGCGTCCGCTCCATAGTTGGACGGCAACATCACGTCCACGACCGCTTTGACGAGCGGCTCTATGTCGCCGATAATGCGGGGACGTCCCTCGTTCAGCACCAGCACTACGGGCTTTCCGGTAGCGGCCAGACGGCGCACAAGCTCCTTCTGGTTAGCCGAAAGATTGAGGTCGTCCATGTTGCCCGGAGTCTCGCAGTAGCTGTTCTCGCCCACGCATGCCACTATCACGTCGGCACGCGAGGCTGCGGCCACGGCGGCGCTTATTCCCGAAGCATCTTCAGCCTGCCAGTCGAAACCGGGCAGATACTGAACGCCGGGAGCATAAGAGACGTTGGGGAAGCGCAGCTTCATGGCTTCCAGGATGGTATTGTACTTCTGTGCATAATCGTCGGCATTACCCTGCCAGGTGTAGCTCCAGCCGCCGTTGAGCGTACGCATGGAGTTGGCATTGGGGCCGGTGACAAGGATGCGGGCATTGTTCCTCAGAGGCAGAACGCCGTCGTTCTTGAGCAGCACCTCGCTCTCGATGGCGGCGGCATAAGACTCGTCCGCGAAGGTCTGCGAACCGAAATCGGGATACTCATGCTCCCAGCAAGGATTGTCGAAGAGCCCCAGACGCAGCTTGAGGCGCAGCACGCGGCGCACGGCGTCGTCGAGCCGCTCCCTGCTGATACGTCCGTCTTTTACAAGGTCGATGATGACGTTGCAGCACTCGGGATCGTAGGGGTCCATTATCATGTCGATGCCTGCGTTGATGCCCATCGCCACTGCCTCATGCTTGTCGGCTGCTACATGGTCGCGGTTCCACAGGTTGTCGATATCCGCCCAGTCGGTGACGAAGAGGCCGTCCCAGCCAAGGTCTTTCTTGACCCATCCGTTCAACAGCCTGTCGTTCGCATGCGTGGGTACGCCGTTTATGGAAGCCGAATTGACCATAGCCGTGAGGGCTCCTGCACGGAAGCACTCCAGGAAAGGCGCAAAGTACTTTTCGCGCAGGTCGTTCTCTGCGATGACAGCCGGAGTG
This sequence comes from uncultured Bacteroidales bacterium, assembly GCA_946539455.1. GTDB lineage: Bacteria > Bacteroidota > Bacteroidia > Bacteroidales > UBA932 > Cryptobacteroides. The sequence goes on from CAMNHL010000014.1 coordinate 9,060, forward strand.
CGGTCCTTGCCGGTAACGGGTACGCCATAGCCCATGTAGTGCTTGATGGACACGGCAGCATGCTCGAGGTCGATGTGGTTGGGATCGTCGCCCTGGATGGCGACAGTCTCCTCACGTGCCATTTCTGCCTGCAGATACGGATCCTCGCCGTAACTTTCCCAAATTCGTGGCCAGCGGGGGTCGCGTCCAAGGTCCATTACAGGAGAGAACACCCAGGAGACCTGCGCAGCCCGCGTCTCATAAGCTTTGGCGCGTCCCATCTGACGGGCGTACTCACGGTTGAAAGTCGCCGCCAGATTTATTTCCTGCGGATAGAAGGATCCATCGGTGAGATAGGTGGCACCATGAATCATATCGAGACCGTAGATACAGGGAATGCCCATGGTCTCCATACTCTTCTTTTGAATCTGCCGCACCATTTCGGCAGTCTGCTCGCGGGAATGGGCCGCATCGTGCATGACGTTCAATATGGAACCCACCTTGTACTGACCTATTATCTTGTCGAGCTTGGCAGGATCGATGGCCTCGCGGGTCTCGTCTTCCAGGGTGGAGATATTCAGCTGGACAAGCTGTCCGGCCTTCTCTTCCAAGGTCATACGGCTCAGGACTTCTTCTACTTTGGCCTCGAGGGCGTCGCCGGCAGTCACGCCGGTGCAGCCGGCACAGACAAGTACCGCTGCAGTAAGCAATGCTCCTTTGTTCATAGGTTCTTCTGTCATTATATGATTATCGTTTGTTCTTGTCCGTTATAGTCTATCACCGCATCCGGAGCTGCGTCTGGATTGTACGGCACAGCACGCTCAGGATCGGTCACAATCACCCGGAAGCGGCGCCGGCATACACCGCAAGGAGGATGTCTCCGCCGGGATTCTCGCCGGTCCACTCTATCTGGGGGCCGAATGGAATGATGCTCCCCTGCCGTACGTACAGCGGCATGCGTTCATACGGAGCATCCACCGTGTTATTTCCCTGAGCACATTGCCCATAAGGAGATGCGGCTATTCGTTGGGATGGATGGAACGATAGAAGCGGGCATTCATCATGAGGTTTCCGAAATCGGACTTGCGGATGTGGGTCGCACGGAGGTAGCCTTCGCGCTCAAGGCTGAATTCGAGCATGTTGCTCAGCAGCGGCTTGCGCTTGGTGATTTTGATAGGTTCTACCTTCTGGTCGGGCCAGATGGCGGAAAGGCTGCCTTCGGCTTCGATTGAAGTCCCATTGGGCTCCTTGTACAGGGCCTGGAACTTCTCCAGGGTTACCATAGCCTCGTCGAGGGTCGCTCCGAGCGGAACGAAAAGCTTGAAGATGGGGTCGAAAATCAGCTGCACGACCTCGTCGCCTATTCCCAGGGTGCCGACACACAGGTAGTACTGGCGCTGGCCGTCCTTGACCATGGAGAAGAAGTCGAGCGTGGTATCGCTGTCGTCGCTGACGCTCACTATGTCGTAGATCAACGGCATCTTGGTATTCTGGGCAAAAGCACCGGCCGTCAGGGTAAGGGCCAGGAAGAAACAGATGATTTTTTTCATATGCGAATCGTTTGTGTATCTGCAAATATAATCATTCATCGCAGACAAAACAAACTTGATGCCATCCCTTTACTCATTATTTTGCCCCGTACCTCTCACAGTCAGACATTTTTCTTATATTTGAAATTCAAATGCAATTCCTGCGTGTCACAAATCATATTCAACCGATGATGAAACGTTTTTCAATAATTGCCTCCCTGCTTTTAGTCTGCCTTACCGCCGCCTCCCAACCGTCGGGACGAGTTTGCTGGAACGACGGCTGGACATTTTCAAAAGACGGAATCCAAAGAGTGCTCCACGTACCGCACGACTGGGGCGTAGAGGGTGAATTCCGCCAGGAGTATCCGGGCGAGACCGGCAAACTGGCATGGTGGGGAAAGGCATCTTACTCTAAAGACCTGACAGTGAGCCCCGAGCAGCTCAAGGGAGCCATTTATCTGGAAGTTGACGGCGCCTTCTCGAATGCCGTGGTTTACGTCAACGGCGCCAAGGCCGGAGAATGGCCATACGGTTATTCTTCGTGGGCCGTCGATCTCACCGGGCACCTGGATCCCGGAAGCAACAGGATAGAAATCCGGCTCGACAACAAGCCCGAGAGCTCCCGCTGGTATCCAGGCGGCGGTTTGTACCGCAACGTCTGGCTAAGGTATGCGGGAGCCGTCCATACAGCCCACTGGGGCACCTGTGTCACAAGCCGCCTGCAAGACGACAGGGCCTTCGTACGCCAGAGCATTACGGTCCGCACCGGCAGCCCCAGGCAGGCCGTCGTCAAAACCCGCATCTACTATGAAGACAAGCTGGTTGCAGAGGCTTCAGACACGGAGCAGCTTTACGACGGCAGGGTCGTCACACAGGATTTCACGATCGACGACCCCGAACTCTGGAGTCCACAGAGCCCCAGACTATACACCGCCTGCACCACCATCGAAGCCGAAGGAGCCGACGGCGAAGTTTACCGGACGCCTTTCGGCATACGCGACGCAGGTTTCCGCCCCGACGGCTTCTACCTCAACTCGGAAAAGTTCTTCCTCAAGGGCGTATGCCTGCACCACGACGCGGGGGCGCTCGGTGCCGTATGGAACGAAGATGCCTGGATACGGCGTCTGCTAATGCTTAAAGAGATGGGAGCCAATGCGATACGATGCAGCCACAATCCCCCTGCTCCGGAGTTCCTGGACCTGTGCGACAGGATGGGCTTCCTGGTCATCGACGAGCTGACCGACACCTGGACCTGGTCCAAGAAAGAAAACGGTTATGCCACCCTGTTCGAAGAATGGGCGGAGAAGGACCTCGTGGCCATGATACACCGCGACCGCAACCATCCCTGCGTCATCGCCTGGAGCATAGGCAACGAATGTGGCGAGCAGGGAGATGCTTCCCGCTGGTGGATACCCCAGATGCTTACCGACATCTGCCACAGGGAAGACCCCACCCGTCCCACCACGGCCGGCAACGACAACCCCTGGGCCGCATCCCAGCCCTATGCGGCGACCATCGACGTGTATGGTTTCAATTATAAGCCGCATCTGTACAAAGAGTTCGTCAAGAACCACCCCGGGCAACCAGTCTATGGCTCCGAAACCGCCTCCTGCATCTCCACGAGGGGGTATTACCGATTCCCGGTAGAGCAGGACAAGGGCAAGGGATGGTCCATGGAGGCACCCTTCCAGGTCAGTTCGTACGACCTTTACGCCCCCGGATGGGCCTCGTGCCCCGATTACGAGTGGCAGTACGAAGACAGCGTTCCGCAGTGTGCCGGCGAATTCGTGTGGACCGGGTATGACTACCTCGGCGAGCCGACTCCGTTCAACATGGATCCGTCCGTCTTTACCAATTTCCACACCGAAGAAGAGAAGGAGGCGTACCGCAAAATGGTGGAAAGCTGGGGACAGACCATCAGCGACATTCCGCTGCCCTCCCGCAGTTCCTACTTCGGCATCATGGACCTGGCGGGCTTCCAAAAAGACCGCTACTGGCTCTACCAGGCCCGCTGGCGTTCCGACCTTCCCATGGCTCACATCCTGCCGCATTGGACCTGGCCGGGCAGAGAGGGCGAAAAGACTCCTGTCCACGTCTATACTTCCGGAGACGAAGCCGAACTGTTCGTCAACGGCAAATCCATGGGCCGCAAGAAGAAGGAAGGATACCGGATAGTATGGGACGACGTGACCTACAGCCCCGGAAAGATAGAAGTGATTGCTTATAAAGACGGCGCCGAGTGGGCACGCGACTCCCGCTCCACCGCCGGTAAGGCATACAGGGCCGCGGCATACGCAGATTATGCAGGCGACGAGCTTACATACGTCACGGTCGATATCCTCGACAAACGGGGCGTCCTGGTGCCGGATGCAGACAACCTCCTGGAATTCAGCGTCAAAGGGCCGGCAGTCATAGTTGCCACAGACGCCGGAGACCCCACTTCGCACATACCCTTCTACAGCCACCGCATCCCCGCCTTCCACGGAAAGGCGTCGGTGATAGTGCGCCGTACCGAGCCCGGCGCCATCACGGTGGTTGCCAAATCGAAAGGCATACGGAAAGCAAGCGTCGTAATTTAAGCAAACATAATACGATATTATGATTTCCCCTCTGTCACAATCTCAGCTGAGCATCTACCTCGCATGTCAAGGACTGCACGAAGCCGACGGCAACTACCAGCTCGCCTTCCTGTATCCCCTGCCCGACACCATCGACCCGCTCAAGCTCAAGGCCGCATTCGAAAAAGTCCAGCTGGCCCATCCGTACATGCTGTCCAGACTGGTCATAAACGAAGGAGAGCCTTGCATGGACACACCCGACAATCCACAGCCCTGCGTTCCGCTGCTGCACACCCTCGACCGCAGCACGCTGGGCCGGGCCATGAGCCTGGACGGCCCGCTCGTAAGGACTGAGGTTTACGACACACCGGAAGGGAATTACCTGTATTTCGACGCCCACCATATACTCTTTGACGGAGCGTCAACATATCTTATACTCAAAGACTTGAACGCAGCCTACGAGGGCTCTGACCTCGTTCCCGAGAAGGTCAGCGGAGCCGACGTGGCAATAAAGGAGGCGCAGCTTCGCTCCTCCGAGGCTTTTGAAGAAGCGCGAACCTGGTACGCAGAGACATTCGGCCCTGGAGCCGAAACGCTGTCCGGCATAATTCCGGACAAGAGGGAGGGCGAAAGCATTTCCTACAAGGAATTTACCGTCGAGACAGGGCTTGACCGCGAGTCGATGCGAGGCGTCACGGAACGTTTCCGGCAGGCCGAGAGCGTACTCTTCACCGCAGCCTTCGGCCTGACGCTCGCAGCATGGAACGCCGACGACAAAGCCGTTTTCACCAGCATCTGGAACGGACGCAAGGGGCTCAGCGGCGGTGTCGGCATGCAGGTCCATACCATTCCTGTCTATGTGGACGCCCGTCCCGACAGGCCTCTGCCCGATGTGCTGGATGCAATGAAGGAGCAGACCGTCGGCATACGTTCAAGGGGATTCTATTCGTTTGCCGACTGTTCGAGGGACCTCGGGCTTCAGAACGAAATCAACTTTGCCTTCCAGGGGCAGTTTACCCTGGAGCGTCCCGCCCTCGCTCTCGGCGGAGAAAGGATAGAGGGAGAAGACCTTCGCACAAATCCTCCGGGAATCGGCCTTTCCATAGAATTCTTTACCGCAGCAGAAGGTCCCTACAGGATGCGTTTCTGGTACCGCAGCGACCGTTACAGCGAGGACATCCTGCGCAACCTCTCAGACAGTTTCGCCGCCACGGTGCTCTCCATGGCTCAGGCCGACACGGTAAGCGCTCTGAGCTACTGTTCGCAGCGCCAGCTCTCACAGCTCGACTCCTTCCAGCCGTCGGAAGAGAATCCAGATCCTTCCGTTACGGTCCTCGACCTTTTGCGAGGGCACGACCCTGCCAGCATCGCGGTGGTTTACAAGGACACGAAACTCACTTACGGCGAAGTTGACAGCCTGTCGGACCGCCTCGCCGCATACATAGAGAAAACCATAGGAACAGGAAAGGTCGTATCGATACTCATAGGCAGAGGCGAGTACGACATGATCGCCCCTCTGGGCGTCCTCAAAGCCGGCTGCGCCTATGAGCCGCTGGATCCTTCATACCCTGCCGACCGTCTCAAGTTCATGGTCGAAGACGCAAAAAGCTCCCTGCTGATTACCGGCGAAGGGCTTGATATCGAAGGATTTGAAGGGCCCAGGCTCGCCGTGGCCGACATTCCGGCGCTCCCTCAGGCCAAGCCCTCCGCCTGTCCCAAGGCCGACGACCTGCTGATCCTGCTCTATACCTCCGGGTCCACAGGAACTCCCAAGGGCTGCATGCTTGCCCACCGCAGCGTCTCCCTGTTCGCCAGGCACAATGCCGCCATACTGGGCACAGGTCCCGCTTCCCGCATGACCGCCTACGCCAGCTTCGGATTCGACGCATTCATGTCCGACCTGTTTACGGCCCTCGCAAGCGGCGCGGCACTATACATCATACCGGAAGAAATCAGGCTTGACCTTCCCGCCCTCAAGGACTTTTTCGAGGAGAACGGGATTACGCACGCCTTCATGACCACCCAGGTGGCCACGCAGTTCGCCATCAACTATCCCAGGGTCCGCTCGCTGCAGGCTCTTTACACGGGAGGCGAAAAGCTGTCCTCCTTCCCGCTGCCGGAATACAGGCTGTTCAACTGCTACGGCCCTACCGAGAGCACGGTCTATGTCGTATTCAAGGAAGTAAAGAAGGCCGAGAGCGAAATCCCTATCGGCACTCCGGTTCCGGGCATACACGCGTACGTCGCCGCCAAGGGCGGACAGCGCGTCCCTGCCGGTGCCGCCGGAGAATTGCTGGTTGCCGGCGAGCAGGTTGGCGACGGCTATCTGGGCCGTCCCGACAAGACGGCGGAAGTATTCCTGGACAATCCGTTCGAAAAGCTTCCGCAGTACAGGCGTATGTACCGCACCGGCGACATAGTGCGCTACCGGGCCGACGGTGACATAGAATTCATAGGGCGCAAGGACTCCCAGGTGAAGGTACGCGGATTCCGCATCGAACTCAAGGAGGTGGAAAGCGTCATCCGCGAATACCCCTCCATCAAGGACGTTACGGTACAGGCCTTCGACGAGGAGGTAGCAGGCGCAGGGAAATACCTGGCAGCCTACATCGTGGCCGACAGCCCGGTAGATATCGGCGCGCTCAACACCTTCATCGCCGAGCGCAAGCCCCCTTACATGGTACCTGCAATCACCATGCAGATAGACGCCATACCGCTGAATGTCAATCAGAAAGTCGATCGCAAGGCGCTCCCGAAGCCCCAGCGGCAGGATTCTGCATCAGGAGTGTCGGCCAACGCCCCCTTCAACATACTGGAAGAAGAGCTCGCGGACATCATTCGCCAGACCGCCCGCATCGACGGCTTCGGTCTTACGGATCCGTTGATGTACTACGGGCTCAGTTCCCTCAGCGCCCTGAGGCTCGCAACGGAACTCTACAAGAAGTACGGCGTACAGGCCGACATGGGCAGTTTCGCCAGGACCGCGACCCTGCAGACCATAGAGAACGAGGTGCTCAAAGTAATGATGAGCAACAAGGGGAAGGCCGGTGCCGCAGAATCCGACGCCTCCGACGAAGGCCCCCAGGAGCTTTCGTTCCAGCAGGAGGGAGTCTATTACGACTGCATGAAGGCCCCCGGCGAGACCCAGTACAACATCCCCATGCTCTGGCACTTCCCTCAGGGAACCACGCCCGAGGCGGTAAAGGATGCGGTAATAAGTGTCCTGCGGGCGCATCCCGGCCTGCAGGTACGCTTCGAAGAGAAGGACGGAAAGGTATTTGCCGTCCCCACCGGAGCGGAGCCCTCGGTGGAGGTGGAAAAGACCTCCGTCAGCATAACGGCCGAATCTTACAAACCGGAGTTCGTTAAGCCCTTCGACCTCGCCAAGGCGCCTCTTTACAGGATTAAGGTGCTCGACACGCCCGACGGCGTAGTGCTTGCCACCGACTTCCATCACCTCATCTTCGACGGAGCGTCCTACGACATCTTCGCAAAGCAGCTTTCCGCCGCCCTGCAGGGCGTCAAGCCGCAGAAGGAAACATATACCTATGCCGGCTATGTCCGCGACCAGAAAGCATCCCGTGATTCCGAGGAATTCGGCAAGGCGAGGGACTTCTTCGCCGGGCAGCTCGAGAGTTTCGAAGATGCTTCTGAGATACTTCCCGACATCCCCGCAGGCACGCCGGGCGGCAGGGAGATGTATGTGGAGGAGAGTGTGGGAGCCGACCTGTCGCAGCGCTGCAAAGAGCTGGGAATCACCCCTGCAAGCTACTTCCTCGCCGCTACATATATGGCGGTATCGGCCTTTACCGGCAAACAGAAGGTATATATCTGTACTGTCTCCAACGGACGCAGCAACCTGCGCACCTCGGAAACGACAGGCATGTTCGTAAACACCCTGGCCCTTTTCGGGAATGTAGAAAACGGACCGGTTGACGAGTACCTCAAAAAGGTCCACGAAGACTTCTCCCTCACCCTTACTCACGAAAACTATCCCTTCTCTGCAGTAGCGTCCGACCATGGTTTCCGTCCCAGGATAATGCTCGCATACGAAGTCGGCGTCGTGGAAAATGACTCCGCGGTAAGGGCGGAAGTCATGGAGACCGGCTATCCCAAATTCCCCGTCAGCATTTTCGTGGACGGCGAAGAAGACAACGAGCGCCTGGTGGTGGCCTACGACAGCGGCCTCTACAGCAGGGAAATCATAAGTCAGTTCGCCCAGACCCTCGCCTGCATCGCGCGGGGACTCAAGGACGCCCGTTCGACGGCCGACGTCCCCCTGCTCAACGAAAGCCAGCAGGCCACGCTTGACGGCTTCAACCACTACAGCTTGGATTACGACAAATCGCAGACCGTCGTTTCCCTCTTCCGCTCCATGGCTGCCGGATTCCCCGACAACGTCGCTGTCGGCGCCTGCGGAAAGAGTTGGACCTATTCCGAGGCCGACACTATTTCGGACCGTCTGGCGGCATACATCGCCTCGCTCGGACTCGGCAGGGAGAATGTAGTATCGGTGCTCATCGGACGCAACCAGTGGATGGCTCTCGCCTCGCTGGGCATACTCAAGGCCGGCTGCGCCTATCAGCCGCTCGACCCTTCCTACCCAAAGGAGAGGCTCGAATTCATGATAAAAGACGCTTCGGCGGGACTCCTTATCGTAGATGACGAGCTCACCGACTTACTTCCCGGCCTCGGCATTCCAACGCTCAAGACTTCGCAGATACCGTCTCTGCCCGAGGGGAAGGTCCCCGAAGGCCCGCGCCCCGAGGATCTTTTCATCCTGCTCTACACATCCGGTACTACGGGCGTGCCCAAGGGCGTGATGCTGGAGCACCGCAACCTGGTGAACTTCTGCGCCTGGTACCGCAACTTCTACGAGCTCGGCCCCTCCTGCAGGGTCGCCGCCTACGCCAGCTACGGATTCGACGCCTGCATGATGGACATGTATCCGGCGCTCACCACTGGTGCCTCCGTGCATATCATCCCCGAAGACACCCGCCACGACATGGCCGCACTCGATGCATTCATCACCGCCAACGGCATCACCAACAGCTTCATGACGACCCAGGTGGGCGTCATGTACGCCAGGAATTTCCCCGACAACGCCAGCCTTAAGCACCTTTCCGTCGGCGGCGAGAAGCTGGTATCCATGAACCCGCCCTCATACGACTTCATCAACGCTTACGGGCCCACCGAGTGTACCATCTTCTCTACGGTCTTCCCCGTCAAGAAGAAAGAAGACAACATCCCTATCGGACACCCGCTCGACAACATGCTGCTGTACGTGGTGGACAAATCGCTGCGCCGCGTGCCCGTGGGAGCATCGGGCGAGCTGCTCATTGCCGGAGACGGAGTTGGGCGGGGTTACCTCAACCGCCCCGAAAAGACTGCGGAGTGCTTCATCGAGAATCCATTCGTGAGCGGGATGCGCGCCTACCGCTCCGGCGACGTGGTACGCTACCGCGCCGACGGCGACATAGAATTCATAGGCCGCACCGACTCTCAGATAAAGATACGCGGATTCCGCATCGAGCCGGGCGAGGTCGAGGCCGTGCTTCGCGAGATGCCTGGCGTGGAGGACGTCACCGTACAGGCCTTCGACAAGGCCTCGGGAGGAAAGTATCTTGCCGCATACATCGTCTTCGACGGCACGCTCGACCCTCACGAGGCGGCCGCTTTCATCCGCGAGCGCAAACCGCCGTACATGGTTCCCGAAAGCTTCATGCAGCTGGATAAAATCCCGCTCAACGTCAACCAGAAAGTGGACCGCAAGTCCCTTCCCGCCCCAGTGCTGCTGTCCGGCGGCGATTACGTAGAACCCGAGACGCCGGTGGAGAGAACGCTCTGCGAGGTATTCGCATCCGTACTGGAGATGGACCGCGTGGGCGCCACCGACAACTTCTTCGACATCGGAGGAACGTCCCTGGTGGTCACCAGCGTCCTGGTGGAAGCCCAGAAGGCAGGGCTGTCCTTCGCCTACGCCGACGTATTCTCGCACCCTACCGCAAGAAGCCTCGCGGCATTCCTGTCCGGCGGCGGCAATGCCTCCGAGGACGAATCAAGCGTAGAGAATTACGACTACGGCGCCATCGACAAGCTGCTCGCTTCCAACACCATGGAGGCATTCCTGGGCGGCCGGCAACAGGAACTCGGAAAGAACATCCTGCTTACCGGAGTCACCGGCTACCTGGGCATCCACGTGCTGCGGATGCTGCTTTCCGAAGCTCCCGAAGACACGGTGATATGGTGCCTTATACGCTCACGCCAGAGCGGCACCACCATAGCCAGCCTCAAGGAACTTATGAGCTATTACTTCACCGAAGATTATACTCCGCTGCTGGGCAAGAGGATACGTGTCATCGAGGGCGACATAACCCAGAAGTCCGTATTCGGGTCGCTGCTGATGAGCGGCACGCCCATCGACATGGTCTTCAACTGCGCCGCCAACGTGAAGCACTTCTCGAAAGGCAACGACATAGAAGAGGTCAACTACTTCGGAGTCAAGAATATAGTTGACTTCTGCATGCAGAACGGCGCACGTCTCGTACAGATATCTACCGAGAGCGTGGGCGGTTCCAGCAAGGGCCTGCGTCCCGCGGTCTTCAACGAACAGCAGCTTTACTTCGGGCAGATTACCGACAACCAGTACGTCCGTTCCAAGTTCCTCGCCGAACGCTACATCCTGGAGAAAATGGCCGCCGGAGACCTCAACGCAAAGATTATCCGTGCCGGAAACCTCGCCCCCCGTTCTTCCGACGGAGAGTTCCAGAAGAATATGCACACCAACGCGGCCATGGGTCGTCTGCGTGCCTGCAAGCTTCTGGGTATGTTCCCGTATAACGGAATGACGGCCAGGGTGGAGTTCTCGCCCGTGGACGACGCTGCCTATGCCGCCGTTCTGCTGTCTCGCACGCCCCGGGAGAACTGCGTGCTGCATCTTTCCAACAACCACCTGATTCCAATGGAAGATGTAATGCAGCGGCTGTCCCTTCTCGACGGCAAGCCCCTGCGCTATGTAGAGATGGAAGAATTCAACACCGCATTGCAGACGGCTATGGCCGACCCTGTACTGGGCCCGGACATGTCGCCGCTCATCGCCTACTCACGCGCAAGCGGACAGGAGCCCGAGGTGCTCAACTGGCCCTCGACCAGCTTCACCATACAGATACTCCTTAGAATGGGATTCCATTGGGACACGTCTTCTGCCGATTATCTGGACCAGATGTTCGAGGCGCTGAGTCATCTGAAGTTCTTCGAGCCTTAGTCTGACACGCAATTTCAATATGGGGGTGACTAAAAAGTCGAGAGACTGATAGTCGACCCCATATTGCATGCGCCTTTAGCTTAACCATAAAGGCTACATAACGCAGTTATTATCAAGCTAAAAGCGCATCAGACCTCCCAAAAAGACCAAGAAGTCGGATAACAATGAGCATTTAATGTTTCTATAGTTTTGATTTTCGCTGAATTATCGTATATTTGAGGGTTTATTGCATATTTGGTGGTATGCGCCTTTATGGTTAAGCTATCATACGTGGGGCATCTGCCAAATGCGTGATTATAAACTTTTAACCAATACGAGTATGTTTCATAGACAACTGCTGAAAGTCATCGCCGTGCTCACGGGCATTGCGATATCGTTCTGCGCTTTTGCCCAGACAAGGACAGTGCGCGGAACAGTTTCGGATTCCGCAGGGCCGGTGGCAGGCGCCGTCGTGCAGTCCGGCGGAGTGCATGCAGTTACGGGACTCGATGGCGACTTTGCCATCAACGTACCCGCAGACGCCGTCCTCGAGATTTCAGCCCTGGGCTACAAGACGCTCAACGTCGCCGTCGGAGGCAGGAGCGTGGTTGCGATTGTCCTCGAGGAAGACAGCTATCTGCTGGAGAATGCCGTCGCAATCGGCTACGGCACCCAGAAAAAAGAGAACCTAACCGGTGCCGTGTCTGTCGTGAAATCCGAAGCCCTTCAGGACAGGGTAGCCCTCGACGTAGGCCACATGCTCCAGGGATCGGTTCCCGGGCTCAACATCACCTCGGGCAGCGGACGACCGGGTCAGGCGGCTACGCTCAACATCCGCGGATGGAACTCCATCAACGGCGGCAGCCCGCTGGTGCTCATCGACGGCGTGGAAGGCGACATCCAGTACATCAACCCTGTTGACGTGGAGAGCATCTCGGTCATCAAGGACGCTGCGGCCGCCGCAATCTACGGCGCCCGAGGCTCTGCCGGCGTAATACTCGTCACAACCAAGAACGGATCGGCAGAAAAGGACGGCCGGGCCAAAGTGACCTACAGCGGCCGTTTCGGCGTCACCGCCCCTACTACCAGCACCGACTACGAATCCCGCGGCTACGATTCGGTGTACCTCAACAACCTGTTCTGGGCCACCTACAGTCCCGGCACCAAGTACGCCAACTACTCCGACGCCGACATGCAGGAACTTCTGGCACGCCGCGACGACGTGGTGGAAAACCCCGAACGCCCCTGGGTAACCATAAGCAACGTGAACGGACAGGACGTTTACAACTACTACGCAAACACCGACTGGTACCACGTACTCTACAACGACATCAAGCCCACCACCAGCCACATGATCACCATGAGCGGCGCCACCAAGTCGTTCAACTATCTGGTCTCGGGCGGATACACCTACGAGCAGGGCATGTTCAAGGAGAAGCCCGACAACTACCGCCGTGTCAACCTCCGCGCCAAGCTCTCCTTCGACGTAACCGACTGGCTTCGCATAGGTTCCAACACAAGCTACTTCAACAGCGGCTACTTCTACCCCGGCCAGAGCGGCATCAACAACAATTTCGCCAAGAGTACTTCCCACGCACTCGCAAGTTTCCCGGCGGCCAACCCGGACGGAAGCATGTTATACACCACCAAATACAACAGCTACACGGTGATGGACGGCCTGCTCATGCTCCTCGACGCCGACAACTTCAACCAGGACAACGTGGACAACCTGAGCGAGACGGTGGATTTCACCATCACCCCTGTAAAAGGCCTGTCCATCAAGGGAGACTACACCTACACCCTCAAGTACAACCGCTACATGAACAGGGCGGTGAACGGCGAGTATTCCCAGATTCCCGGAGAAATCAAGACCATCACCGACAAATCCCCTTTCATCGACGTACTGTCAGAGAGCGCAAACACCAATATCTATCAGGCTTACAACCTGTACGCCACCTACGAACACAGCTGGAATGGCGCCCATAACTTCAAGGCCATGGCCGGCGTAAACTACGAGACCCGCTGGATCAAGGACCTCGGAGCCAAGGGTTACTACCTGTATTCCACCGAGCTTAACGACCAGAACCTCGTCGGCGCCGACCCTGCCGACCCCGACGGCAACAAGCGCATGGAGACCAGCGGCGGTCAGAACGAATACAAGCTGGCAGGTTATTTCTCCCGTATCAACTATGACTACAAAGGCCGCTACCTATTGGAAATCAATGCCCGATATGACGGCTCCTCCCGTTTCCTCCGCGGTCACCGCTGGGTGTTCTCCCCTTCTGCATCAGTGGGTTGGAGAGTTTCCGAAGAGCCTTTCTTCGCACCTCTTCGCAGCTGGTGGGACAATCTCAAGATACGTTATTCCTACGGTCAGCTGGGCAATCAGCAGATGAGTTCCTACTACCCCGCCATCCGCACCGTATCCACAGGCGGAAAATCCTCATATCTGCTTGGCGGAGCCAATCTTCCCCAGGCCTCCCTGTCGGCCCCTGTTTCCTCCGGACTTACCTGGGAGCGTTCCATACAGAGCAACCTTGGAATAGACATGGCGTTCCTGGGCAACCGACTGGAATTCAGCGCCGAGGGCTATATCCGCGACACCAAGGACATGCTCACCGCCGGAGAAGCGCTGCCGGCAGTGTACGGTGCATCCTCTCCCCAGGAAAACGTTGCCGACCTGCGCACCAAGGGATACGAGCTCTCGCTTTCCTGGCGTGATTCCTTCAATCTTGCAGGAAGGCCTTTCAATTACGGAGCCAGCGCGGTATTCTCAGATTACGTATCCCACATTACCCGCTTCAACAATCCCGACAAGCTCTTCGCCAAGACCTACTGGGAAGGTCAGAAATACGGTGACATCTGGGGCTATCACATCGACGGGCTGTTCGCAACGGACGAAGAGGCAAAGAGTTACGCCGTCGATCAGTCAAAGGTAAATGACGCCCAGATCTTCCCCCAGGGTCTGTTTGCCGGGGACATGAAGTTCGCCGACCTCGACAACAGCGGCAGCATCGACAAAGGTGAAGAAAGAGTAGGAAAAAGCGGCGACTGGCAAATAATAGGCAACAGCCAGCCCCGTTACAACTACGGTCTCAACCTCAACGCTTCCTGGTTCGGTTTCGACCTCGCGGTGTTCTTCCAGGGCATAGGCCACATGGACTGGTATCCCGCGGCTGACGCCCGCTCCTTCTGGTTCCTCTATGCACGTCCCTATCAGACATTCATTCCCAGGGACTTCCTCGACGACTGCTGGAGCGAGGAGAATCCAGACGCTTACTTTCCCCGCCCCAGAGGCTACGTGGCCATGAACGCCAACCGTCCCCTGGGCGTAGCAAACGACCGATATCTCCAGAACATCGGCTACCTGCGTCTCAAGAACCTCACTTTCGGCTACACCCTGCCCGAGAATCTTACCAAGAAGATTTCCATCAGCAAGCTCCGCCTGTACTTCTCGGGCGAGAACCTGTTCTACTTCGCTCCCGGCCTCCACGGCAAATTCGTGGATCCCGAAATGGCCATGACCGGCGGCAACCTCCGCCTGTATCCATGGCAGAAGAGTTTCGTGTTCGGTATAGACATAACCCTGTAAATGAATCCTGCAATGAAAAAGATACTTTTCCCCATATTCGCCTTGCTTGCCGGGTTCGTCATCACCGGCTGCGACGACCTGCTGGACGCCGTGCCCAGGGACAGGCTCACCTCGGACACTTTTTTCAAGAGCGAGAGCGAACTGCGGGCCTACTCCATATCCTTCTACGAGCTATTCCCAACCAGTGAGCTTTATGTGGCCAACGACGACCACTACACGCAGAACAACATGTCCAACGAGGGCATGGGCAAGCGCACAATCCCTGCAAGCGGCGGCGGCTGGAGCTGGAGCGCCCTTCGCAATATCAACACCCTGCTCGAAAATCTCGACAATTGTCCCGACAATACGGTAAGGGTAAAATACGAAGCCCTCGCACGCTTCTTCCGCGCTTATTTCTACTTTGCCAAGGTCAAGCGTTTCGGCGACGTACCCTGGTACGACAAGCCACTGGGTTCCACCGACAAAGAGGCTCTCAGCCGCCCCCGCGACAGCCGCGAATTCGTGATGCAGAAGATGCTCGAAGACCTGGACTTCGCGATTGACAACCTCCCTTCCGCTAAGAGCGCCTACGAGGTGACGAAATGGACGGCGATGGCCCTGAAGTCACGAGTGATGCTGTTCGAAGGGACATTCCGCAAGTACCATGCAGGCGATCCTACTCTCGCCACGCTCCCATCCGACGCAAAGCCTTACAAATGGTATCTCGATGAGTGCGCGGCTGTTTCCCTGGAGTTCATCCGGACAAGCGGATACAGCCTGCATCCAAGCTACTTCGAGCTGTTCCACACCATGGAGGCCTCCGACCTTACCGACGAGGTCATCCTGGCCCGCGACTACAACAAAACCTATGGTGCCATCCACGCAGCCGGCAATACCATGACCGCCGGCTCAATGGGCTGTCCTGCGGCGACCAAGAAGCTCATTGCAAGCTACCTGATGAAAGACGGCACGCGCTTCACCGACAAAGCCGGCTGGCAGACCATGTCTTTTGCCGAAGAAACTGCAGACCGCGACCCCCGTCTTGCCGCCAGCATCCGCACTCCAGGATACAAGCGTATGGGAGAAACCGCATTCACGGCTCCCGACTACAAGGTCAGTTTCTCCGGTTACCATCCCGACAAGTACATGACGACAGTCGATCAAGACCAGTATAACGCTTCCGACATCGACCTCATAATCTTCCGCGCCGCCGAGGTGTATCTCAATTATGCCGAGGCCAAAGCCGATGCCGGGGCTCTCACCCAGGAAGACCTTGACCTCTCCGTCAACCAGCTCCGTAAGCGCGCGGGCATGCCAGCCATGTCGCTATCCGAAGCCGACGCCGCTCCGGATGCATTCCTCACCGATGCCGCATTCGGAGGCTATCGCAGCCCGGTGCTTCTCTCGGACCCGCACAAGGGCGTTATTCTGGAAATCCGCCGCGAGAGGGCAATCGAACTCTGCCAGGAAGGCCACCGATACTACGATCTTATGCGCTGGAAGGAAGGCAAAGTCTTCGAGGCACCTTTTTACGGAGCATATTTCCCGGGGGCCGGCGTATATGACGTCGATGGCGACGGCACTCCCGATTTCGAGATTTACACAGACAAGGCTACGTCAAATGCCTCTTCCGCCAAGAAACTCGGCGGCGAGGTGTATCTCTCTGAAGGTACTTCCGGCTTCATCTGGCTGCACAGTACCATAGAACGCACATGGGACGAGGACAAGGATTATCTGTACCCCATCCCCACCGACGACCGCAACCTCACCGGAGGCGCACTTACCCAGAACCCCGGATGGGACGACGGACTGACATTCTAACCGGACATTCATCATGAAGCGAATACTTACATACCTTGCAGCGGCCTCCATGGTCCTCTGTGCGCTGAGCTGCACTCCCAAGGAGAAGCCTGCGACATCTACCATGAAGGGTGTCTTCTATGCCACTCTCAGCGGAGCCGACCAGACCCTGGAACTGCTCCCCGGAAAGTCAAAGACACTGGACCTCCGGGCCCTTGCGCAGGAAGTCTCCGACACATACCTCACCATGTCTTTCAAGGTGG
Source organism: uncultured Bacteroidales bacterium (assembly GCA_946539455.1). Lineage (GTDB taxonomy): Bacteria > Bacteroidota > Bacteroidia > Bacteroidales > UBA932 > Cryptobacteroides. The sequence continues at coordinate 26,003 of CAMNHL010000014.1, forward strand.
ACGCAGAAGCTGTGCAGAGTTTCAACAGCGCTCGCGCCCTCGACTGCGAACTGCTTCCTTCCGGCGCCTACGAGTTCGTGAACAACTCGGTAATGCTTCCCCGCTACAACAAACAGTCCAGTACAGCCAAGCTGAAAATCACGGCTTCAGGACTGGAAGACAATAAGTTGTACGTTCTTCCCGTGAGCATCGACAAGGTAACGGGCACCGACAACTGGGCCCTCGCAAGCGAGCCCCTCGCCTATGTTACCGTCATGCAGGTCAACACAGGCCCCGAAGGCGGAGACGGTTCTCCTGAATACCCCTATGTGCTCGCCACCCCGGAGGACATGACGAAAATGCGCGACCGCCTGAGCCCCGGCGAGAAGGTTTACTTCAGAATGACCGCCGACATAGACCTGAGCGGCATCAACTGGGAGCCTCTCAACTACGCCAGTCCCTACGACCTGGGAATAGACTTCGACGGCGCAGGCCACACCATCTCCAATCTGTACAGTGATTTCGCCAGCTATCCCAGCTTCTTCGGCGTGCTCAACGGCTCCTGCCGCGATGTGACATTCACCAATGCCAAGATTACAGTCCTCGACGCACGCGCCGGCATCCTCGCAGGTTACTGCGGAACGGGCGATATACGCGGCGAAGCCGAAAGGGTGCACATCCAGGGCGAGCTTGACCACACCGCCTCAACCAAGTACGGTGCAGGAGGATTCTTCGGCTATCTTGCCAACGGACGCGTCTTCGCATGCTCGGCAGACGTCGTAATCAAGTCCAAGCTCAACAACGTTGGAGGCATATTCGGATACTGCGGCAGGAAAGCCATAGTGGAAGACTGCTGGACCACCGGAACGATAGTCGGCGGCCAGAGGGTAGGCGGAATCGGCGGCGGCACTGACGGCAAGGACCTCGACGAAGCAGAGGGGATACAGATTCTCGACTGCTACAGTACCGCAACCGTCCGCGGTTCATTCGCGCTTGGCGGCATCGGAGGCTTCTTCAACATGGCCAACACCAATGCAGGAACCCCTTTGGAAAACGCTCCCGGCAACCACATCGAGCGCTGCATCGCCTGGAACGGTGAAATCACTGCCAACTGGAACCAGAACGACGAAACAGGAAAGATAATTTCCGGTGACGTAAGTCACTACAGCGACGGAGCCATCATCGGCTACACGGCTGTAAAGAACTACCTAAGCGCATGTTACCGCTCTCCCCAGATGGTGTACAACCAGAGTATCTTCTTCGATTACACCGATGTCTTCTCCCTGTACGACCAGCCAGACGCCTCCCCGGCGGCGCCGCTGATGATACCCAATGTCGAAGGTGCTGAGCACAACTACCCCTACCACGGCAAGACCGCTCCCGAAGGCTCGAGCCTCAGCGACGTAGCCCTTATGCTCGGCTGGAACGAGTCCGTATGGGACCTTTCCGGAAGCACCCCCGTCATCCGGCCCGACGCAACCCTCTCCCCCATCGAGGATGTTAGCACAGGCGGCGGCATCGGAGATTACGACGAAAACAAAATCCATTAAGCACAGGCCGGTATGAAAACAAGATACATTTACATTCTTGCCATGGGTCTTTCCCTGGCCGTCTCTTGCAACCCCAAAGAAGCACGCGAGCTGCCCGCACCCGCCGGTATCATAAGCGTACACGCTTCACTGCCCGGCACCAAAGTCGCCGCCCGCGATACCGAAAGCGGTACGGGACTCTCCTGGTTATGGGAAGAAGGAGACGAACTCAGCCTCGTAGGCGTCACCAGTTCCGTACTCAGCATAGACGAAGGATTTACCGGCAAGAGCGCCACGTTCTCCGGAGCCCCTGTTTCCGGAACCGAGTTCAGCATAATCTACCCCGGTTCAATAAGCTCCGAGGAGGCTTTCGAAGCCATCAATTTCGAAATGCAGACCCAGCCCGACCTGAGCAGCAAGGATGCTCTGCAATACTGCGCCATGCTCCAGGGGCTCAAGAGCTTCGACTCATTTGAGTTCAGCCCCTCGTGGGCCGAAGCCGCAGGAGCAAGTCTGCGGAGCGTCGGCGTGCTCCGGATTACCGGCACCCTGCCTGCAGAGACTACTACCGTTTCGCGCATCAAGCTCAGCGCCTCGGCTCCTGTGCTGTATGCCGACAATGCAGGCACCCCCACCCAGACGCTGACTCTCGCATTCGAGAATAGCGCCCTGCCGGAGAGCAAGAGCTTCACGGCATGGTTCAACACATCCTGCCTCGACGCCCCCCTGCCCGCCGGCACTACCCTCACCCTGGAAGCTGCAGCAGGAGACTTCACCTGGCTGTGCGACATCACCCTGAGCGAAGACAAGACCCTTCGCGGCGGCGTCGTCAACACCATCGACGTTCCTGTCTCGCTCTGGTACAATACCGGCCGCTACAGCGGCGGCGCAGGCACGCCGGAGAATCCATGGATTATTACCCAACCCGAGCAGATGCTCTTCATGAGCGAAGACCTTGTCGGGGGCGAACTGCGCTGCTTCCGTCTGGGAGCCGACATCGACATGTCCGAAATCGAAGGCTGGATTCCCCTCAACTACGCATCTCCCTTCGACCGGCAGATAGACTTTGACGGCGCAGGCCACACAGTGAGCGGCTTCACCTGCGACTATCCCGACTACCCCAGTTTCTTCGGAGTCCTGTATGGCAACTGCCATGACGTCACATTCGCCGGCGCAAGCATCAACTGCTCCACCAACAAGAGCTGCGGCATCCTTGGAGGCTACTGCGGCTCGGGCGACAAGAAGGGCAGCGCAAGCCGCGTCCACGTCGAGGGAGACGTGCTCTTCACCGGCAACAAGACCGGCGTGGGAGGCATGTTCGGCATTCTGGGCAATGCGGTCCTTCAAGCCTGCAGCGCCGATGTAACTGTCTCTTCTTCAAAGAACTACGTAGGAGGTCTATTCGGCTATGCGCAAAAGGGAGCAACGGTAGAGAACTGCTGGTCTGCAGGTGCCGTAGCCGGCGGCCAGAGAGTAGGCGGCCTTGGCGGCGGAACCACCGCCGAAGACGTGGTCGTCCGCAACTGCTATTCGACCGCATCGGTATCCGGAGCTTATGCCCTGGGCGGCATCGCCGGACACTGCAACATGGACAAGGGCAACGAGGCCGACACCCGCATGCCTGCCAACGTATTCGAGAAGTGCATCGCCTGGAACAGCTTCGTCCGTTCCAACTCCTTCTCCTCGGGCGACAAATCGCATTACAGCTGCGGAGCGGTCATAGGATTCACTGCAACGCATAACTATCTGACGGACTGCGTACGCCGCTCCGACCTCGACTTCAAGGACTATTCCGATCTCTTCGTCATCTACGACCAGCAGAACGCATCTGTCGAAACGCCCCTTGTGATAAATCCGGTAGAGGGAGCGGATTACAACTATCCTTACCACGGTACCGCCGCTGCGGCGGGAGCTACCCTCAGCCAGATTGCTCAGGGCCTTGGCTGGAGTGGCGAAGTATGGGACTTCAGCGCCGAACTTCCCATCCTCAAATAATCTAATATTGTAGAAGATATGAAACAACCGCTATTCAAGACACTTTTGTTGCTCGGCTGCGTCGCAGTTCTGGCATCCTGCGTCCAGGAGACGGGCGAAGGCTCCATCGGGCCCAAGGAAACCATCCAGGCCACCGTATCTCAGGAGCCTATGACGAAGGTCGGTTTTGACGACTCAATGGACGGCGACGGCCTGCACCTTTTCTGGGAAGACGGTGACTGCATCCGCGTCATCTCCGGCAACCAGTCTGAAAAGTACGACATCCTCGAAGATTTCGACGAGCAGACAGCCCGCTTCCGCGGCGCCGCCGTCTCGGGCTCAACCTACACCATACTCTACCCCGGCACGTATTCCAGCGTGGCCGGTGCCGAGGCGTTCGACTTCGCGGGTCAGGTCCAGAACGGCAACGGTAACAAGGACCACCTGCGCTATCTTGCTGTCCTTCAAGATGTCAATACCAAAGAAGACATTTCCTTCACCTCCGAATGGGCTGCCGCGCATGGCGGTAGCTACAAGCAGAACGGAGTAGTGAAGTTCGTGCTTACCCTGCCCGCGCAGATAACCTCTCCCCGCAAGGTCGTGCTTTCCGGACTCGGTCAGACCGTAGCCGTGGCTCTCAAGAATATCAGGCTCGGTTCCGACCGCGTGCTCACGGCATACGCCGTCACCCCCTGGGCAGACATAGACATGCCTTCCGGCAGCAATGTGGCCGTTACAGTAACCGCACAGGACGGCGGTACCTGGACACGCAACATAACGATCCAGAACGCCACCGCCCTCAAGGCAGGCCACCAGAGCATCGTCCGGCTCACCAAGGGATTCTCAGAGACCCTCTTTGCCGGCGGCTCCGGTACCGAAGCTGATCCTTACCTGATTTCCGGCGCCAAGCACGTGTTCAACATGAACGCCGACGGAGTGCTGGAGCAGGGCAAGAAGACCTGGTTCAAGATGATAGACGACGTGGACATGTCTTCCGTCGATGCTTCCTGGGTGCCCCTCAACGCCGTGAACCCCTACGGCTGCGAAGTCGATTTTGACGGAGGCGGCCACACCATCGACAACTTCTACTGCGACGCCACCGACCGCTGCCCGGGCTTCTTTACAGTGCTCTACGGCTCGATGCACGACGTAAGCTTCACCAACGCCGAGGTCATCAAGAGCAACGACCAGAACGGACACCCCGTCGGCATAATCGCCGGTTACGGCGGATATGAAGCCCGTCCCACGGTAGTTTACAACGTACACGTACAGGGCAGCGTCAACGCCCAGAACGTCAACGGCGTGGGCGGAATGTTCGGCCGCGTGAACAGCATAGACATCGAATCCTGCTCCGCCGACGTCCGGATTTATGCCAGGAACAACTACGTTGGCGGCATATTCGGTTACGACACCGGCCGCTCGTTTGTACGCAACTGCTGGACTTCCGGTTCCCTGGAGGCCAGCCAGAGAGTCGGAGGCATCTGCGGCGGTCCCATCAAGTCTGAGACCGCAATCGTGAACTGCTACTCCCTGTGCAGCATCCTCGCCAGCTTCTGCATGGGCGGCATCGGCGGGCACTGCAACCTCGACAAGGCATCCAGCGTATCTCCCGGCACCACATACCCCGACAACGTCTTCGAGAAATGCATTGCCTGGAACGAAAAGATCTCGGCCAGGAACGTAAGTTCCGGAGACAAGAGCCACTACAGCGGCGGCGCCATCGTTGCCTACACTTCCACCCACAACTACCTTACCGACTGCATGCGCAGGGCCGACCTCGATTTCCAGGAATACTCCGACCTGTTCGGACTCTACGACCAGGCGAATTCCACGCCCGACAATCCCCTGTCAATCAATACAGTATCCGGAGCCAACTACAACTTCCCCTACCACGGCAAGGCAGCTCCCGCCGGCAGCACCCTGAGCCAGGTGGCAAGGAGCCTTGGCTGGGACAGCGAAATCTGGGACATGAGCGGTTCCGTCCCGGTGCTCACCGGAAAAGCCATCTTCGAAGACCACACCGTCGCCAGCGGAGACAGCAACGCGCCCGTAGGCACCAACCCCAAACCGGGAGCAGGCGAAGTGCGTCCTTCTGCAGGCAACGGCTGGACGGTGACCCAGATAGCCGACGGCATCACATATTACACCTTCAGTGGCAACGAGCCCATCACCGGGGTCAAGCAGCAAGTGTTTGCAATCGACCTCGACCTCAACAATCCCAAGTACAAGCTGAAATTCGTACGCAAGAGCTCCATCAACTCCGCAATCTTCGCAGAGAACAACGCCATAGTTTCCATCAACGGCGGTTACGAGCTCGGCAGCATCGTGTTCAAGGCCGACGGCATAGGCTATTCTTACATGCCCAACAACGTAATCACTACTGAAAACGGCAATTCGGTCCCCAACTGGAAGAGCGAGGGAGCCTTCTATTACGACCCGGCCGGCAACGTGGCAAAGATACGTTTCGACGGTTACGGCCTGTCGGTCTCGCAGCAGCGGATGTTCTACACCTATCATACCGGAGAGTGGCCCAATATCGTTTCCAGCGCCCCCATGCTCGTGTACGAATATAACCCGGTCGGCGAAACCTTCGTTGATCCCTCTCTCACCGACGCCCAGATAAAGGCGCTCGGCAATCAGTGCACAGAGAATCCCAACTATCACCAGTGGATGACCCATCCCCGCCAGTCGGTTTCCATCACCGCAGGCAACCACCTCATTCTCTGCAGCGTGGACGGACGCCACTCCGGTTACAGCGTGGGCATGAGCGCCAAGTCGCTGACCCGCTTCCTCGTAGCCAACTTCAATCCCCGCTGGGCCATCAACCTCGACGGCGGCGGCTCCACCACCATGTGCGTGCGCGGCCAGGGCGATTCCTCAACCCACGTAGTCAACTATCCTTGCGACAACTCCACCCACGACCATGCCGGAGAGCGCTCAGTATCCACCCATATCTGCATAGTAGAAAGATAAACAGCCATGAAAAGAACGTATCACATACCAGTATCAGAGGAGGTCCGTTTTGAACTTCAGGGCCTTGTCGCAGATTCCTATGACGGCACTTTGGAAGACATGCCCGGAGATTTTGTCATAGATGACTAATAAGTTATGAGGCGTATTTTATCCATCTTTCTCAGTGCCATGGCGGTTATCCTGCTCCCGGCTTGCTATCTGGAGCAGCCTGAGCGGGAGGCCGGCCTTGGTACTGGCGAAACGACTACCATACACGCCGGCGTCCCCTCTTCTAAGGTAGTCCTCAGCCCTGACGGGAGCGGCCTCCACCTCGCCTGGGAGTCCGGAGACTGCCTGCGGGTAATGAGCGGAACCCGGTCTGAACGCTTCGACATCAAGGAGGGATTCTCAGACCACGAGGCCGACTTTACCGGCACAGCGCTTTCCGGAGGCGGCAGCTTCGACGTAATGTACCCCGGGACCTTCACCTCGGTCACGGAAGCGGAGGCGTCCGATTTCGGACTCCAAACACAGACGGGCAACGGCAGCACGGCGCACCTGCGCTATGCAGCCCTTCTGAGCGGGGTGGACGATTATACCGACATAGTCTTTTCAGACGCCTGGGCGGCTGCCCATGGCGGTACTTTCAAGCGTTCCGGAGCACTGAGGCTCGTTCTTACCCTGCCCGGGAACGCCGGGGCCCTGGACAAAGTATCCGTCAGTTTTCCCGGCCATGAGTATTCTCTGGCCCTTTCCGGCGTGGACGTTTCCCAGGATTCACAGGTTCTCACGGCCTATATTATGACCGCATGGGACGATATAGCCTTGCCTGCGAATTCAGAAATCGATATCCGGGTGACCGGAACCGACCTTTCCGTTTACGGAACCACCCTGAAACTCGAAACCGGCGCCACCCTGCTTGCCGGGCACGTGAGCAATTTCTCCATTTCAAAGGGCATTGAGGAATATCCCTTCGCCGGAGGCTCCGGAACCCCGGAGGATCCCTGGCTCATCGCCAACGCCAGGCATCTTCAGAATATGTCCGACCTCTATCGTGATGCAGCCGGGAGCGAAGTGTCCTACTGCTTCAAGCAGATTGCAGACATTGACGCATCGGGCGTATCCTGGACACCCCTCAACTGGAAGAGTCCATATAAAGAAGCGATACATTACGATGGCGACGGCCATGTCATAAGCTCTCTGAGCGTCGTTTCAAGCAGCGATTACGGCTATCCCAGCTTTGCGGGCGTGCTCAACGGCAGCATCTCCGACCTCACATTCGACGGTGCAGCCATTGATGCCGGCAACGCCAAGGCCGGCGTAGTAGCCGGCTTTGTCGGTACCACCGGAATAACCGGAAGCTGCAGCGGCGTCACCGTACGCAATTCATCCGTAAAGGGCACCCATTACGTGGGCGGCTTTGCAGGTCAGGTTGCGTGCGAGGGTACGCTGAGCGACTGCCATGTAACCGATGTTACCGTCGTTCAGAACTCGGCTACGGCCAACCGCTGTGCCGGAGGATTCGCCGGTTATGCCGGAGGCGGGGCGCTTTTTGATAATTGCACCGCACAGGCAAGCGTAACGTCCGGAGTCAATTATGCCGGAGGCTTCACAGGTTTCGTTACTGCAAACGCTTCATTCCGCCAGTGCACCGCCCGGGGAGACGTTTCCGGCGTCAAGCAAGTGGCAGGCTTCGCGGCTTATGCCGAGAAAGCCACCTTCGAGGACTGCAGCTATCTTGGCGGCACCCTTACCGACAGTTTCAGCGGCAAGAGCGCCCAGAGCGGCGGCTTCGCAGGCATGGTGGCAAGCGGTGTCAATCTGAGGCGCTGCAGCGTCCGGGAGGCGGTTCTGGCAATGCCCCAGGCGCAGAGAATCGGCGGTTTCATCGGTCAGCTGGGCAATCTCTCCAGCGGCAAGAACGCCGACCTCGTGGAGAATTGCTCAGTAATCAACTGCACAATCACAGCCGGAGCCCTTTCGGGTGGATTCGTGGGCGTACAGTACAACGATATCGACCGGTGCGGCGTATCGGGAGGCAGCATCACCTTCGGAGGCACGAACTCCGGAGCTTTCACCGGTTTCGTACAGAACGGCAACTGCATCAACTGCTTTACCACCATGGATGCGAACGCCGGAGCCAACTCGCCGGCGGGCGGTTTTGTGGGCATAGCATATACTGCAACCTTCTACAGCTGCTATACTGCAGGTAACTTCTCTGCCAGCGGAGCGCAGGCCGGAGCCTTTGTGGGCACCTGCGCCGTGGAAGGTAGCGGATATCCTGCCAACATCTTCAACTGCATAGCCTGGAACGCGAGCCTTCCTTTCTGCGCTTCCAATACCGTAGAAGCCACTCTTACAGACAATTACTGCGGCACCGCCGGCACCGTCTCCTCACAGGCCTCGGCCCTGGCGTGGAACGGCGGCATCTGGGATCTCTCCGGAGCGCTTCCGGCTCTGAAGGCAGGAGCGTCTTCCGGGGTCAGCGTAGCCTTCATCGGGGACAGCATTACCTGGCAATGGAGCCGTTCGGGCTTCCATCCGGAATACTTCGCATCCAACGGATATGTCAACAAGGGAATCAGCGGAGAGAACACGACCGAGATGCTGGCCCGTTACGACTACGACATCATAGCCCTGCGTCCCCGGATTGTAGTAATCATGGGCGGCACCAACGACATCGCCCAGGGTGTCACCCAGGACGGCATCATGGCCAACCTCAAGGCCATGGCCGAACGGGCGCAGGCCGCAGGCATCAAGGTGGTCCTGTGCTCCGTCACTCCATGTAACCGTACCTACTCCAGCGTGGGCGGACCCAAGACGCTTGCAATCCTGCCGCTCAACGAGGCAATAAAGGCTTATGCCGCCGGGAAGGGATTCCCCTACTGCAACTACTATCCGGTACTGGCCGACGAAAACGACGGCCTGCGGGCCGAATACATGAAGAACGGCACCGACGACCTGCATCCCAACCGCGAGGGATACCTTGCCATGGAAGCGGTCATAGAGCCGATAATAGATAATCTAATCAATTAAACAATACTCATTATGAGAAACAAACAATCATTTATCAATGAGCCGTACGAGTCTCCGCAGACCCGTACGATGGTTGTCAGTCCGATGCGCTGCATCGCCGACAGCGTACGAGGTGCTGCATTGCAGGACATGCAGAACAATTCCATCTACACGGATGAGGATTTTTAGCAGGAGGACAGTATTATGAAAAAGATTCTGACATTTTCATTCGCAGCACTTGCATGTGCCATGCTGACACTCTCCTGCAACAAGACAGGAAGCGAAATCACTCCCGACAACCCAGTGGACGTGAATCCCGCCGGTGAGCAGATTACCATTTCAGCCAAGCTGTCGGAGGCCATTACGAAGGTCGCTTTCACTCCCGATGCCGATGGCTCCGGCAAGGCAATCCTCAAGCTTGCATGGGAATCAGGCGACAAACTGGTTGTCGCAGACCATGCCAATCCTTCCAGCACTGCCGAATTTGACCTGCAGTCCGGAGACGGCACAGCCGAAGCGACATTCACCGGAACCCTGCCTGCCGGGGCTTCTTCCTATGATGTTTCCATCAAGAGCAGCGGCACTGTAGATTATAATACTATTCAGCAGGCCGCCGACAACGATGTCAGCCATCTGGAGTACATCGCTGCAAAAAAGGGCCTTACAGACCTGACGAGCGTGGTTTTCGACGAGGTTTGCGGCGTACTTGGCATCACCGCCAAGCTTCCTGCCGGCGTCGCTGCGAATGTCCGTTCGATTTCTATCGTTGCCAGTGAGAACATTTTCAATAGCGGCAATACGCTCAGCATCGCCCTTGATTCTCCGGGCGATGAAGGAAATGACGATATCCTGAGGCTCTATGCCCCTCTGCCGGCTACCAGCCAGGGCATCTCCGCAGGCACCACTCTCCTTATCCGCTTCAATGACCGTTACACCCGCTTCATCACCCTCGGAGCGGCAACCCTCACTCCCGGCAAGCTCAACGAAATCAAGGTCAACTGCTCGGCAACCGACAAGCATGCCGGCGCCCCTTCATGCGATGGCTCAAATGACGAAAAGGCTTATTTGATCGGGGATAAGTATCAGCTGCTGGCAATGAATAGCCTTATGGTTGATAATGCCACCCGATATTTTAAGCTTATTGACAATATCGATATGAAGGATGAAAGTTGGGTTGCGCTTAATGCTCCGGAGCCTTACAATAAAGGAATTGACTTTGACGGCAATAATAAAACTATCAGTAATCTTACTGTTTCCTCTGGTTCGTATCCCAGCTTTATCGGTGTCCTTAATGGGTCTATCAAGGACGTTGTTTTTGAAGGTGCAACTATTACTGCTGGAGAGAATTGTGCTGGTGTTCTTGCCGGTTATATCGGATCTAGTTCAGCTGGTGTTTCAGGTACTTGTAGTGGAATCACAGTCAATAATTCCACTGTGACAGGTTCTAGAAACGGTTTGGGCGGCTTAGCCGGCATAGTGAGTAAACTGTCGTCAGCAATTTCAGATTGCCATGTCAACAATACCTCAGTCATTTCAACCAAAGAACGGGTAGGTGGTCTAGCTGGGCAGGTTGAGCAGAATTTGGAAGTCAACAATTGTTCCACCGACGGTGTTGTAGTCGAAGGATCAATCAATATCGGCGCTCTTGCAGGTGTTCTTTACGGCAAAGCAGTAAACTGTATATCGGCAGGTGGATCTGTGAAGTCTACCAATACCACCAGCAACGTAGACATCGGTCTCGGCGGCCTGGTGGGATATCTTGATAAAGGTGGGCTTATCAGCAAGTGCTCGTCTTCCGTAAACATCAAGCATACCACCAACGGACGCGATATCGGCGGCCTTGTGGGCAAAATGCTCTCCGCCACGATCGAAAAGAGTTTCGCCACCGGGAACATTTCCGGCATACAACGCAATGTCGGGGGCCTTGTGGGACTTGTTACGCTTACCAGCGGCAAGGCGGTCATACGCGACTGCTACTGTACCGGCGACGTTGCCGGCGATGCATACAGCGGCGGTTTCCTTGGCCTTCACGAGAAGGGTTCTGTGGAAATAAGCAACTGCTACAGCACGAGCAAGGTAAGCGGCAAGTTCGCAATGGGCGGACTGATAGGAGTAATCGGTTCAGCCGATCTGAGCATGAGCAACTGTGCCGCCTGGAACGGAACCATAAACGCCAGTTCGCATGGCTCCAGCAACTGGAGCAGCGCAGCCGTGGCGGGTGTTACCTTCCCCACTTGCACGCTCACAGACAACTACCGTAATCCTTCGATGTTCCTTACTGCGTACTGGGTGCCCGCTGCAGATTACGCTCATGCCAATGTGAGTTCCGCTCATCCGCTTGTCACCCAGGCCGGAACGGAAACTACGGCAACGTCAACAGCCAGCGGACAGCCCGGTTATCCCCAATTCCCTTATCACGGCAAGGTGGAAGCCGGCAAGACCCTCTCGCAGCTTGCAAGTACCACTCTCGGCTGGGACAGTTCCGTCTGGGACTTCTCGGAGGACCTTCCCAAACTTAAATAACCAAGGACTTGAGATGAAAAAAGTTCAATACATAATCCCGATAACAGAAGAGCAAAGCCTCAGCCTTGAGGCTTTGCTTGCCCAGTCGCCACGGGGCAACCTGGATGACATGCCGGGAGATGATATCTTTTTCAACTAAACTCTTGAAGCCATGAAAAAGTACATCATCCGCACATTGCTGCCGGTCCTTGCCTTCGTGGCCGCCGCAGCTTGCGGCAAAACCGACGAAACGGCCGGTCCTGAGGCTCCCGCCAAAGAACTGGTCACCATTCGCGTATGCGTCCCCGAAGACGCTACCCGCGTGGCCCTTACCCCCGACGGCAAAGGACTTCACACCGCCTGGCAGGAAGGTGACTGCATACGTGTAGTCTCCGGCTCACAGTCGGAAGTGTTCACCATCAAACCCGGATTCACCGACCACGAGGCCGAATTCACCGGCAACGCGGTTGACGGTTCCAGCTTCGACATCCTGTTCCCCGGTACCGAAACATCGGTATCCGGTGCGGCGGCAGGAGCTTTTGCAGCCCAGACCCAGGACGGCAACGGCGATACGGGACACCTCAAATATGCAGCCGCCTTATGCGGAGTGGACAGCTACGAGGAGATTACCTTCAACTCAAGTTGGGCCTCCGAGCACGGCGGCAGTCTGCTCGTAGCCGGCACCTTGAGGCTGGTTGCTACTCTGCCTGCGGGCGTCACCACAGTGGACAACGTCGCCCTGTCCTTCGGCGGCACCAGCTTCCCTCTCGAGCTCAAGAATGTGGACGTAAGCGCCTCTTCGCAGGTCCTTACCGCCTACATCATGCTTCCCTGGGGCGATGTCACCCTGCCCGCCGGCGTGCCTGTCGAGATAGCAGTACGTGGTACCGACAAGTCGGTTTACAGCTTTTCTTTCAAGCCATCCGAAGACAAGACTCTCGTCGCCGGACACGTAAGCAACATCACGGTTAACAGCGGTTTTGCCGAACTGCCCTTTGCGGGCGGCTCCGGCACTCAGACCGACCCCTGGCTGCTCGCCAACAAGAAGCACATGAAGAACATGCGCTCCCATTTGGAGAACGGGGCAGTGAAGTACTTCGAACTCATCGGTGACGTGGATCTGGAGTACGAAAACTGGACTCCTCTCAACAATGCCGCCCCCTATGGCAACGGCATCTTCTTGGAAGGCAACGGTCATACTGTAAAGAACCTCGTCTGCAACAGTTCGAATGCCTACGCCAGCTTTGCCGGTGTGCTCAACGGCAGCGTACAGAATGTAGTCTTCGACGGTGCCGACATTGCGGGCGGCAACAGGTCTGCAGGCGTGCTTGCAGGATTCATCGGTTCCGGAGACACCATATTCGGAAGCTGCAGCGGCGTCACTGTAAAGAACTCCAGAGTCACCGGCGATACCAACCGTCTCGGAGGCCTGGCAGGCTACGTCAGGAAAACTTCCGCACCAATCGCAGACTGTCATGTTCTCAACACCACCGTATCTTCGTCGGCGGAGCGCGTCGGCGGACTGGTGGGGCAGATTGACAACGGTTGCAAGGCTACAGGCTGCAGCGCCGAGGACGTTACGGTGTCCGGTACGATTAATATCGGCGGGCTCATCGGCGTAGGATATGGCGAGATAACCGACTGCACGTCGTCCGGAAGTGTTTCATCGATCAATACCGCCAGCAACAAAGACATAGGTCTGGGCGGCCTGGTGGGCTATTTCGAGAACGGATTCATCAGCAAGTGCTCGTCTTCCGTAAACATCAAGCAGACCAGCAACGGACGCGATATCGGTGGCCTTGTTGGCAAGATGCTTTCCGCAACGCTCGAAAAGAGCTTCGCCACCGGCAACATCTCCGGCATACAGCGCAATGTCGGCGGCCTGGTGGGCCTGGTTTCGCTTAACAGTGGCAAGGCGGTCATTCGCGACTGCTACTGCACCGGCGACGTTGTCGGCGATGCATACAGCGGCGGTTTCCTGGGCCTTCAGGAGAAAGGCTCCACGGAAATAAGCAACTGCTACAGCACGAGCAAGGTAAGCGGCAAGTTCGCAATGGGCGGACTGATAGGAGTAATCGGTTCAGCCGATCTGAGCATGAGCAACTGTGCCGCCTGGAACGGAACCATAAACGCCAGTTCGCATGGCTCCAGCAACTGGAGCAGCGCAGCCGTGGCGGGTGTTACCTTCCCCACTTGCACGCTCACAGACAACTACCGTAATCCTTCGATGTTCCTTACTGCGTACTGGGTGCCCGCTGCAGATTACGCTCATGCCAATGTGAGTTCCGCTCATCCGCTTGTCACCCAGGCCGGAACGGAAACTACGGCAACGTCAACAGCCAGCGGCCAGCCCGGTTATCCCCAATTCCCTTATCACGGCAAGGTGGAGGCCGGCAAGACCCTCTCGCAGCTTGCAAGTACCACCCTCGGCTGGGACAGTTCCGTCTGGGACTTCTCCGGCGAGCTGCCCGCTCTCAAATAGATTCTTCTGAAAATGCAAGTGGCCGGATAAGATTTTTTTCCGGCCACTTTCTTTTCTTTTTTATTGTTTATATTTGTGATATGTTCAAGCGCATCACTATCATCCTTGCCCTTTCGCTCTGCGTAGCCGCAGGCGCATCAGCCCAGAATCATAATACCGGCGCCGCAGCCGCTTCGCAGGCCGATGCCATACGTGCCGCTGCCGTCGCCGACTGGAATGTCGCATCGGGTCTGGACGGGCTGTACCGCACCTCGCCCGGAGCTTCGACTCCGGCCCCCAAGGGATACGAAGCCGTGTACATAAGCCATTACGGCCGTCACGGTTCGCGTTACGCCTACACCGAAAAGACATACAGCACCATCTTCAACATGCTCTCGGAGGCTCTGGGACAGGATAATCTCACAGCTTTCGGAGAATCCCTGCTGCAGCAGGCCATTCCCTTCTGGGAGCATGCCAAGTATCGCGTGGGCGACCTCACTCCGCGGGGATGGGAGCAGCATCAGTACATTGCAGGCAGGATGGTGAAAGATTACCCCGTCGCCTTCGGAAAGGGCAGCAAGGTAGATGCGTGCTCTTCGCCCTCGGTGCGCAGCATCATAAGCATGAGTTCGTTCTGCGCCGCCGTCTCAAGGCTTGCACCGGCGGCCGAAGTATATGAACATCAGGGAATCATGGATGTTCAGGCCACCCGTCCCAACGCCGGACGCAATCCTTTCCGCTATCAGGGTCCGGCCTTAAAGTTTCCTTATCCCGAATCCTCCGAGGGCTTCTTCTACCGCCGTCTTCCCGGATACAAGGAAATCATGGGCCGTATATTCAAGGATCCCGACAAAGCATTCGGTGCGGTCAACCCCTACGACACATTCTTCTACCTATATATGCTGGTTGCCGGCATGAACAGCCTGCCCGACGACGTGCGCATGGACCTTAGCGGGACGCTCACTCCGGAGGAATTTGCAACACTGTGGGAAATAGACAATTACGAGCGATTCAGGGAGTATCTCCCCTATCGTACGCCTTGTTTCTCGATTGTGGACGACATGGTCGCCAAGGCCGATTCGGTCCTTGCTGCGGGAGGACGCGGGGCGCACCTGCGCTTCGGACACGACCACGTGCTCATGTCGCTGCTGATGGCCATGGACCTCGACGGCTCCGGCACCATCCCCGACGACGCCGACGACCTGATCCTGCATTTCAACACCTCCCGTTCGCCCATGGCGGCAAACATCCAGATGGTTTTCTACCGGCCCAAGAAAAAGAACGTCACCGGCCCTATACTGGTCAAATTTCTTCTCAACGGCGATGAGGTGCCCCTCGGGGACATCACCCCAGCGACCGGTCCCTACTACGACTGGGAACAGGTGAAGGCCTTTCTGGACGCCCGGAGAAGCCTATTCGTGCTGCGCCCGATCGAGGAGGGCTGGACGTCTGAGGCAGTGGCTCCCGGTCTGGTTTACAAGCACTTCAGCGGCACCGAACCGGTCAGCGGAAGCGCTCAGCAGGTCTTCGTGGCCGACTGGGACATGTCGGTTCCCGGCTTACGGCTCAAGTTCACCAACTCGTTCCCCGACGCAGTCACATCTGATGTAATGCAGAGATACGGTGCCGTGGTTGCCATGAACGCCGCCTACGAAAGATCTTCGATAGTGATTCGGATCGACGGCAAGGACATCTCGATGATGCCCAATCCAAACGTAATGACCACCGGCGTACCCAATTGGAAAAACGAGGGTTCGGTGAGCATATCGTCCGACGGCAAGGTGAGTATCTCCTGGGACGGCAAGGGCCGCGACATCTTGGAACTTCGCGAATTCTACAGCACGAGCACGGCTACGGACATCTTCTCCAGCGCCCCCATGCTTATCGCAGACTTTGTGCCCGCCGGCGAGAGTTTTGCCGGCTTTTACGGCGACGATGCGATAAACTCGTTCAAATACGAAGACCTGCGCCGTCATCAGGGCGTACGGCATCCAAGGACGGCGGTTGCCATAACGGCCGACAACCATTTCCTGATGATAGTGGTGGACGGGCGCAGCCCCGGAATCAGTGAAGGCATGACGTCAAAGGAACTGACCCGCTTCCTGCGAAAGAATTTCAACCCCCGCTGGGCCCTCAACATGGACGGCGGCGGCTCTTCGACCCTGTGCATCGAAGGCAAGGGCGATCCCGCGACCCACGTTGTCAACTACCCCTCCGGCAACAAGCGCCACGACCACGCAGGACAGCGCAGCGTCGGCACTCACTTCTGCCTGGTGCGGGAACCTTGACGGTAATCATCAGTCGAAACTGATACTCTCGATTCTAAGGCGCAGGATTCCGGAAGGGACCTGCGCCTGTGCGATTTCGCCTACCTTCTTGCCCATCAGGGCCGCCCCGATCGGGGATTTCAGCGAAATCTTACCAGCCTCCAGGTCCATTTCGTGAGGGCTGACAATCTCGAACGTCATACGGGCGTTCGTAGATAGATTCGTGAATTCGACCCGGCTCAGCAGGCAGACCCGATCTTTGGGAAGCACGTCGGTGTCGATCACGCGGGAATGCTCAAGGATTTTCTGAAGGAAACGGATGCGGCTGATTGTTTTCCCTTGAATGCGCCTTGCCTCACGGTATCCCGCATTATCGCTTCTGTCCCCTTGGGCGCTGGCTTCCGCGAGATCGTCCGTCACTTTGGGATATACCTCATTGATCAGGTGCCTCAGTTCGGCTGCAATCTCTTCGTATCGTTGTTTCGACAGGTATTCCATGGTTTACAACAGTTTTACCGCTATGGCCGCACACGCTTCTGCATCGGCCAGGGCATGGTGATGCATTGTCAAATCGTATCCGCATGCAACCGCAACGGTCTGAAGCTGATGGTTCGGCAGCATGTGCCCATAGTGCCGCCTGGATGCAGACAGCGTATCGTAAAAAACATAATCGGGGTAGTCCATCTGATAAACGCGGTGCACAGCCTTCAGGCAGCCCTCGTCGAACCGGGCATTGTGCGCCACAAGCGGCAGGCCTTCAATCAGGGGCGCAGCCTTGTCCCATACGTCCGGAAACAAAGGAGCATCCTGCGTATCCGCGGCCGACAAGCCATGAACCCGCTGGCAGAACCACTGGTAGTACTCAGGCTCGGGATGAATAAGAGAATAGAACTTGTCCACCACTTCCCCGCCCCGCACGATTACCACGCCGACGCTGCATACGCTGCACGGCTGCTCGTTGGCCGTCTCGAAGTCTATCGCTGCAAAATCTGTCATAGTCCTGCAAAGTTATCCATTTTCTGCCGGATAAGCAATCCGGGGAGCACCACTTTCAATCTCACGAAAAAACACTAAATTTGCTTTCCGAATTCATAAAATGAATCATTGCAATGTCAAAGAGAATAGTTGTAGTAAATGCCGGGCCGAGAAAAGGCTGGAATACTGATACTCTCCTTACGGAAGCGGCCAGGGGCGCCGAATCCGCCGGAGCACAAGCAGCTCCGGCACAACACAGTTTTCCCGGAGCACTGCAAGCGGGTGTTTGAAATGGGTGCAGATTTAATCAGATAGGCTATGATAAAGATGTTCGTAATGGCAACCTGTCCCGACTGCGAGTATGTCGAGAAGCAGGTGGAAGGCAATCCCGATTTCGAGGTCATCGATATCGGCAAACACGTACGCAACCTCAAGCAGTTCCTTGACCTCAGGGACTCCAATCCGGCGTTTGACGAGGCAAAAGCCATAGGAGATGTCGGCATCCCCTGCTACGTAAGGGAAGACGGTTCGGTCACACTCTATTCCAAAGACGTAGGGCTGGAACCCCGCCCGGACAACCTGGGGGCCTCGTGCAGCCTCGACGGCCGCGGATGCTGACAACTATCCTCATAGCTATCACCTCGCTGGTGAGCATCCTTTGCTTCACCGGCACGTTGAATGGAAACAAACTTCTGTTCAACGCATATTCCGTCTGGCACAGGAAAGAGTGGTACCGTCTGTTCTCGTATGGTTTAGTCCATGGCGGCTGGGGACATCTCTTCTTCAACATGCTCACCCTGTACTTCTTCGGAAAGGTGGTGGAGCAGTATTTCACTGTGCAGTATGTTGCGCTATATGTCAGCGCACTTGCAGTCTCCAGCATCTGGGACCTCGTAAAGTACAAGGATGACGTGAATTACAATGCAGTAGGAGCCTCCGGAGCCGTGTCGGCAATCCTCTTCGCGTCCATTTTATTCGAGCCAAAGATGGGCATCTACATCTATCTGATACCTATTCCGGTGCCCGGTTATATCTTTGCACCGCTTTATCTGCTGTACTGCTGGTACATGGCAAAACGGAATACGGACAACATCGGCCACAGCGCCCACTTCTGGGGCGCCGTCTATGGCCTGGTGTTTCCGATTATCTGCAAGCCGGCCGTTTTCTCTCACTTCCTCGCACAGCTGGGACTCTGACTGTAATTTTTTAGAATACAAAGAACACATTTGGACATGAACGCAGAAAAAAGAAACTGGATAGCAACCTTCCTCGCCGGATTCCTGGCAACGGCACTGGGTATTTTTCTTACTTTCGGCATTGACAGCCTGGTAAGTTCGTCAAAAAGGGCGAAGACAGCGCGCCTTCTCACTCAGCAGATTGTCGGAAATATGGACAGGACTTACAATGAACTGCATGCGTATCAGGACCTTTATGATGCCATCAACTCCACTTCCATGTGCCTGCACCTGGCCATTTTGGCTGATACGCTAGACCGCGTAAATAATGACGTGGTGTCAACATTCCTCAATATGTCCCTGTCCGAGTATGTACAGGCCGATATCGACAATGGTGCGGATGCCTATAAAGCAGAAATCCTCAGCACTATCGGCAATGTGGAACTTATCGGCCATATCGACCAGTTTTATTCCTATGCCCGGCAGCATGCAGCCGTCTCATCCCAGGTCATCGATCAGAAACGTGTCGTGGCGGATAACGTATATGCCCATTTTTATGGGAATTTGGAAGCGACAGAACGCGACTATGTCTGCTATCTCCATGAACTCACCGAATTCAATGTGTTCTATTCCAGGATGCAAAACGTACGGGCCTCTTTGCGGCAGATTGAGGACTCCATGTCCAAAGAGCTGTCTGCCTGCAAACAGATTCTGGACATTCAATAAAAATCAAGTCACCGGCTCCAAAAATGGCATAACTTATAACGCTTTTCGTTACGCTTTAATACGCAAAAATAACACGGCAGAGCCCTGAAGTCCTGCCGAGTTGTTCTTTAATCGACTGTATTTCAATCAGTTGATTGATCTAATACTCTTCCTCATTCCACAAGATGTATAGTAGCACTTACCATACCTTGTGTTAATTTATTGGACATCTTCTGCAACAAATTGAATATCAATCAATATTCGGCCAATATTCGCTTGAGGAATCTCAAATACCGAGGCTTAAACTTTCGGTTTTTACGGCTTGCGGTAACTTTTGGGGGCTATAAAATTCCATAGATTTCCGTAGAATTCCGCCACCACTTGAAATGGCCATCAAAAACACCGTCAAGCAGGATCATAAATCCGCAGTACGTTGCCCCCTATCACAGGTTGTACAGATATACACTTTTTGCGTGAGTTACACAACTACCGAAAGAATACGGACTTAGAATATTATTTTGGTAAGCCAAAAACGGAGGAGAGTTCCTGCATCTGGGTGTCTGTCATGCCAGGAATCTATTCATGTTTCATTTTTTCTAAAACGACCGGGCCCATGAGGCCGGAAGGGGTCAAGGGCGTTCCGGCACGGTAGAACGGTATTGTGGTATACGTCACTTTCTTCGCGCCGGGCTCTGCATCGCCGATGAGGCGGTTGCGCCAGGTGTTCACCACTTTCACTTCGATGGTATTCTTGCCGGGATTCAGCCTGCCGGTCCACTCCACTTTATAAGGGGCTTTCCAGAGGAATCGCACGTGCTCTCCGTTCACAAAGACATCGGCCATCTGGCCAACGTTCCCAAGGTCGATGAGAAGGCCATCTACGTGTTCTTTCTTTCCGATAGTGAAGGTATTCGTGTAAGTGGCAACGCCGGAGAAGTATTTCAGGGCCGAGTCATCGGAATCCGTATAAGAAGCAAGTTCCGCAAAAGCGCGGGGGGCTTCCGGAGCAGCCAGGCCATCAAAAGTAACGGTCCAGGGGCCGTCCAAGGCAATGTTTCCGGCACGGACGGGGGCCACGTAAGAAGGTTCCGGTTCACCCTTCTTGTCGGAAACCACGAAAAGGGCCTGGTTGGCTTCCAGCTTTAGCTGATTACCGGAGAGTACTCCAGGTAGCGTATCCCCGGTCTCCGGGTCATAGACTTTCATCGGTCCTTCTACGTCGCGGAGCGTCAGCTGTGCAGTAACGGCAGCATCGCTGAAATTGCGAATCCAGTAGATTTCCCTGTTACCGTCGTGCCGATGGACGAACTTCAGATTGGCAGGCGCCACATAGCGGAAATCCGGCTCCGTACCGATGGCTTTCAAGACATTGGTCAACTGTCCGATAAACACATTCGGACGTCCGGAGCGCCAGATATCGGCCACAAGGCGATCAAATTCGGCCGCATCGTCCGTGAGTCCGGCAGGCTTCTCCGGGATGGTGCCGCAGAGGACAGCGCCACTACGCACCAGTTCATCCAGTTTCCGAAGCACCTCCAGAGACATTACCTTGCAGCGCTCCCCAAGCACCAGCACCTTGTACTCCATGCCGGATGGCGTGACAATGGAGCCATTCTTCACAGACAGCAGGTTTTTCACGCCGTAAGGATTGATGAAATCGAAAGAGTAACCTTCCGGAACGGCGGGCAACTCATGCCCATAGATTCCCGCAATATTGGTATCTTCACCATAGTACCACAGAATATCAGCCACGTAGCGGCCCTGCTGGAGCATATAGCAGCTGCGGGAGAGGTAGTCGGACCAGTAGCGGGCATAAGGGGCCCATGTATCGTGGCGGTTGAACCACTGGCCGAAGATCATCAGCCCTAGGCCGGGCTTGTGAGCATCCGACGGCTGATGGGCGCTCTCGTGGATGACAAAGCGCGTGACGCCGCTGTAGAGGGCCATGTCGGCCATAAACTTCAGATTGCCGGGATAATAGCTCCACGCGTTGCCGGAGAGGCCGGCGGCAGTGAATGATTCTGCAGCAGCTATATTCTGTCCATATACATGGGCCACGGATGCCGATTCACGGATATCTGCCTGGGCCATTTCCAGGGTGGAGCCACCGCCGGTGCCGGGAATCCAGAAGGCGCTCATGGGCACGGTAGCCGTCCTCTTTACGTCCATGCCGTCGCCCACAAACACGCGGCCGTTCTCATGGGACTCCGTGTATCGGCCCTTCATTCCGTATTCCTTTACGATGTCGTTGATGCGGTCGTAATTGGCGGCAAAAAGTTCGCCGATGGTCTCGCGCCAGTCAAAGAGGAACTTCTCGCTCTCCTCGCTGCTCCGGATAATCTCTCCGGTAAGGACCGGGAGCCAGGGAATGAGGTCATACCCCCGGCGGGCCTTGAACTCCTGTGCAAGCGTCTTGGTCCATGTCATGAGCCCGGCCTCGTAGCTGTCGGAGAGAATATACTGGATACCGTGCTGTCCCACAAGCCCGCCAGCAGCCTCCTTGTACATGTCCATGTACTGACGGAAATAATCCAGCCAGGCATCCTTGTCCAGCTTGTCCACTTCCAGGCCTGTAGCCTCGGGCGGAGCAGGATGGTTCTGCTTTCCGGTAAGGGATGCACCGAAACGGTATATGCGCCATCGGCCTGCCGGAACCTTCCAGGTAAGGACACCGTCTTTGACATGAGAGGTCAGGTCGATGGTCTCCAAAACCGGCGCCGGGCTCTGCGGAGTGGGATATTCCACAAGGTCATGCGGAGAAGCAAAACCGGCCTTTTCTTCGGCATGGTTTATTTTACTAACCGTATGAAGCACCCACTCATGCACGGGTGTACTCTCTGCAGCTTCTCCACCACGGCCCAGTACAGCAAGAAGGTGATTTCCCACTGGATTAGCTATCTGAATGCGGAAGAAACGAGCCGTTGTCACGGGAATGTCGAATGTCTGCCGGGGCAGGCAGCCGGAAGGGATCCGGCAGACTTCCCGCCAGGAAATGCCGTCATCGCTGCATTCCAAGGAATTGTTGTAGGAGGGAGGAACGGCTGCCCACTGGTCCCGGACTTCACCGCCCACCAGCGACATGGCACGCACCGTCACTGCCTTCGGAAAGGTATATTGAATCCAAGAATGCGTCCCGGAAGGGTTTCTCGGGAGTGCGGCGCCATCGGCCAGATCCCCGTTGGAGAGCATTTCCACGGTGAAAGCGCCGCCGCTGGAAGTAACCTCGGCGCCCAACTCAGTGAGCGACTTTTCTTCCTCAGGCACCCGGACGGCCACCACCGCTACATCCTGGTACCAGGGCGTAATCTTCGCACCCTCGTCCAGCACTTCCTCCGAAATGCTGTTCTGGAACTTGCCGATGGTAGTGAAGGGCTCCGGCAGCACGATAGTCTGCGGTTTCTTCGACTTTCCCTTCACTTCTACCGTGCGCCAGGTCAGTTTTTTCATCGCATTCTCCGGCTTTACCCACGGACCGCCGGTAGCGCTCCATCCCGGGGCCGATGCAATGGCAAACTCCATTCCCAGGGAATCGGCATAACGGACAGCGTAGCTGAAAGCCTCTTTCCACTTCTCCTGCATATAGGGTTTCCGCTCCACAATGGGCTGCATGCCCATCATGAGGTCTCCGCCGGCATCGAACTGCTGAACGCCGGCAATACCTGCGGCTTTCATCCAGTCCAGGTCGGCCTTGATGCCCTCCTTGGTGATGTTTCCGTCCATCCAGTGCCACCAGACACGGATCCAGGCTTCCTGTGGCGGGTTCTTGAAATCTGCCTCGTAACTTTGCGCAGAGGCAATCTCGGGGAAAAACTGCACCCCGATCAGGAGAAGGGATATAAGCTTGGCTTTATTCATGGTTAACAGTATTCTTCATCTTCACAGTACAGTCAGTCTGCATCGTATCGGCCGATGTGCCAAAGCAGAAATGATAGGTTCCTCTGGCGGTTTCCCAGCAGCCTTTCCTTTCATTCCAGGAGGCAAGGTCATAGAGGGATACGGGGATTTCCACCGTTTCGCTTTCCCCGGGAGCGAGTTCCCGAGTCTTGGCAAAGCCCTTGAGCTCCCGCACGGGCTTGTCCAGCCCTCCCTTCGGGGCCGATACATATAACTGCACCACTTCGCGGCCCGGCCTGGAGCCGGTATTCCGGACACACACCCTGGCCACGAAGCCGTTTGCAGAAGCCTCCACCGAGGCTTTTTCATAGTTGAAGAAAGTATACGAAAGGCCATATCCAAATGGATAGGCAGCCTCCGTCAAAGAAGTAGTAAAGTAGCGGTATCCAACATAGATGCCCTCTTCATAGTCGGTATAATCGATATTGCGGACCAGTTCCCTGCCTTCGCGGGAAATGCGGGGAGTGATCAGACTCTTCAAATCCTGCCCTACCTCAGATGGGAAGTTCTTGTCGGCAGGGGCATTACCATAATGGATGGGCCAGGTGTCGGCCAGTCGGCCGGAAGGAGCAACTGCACCGGTAAGGGCATCGGCTATGCTTTCGCCGGCTCTTTCACCGGGCTGTCCAACCAGCAGGATAGCATCCACCTTCTCTCTCCAGGATACAGTTTCAATGGGCGCCGGGACATTCAAAAGAACAATCACCGGTTTCCCGCTTGCATGATAAACGGCTGACAGAGAATCTATCAGCATCTTTTCCGAAGCCGTCAGTTCAAACTCGGAAGCCGCCCGGTCAAAAGCCTCTCCGGTTCCGCGGGCCAGTGTAATGATAGCCGCCTCGTTGATTTCTGCCTGCTCTTTCAGCGACAGTCTGGGTGTACCTGAACTCTGTTTAAGGCCCAGGTCAACGGTGAGTGCACCAACGCTCTCGGCCTTTGCCTCACCCGTTCCCGGAAGAATCTCCTCCGGACGCGGATAGCGGAAAAACTGCTTGTAGATGGCAGGATAGGCCGATGCAATCTTCTCTTTTTCCGCTGCAATATAGCCAGTGTACTCCCGAAGGACGGAAGGGCATACCGTAAATCCGGCTTCCCGAAGGCCCTGCACCAAGGAGACATGATAAACGCCGTTGTTAACCCCGTTCACGCCCATGTTGGCAGGAATCAAGTCATAGGAAGAAACGCCGTACAGGCCCACGGAGCCAGGTTTCAGGGGCAACACGTCCCCTTCATTTTTCAAAAGGACCATGGATTCTGCGGCAACACGCCTCAACAGCTTCCGGTGACTTTCTCTGTCAATGTCATTACTGTAGTCGTAACCGGAGAAGCTGGGGCATTTCACCACCAGTTCCAGGATGTTACGGACATTCCGGTCCAGGGCTTCCGTGGACAGGGAACCATCTTTCAGGGCCGATAGAAGGGCCTCGCGGTCGGCCTCCGTACCGGGTTCGATGAGGTCGCATCCGGCCGATACGGCATCGGCCTGCCGGACCACGCCGTCCCAGTCACTCATCACAACGCCCTGCCAGCCCCATTCGCCACGGAGGACATCATTTAACAGCCACTTGTTCTCGCAGGCATGAACGCCGTTAACATAGTTGTACGCACCCATGACGGTCCAGGGCCGACCCTCTTTCACGGCAATCTCAAAACCTTTGAGATAGAGTTCACGAAGGGCCCGCATCCCTACGCGGGAATCGTTTTCCTTGCGGTTGGTCTCCTGGTTGTTGGCGGCAAAGTGTTTTACAGAAGTGCCTACGCCCTGAGACTGGACACC
This sequence comes from uncultured Bacteroidales bacterium, assembly GCA_946539455.1. Taxonomy (GTDB): domain Bacteria; phylum Bacteroidota; class Bacteroidia; order Bacteroidales; family UBA932; genus Cryptobacteroides. The sequence continues at coordinate 51,208 of CAMNHL010000014.1, forward strand.
CCTCACCATGGCGGAGGTCATCTTCCCGGCCAGAACGGGATCCTCGCTGTAGTATTCGAAATTACGGCCGCATAGCGGGTTGCGCATGATATTGGTGGCGGGACCAAGGATCACATCCACACCATACTCCCGGATCTCTTCGCCCATGGCGCGCCCTACTTCATACAAAACATCCGTATCCCAACTGGACGCTAGCAGAATCTCCACGGGGAATCCGGTACAGAAGAAGGCTCTGTCTTCTCCGGGTCTGTGAGGAGTTATCCTCAAACCGGCAGGACCATCGGCGACTACAGTGGGTGGAATGCCTAAACGTGGAATCGTATTGGTCTGCCCTGCTGCCCCAGGGACGCGCTGATAACCGGCCTCATTACCCGTAGGTGGCAGAGGGACACCCGTATAATTCATCCCCTCTATGGAGCCCACCAAGAGCTGGGCTTTCTCCTCCAGCGTCATCGCCTTCAGGACCTTGTCAATGTTCTTCTGCGAGAGTTGCGGCTGCGCCAGCGCGGTTACGGACACGGCGGCACTCAGCAGGATGGTTGTCAATCGTTTCATGCGTATGTGGTTTTTTACGGTGCAAATATCTTCCGTTTTTTCCACGCTGAATAAATCGTCCGTTCAATCTTTCCGACGATTTGTTCAAAGTGTTCCGGCAAGCTTTTGTACCTTATTTAATTGGATTATCTTTGCTCCATGAACGTCAGAAATATCACTTTCGCCCTCGCTGCTGCGCTTTCCATGGCAGCCTGCACCCCAAAGTCCGGCATGGACAAATACATCGACGACCTCCTGTCCCGGATGACTCTGGAGCAGAAGATCGGCCAACTCAACCTTCACTCCGCCCCCGGCTTCATATCGGCTGAAAGAGTGACGGAAGAGGATGAGAATGCCAAACTCCTGAGGCAGGGGCTCCTGGGCGGCATATACGGGTCCGGAAATCCGGAACTGCTCAGGCAGTGCCAAGAAATTGCTCTCGAAAGTGGAGCTGGGATTCCCCTTATCTTCGGGATGGACGTGATCCATGGCCATGAGACCGTTTTCCCCGTCCCACTGGCGCTATCCACATCCTGGAATCCTGATCTTGTGGAGCGGATGGCCCGGATATCGGCCAAGGAAGCCGCCGCTACGGGCATCAACTGGGTGTTCAGTCCCATGGTGGACATCTGCCGGGACTCCCGATGGGGCCGCATCGTGGAAGGAGGAGGTGAAGATCCGTACCTGGGCGGCGAACTGGCAAAAGCCTATATTTATGGCTATCAGGGCCATGACGCCAACTACGGCACCGACGAAGTCCTCGCCTGCGTCAAGCACTACGCCCTCTACGGCGGAGCACTGGCAGGGCGGGATTACAACTCCGTATTCCTGAGCCGCCAGGAGGCCATGAACGGGTATATGGCTCCCTACAAAGCTGCGGCCGAGGCCGGCGCTGCCAGCTATATGTCGTCCTTCAATGAATTCGAGGGAATCCCTGCCTCAATGAACCGTTGGCTGATGCAGGATGTCCTGCGCGATTCCTGGGGATTCAACGGCTTCATCGTCTCCGATGCCACCGCCATTGCCGAGGAAGTGAACCATGGCATCGGCGACCTGCAGGAGGTCTCTGCCCTGTCCTTGCAAGCTGGGTTGGACATGGACATGAACAGCGACGGTTATATCGGCACGCTCAAAAAATCTTTGGAAGAAGGCCGCATCACTGAGGCCGATATCAACCGCGCCTGCCGCCGTATCTTGGAAGCAAAATACAGGCTGGGGCTATTTGAGGACCCGTTCCGCTATTTTTCCAAGGAGCGTTATGCCACCGATGTTTACTCGGATGAGAACCGTGCCACCGCCCGGGAAATGGCCCGCGAATGCCAGGTGCTCCTGAAAAACGATGGGGTACTGCCGCTGTCTACTGCGGCTAAGGTGGCTGTCGTGGGGCCGCTCGCCAAGGACGCAATGGCCATGACCGGCACCTGGGCCCTTTCCTCCCACCGGAACGAGAGCGTCACCCTCTGGCAAGGAATCTCGGAGATGGCAGATGCTTCTTACGCCGAAGGCTCCTGGCTTTTCAAGGACGCCCATCTGGAAGAAAACGTTCGCTACGGGCTGTACA
>CAMNHL010000015.1:0-51194 GCA_946539455.1 uncultured Bacteroidales bacterium
TTGAAGAAAATAGCTATTCTTTTGACAATCAGGAGTATGCGCCCCATCGAGCCCGGAGCGGTCTTCGGCGATATAAAATACAACCACGGCTTCAAACGGTTCAGGCTCAAATCCAACGCCAAGGTCAGCGTTGAGTTCGGGCTCGTCGCCCTCGCTCTCATAATCTAAGGAAATACATCGCCCTCGGTGCGCCAGGGCGCAGCTTGGCGGCCGGCAGTTGCCTCTGAGAGGCGTGTCCACCCCCGGACACGGGCAGGGGGAGGGGCCCGTCGGCAGCAAGGTATCGCGCAGCGATGACGCAGATGACGATGGGAGGGGCCGGAGCGAACGCAGTGAGCGGAGTCCTCGAAGAGGCAAGCTGACGTCGCGGCGGAGCCTGGCGAACAAAAAAAGAAGAGGCCGACCTTTTTAGTCGACCCCTGAGGTTGCGAAGTCTAAATTCCGAAGTATTCGCGATAGCGGTCGTATAGATGACCCGCCTGAAGGTATGCGCTCTGCGGGCTCATGAAGTGACTGAATTCGAAAGTGATAGCCTTGTCGTATCCGCAGCGCTTCGCAGCTTCGAGCTTGAGGCGGAGCTTGTCGAACTTGATGGGGAAGAAACGGATGGGCATGTCGCGGTCGAAAGACTCGGCATTGGTCCAGCACTGCATACCGTAGCGGTCGGCCAGTTTCTTGTTGACGCTGAAGAATGCGTCCAGCTCGTCGTAATCGATATGGCCGTCCTGGAAAGCGCAAGCATCTACGTACTCATGGATGCCGTCGAATATCTCGTTCCATTCCCTCTCGTGCTGCTCTATGCCCACGGCCTGCTCCTTGGTAAGGTTTCCGCCGGCGGCATCGACAGCCTTCTTGCCGTCTATCCAGGGGGATATGAAAGTGGGCATGCCGCCCGAGACCTCCTTGCACTGGCGTCCCATGGTACGGAAACTCTCAATCGCACCCCTCGTGGCACGGGAAATCTCGCCGCTGATGTACCAGCCGGCAAAGCTCTTGTACTTGCTGCCGTAGCGCTCCCAGATTTCGTCGATGACGAACTTGTTGGCTTCCACTTCGTAGCTCATGTCACCGGTGTCCCAGTATTTGCCGGAATCGTACAGGCCGAGCATGAAGCGCATGCCGTACTTTTGCGCAAGCCGGCAGAACATGTCTATTAGATCGACGGAAGGCATGTAGCAGCCTTTCTTCAACAGATAAGGCGAAGGGTAGGTTATGAACTTGCGGTAACCGCAGCGTATGTCGATGACGGTGTCGATACCCATGTCTTTCATGTAGCGGAAATCCCTGTCCCATTCCCTCTCGCCCCAGTTCTGATGGGGGATGTCATGGGAAATCTCGTCCAGGAAAGTGCCTGTGATGGGCAGGGCATTGGCTTTGGGGACTATGAGATTGGAGTTTACCGTTGGGTCGGCCTCAATACCGTATTTGTCTGTACCGGCAGGTTTGCAGCCAGCGGCTACGAGAGGGACGGCAGCTGCGGCCAACGCCCCTTTTTTTAAGAATGTACGACGATTTTCCATAAATGAAGGATTGTTTGCTTACAAATTTAATAAAAAAGTGAAACCAGGACGTTTCATTTAGAATATTTTTTATAAATTTGTGCTTAACCACAACCAATTTTGCAAACTTCTGCTTAGATTATGCAAGTAAAAAAAGTTCTTCTCGGACTGATAGCCTTAATGTTCCTCCCGCTTGCACTACAGGCGCAAGTTCTTGTCGGAGGCTCCGTTACAGACGCATCCGGCCAAGGTATCGCCGGCGTTACAGTCCTCGTCAAGGGCACTTCCAACGGCACCATGACAGACGCTTCGGGCGCCTGGAACCTGCATGCACGCAAAGGCGACGTGCTCGAGTTCTCCTGTCTGGGCCTTGCCACAGAGGAGCGCACCTTCGACGGCAACTCCCGCATCAATGTAGTAATGAAAGAGGACGCGCTGTTTCTCGACGACGTAGTAGTCGTGGGTTACGGTACGGCTAAGAAAGAGACGCTCACCGCAGCCGTTTCCGCCATCAAGGGCGACGAGCTCCTGAAAGCCCCTGCCACCAATGTGTCGCAGGTACTTGCCGGCAAGCTGTCCGGTATCTCCTCGGTCCAGGAATCCGGTGAGCCTGGCCTCGACCAGGCATCGCTCCGCATCCGCGGCTCCGTGTACGGCGTGGCCTACGTGGTGGACGGATTCCCGGTGAGCAGCATCAACGACATCGACCCGGCCGACATCGAGAGCATCTCCGTGCTCAAGGACGGCGCCTCAGCGGCCGTTTACGGTCTGCAGGCAGCCGGCGGTGTAATCATCATCACCACACGCAAGGGCGACAAAGGCGACACCCGCATAAGCTACAACGGCAGCATTGGCGCCAGCATGAACGCCAACTTCCCCCGCTTCATGAACGGTCCGCAGTTCGCATATTACTACAACGTAGCGCAGATGATGGACCAGCTGGCCAACGGTGAAATCGCCTCCGACGCCGATTACGTGCCATACTTCACCCAGAAGAACGTCGCTGCGATGCGCGCCGGCACCGACGGATGGGCCAACGTGGACTACATCGACAAGGTATTCGGCACAGGCCTCACCCAGAAGCACAACGTCACCGTGCAGGGCGGAAGCGACAAGGCCCGCTTCTTCACCTCCGTCGGCTACCTCGGGCAGAAGGGCAACATCGACCGCTTCAACTACAACCGATACAACATCCGTTCAAACATAGAAGGAGACCTCTCCAAGAGCCTCAGCTACAAGGTAGGCCTCTCGGGAGTTCTCGGTGACAGGTCAACCCCGGCATTCCTTTCCGGAGGAACCGACGGAGGGACCGATGAGGTCGGCTGGTTCAGCATCGCCCGCCAGGCGGTCCAGATGCACCCTTATCTCCCCGAAAAATACGAAGGTTACTACACCGGCGCCGTACAGGACAACCAGAGCTTCCTCGTGAGCCCGCTTGCCGCGATTTACGAATCAGGCTACAAGAAGACCCGCAGCACCCAGTTCACCGTCAACGCAGCACTTACCTGGAACGTCCCGTTCATCCCCGGACTCTCCCTGAAGGCATCGGGTTCGTACGACTGGTCCAGCAGCTACAACAAGAACCTCAGCACTCCCTACACCATGATGCAGAAGGTCCGCACCGCAGACGGCTGGATATGGCAGATCCGCAAGGACAATCCTCACCTGGGAACCGACGTCAAGCCCGCCCTCGCTCCCGAAGACATCAACAACCTGGGAGAAGGCGTAACCTTCTCTCGCCGCATGATAGGCCAGGCAAGCGCCAATTACGTCAACAGCTTCGGCAAGAATCACATCGACCTCATGGCACTTGCGGAGTACCGCGACTACAACAGCAACGGTCTGAGCGCCTACGTTGAGGCCCTTCCGTTCACGTCGCTGCCGGAACTCTCCAGCGGCATCGTCCGCACTTCCCTGCCGGCAGGCGGCTGGAGCGGCGCCTCCAGGAGCCTCGGATTCGTATTCCGCGCCCGCTATGACTACGACGAGAAATACCTCGCCGAGTTCACCGGACGCTACGACGGTTCCTACAAGTTCGCCGGAATGGCAGGAGCCCGCTGGGGATTCTTCCCCTCCGCATCTTTGGGCTGGAGACTTTCCAAAGAAGAATTCCTCAAGGACGTCAGCTGGCTTGACGACCTCAAGCTCCGCGCGAGCGTCGGTCTTCTTGGCAACGACAGCGTCAGCGAATACGCCTTCCTGAGCACTTACGCAATGCAGGCCAACATTGCCCTCGGGCAGCTCGGCGCTTCGCCCGTCATCCAGCCTGCATACTACGCCACCGGCATCGCAAACACCGGCCTCACCTGGGAAAAGACCCGCAGCTGGAACGTCGGCGTTGACTTCTCCATGTGGGACGGACTGCTGGGCATGGAAATCGACGCCTTCTACAATTACACCTACGACATGCTCACCTACCAGTCCACCGGTTTCCCGTCTTCCATGGGCGGCTACTATCCGACCTGGGTCAACAAGAACGCCCTGGACGCCAAGGGTATCGACATAGTCGTACGGCACCACAACCACTTCTCCCTCGGCGGCGACCCGTTCTACTACGAGATCACAGGAAGCCTCACCCGCAGCAAAACCCGCTGGCTGGTCTATAACGACGACCCCAACATAGTCGAGTGGCGCAAACGTACCGGAACCACGGTCGGCAGCATCATGTGCTGGAAGGCCGACGGCCTCTTCAAGACCGAAGAAGAGATTGACGAGGCATCCTGGTACGGCACACGTCCCAACATCGGCGACATCCGCTACATAGACCTCAACGGCGACGGCAAGATCGACGAAGACGACAAGGGCCTGTTCGGCCGCAGCAACCGCCCCGAGCTTACCTTCGGCCTCAACTTCAATCTCGCCTGGAAGGGATTCGACTTCAACGCACAGTTTACCGGCGGCGCCCTGTTCGACGTCTCCCTCACGGGTACCTACTACAACGACAACGACGACGCCACCATCTGGACACAGACCTTCAAGGAAGGCGGCAACTCCCCTCTCTTCCTCGTCCAGAACGCATACAGCATCTACAATCCCGACGGAACATTCCCCCGCCTCACACTGGCCAAGACCAGCCACGGCGGCGACAACGGCCTAAGCTCCACCTTCTGGATACGCGACGGCAAATACGTGCGTCTCAAGACAGCCCAGCTCGGCTACACTCTGCCCAGGAAGCTGATTTCCGGAATGGGAATCCACAACCTGCGCATCTTCGTCGAAGGACAGAACCTCTTCACTATCGACGGACTGCCCGAAGGCATTGACCCGGAATCCCCGGGAGTAAACAACGGCTATTATCCCCAGCAGCGCCTGCTGATGGGAGGAATCACCCTCACACTCTAAAGGAAAAGCAGTTATGAAAGCAAGACTATTTCTGATTGCAGCCGCAAGCATGGCGCTGGCCTCCTGCAGCGACCCCCTGGACATGACTCCCACCGACAGGGTTTCTGCCATCACGATATGGGAATCCACCAGGAACGCAGAGTATTCAATCAATCACCTGTACACATACATCTGGAGTTTCACCGCTTCTCCCACCGTCGAGTACCAGACAGGCTTCCTGACGGAAGCACTTACCGACGAGCTGAAGTACACCTCATACAATTTCAGCACCCTGGGATATATCCCTTCGTACATATCTTATTTTGAATCCACGGTGACCGCCCAGACCATAGACGTTTATCTGGGTATGTGGAGTTCCCTTTACACCGCCATCCGAGAGACCAACGAATCGCTGAGCTACCTCAAGGCATACGGCAAGATGAGCGACGAAGACAAAGTACGCCTGGAAGCGGAACTCAGGTTCCTCCGCGGCTACTTCTATTTTGAACTCGTAAAGCGCTACAAGGACGTAATCCTGTACAATGAGGACCTGACTGCCATAACAAAGGACAAGGCCATCTCCACCGAAAAGGAAGCCTGGGACATGATACAGGGCGACCTGGAGTTCGCAGCAGCAAACCTTCCTCTTGCCGCTCAGTCACGCGGACGCCTCAACAAGGGAATGGCATACGCACTCGAGAGCCGCGCAATGCTTTACGCCGAAAGGTATGACGCAGTGATAGCGGCGGCGGACGAAGTGGGAGCCCTTGGCTACAGCCTTGAGCCCGAATACTCCGACGCCTTCGGAAAGTCCCTCGCACAAGGCAACCGTGAGGCCATTTTCCAATACACTTTCGACCTCTCCAAAGGCATCTACCACAGCTACGACTTCAGCTATTCTCCGGGCGGAGACTTCGCCCTCAGCGACAGCGAGGGCGGCGCATATGCCGTTCCCACCCAGGAAATCGTAGAAAGCTACGAACTTGCCACCGGAGGCCTGCCCGACTGGAGCGCCTGGCATTCGAGCACTACGCAGACTCCCCCTTACGACAAGCTCGAGCCCCGGTTCCAGGCCAGCATACTGTACAACGGCGCTTCCTGGAAAGGCCGCAAGATAGAGCCTTACGCAGGCGGACTCGACGGCTGGGCCACCTGGAAGACCGACAAGGAGCCCCGCGGCAAGACCGTCACCGGATATTACCTCAAGAAGAACGTAGATGAAAGCTTCGACGTGCTGTCCACCCGCAGCGGCCATCCGTTCACATTCCTGCGCTACGGCGAAGTCCTTCTCAACAAGGCCGAGGCCTGCTACCGCAACGGCGATACGGCTGGAGCCAACGACGCAGTGCGCCAGATACGCTCCCGCGTGGGTCTTCCCTACACCGACCGCAGCGGCGAGAACCTCTGGAAGGCAATCGTACAGGAACGCAAGGTCGAGCTCGCCTTCGAAGGCCTCAGGTACTGGGACCTCCGCCGTTGGAAGACAGCGGCAAAACGGTATCCCGAGGGCCTGAGCGGCTATCAGCAGCACGGCCTCAAGATAGAGTCCGAAGGCGACGGATTCCGATACACATACGTGTCTGTCGATGAGAGAGACCGCAACTTCCCCGAGCGCCTGTACCGCTTCCCCATGCCCGAATCGGAACTGAGTTCCAACAAGCTTGTTGACCAATACGATGAATGGAAGTAATATGAAAAAGTCCCTTTATATACTTGCCGCCATGCTGCTCGCGCTGACGGCATGCCACAAGCCCGAATACGTGCTTCCGACCGCTGAGAGACAGGGCCTGACCAGCCTCACCGCCATAATGATGAGCGGAAACTACAACGGCCAGGAACTCGGCAAACTCACCATCGTCGATCCCGAGGCCGAAAGGCTGGAGATTCCCATCCCCTATTACTACCCCGAGGCCTCCGACGAAGAGACCCTCATATACATGACACGCCTCCGCGTACAGGCCGAACTGCAGCCGGGCTACACCATCAGCCCCAAGCTCGGCATCCTGGACCTGACGGAAGACAACCCGTTCACCCTCACCGATCCCGACGGCAAGTCCCGCCAGATCGTCATTACCGGCAAGAGGGTCAAACCCAGCGCCTGCAGCCTCCTCGCAATGATGGTGGAAGACGTAAAGACTTCCGGAGTAATCTACGAGAACAGCGGAGAGATCCTAATCCCCTATCTGGACGACCTTTCGAGCGTCACCATCAGCGGCCAGGTTTCTCCCCACGCCAAAATCAGCAAGATTTCCGGCAAGAACTTCGTCGAAGGTCATAAATACAACCTCAATACCGGAGCCACGATTACAGTGCTCGCCGGCGACGGCACCACCTCCAAGACCTACGATGTCCGCCAGGGCATTCCCAACCTGCTGGCCTCGGGCCTCAGGACCGAATCCGTAGCAGAGCTCAGCAACGTCGATCCCGTATCGGTAGTCAATCTGCCCGCTTACAACGAGAAATGCTACGTATCGCTCGCCGGCTTCGGCAGCACCATCGTAGTAGGTCTCGGACAGGGACGCGCTCCCGTGCTGGTGGACGCATTCACCGGCAGCAGGATCGGAGAGATGAACATTGGCGAGGCGGTTGCCGACTGCCTCACAAACGATGACGCAGGGCATCTGCTCCTGGCGAACTATGCCGAGGGCGGCGACAATGCCGGAACCGTAAACATCTATTCCTGCAGCGCTGTAAACGAGCTTCCCAGTCTGTACTACAGCTTCACCAACCCGCTCATCTTCCCTATCGGACACAGGATGAAGGCATTGGGCGACATCAATGGCGACGGCGTCATAGTGTTCACCTCCGAGGGTATCGCAGGCATTTCGACATCGTCAACCATCGCAGCCCTGATTATCCGCGGCGGAGAGGTCGCCGAGGTCATCACCCATGACTTCGCCGGCAACGGACTCGGCTGGGGCGCCGCTCCGGTCAACTTCGCGACCGTGGTTCCCGCATCCATCAATCCGCAAAGCGACGGCTGGTTCATCGATTATTACGAGGGCAACAGCGATCCTTCCGTAGCCCACGGCAACAGCGACTGTTACATACTGCACCACATCGACAAGAACGGCAAAGACAGCTGGCTCGACCTCGTAGGACACTGGGGAGTCAACCCCAACTGCCTCGACATCAAGACATTCAACGGGACCAGGTACCTTACCCTCATGGCAGTAAGCCACTTCCCCGAATGGGATATCAGGCCGCGTCTGCGCCTCTACGACGCCTCTTCTCCCAAGAACGTCAGCGTACTTCTCAAGAACGACAGCCCCAAGACCTACCAGAAGGGAGCCACCGATTCCGAGGTCGGAGCGGCGGGCGACGTAGCCCTGGTTCCTTCCACCGACGGCTACAGGCTCTATTTATACTACTACGATCACCATGCACAGGCTCTCGGCGCCTATGTTGCCGACTGCTTCGAAATCTAGACGGATATGAAAAAGACATTATCTTACCTGCTGTTTCCCGTCCTTATGCTTTGCTCATGCAAGGCGGGCGGTGACGACATCCCGCAGTGGCCCTGGAACGACCCCGACGCCGACAACCAGCCCTGGGAAGAGATTACCGACTCCCGTTTCGGCACCCTGCCGGAATACGTAAAGATCTATCACTCCCCTGCCGTGCTCAACGGCAAGGTCGCCCAGGCATACATCGCGACCGCCGACCTGAGCAAATGCGATTTCCATGTCTGGGGCCTCAACGACCCCGAGCTCGACGGCAGTTCCGACGCCCTCAAGACCCCGGGTCAGATCTATTCCGAGAAAGGCAACCCTACCCTGGTAATAAACGGAGGATACTTCTACGTTGACTCCGACATCAATTACCCTGCGAGCCTTGCGGTGGAGAACGGGGTGCTGCTCTCCCCCAACATCAACTACGCATCCGAGGACTGGGTTTCGCTGTACTATCCCACCAAGGCGGCTTTCATCCAGCACGCAAACGGAAACGTCGAGGCCTGCTGGACCTATTTCTCAGACGAGTCCAACCATTTCATCTATCAGAATCCCGCCCAGAACGCGTACGGCAGCACACCTCTTGCCGTTCCCGACGCCAACTTCCCCGAACAGGCCACGGCATTCGAGGCCAAGACAGCCATCGGAGCCGGCCCCGTGCTCATCAAGAACGGCGAAATACGCAACACGTGGCGCTACGAATGCCTTCCCGGCGATTACGACGTCAACTGCAACAATCCCGACCCCCGTACCGCAATAGGCATCACCGCCGACAAGAGGCTGGTCCTCTTCGTATGCGAAGGACGCGAGATGACAGAGGGAGTCAAAGGGTATTCCACCGAAGACGTAGCCAAACTCATGCTCGAATTCGGATGCACAGATGCCATCAACCTCGACGGCGGCGGCTCCAGCTGCCTGCTGGTCAACGGCAACGAAACCATCAAGCCTTCCGACGGAAGCCAGCGAGCGGTAGGCAGCTGTGTATATGTGAAGTGAGATGCTGCGCCGATGGATTGAAATACTGTCAGCCGCACTGCTGTTAGCCTGCTGCACCGCTCCCGAGGGCCCCGACGACCCCGGCAAGACGCCCGGGCAGCCGCAGCCCGTCAATCCGGAGCCCGGTCAGGAAGGGCCTCTCAAGCCATGCTATGTATGGATCGACGCTTCCGCCAACTTCAACTATTTCGCCAACGACAAGGCCTATATAGAAGAAGAGCTTGCGAAGATTGCCGAATGCGGTTTCACCGACATAGTGGTTGACGTGCGTCCTACAGAAGGCACCGTCCTCTGGAAATCCTCCATAGCGCCGCAGGCCCGACGCCTCGCAGCATGGATAGACAGCAGCTACCGTTTCGTAGAGCGCAGCGCAGATTTTGACTACCTCAAGACGTTCATCGACGCCGGTCACGCAGCCGGACTCCGGGTGCACGCGGCGATCAACACCTTCGTCGGCGGCTACGGCGGAATGTACGGACTCGAGAGCGAGGGCCCCATCTTCAGCGGAGACATACCCGCACAGTGGGCTGCGGTGGACAACACTGCCGAAGGGCCTGCAAGCAGTTTCTACGACGGCGTACGCGGTACCGTTTTCCTCAATCCGGCCAACGACGATGTCCAGCAGTACATACTCTCCCTGCTCCGTGAGATAGCCGCATACGCTCCGGACGGCATAGTACTCGACCGCTGCCGCTACGACGACACCGGCCTCCAGGCAGAATTCTCCGAAATCTCTAAGCAGAAATTCACAGAGTATCTCGGCCATGAGCCCGAACACTGGCCTGTATTCAAAGCGGGAACGTCGGAATTGCCCATGCCGATAAACACCGAGCAGAAGGCCTGGCTGTCGTTCAGGGCCAAGATTATTCACGATTTTGTTGCAAAAGCAGCAGAGAACGTCCACGGAGTCAATCCTGATGTAGAGTTCGGAGTATATGTGGGAGCTTGGTATTCAAGCTATTACAGCTCCGGCGTCAACTGGGCAAGCCCCCGTTTCCTCACACATTCCAAATACGGCCGCTGGGCCGACCAGGATTACCATAACTACGGCTTTGCCGACCATTGCGACTTTATGCTGCTGGGCTGTTATGCGGCTTCCGCAAGCATCTACGGCAGCGGAGAGTGGACGATGGAAGGCTTCTGCAAACAGGCCGCCTCACTCCTTCTCGGCGACACCAAATACGCAGGAGGGCCCGATGTCGGGAACCCGACAGGCTGGCAGAACGGCGGCAAGAGCGCATACATACCGAAAACCGTCGATGCCTGCATCAACAACGGCGACGGCTACTTTGTGTTCGACCTCTGCCACATACGCATGTTCGGCTATTGGAACGCTTTCAAGAAAGCTTTCGAAACATACAATACACCATCAATTCAATAATTTTATCATGAAAAAATTTTTATCAGTATTCGCAATCGCCCTTGCGGCATTTGCAGCTTGTGAAAAGCCCGCTCCGGTAGAAATACCCGATGAGCTTGAACTCAAGTCCGAGCCCGTGGTTTCCATCGGAACCGGCTCAGAAATTGTGAGCATCAGTTTCGTAACCAACAAGAGCTGGACTGCAAAGTCCGAGTCCGACTTCATCGTAGTCAACCCTACCAGCGGAGAAGCCGGTGAAGCTACCGTAAAGGCTACCGTACAGTCCCTTCCCGAGGATCTTAACGGACGCGTAGGAGCTGTCACTCTCACCGTAGGCGGCATCACCTCCCCCGTCACCATCTATCAGGGCAATGTATTCATCATCGAACCTGCAGAACTCTCTGTCGGAATCGAAGGCGGCGATGCAAGCTTCAAGGTCATTTCCAACCTCGACTATGAGGTCAAGACTTATGACTCCTTCGACTGGGCTCCCGCAACCTTCGACAAGAACACAGGCGAAGGTACCTTCAAGGTAGCCGCCAACAACGGCTATGACGCCCGTTCCGCTTACATCAAGTTCACCATTCCTGCAATCCAGGACGCCGTCATCGACGATGAGACCGGTGAGCCTACCGGCGAGACCCAGGATCACGTCGAGCGCATCTATGTCTATCAGGCAGGCAACTCCAAGGTTGAATGGTGCACGATGCTCAATGAGAGCTTCAATGTCGGCGACGGTGCCACCGCTTCAGTTGCCCTCTTCGACGGCAAACTCCTCGTCAGCGACGGTCTGAAGGTGCACGTTGTCAATCCTTCCAGCGGCAAGATCGAGGGAGAACTTGCTACCGGAGAGCTCCCCGTACAGTCCATCGCATCCGATGACGCAGGCAACCTGCTTCTCGCCAACCTCGGCGCTTACGGAGCTCTCTTCGACGTATATGCAGTCAAGGCCGGTGACAGCAAGCTCGCCAACCCTGTAAACCTCATCCACTGCGTCGTCGATGCCTGGAGCGGAAGCACCGGTGTCGACAAGGTCGCTGCAAGGGGTGACGTGTTCGGCAACGGCATTGTCAGCGCAATCTACGGCGGCGTTCCTTCCTATGGCGGATTACACTACGGCCCCTACTGGACTATCAGCGGAGGCAAGGCGGCAGAACAGCCTTACAACGAGTGGAATCCCATCGTCAACCAGCCCGACGGCGGATGGTTCCAGCTTCCTCTCGGTGGCGACGACCTCTGGCTCTCCAACCGCGCAGCATTCGTTCCTGCCGGCACAAGTGCGGCCGACGGCTTCTTCTTCGGCGGATACGACGGAACCTACAACATCAACTACTTCAACGGTTCCGAATGGATTGTCTCCGTCCCTGCAGCAGGTGACTGGGCAGGCGGCCCTCAGGGCATGCACGCTACCGTATGGAACGGCAAGAAGATTCTCGCCGTAGTCCAGATGGGTTACACCTGGTGGAGCGACGGCTGGGGCATGCCCGCATACCTCTGGATTCTCGACGTCACCAACCCCGCAAATCCCACCGTGCTGAGCAAAGCCTCCTACGCAGGTGAAAACCAGATCATTTCCGGCGATACAGAGAACAGTACCGTGGATGTACTGCCCGTCGTAGATGGCAGCGACCTCGTAACCTACCTGGTCGATACCTCCAAGGGTCTCATCGGAAAAGTGCGCTTCCCCGCTCTTTAACAGCTTCTAAACGATTGTTCTGCGCCGGTCCTGGATAATGGGGCCGGCGCTTTTATTTCAGCGGTTTTTTCGCTATCTTCGCCTGTCATGAAAAAGATTCTGCCCCTTCTTGCCGCGCTGGCGCTGCTTGCCTGCGCATGCACCGCTGAGAGCGAGCCCAAACCTCGCATCCTCTGGATAGACGCCCCCGCCAATTTCTCCAGTTACGCCAACGACGCAGACTCCATCGCCCGCGACTGCAAACGCATTGCAGGTATGGGCTTCACGCACATCGTAGTGGATGTGCGCCCTACCTGCGGAGACGTCCTGTTCCGTTCCGACACGGCTCCGCAGCTGCGGCAGATGCCAGGCTGGACCCAGGGAGGATGGGGACTTCGCGAAAGAACGGCCGGCTTTGACTACCTGCAGGCTTTCATCGACGCCGGACATGCAGCAGGGATCAAGGTCATGGCGGGCGTAAACATGATGGTCGGAGGATGGAGCGCACCCGGCATACGGACAGGAATGGTCTACGACAATCCCGAACGGCAGGAATGGTGCGCCGTTGACTGCTTGCCCGACGGCCGCCTTGTCAATCACGCCAGCAACGATTCCGGCGTGGGAGGGCGCTTCCTCGACCCGGCAAACCCCGAGGTGCAGGAGTTCCTGCTCGATATGCTGGAAGACCTTGCAGAATACGACGATCTGGACGGAATAGTGATGGACCGTTGCCGCTACGACGACTACGCCATGGATGCAGGCTATACCGAAGCAGCCCTCGAGCAGTTCAGCGAATACATAGGGCACGCTCCGCAGCGCTGGCCGGTATTTGCCGAACCGGGCCACATATTTCTTGACAAAGAGCCCGACGAACTGGAGGTCCGGTGGATGACCTTCCGCTGCAAGGTGATTCACGACTTCGTGGCCGATGCGGCCCGGCGGGTACATTCGGTACGCTCCGACCTGCCCCTTGGAGTTTACGTAGGCGCCTGGTTCAGCGAGTATTACCGAAGCGGAGTCAACTGGACGAGCCCGAGCTACGACCTCGCCGCCAATGAGCCCACGTTTGCATGGGCCACTCCCGAGTATCAGGCTACAGGCTTTGCCGACCTGGTGGACTTCATGATACTTGGGGCTTACTGCGGCGCCTCCAACATCCACGGTGATGTGGAGAAGACGATGGAGGGTTTTGCCAAGCTCGGGCGGAAGCGCCTCTGCGGCGACGTCCCCTTCTACAGCGGCCCCGACATAGGCAACGAACCCGGATTCCGGGACGGCAATTGCGGAGAACTCATGCCGGAAATAGTAAGCACCATGCTGGAAGCCGCCGACGGCCTCTTCGTCTTCGACCTCTGCCACATCAGGGCATTCGATTATTGGGACTGCTTCAGACCATAAGTAAATATGAACAAGAGACTTCTGCTTTCACTTGCAATCCTGGTATCGGCCGGATGCAGCCAGGAATATGATGTCGTGATAGTAGGCGGCGGCACGGGCGGTACGGCGGCAGGCATCGAAGCTGCACGGCTCGGAGCCAAGACCCTCATAGTAGAGGAATCGCCCTGGCTCGGAGGCATGCTTACCAGTGCCGGAGTGAGCGCCGTCGACGGCAACTACCGGCTGCGCGGCGGCTTATTCGGCGAATTCTGCGACAGCCTCGCCGCCCGATACGGAGGGTACGAGGCGCTGTACTCAGGCTGGGTGTCAAAAATCATGTTCAACCCACGGACGGGAGCGGAAATCCTCGGTACAATGGCCTCGGAGGCTGGTGCCGAAGTCCGCTTTGGCACGGCGGTGCGCTCCATAACCGGCAATTCATCCTTGCGCCCGCGGTGGCGGCTTACCCTTTCTGACGGCAGCCGGATAAAAGCACGGATAGTCATAGACGGTACAGAGCTAGGCGACGTGGCCAAGGCTGTAGGTGCAGAGGCGCTCGACGACAGCCGCAGCGTGCAGGACATGACTTACGTGCTCACAGTCAAGGAATACGACCACGACGTCACCATCCCCGAACCGGAAGGCTACGACATCGAGAACTACCGCCACTGCTGCGACAATCCTCTCGCCCAAAACATAGGTGGCAACGGTCCCAAGGGCCAGCAGCTCTGGAGTCCGGAAATGATGCTGTCATACGGTCTGCTGCCCGACGGCCACATCATGCTCAACTGGCCCGTTTACGGCAACGACTTCTACGCAGAATACCTTGACATGACTCCCGAAGGGCGTGCCGAGACGGTCCGGGCCGCAAAGAACAGGGCGCTCGGATATCTGTACTTCATTCAGACCGAACTGGGCTACAATCACATTGGAATCGCCGACGACGTATATCCTTCTGCAGACGGTCTGCCGTTTTATCCTTATTACCGCGAAGCCCGCCGCATCGCCGGCATTGATACCATGAGGGTCGAAGCCGCGAAGGCTCCGTACGATTTCGACCTGTACAAACGTGCCGTCGCCGTCGGAGATTACCCGGTTGACCATCACCATGTCCAGAATCCTCGCTGGGAAGAGCTGTCGCACCTGTGGTTCGGCAAGATCCCTTCTTTCAGCGTGCCGCTCGGAGTGCTGATTCCGATTGATACCGAGGACTTTCTGGTAGCTGACAAATCGATCAGCGTCAGCTGGGAGATGAACGGAAGCACACGTCTCCAGCCGGTGATAACGGGGCTTGGACAGGCTGCCGGCGCACTTGCCGCCCTTTCTGTCAAAACCGGCCGTCATCCACGCGAGGTACCGGTGCGCCAGGTGCAGGAGATTCTGCTCGACCAAGGATGCTACCTTCTGCCTTTCCTGGACCTCAAGCCGTCGGACCCGGGGTTCCGGGAACTTCAGACCGCCGGAATCGAAGGCCGCGTCAAAGGCATCGGCCGCAGCGTCGGCTGGAGCAACGAGACGTGGGTGAACAAATAATATCTATCTTTGGAATATGGACACAAACTCTCAAAGAAACGCAGCCATTGACATGTTCCGTGGCCTTACGATGTTTTTCATGATCATCGTCAACGACTTCTGGAAAATTCCCGATGTACCGCACTGGCTCGAACATTTCGCGACCATGGAAGACGGTATGGGCCTGTCCGACGTCATCTATCCTATGTTCTTGTTCGCCATGGGAATGTCCATTCCGTACGCCCTCGACCGCAGGGAGGCAAAAGGATATTCTGCACTCAGCACCGTCAGGCACATACTCAGCCGCACGCTGGCACTCCTGCTGATGGGCGTATTCATAGTCAATTCGGAATACGGTGTTTCTTCTGTAATCGGTTACGGCAAAGGTATTTACTGGATGCTGATGATTGCCGGTTTCTTCCTCGTATGGAACCAGTACCCCAAGGACTCAAGGCTTGCTCGCCCGCTCAAGATTGCCGGCGCCCTGGTGCTTGCGTTCCTTGCACTCACATACCGCAATCCCGACGACGGCAGCCTCTTCCAGGCCCGCTGGTGGGGCATTTTGGGACAAATCGGATGGATGTACCTGTTCTGCTCGATGGCTTACCTGCTATGCGGCAAGCGTAAATGGATTCTGGCACTGCTGTGGGGAGCGCTCTGCATCATCAATCTGAGCGTCGTGCCCATGCGTGACGGCGGCCAGCTGGTCGGACCCAATATCGTCGCAGACTTTGCAGGAGCCCTCAATCTCGGCTCGGGTCATGCGGTCACACTCGCCCTCGGCGGCCTTCTGACCATCCTTGCCGAGCGGCAGCTTGCCGGGCAGAACAGTTCCACCAAACTGCTCGCAGCATTTGGCACCGCGGCGACGCTCGCTCTCTTCGGACTTGCAACCCACAAGGGATGGATTATATCCAAGGGACTTGGCACCCTGCCTTGGGTAATGTACGCAAGTGCCATATCCGTAGCGGTTTATGCACTGCTCCGCCTGCTCGAAAAGCACTCGCTTACCGCCTGGTTCAAGCCGCTGCGTCCCTGCGGAACCTCAACGCTCAGCGTTTATATGATTCCTTACTTTTTCCTCGCGCTGTGGGTATTCATCAATCCGGTACTGCCCGCATGGATGGTCGGATGGGTCGGCGTATGCAAGTGCGTGCTTCTTGGCGTCATCTGCGTCGGCGTTGCATGGATTCTCGAGCGTCTGCACATAAAACTCAAGGTATGAAACGCCGTTCTTTTCTCAAAGGTGCCGCGCTTGCAGGTGCCGCAGCAACGATCGGTCCCCTGCTCGACGCCTGCTCTACACGCAGGGAAGGACCCGAATCGACAAATCCCGAACCTGCACGCAACTTTACTTACAGGCCCGACGGCACGTTCACGCTGCTTCAGTTCACCGACACCCACTACATAGCCGGCGACCCCAGGTCGGAGCGTGCCATGCAATGCGTCTGCGAGGCGCTCGATGCGGTAAAGCCCGACCTTGTAATCCATACCGGCGACATACTCTTCGGACGCCCCGACATAGAATCCGCGCTGGAAATACTCAGGCCGATTTCTGAAAGGGGCATACCGTTCGCCGTCGCGCTCGGCAATCACGATTCGCAATTCGGAAGTCCCCGCGAAGACGTGTTCGCCGCAATACGCAGTCTGCCCGGATGCGTCAATACAGCCCCGAAAGAAGGCGTTTACGGTTGTTCCAACGATGTTCTTACCCTCAGCGGGGCGAACGGACTGCAGCGGGCCTTCTATATCTTCGATTCAATGGATGCCGTAGTGCTCAAGGGCGAAGAAGAAATACACAGCTACGACTTCATCCGCCACAGCCAGATAGGCTGGTACAGGGATTGGAGCGTCCGCCTTCGGGAAGCGCGCGGAGGAGCCCCCCTCCCCTCCCTGGCATTTTTCCACATTCCCCTTTGCGAAGTCGCAGAAGGCCTTGCGGACCAGAATCATACGCTTATCGGCAACAATTGCGAACCGCCCTGTCCTTCGAGGGTGAACAGCGGACTGCTCGCCCAGTTCCGTGAGATGCAGGACGTCGAGGCAATCGTAACAGGCCACGACCACGACTGCGACTACGCCCTTAAGTACGGTCCGATGTACTACATATACGGACGATTCAGCGGATGCGACACCGTTTACAACCATCTTGGGCGCTCAGGAGCATCCGAGCCCAGAGTTTCCGGATGCCGCGTTTTTGAATTCCGCGACCGCACTCCCGGCTTCCGCACATGGATACGCCTGCTGGGAGGTGAAGTCCAGCAGGAGCTGAACATCAGACCATAACGTGATGAAACTTTCCTGCAGAAGGATGAAACTTCTGCAGGATTTTTCCGTATATATTGTGCAGTAATGTAATTCTATGAGACAGTTAAAGATTACAAAATCCATCACCAACCGCGAAAGCGCCTCCCTGGACAAGTACCTCCAGGAGATTGGCCGGGAGGAGCTCGTGAGCCCCGAAGAAGAAGTGGAACTCGCACAGCGTATACGCAAAGGCGACCAGGCAGCCCTCGAAAAGCTCACCCGCGCAAACCTCCGTTTCGTGGTTTCCGTAGCAAAACAGTATCAGAATCAAGGACTCAGCCTTCCCGACCTCATAAACGAAGGCAACCTCGGCCTCATCAAGGCCGCAGAGAAGTTCGACGAAACCCGCGGATTCAAATTTATATCCTATGCAGTCTGGTGGATACGCCAGAGCATCCTGCAGGCCCTCGCCGAGCAGAGCCGCATCGTGCGCCTGCCCCTCAACCAGGTGGGTTCCCTCAACAAGATAAACAAGGCCCTCGGCAAGTTCGAACAGGAGAATGAGCGCCAGCCGTCAACCGAGGAACTCTCGGAAATGATTGATGTTCCCCGAGAAAAAATCGCAGACACCCTCCGCGTCTCCGGCCGCCACGTCAGCGTGGACGACCCGTTCGTGGAAGGCGAAGACAACTCCCTTCTCGACGTTCTCCCCAACGACGACTCCCCTATGGCCGACAAGGGCCTGACCAATGAGTCGCTCAGCACGGAAATCGAGCGCGCACTCCAGATCCTGACGCCCCGAGAGAGAGAAATCATCAAGAGTTTCTTCGGCATAGGCTGCCAGGAAATGACCCTGGAAGAGATTGGCGAAAGGCTCGACCTCACCCGCGAGCGCGTACGCCAGATAAAGGAAAAGGCAATACGCAAGCTCAAGAAACCTTCTGCAAGCAAATTGCTTAAATCTTATCTGGGATGACGGCAGAGCAGTTTCTTTCACTCAAGGCCGCACAGGCTGTCAAGGCCCTGTACGGAGCGGAGGCGGACCCTGCTTCCATGCAGGTTCAGATAACCCGCAAAGACTTCGAGGGAGACTATACCCTGGTCGTTTTTCCGCTGTTGAAGATTTCGCATCAGGCTCCTGCCGCAACCGCCGGGGCCATAGGCGGATGGCTTACCGCCAACTGCCCCGAGGTCAGCGCTTTCAATGCGGTCCAGGGCTTTCTCAACATAAGCCTCAGCAACGTCTATTGGCGCGAGACCCTGCAGGAAATCAACTCCGACGAGAGCTTCGGAAAGCTCCCTTCTACGGGCCGTCGCATCATGGTGGAATTCTCGTCGCCCAACACCAACAAGCCCCTCCACCTGGGCCATATCCGCAACAACCTCCTGGGTTCCAGCGTATCCGACCTTCTCAAGGCGGCCGGCAACGAGGTCATCAAATCCACCCTCGTAAACGACCGCGGCGTGCATATCTGCAAATCGATGTATGCCTGGGAGAAACTCTTCAACGGAGCCACGCCCCAGAGTACCGGCATCAAGGGCGACCATCTCGTAGGCGACTGCTACGTGGCCTATGCTAAAATGGAAAAGGAGCACCCCGAGGTCATAGACGACGTACACAAGATGCTGGTACAGTGGGAAGAAGGCGACCCGCACGTACGCGAGCTCTGGCAAAAGATGAACAGCTGGGTATTCGAAGGTTTCGACCAGACCTACAAGGCGCTCGGCATCTCCTTCGACCGCACGTATTACGAACACGACACCTATCTGCTCGGCAAGGAACTGGTGCAGAAAGGCCTGGACATGGGTGTCTTCGTCAAGGATCCCGACGGCAGCGTATGGTGCGACCTCACCGCCGACGGGCTCGACCGCAAGCTCCTGCTGCGCTCCGACGGCACGTCCGTTTACATGACCCAGGACCTGGGCACCGCAGAACGCCGTTTCGCGGAATACGAACTCGACTCCCACATCTACGTCGTAGGCAACGAACAGGACTACCACTTCAAGGTTCTCAAGCTGGTCCTCGCCAAACTGGGATTCGGCTGGGCAGACCAGATATACCACCTCAGCTACGGCATGGTGGAACTGCCTGAGGGCAAGATGAAAAGCCGCGAAGGCACCGTGGTAGATGCCGACGACCTCATCGAAAAGATGTACCAGGAAGCCAAGGCGACCAGCGAGGCTTCCGGCAAACTGGACGGCATACCCGAGGAAGAGAAGGAGCGCCTTTACAGGATGATAGGTCTTGGAGCGCTCAAGTACTTCATTCTCAAGGTGGATCCCAAGAAGACCATGCTCTTCGACCCCAAGGAATCCATCGACTTCAACGGCAACACCGGCCCCTTCATCCAGTACACCCATGCACGCATCTGCAGCATACTCCGCAAGGCGTCCGAGGCCGGTCTGGAGCCTTCCGTACCGGACGAAAGCGCCCTCAGCGCCAAGGAAGTAAGGCTGGTCAAGCTCATCGCATCGTACCCCCAGAAGGTAGCAGAAGCCGCCGAGGCCCTGTCGCCTGCGGTACTTGCCAACTTCAGCTACGACCTGGCCAAGGAATTCAACCAGTACTACCACGATACCCCCGTACTCAAGGAAAGCGACTCCGCACTGCTCTCAATGCGCCTTTCGCTCCTGGGCACGACGGCCCGTGTGCTCCGAAGCGCCATGGGCATCCTGGGCATCGAACTCCCGGAGAGGATGTGACGACGCCCTCTTACATGTTTCCGACCTCCGTCAAGGAGGTCCAGGCTCTCGGATGGGACTACATCGACGTCATCCTTTTTACGGGCGACGCCTTCGTGGACCATCCGAGTTTTGGTACCGCCTGCATCGCCCGATGGCTGCAGCGGTACGGCTACCGGGTGGCAGTCGTACCGCAGCCCAACTGGCGTGATGACCTGAGAGACTTCCGCAAGCTGGGCGCGCCCCGCTTGTATTTCGGCCTCAACGCCGGAGCGATGGATTCGATGGTCAACCATTACACCGCAGCCAAGCGCCTGCGGCACGACGACGCTTATACCCCCGAGGGCAAAGCCGGAGCCCGGCCAGATCGCGCCGTTATAGTTTACACAAAGATTCTCAAGCAATTATGGCCAGACGTCCCCGTAGTGATAGGAGGCGTCGAGGCTTCGCTACGGCGTCTTACCCACTACGACTATTGGGACGACCGCCTCATGCCCTCGATTCTCGTAGATTCGGGAGCCGACTGGCTCTGCTACGGAATGGGCGAAAAACCTATGCTTGCCCTCACCCGCGCCATCGAAAAGGGCTGGAGCAGGCACCAGATGGAAAAACTCGAACAGATAGCCTTCTACAAACGCGGCCGATTCAGCGGTGCAGAGCAGAATATGCCATTTGTGCTACACTCCTACGAGGAGTGCTGCGAAAGCAAGAAGGCATTCGCCGAGAACTTCCACCACATAGAGGTTTACGCCAACATGCTCCATCCTCCTGTGCTCATAGAGCCTGTAGGAGACGGTTACGTACAGGTCAATCCAACCTGCGAACCTTCTACCACTCAGGAGATGGATTCCTACTGGGACCTGCCCTTCACCAAACTTCCGCACCCGCGCTACAAAGGCAAACGCATCCCCGCGTATGACATGATAAAAGACAGCATCATAACGCACCGCGGATGCTTCGGAGGATGCAACTTCTGTACTATCGCCGCCCATCAAGGCAAATTCATCCAGAGCCGCAGCGAGGAAAGCATAGTGAACGAGGTGCGCAAACTGGCGGCAATGCCCGAATTCCACGGCAACATCTCCGACGTGGGAGCGCCTACGGCAAACATGTACGGCATGAGGGGCATGGACATGAGCCGCTGCGAAAAGTGCCGCCGCAAATCCTGCCTGTATCCTGCTCCTTGCATCAACCTGGACCGCAATCACGAACGGCTCCTGCGTCTGTATGAGCGTATCGACGCCGTCAAAGGCGTACGTCATTCCTACATAGGCAGCGGCATCCGGTACGACCTGTTCCTGTCCGAAAACGGCTTCGTAGATTCCTCGTCGCGCCCGTATCTGGAGACCGTGGTCCTCAAGCACACATCCGGCAGGCTCAAGGTGGCGCCGGAACACACATCCGACAAGGTCCTGGGCTACATGGCCAAGCCTTCGTTCCGCCTGTTCGAACGCTTGCGCAAGGAATTCGACGCCGTCAACCGCAGGGCCGGCACGCACGTGGAACTCGTGCCCTACTTCATATCGTCGCACCCCGGATGCACCCTCAAGGACATGCAGGATCTGGCACACCACCCTGCGCTCAAAGGCATCTGGATGGACCAGGTGCAGGATTTCATGCCCACGCCTATGACCACATCAAGCGTCATGTTCTACAGCGGGATAGACCCGCGCACAATGAAGCCCGTCTTCGTGGAACGGAATCCGGAACGAAAACGGGCTCAAAAATCTCAGTTTTTCAGGAAGAAGTAAGCTATTCCTCCTTGCCGAAAGCGAAGTAGCCTTGACGGCCGGTAGCAGTCACGCCTTCGATGACTATGCTGCGGCGTGCCTTCTTGGCGATGTCGATTACATCCTGCGGCTTGTTGACCTTCTGGTCGTTGACGAATTTGATGACGAATCCGTCTTCGCCGCCTGCCTGTGCGAGTTTGCCGTCACCGGCGGAAATAATCTCCACTCCGCGGGAGGTTTCGCCGATACGGGCTCCGTAGAAAGCGATGCTGCCGTCTTCCGTCACGGTGCCGGTTGCCTCGGCGGTTCCCTGGAATTGAACTGTAAGTTCATGCGAGCGGCCACCACGCACAATCGTTACAGAGGCCTTGTCTCCGGGATGGTAGCGGTTTACGCTGACCTGAAGGTCGGAAGTGGTCTTGATGAGGGTGGAGTCAACTTTTACGATTATATCGCCCTTGCGTATGCCGGCCTGGTCTGCAGCGCTGTTCTTTGTAACTTCATTTACATAAACGCCGTCGAGACTGGAAAGATTGTTTTCCTTGGCCAACTTGTCGGTGACTGGAGACATGGTGACGCCCAGACGCGCTCTCTTGACGGAGCCGAAGTCGAGCAGGTCGCTCACGATCTTGCTTACGATATTGGAAGGAACGGCAAAAGAGTATCCTGTGTATGAGCCTGTGGTAGAGACGATTGCAGTATTGATACCGACGAGTTCACCGGCTTTGTTGACAAGCGCGCCTCCGGAATTACCGGGGTTTACTGCGGCATCGGTCTGGATGAAAGATTCAATCTTGAATTCGCCGTCGTAATTGGGCATGGAACGGCCTTTGGCGCTGACTATGCCCGCGGTAATGGTGGAGCGGAGTTCCTCGCCGAGGGGAGAGCCGATGGCAAGCACCCATTCACCAAGGCGGAGTTTGTCGGAATCGGCAAAGGCGAGGGTCGGCAGACCGGCGGCGTCGATCTTGATGAGAGCGACGTCGGTTGCGGGGTCGGTGCCTATGACAGCAGCCTCGTAAGTCTTGTTGTTATTGAGAGTTACTTCTATCTTGGTAGCGTTCTGCACGACGTGGTTGTTGGTGACGATATAACCGTCGGGGCGAATGATTACGCCGGAGCCGCTGCCCTGACGCTCCTGCTCGCGGGACTGGGGCTGACCCTCGTCGCCGAAGAAGAAACGGAAGAACGGGTCGATCATGTACTGCTGCTGGTACTTGACGGTTACCTTGACATAAACAACCGCATCGACGGCAGTCTCTGCCGCATAAGTAAAGTCGGGATAATCGGAAAGTGACAAATTGACAGTGCGGGGCGACTGTCCTTCGTCAGAATAAACGACGGCGCCGGACTGCTGCGGGGTGGCCGCTTTGACGATTCCGTAAGCGGTAAGACCGCTCAAAAGCACCGACGCTACAACTGTAATAAAGTTTTTTGCCATATCTAGTGAGATTTGTATTTTCCGGGGGATTAAAAAGTCAAAAGGTGTGCCAAATGTGAGGAATATTTACTATTTTTGCGAGGATAACAACATAAAACAAAGATATGGAATTTACAGTTTCAAGCGCAGAACTTCTCAAGGGTGTATTGAATGTCTCCAAGGCCATCCCCGCCAAGACATCCCTCCCCATACTGGAAAATTTCCTTTTCGTCCTCGCAGACGGCAAACTTGAGATTACAGCCTCCGACCAGGAGCTCACCCTGCGCACCTGCATAGATGTAGAAAGCCACGACAGCGGCAGCATCGCGGTTCCCGCCCGCCAGATCATCGACCTGCTCAAAGCTCTCCCCGACCAGCCCGTCAAGATACAGACCAAGGGCGAGGGGTCCTTCGAGTGCATCTGGAGCAACGGTAACTCCTCGCTTCCCTACTTCCCCGCCGGCGACTACCCCGAAATCAAGACAGTCGGTGACGATGCAGAAACCGTAACCTTCCCTTCGCAGTCGCTTGCAGACGGCATCCAGGGCACCATCTACGCCACCGCCGACGACGAGATGCGCCCCGCCATGAACGGTATCTTCTTCGACATAGACACCCAGTCCACGACCCTCGTGGCATCCGACTCCCACAAGCTCATCTGCTATACGACCACCGATGTCCAGGCGGTCCAGCCCTCCTCGTTCATACTTCACAAGAAGCCCGCAGGAGTGCTCCGCGCACTGGTTGACCATGCAGAAGGTGACGTTCTGATACGCTTCGACGGTTCCAACGTCGTATTCACCTTCGGCAGCACCATGATGGTGTGCCGCCTCATCGTCGGCAAGTATCCCAAGTACCGCGACGTCATCCCGCAGAACAATTCCAATATCCTGCGCATCGACCGCGTACAGCTGCTCAACACCGTGCGCCGCGTTTCAGTGTGCGCCAACAAGGCCTCCAACCGCGTCAAGTTCACCCTTGCACCCGGCCAGCTGGAAATCACCGCGCAGGACCTCGGATTCGCCCTCGCCGCCTACGAAAAGCTCGAGTGCGACTACTCCGGAGACTCCCTTGAAATAGGCTTCAAGTCTTCCTTCCTCGTGGAAATCCTGAGCAACATGAGCTGCGAGACCGTAGTCATGAAATTCATGGATGCACGCAGGGCGGCCCTTATCATCCCTTCAGAAGAAGAATCCTCCAGCGAAAAGATTTGCGGCATCCTCATGCCGATCACGATTGCGTAACCAAGATATGGAACTCAATCTTCAGAAGCCCCTCCTCTTTTTCGACATCGAGAGTACGGGGCTGGACATTCCGGTAAACTCCATAATAGAGCTTAGCTTCGTAAAGGTCTTTCCAGGCGGAGAACAACGCATAAAGACTTGGAAAATAAAGCCTTGGGACTACGAAAAGCAGTGCCAGCGCACAATTGAACCCGGCGCATCCGAGGTCAATGGCGTTACCGACGACATGCTGGTAGACTGCCCCACTTTCTACGAACTGTCCGACGAAATCGCCTCATGGCTTGCCGACAGCGACCTCGCCGGATTCAATTCCCAGAAATTCGATCTGCCCATGCTGGCGGAGGAGTTCGAGAGGGTCAAGCGTACAGGCAAGAACATCGATATCGACCTGCACGCCCCCCGGATGGTCGATGTACAGAACATCTACCACGCCATGGAGCCCAGGAACCTGCGTGCT
Source organism: uncultured Bacteroidales bacterium (assembly GCA_946539455.1). Classification (GTDB taxonomy): domain Bacteria; phylum Bacteroidota; class Bacteroidia; order Bacteroidales; family UBA932; genus Cryptobacteroides. The sequence continues at coordinate 24,973 of CAMNHL010000015.1, forward strand.
GCCTACCGCTTCTATTGCGGCGGCGAAGACTTCGATAACGCACATACCGCAGAGGCCGACACCGTCGCCACCTACGAGGTTCTCAAGGCCCAGCTCGACCGCTACCCCGACCAGCTCAAGAACGACGTCGCCCAGCTGTCGTCTTTCGTAGGCAAAAAATATGTCGATTTCTCCGGGCACCTTATCCGCAACGACGCCGGCGAGCCGGTGATCAACTTCGGCAAGCACAAAGGCAAGACCGCCCGCCAGGTCTTCGACTCCGACCCGTCATATTTCGCATGGATACAGCAGGGGTCGTTCACCCTGGACACCAAGAGCCAGTTCGAGAAACTCGAGCAGCAATACAAGCTCGAAAGGCTGGCCCAGAAGTTCAAAAAATTCTGAAATGGCTAAACTTATTCCAATATACACCTGGAACAAAGGCTATCTGACCGTATCCAAGAGAAGCGACAAACTGATACACAAGCCATGGTTCCAGGGGGTGCTGCTGCTCGGCTGCGTAGTCGTGGCCATGCTGCTTGCAAACCTCCCGCTCACCGCGCATCTTTATCACGCCATTCTCGAAACCAACTTGCAGGTACATCTAAGCAGCCCCGACGGAGCCGTAGATGTCCTCTTCCCTCGTGATTTGACGGTAGAGAAGTTCATCAACGACATACTGATGGTCATCTTCTTCTTCACCGTCGGACTCGAGATACGCCGCGAAGTCGCCCACGGCGAGCTGTCCAGCGTCAAGAAGGCCATGCTGCCGGTGATTGCGGCGTTCGGCGGAGTCATTGCTCCGGCGCTCATCTACACCTTGATAAACCACGGCACCGCGGCTGCAAGCGGATGGGGCATCCCTACCGCGACCGACATAGCCTTCGCCGTCTGCATACTTTCCGTCCTCGGCGACAGAGTGCCGGTCTCGCTGAAGGTTTTCCTGACCGCACTCGCCATCGCCGACGACCTTATCGCGATACTGGTCGTCGCACTGTTCTACGGCGGGAAAATCAATTTCCTGCTGCTCGGCATAGCTCTGGCCGTCATCCTGTTCACGCTGCTGCTCCGCCGCATAGGAGAGAAGAAAGTGTTCCCCTATATCGCCTGTGCAGTGCTCGTTTGGGCCCTTTTCTACTACAGCGGCATCCATGCCACAATGTCGGGTGTCGTAATGGCTTTCCTTATCCCCGCCCATTCCCGTTACAACAAAGCCCAGTACATCCATAAGCGCAACAAATACATCGCGCGTCTCGACTCCTACGACGGCATGGACAGCGAGCCTTTCCCCAACGGGCCCCAGAAGCACTGCCTGCGCAAACTCGAGACCATAGCGCACGGCACCATGGACATGAGCTACCGGGTCGAACACGCCCTGAGCCCGTGGGTCAATTTCTTGATTATGCCAATCTTCGCCCTTGCAAACGCAGGTGTGCACATAAGCGATCCTTCGCTCTTCAACATTTTCGCATCCTCCCCTCAGTTGGGCAGCGTATCGATGGGTATCTTCCTCGGCCTGCTGCTTGGGAAACCAATCGGTATTACGCTTTTCAGCTGGATAGCCATTAAGCTCAAGGTAGGCGAGATGCCCCATGGAGCCGATTGGAAAATGTTCTTTGCAGTGGCTTGCCTCGGCGGTATCGGCTTCACTATGAGCATCTTCGTAGATACATTGTCGTTCGGCGAACAGATCCCCGAGATTACGGCCCACCTGCGCGATGCCGGCAAGATTGCAGTGTTGATGGGTTCCGTAAGCGCAGGCATCCTCGGCAGCCTCCTGATAAGCATCGTATCCAGATTAAAATCTGTTTCGAAGTGATTCTTAAACGGCCGGAATACGAATTATCAAAATAATTCTTATATTTGCGGTCCCAAGCCACTTTAGCTCAGTCGGTAGAGCAGCGCATTCGTAACGCGCAGGTCGGCAGTCCGAGTCTGCCAAGTGGCTCATCCAGCACCCAGACCGGGTGCTGTTTTTTTATCCTTTTTTTTGTATATTGCAGCAAAGTAACGCAATATCTCCATGAAACGTTTGGTCTTCTCCCTCCTGTTTGCCGCCGCAACCCTTATCCTCGCGGCGCAGGAAACTCCACTATGGCTGCGCAAGAGCGCCATCTCCCCCGACGGACAGCAGATTGCCTTCTGCTACAAAGGCGACATTTTCGTCGTCAGCACCCAAGGAGGCACCGCCCGCCAGCTCACCAGCAACCCGGCATACGACTCCGACCCTGTCTGGACATCCGACGCGGCAAGCCTGTATTTCAGTTCCTGGCGCGAGGGCAGCAAAGATATTTTCCTGGTCTCTGCCGAAGGCGGCACCCCGAAGCGCATAACAGATTTTCCCGGGAGCGAGACACCGCTTGCCGTCATGCCAGACGGCAATATAGCCTTCTCCTCGAACATACAGCAGGACGCAGCATACGGCGCAATGCCCGGTGATCCCCAGATATGGACCGCGGGTCCACAGGGAGGGCGTCCGCAGCTGTTCACTTCCGTGACCATGTCGCAGATCAGCACAAGGAGCGACGGAGCCATACTCTACGAAGACTATAAAGGCTACGAGGACCCTCTGCGAAAGCACCACACCTCGTCCGTCACCCGCGACGTCTGGCTGTTAAAAGACGGTGTCTTCAAGCAGCTTACGAGCGCTGAATGCGAAAATCGCAATCCCGTATGGGGCCCCGACGGCGACAGCTATTACTACCTGAGCGAGCAGGACGGCAGTACCATCAACCTCTGGAAGGGCAGCGTCAGCAATCCTTCCGGCGGCAAGCGTCTCACGTCATACACCAAAGACCCCGTACGCTACCTGTCGGCAGCATCCGACGGCACCCTCGCCTACTCCCAGAACGGTGAGCTTTATATTTACAAGGAAGGGTCGCAGCCTCGCAAGCTCCAGATAAACGTCGTACGCGACGAGAACGAACGCGAAGTCGTAAAGATGAACTTCCGCAGCAACGCCACGTCCATGGCAGTTTCTCCCGACGGCAAGGAAATAGCACTTGTGATACGAGGTGACGTCTTCGTCACTTCAGAAGAGTATTCGACCACCCGCCGCATCACCAACACCCCCGAACAGGAAAGGGGTGTAAGCTTCTCTCCCGACGGCAGGCAGCTCTACTATGCCGCCGAGCGCGAAGGCTGCTGGAGCATCTACCGCAGCGTGCTCACACAGAAAAACGACAAACTCTTCACCTATACGACAGACATCAAGGAAGAACTCTTCTCCGTTCCCGGAGAGACCAGCTTCCAGCCGGAAGTATCGCCCGACGGCAAATGGGTGGCTTACCTGCGCGACCGCACCGAAATCGTCATCAAGCCCACAGGCGGCGGTAAAGTCAAATCCCTGCTCAAGGATGCCAATTATTCCTATCAGGACGGCGACCAGTCCTTTGCATGGTGCCCCGACAGCAAGCACCTGCTCAGCCTCTATCAGGCCAACGGAGGCTGGAACAATTCAGACATCGCCCTAATCGACATCTGCACCGGAGACGTTACGGACCTCACCTGCAGCGGATACTCCGACGGAGCCTTCCGTTGGGCGCTGGGTGGCAAGGCGATGACCTGGGCAAGCGACAAGAACGGATACCGCAGCCACGGCAGCTGGGGAGCCGAAGAAGACGTTTACATCATGTTCTTCGACGGCAAGGCAATGAGCGCCTTCATGCAGGACAAGGAAGACGAAGAACTCGAAAAACTGATGAGCGGCAAGAGCGAAAAGCAGCTCGAGAAGCAGGAGAAAAAAGATTCGCTCGACAGGCAGAAGCCCAAGAAACTCGACCTGCTGCTGGAAGGCCGTGAGGACCGTATCCTCCGCCTCACCTCCTCCAGCGCGTCGTACGGCGACCACATACTCAGCAAAGACGGCCGGAAGCTCTACTACATAGCCCCGCTTGAAAGCGGCAGAGGCCTGTGCGTCAAAGATTTACGAAAGGGCGACACAAAGGTGCTCGCACGCGGCGTAAGCGGACGCATAGTCAGCACCAAGGACGGAAGCAACATCTACGTACAGTCCAGACGCGGCATAACCAAAGTCACGCTTTCTAACGGACAGACCAAGAACATAGAATTCTCTGGAGAGTTCGAATTCAAGGCCAAAGAGGAGCGCAGCTACATGTTCGAGCACGTCTGGAAGCAGGTCAAGGAGAAATTCTACGACCCCGCCCTGCACGGCGCCGACTGGGATTACTGCCACAGCAACTATTCCCGTTTCCTCCCCTACATTGAAAACAATTTCGACTTCCAGGACCTTCTGTCCGAGATGCTCGGAGAGCTGAACGGCTCGCATACCGGAGCCCGTTACCGCCCCGGCGGAGCCGAAAGCTTCGGCAGGCTGGGCGTACTGTACGACCTTGCCTACAAGGGTGACGGACTGCGCATAGCGGAGGTGCTACCCGGAGGCGTACTCGCACTCGCCGACCCGGAAATCAAAGCCGGAGACGTCATCGTATCAATAGACGGGAAGGACATCAAGGCCGGCGAAGACTGGTTCCCCCTGCTTACCGGAAAAGCCGGCAAGAAAATCTTGGTCTGCATAAGCAAAGGCGGCAAGCAGACCAGGCTCTCCGTCAAACCCGCCGCAAACGAGTCGGAGCTGCTGTATCGCAGATGGGTACGTCAGCGCGAGCAGATAGTTGAAAAGCTGTCCGGAGGCCGCGTGGGCTATGTCCACGTTCAGGGGATGAACTCGCCGTCGTTCCGCGAAGTGTATTCCAAGGCGCTCGGAAAGTACCGCGGTTGTGATGCCCTCATAGTAGATACACGTCACAACGGAGGCGGATGGCTGCACGACGACCTGGTGACATTCCTCGGCGGCAAGGCATACGCCGAGTGGCGCCCGAGGGGCCAGTACATCGGAACCGAGCCATACAGCAAATGGAACAAGCCTTCATGCGTCCTGATGGGAGAAGACAATTACTCCGACGCATCCGGCTTCCCGTATGCCTACCGGGAACTTGGCATAGGCAAACTCATAGGAATGCCCGTGCCAGGCACCATGACCGCCGTATGGTGGGAAACGCTTATCAATCCGCAGCTTGTCTTCGGTATCCCTCAGGTAGGCGGCTGGATGCTCACGCAGCAGCGCTATATGGAGAATTACCAGATCGAGCCCGACATCAGGGTTGCCAACGACCCTGCAACGGAACTCTGCGGCCGCGACCTCCAATTGGAAGCCGCAGTCGCAGAGATGCTCCGTCAGACCGGAGAGGCTCAGCCGCAGTAGAAGTATTCTTTTACCAGTCTGCCCATGAGCTCGGGGTCGCGGCGTGCGGCCTCGTGAAGGTCGGTGTCGCCAAAGCGGCGCAGACCTTTGAGGATACCGTCTATCATGCGGGGTTCAAAGACGCCTGCCGCTTCGTAAACGGCCCTCTGCTGCTCCAGGCAGTCGGCAGATTCTGCACAGCACGTGGGAAGTGAATCCAGGGTGGCAAGACGCGCCGCATTCTCGGGACGGTGGATATCGGTATCGACGTACTTGGCCCGGGCAAGGGCAAGAGCTTCTTCCTTGGGCATCTCAAGTCCGTAACGGGCAGCTACGCACAGGCCGGCCATAAGCTGATAGATATCTGCGGAACAATCGGGAGAACGCATCTCGAAGGTCTGCTTGCCGGTGGTGTCGTGCGCTGTAGGCGTCACCTGGGGATTTGCCGCCGAGCACATGTCGGTTCCGCTCGACCAGCCCAGAGGCACACGTACGAGGGCGGAACGGTTGCAATCGCCCCAGCAGACATTGGTAGGAGCCTCCTGGTGCGGGACCAGACGGAAATAAGAAGTAGGATTCTTGTTGCCGAAAGCGGTTATGGACGGTGCCAGCACCATCATGCCGGCAATGGCCCTGAGCGCCTCGTCGGAGAGTTTTCCCCCTTCGCCAAGAGTGACGTTGCGGCCGTCTTTCATCAGGCGCATGTGGATATGCATGCCGGAACCTGCCTTACCTACAGTAATCTTGGGCGCAAAGGAGACGTTGAGCCCCCACTGCCAGGCAAGATTGCGGATCACCCATTTGGCCAGCAGGAGCTGGTCGGCAGCCGTGTCCAACGGACAAGGGAGGAATTCGATCTCGTTCTGTTCGTACACCTTGCCATCGAGGGTGAAGTTCCCCACCTCGCTGTGGCCGTACTTTATCTGACCGCCCGTCTTGGCCACGTGGTCCATGCAGGCACGGCGGAAATCGTTGAGTTTGGCGAACGGTTCGCTCTCGTGATAGCCGCGCTGGTCGGTTGCCGGGAACAAGTCTTCTTCTTCAGTTATGACGTAGTATTCAAGCTCTCCCATAGCCTCGAAACTCAAGCCGGTGCTGCGGTGGAACGCATCGCCAGCCCGCATCAGGGTGGCATAGGGTGCACAATCGAAGGGTTTGCCGCTCTTGGTAAAGAAGCTGCAGAGGAAACACAGCGTAGGAATCTCGGTAAAAGGATCCACGAAAGCCGTGCGGTAACGGGGGACGACATACAGGTCGCTGTTGCCGGCCTCTATGAAGGAGGGAAACAGGCTGGAGCCATCGACTCTCTCCCCTTCTATAAGAATGGTCTCTGCGTATGCGAGAGAATTGACCGTAAAGTTAAGTGTCTTGACCCTTCCGTCTTCTGCGGGATACATGAAGTCTATCATGCGTATCTGCTTGGCTACTATGAAGTCCAGCATGTCCTGACAGCTAAAGAGGGAAGGGTCCTTCTGGAGGTAAGCCACTACCTCGTTGGGATTGAGTTGAAGGGTTTTGTCCATTGGTTATAGCGTTTTGATGATTTCTGTGAAACGGCGCATGCCGGCGGTGGCGACGTCGTTGATGAAGGTGACTCCGGGAATATGCCCGCCGAGAGCGGAATCGGGGTCTATGAGGAAGATGCGGCACTGCTCAGGCGCAAACTGGTACAGACTGGCGGCAGGATAGACCTGCAGCGAGGTGCCGACTATCAGCAGTATGTCGGCGGCCTGCACCAGGCGTGCGGCCTTTTCGAGATTTGGTACGGCTTCTCCGAACCAGACTATATGGGGACGTATCTGGCGATTGTGAGGGCCTCCGGTCTCGCCGAGACTGACGGCCCGGTAGCCTATGTCCGTGACATATTTCTCGGAATAGCCGTCGTAGCCGGTATAACAGTCTTCGGGGCGGACCTTGGTAAGCTCTCCGTGCAGGTGCAGCACGCGGCTGCTCCCGGCCCGTTCGTGAAGGTTGTCGACATTCTGGGTGACCACGCACACGTTATACCCGCTTTCCAGGCCGGCTACCAGAAGATGCGCCTCATTTGGGCGAGCATTCTGCAGGGCGGCCCTGCGCTCGTTATAGAAGTCCAGGACTTTCGCAGGGTTTCGATTCCAGCCTTCGGGAGTACATATCTCTTCTACCGGAACATTGTCCCACAGACCGTTACCACCCCTGAACGTGGATATACCGCTCTCTGCGCTTATTCCAGAGCCGCTCAGGACCACAATAGTTTTTTTCTTCATACTCCTCAAAGATACGCACAATTTTTTGTTTGATTGAAATATTTGCCTTATTATTGCAGCGAATAATCCAATACAGATGAACGCAGACAGCAAAAAGAGACACGTCATAAGCCAGGAAAACCTTCCTGCCGACATCGCCGCTTTGTTCAACGAAAAGTATTCCAAGGGTTTCCAGGATCTTCTCCCCGACCTGGTAAAGTACTCCCCCGGAATCAACCCCAGGACCGGCAAGCAGATTGAGCCTTTTTACGCCGTCACCCTGGAAACCGATTCCGACATCTACCTCGTTAAAATCAAGGTGGACATAGACAATCCCGAGGACGTTGAGCGCTGGCTCGAAGGAGAAGAGGAGGCCGAGGCCGAAGAGGTCGCCGGAGCAAGCGGGGCACCCGATGCATCCGACACCCTCCCCGACGACAATATCTCCCAGTACGGAGATGACGACTCCGCCGACTCCTAAGCCACTTGGAGCGCGCCTGCCCGAACGCACCCGCCTGCTGGTTCTAAGCCTTGCAGTCGGAATCTGCTCCGGACTTGCCGCGGTCCTTCTGACCTGGTGTATAGACAGCATCAGGGTACTTCTGGACCGCTCGGTCAGTCTGCCATACAATCTGCAATACCTTCTGCTGCCCGGCGCCGGAATGCTGCTTTCGCTGCTTCTGCTGCGCTTCGTCATACGCGACAACATCAGCCACGGAGTCACCAAGGTCCTCCTTGCTGTGAGCCGCGGCGAATCCAAGATAAAGCCTCACAACACCTGGTCGTCCATGGCCACGTCCGCCGTAACCATAGGCTTCGGCGGTTCGGTCGGAGCCGAGGCCCCCATAGTATATACGGGCGCTGCGATAGGCAGCAACCTGGGACGCCTGGGAGGCCTGTCGTACCGCAACGTCACGGTCCTTCTGGGATGCGGTGCGGCAGGAGCCATAGCGGGCATTTTCAAGGCCCCCCTTGCAGGCGTGCTGTTCACGATGGAGATACTGCTCTTCAACATCTCCCTGTCGTCCATGCTCCCGCTGCTCATCTCCACCGTATCCGCAACCGTCATATCCTACATATTCAGAGGACAGAGCGCCATGTTCGAGTGCGAGCTGACACCGTTCGCCATGTCAAACATCCCTTTCTACATAATCCTGGGAGTGCTGGCAGGTTTCGGTTCGCTGTACTTCATGCGCAGCACGCTCTGGATGGAGGACAAACTGGCCGGGATAGGCAACGTGTACGTCCGCTGGGCCCTCTGCGCCGTCGGGCTGGGCCTTATGATCTTCTTGTTCCCCCAGCTGTACGGCGAGGGCTACGGCATCCTGGAAGAACTGCTGAGCGGCAGGATATCACAGGCCGACCGCAGCACGGCATTCAGCTCCCTCACGGCAAAGGACTGGGGGATACCGCTTTTCTTCCTGCTGGTTTTCCTCGTTAAGGTACCGGCGATGACAGCCACCAACGCTGGCGGAGGCAACGGCGGAACGTTCGGTCCCACGCTGTTCTGCGGCGCCATCGCCGGATTCGTAGCTGCAAGGATCTTCAACCTGCTGGGCGCCGGCGTACCCGAGCAGAATTTCGTACTGGTAGGCATGGCGGCCATGATGGCCGGGGTGATGCAGGCCCCGATGACGGCAATCTTCCTCATCGCCGAGATTTCCGGCGGCTACCAGCTGCTCATCCCCCTTATCCTCACAGCAACCGTATCCTACGGCACCGTGCGCCTGTTCGAGAAATACTCCATCTACACCAAACGAATAGCCCAGAGCGGCGACCTACTCACCCACGACGCCGACCAGGCCGTCCTCACCCTCATGAGCATCGATTCGCTCATTCGGGACAAATACCCCAGGGTGACGCTCGACACTCCCCTGCGCAAAGTCGTAGCAGAAGTTACCGGCAGCACGGCGGCAGTTATCGCCGTCCTCGACGACGACGGCCGTTTCCAGGGGCTCATCGACGTGGGCAACATCCGCAAATACCTCCTGCGCACCGACCTGTACGACAAGCGCAAAGCCGCCAACATAATGGAGCATGCGCCCGTCCTTCTGCAGAAAGGCGAGAAAATGGACAGCGTTATGCAGAAATTCGACCGTACCGGAGCCTGGCGCCTGCCGGTAGTGGATTCCGACCGCAGATACCTCGGCTTCATCTCACGCTCGCGCCTGCTCATGGCATACCGCGACGAGCTCAAGAAAATATCAAACGAAGACTGATTACAACAGTTTGAGGCTGATGCGTCCCCTCTCGAGATCGACGGAGAGCACTTGCACCCGCACTCTCTGATGCAGCTTGACTATTTTTGACGGATCGACTCCGCGGCGTCCCATCTGGGAGACGTGCACAAGACCGTTGTCGTGAAGACCTATGTCCACGAAAGCCCCGAACGCCGTTATATTCGTCACGATGCCGGGAAGTTCCATGCCGGCAACGAGGTCCGAGATATCGTGGATAGAATCGTCGAAGGCAAACTCCGAAGCCTGCTCGCGGGGGTCGAGACCCGGTTTTGCCAACTCTTTAAGTATGTCCGTAACGGTGGGAAGGCCGACGCTGTCGCTCACGAAGTCCGAAGGATTGATGCGCGCGCAAAGCTCGGCATTGCCGACCAGTGCAGACGCACTGACTCCGAGCGAACGGGCCATGTCGTCCACTATGTGATAGGACTCCGGATGCACTGCGGAGCCGTCGAGCGGATTCTCTCCGCCGCGTATCCTCAGGAATCCGGCACACTGCTCGTAGGCTTTCGGCCCGAGCCTGGGCACCCGGAGGAGTTCGCGCCTGTTGCGGAAAGCGCCGTTGCGGCTACGCCAGTCCACGATGTTTCCCGCCAGAACAGGCCCTATACCGGCTACGTACGACAGCAGATAAGGCGATGCCGTATTGAGGTTGACCCCTACGGCGTTAACGCATGACTGAACAGTATTGTCGAGGGTCTCGCGCAGCAGCGACTGATCCACGTCGTGCTGATACTGGCCGATGCCGAGATTCTTGGGATCTATCTTCACAAGCTCCGACAGCGGGTCCATGAGCCTGCGCCCTATGCTCACCGCTCCGCGCACAGTAACATCTTCGTCGGGAAACTCCTGACGGGCTATCTCTGACGCGCTGTAAATCGAAGCCCCGTCTTCGCTGACCGTCCAGACCTTGCAGTCGGCAGGCAGCTGTATCTTGCGCATGAATTCCTCCGTCTCGCGGGATGCGGTTCCGTTGCCTATCGCAACCGCCTGGATACGGTACTCCCGAAGCATGCGCTCAACCTCTATCAGCGACTTTACCTTCTCATTCTGAGGGGGATGCGGATAGATTATGGTATGATACAAGAGGTTCCCCTGCTCGTCGAGGCAGGCAATCTTGCAACCGTTGCGGAAGCCTGGATCGACAGCCATGGTGCGCTTCTGGCCGACGGGTGCCTGCAGCAGCAGCTGGCGAAGGTTCTGAGCGAATACGTTGATGGATTCCGCGTCGGCCTTTTCCTTGGCCTCGCGTATGACCTCGGCAGATACGGACGGCTCCAGCAAACGGTCGAAAGAATCTTCCACGGCCATTTGAATCTGCTCCGCGAGGGCTCCGGAAGGATAGCCCTGAGCCTGGCAGAAGTCGTAATAAATCTTCTTGCTGCACTTCTGCGTATCGGTATCGAGTCCGACGGAAAGGAAACCTTCGTTCTGCGCCCGCAGGATGGCCAGAAGATTATGGGACGGAAGGCGGTCCAGGGGCATTTTGAAGTCGAAGTAATTGCGGTACTTGGAGGCGTCGGGATTGTCCTTGGCAGCCTTGGTGGCCTTTGCCTCGAGCCTCCTGCCGCGGAATATCTCCCTAAGGTTCTTGCGTATCACGGCTGTCTCGCTGAGGCGTTCGGCAATGATGTCGCGGGCTCCGGCAAGGGCCTTCGAAGCATCTTCGGCGCCGGGTTTACCTCCAAGGGCAGGGCTCCCCGACACGAAAGCCGTTGCGCTCTGCATGGGATTGCGGGTGCGCAGGTTCCACATCATGTCGGCAAGCGGTTCAAGTCCAAGCTCTTTTGCGGCCGTCGCACGCGTGCGCCTCTTGGGACGCCACGGCAGATACAAGTCCTCCACTTCGGTGGGGCTGACGCTTTCTTCTATACGGGCCCGCAATTCAGGAGTGAGGGCTCCAGCCTCTTCGATGGTCTTGAGCACACCTGCCTTGCGTTTCTCCAGTTCGTCGAACACGTCGATCAGGTGTTTCACCTGTGCGAGGGTGGCGTCGTCCATGCCTCCTGTCTTCTCTTTGCGGTAACGGCTGATAAACGGGATGGTGCCGCCGTCGGCAAAGAGTTCGACACAGTTCTCTATCTGCCAGGCCTTGACCTCCAGGTCGGCAGCTATCTTTTTGATATATAATTCTTTCATTTGCCGAATTTACGGAAGCGGAGCTTGATTACTCCCCAGAAAGCTTCGCCGAAGATGCCGCCGGACATCTTGGATGTGCCCTCCTTGCGGTTGACGAAGATGACAGGAACCTCCGCTATCTTGAAGCCCATCTTGTGAGCTGTGTACTTCATTTCTATCTGGAATCCGTAACCTTTCATGCGCACAGCATCCAGGTCGATTGTCTCCAGCACCTTGCGGCTGTAGCAAAGGAAGCCCGCAGTGCTGTCGTAAATCTTGAATCCCAGCATCTTGCGCACGTAAACCGATGCGAAGTAAGAGATTAGAATACGCCCGATGGGCCAGTTTACGACGCTTACGCCGTTGCAGTAACGGGAACCGATAGCCAGATCTGCGCCGTCTTCGGTACACGCCTTCAGCAGACGGGGAAGGTCGGCGGGGGCATGAGAAAAATCGGCATCCATCTCGAAGATGTAGTCGTACCCTCTCTCGAGAGCCCAGCGGAATCCTGTGAGATATGCTGTCCCGAGACCCAGTTTTCCGCTGCGTTCCAAAAGGTGCAGACGGTCGTCGAATTCTCCCTGCAAACGCTTGACTACCTGCGCAGTACCGTCGGGAGAGCCGTCGTCGATAATGAGGATTTCAAAGCCCTGGGGCAGTGCAAATACAGCCCTGATTATCTTTTCGGCATTTTCGACCTCGTTGTAGGTCGGGATTATCACGAGATTCTTCATATCGTACAAATATAATAACTTTTTTGCCTATCTTTGAAAACTCAAGCAATTCTTTCCTATGGCCGACGAAAAAATCATCTTCTCAATGAACGGGGTGAGCAAGATTCTCCCCCACAACAACAAAGTCATCCTCAAAGACATCTACCTGGGCTTCTTCTACGGCGCCAAAATCGGCATCATAGGTCTGAACGGCGCAGGTAAATCCACCGTCCTCAAGATTATTGCCGGCGTGGAAAAGCCCACCAGGGGCGAGGTCGTATGGGCCCCGGGCTACAGCGTAGGCTACCTGGAGCAGGAGCCTCAGATGGACCCGGACAAGACCGTCATGGAGGTCGTACAGGAAGGCGTACAGGAGGTGATGGACATGCTCGCCGAATACAACGAAATCGGAATGAAATTCGCCGAGCCCATGTCGGACGACGAAATGAATGCCCTGATAGAGCGTCAGGGCGAGCTTACCGAGGCCATCGAACATGCTGACGGATGGGAGATTGACTCCAAACTCGAACGGGCCATGGACGCACTGCAATGTCCTCCGCCCGACAGCCTCATCTCCACTCTTTCCGGTGGCGAGCGCCGCCGCGTAGCCCTTTGCCGGCTGCTTCTCCGCCAGCCCGACGTGCTGCTTCTCGACGAGCCTACGAACCATCTCGACACCGAGAGCATCCAGTGGCTGGAGGCCCATCTGCAGCAGTACAAGGGCACGGTCATAGCCGTCACCCACGACCGCTATTTCCTCGACAACGTGGCCGGCTGGATACTGGAACTCGACCGTGGCGAAGGCATCCCCTGGAAAGGCAACTACTCCGGCTGGCTTGAGCAGAAGAGCAAACGCCTCGCCCAGGAAGAAAAGCAGGAAAGCAAGCGCCGCAAGACTCTCGAACGCGAGTTGGAATGGGTGCGGATGGCCCCTCGCGCACGCCAGGCCAAGCAGAAGGCGCGTCTGGGTGCATACGAGAAACTCGCATCCGCCGACACCAAGGAGAAAGAGGCCAATCTGGAAATCTACATCCCCAACGGCCCGCATCTCGGCAACAAGGTCATAGAGTTTAAGGACGTAACCAAGGCCTACGGCGACAAATTGCTCTTCGAGCACCTGAGCTTCGTGCTTCCGCCAGCAGGTATCGTAGGAGTCATCGGTCCCAACGGAGCCGGCAAGACCACGCTCTTCCGCCTCATAATGGGGATAGAGAAACCCGATGCCGGCACCATAGAAATCGGAGACACAGTCAAACTTGCATACGTTGACCAGCAGCACAAGAGCATAGACCCCGACCTCACAGTGTACCAGACCATTGCGGGAAACTCAGAATGGATACGCATGGGAGGGCGCGAGATAAACGCCCGCAGCTGGGTCAGCCGCTTCAACTTCTCCGGCGCCGATCAGGAGAAACTCTGCGGCGTCCTCTCAGGAGGCGAGAGAAACCGTCTGCACCTGGCCCTCACGCTCAAGGACGAAGGCAACGTACTGCTTCTCGACGAGCCCACCAACGACGTGGACGTCAACACCATACGCGCCCTCGAGGAAGGTCTCGACGGCTTTGCCGGATGCGCCGTGGTCGTAAGCCACGACCGCTGGTTCCTCGACCGCATTGCCACCCACATCCTCGCATTCGAGGGCGACAGCCAGGTGTACTTCTTCGAAGGTTCTTACTCCGAGTACGAAGAAAACAGAAAAATGCGCCTGGGCTCAACAGAACCCAAGCGCTTCAAATACAAGAAGTTGATGGAGTAAATCCTACAACGTCCTCTTGATCTCCACTATCTGGAAGGCCTCGATGACGTCACCATCCTTGATATCGTTGTAACCGGCGATGCTCATACCGCACTCCTTGCCGGCGAGAACTTCTTTTACGCTGTCCTTGCCGATCTGCAGAGAGCCGAGTTCTCCGGTGTAGATGACGATGCCGTCGCGGATGAGGCGGACTTTGGATTTCTGGATCATCTTGCCGTCGCGGACAATACAGCCGGCGATGGTACCCACCTTGCTGATGTGGAAAGTCTGCTTGACTTCTGCAGTGGAGATGACCTCCTCCTTCTTTTCGGGCTCGAGCATACCTTCGATACCGTCCTTGACTTCGTTGATACAGTCGTAGATGACGGAATAGAGACGGATTTCGATACCCTCGCGGTCGGCGCTCTTGCGGGCGTCGGGTGTAGGACGCACCTGGAAACCGACGATGACTGCATCGGAAGCCTCTGCAAGCAGTACGTCGGACTCTGATATGGCACCTACGGCCTTATGGATGACGTTCACGCGCACTTCCTCGGTGCTGAGCTTGATGAGGGAGTCGGACAGAGCCTCCACGGAACCGTCCACATCGCCCTTGACGATGATGTTGAGTTCCTTGAAGTTGCCTATCGCGATGCGGCGGCCTATCTCTTCGAGGGTCATATGCTTCTGGGTCTTGATGCCCTGGATGCGGATGAGCTGCTCACGCTTGGCGGCGATGTTCTTGGCCTCGCGTTCGTCGGCGAGCACGTTGAATTTTTCGCCTGCAGCAGGGGCTCCGTTGAGTCCGAGTACGGACACCGGCGTGGAAGGACCTGCCTCCTGCACCTTCTGGCCACGTTCGTTGAACATGCTCCTGATGCGTCCGTAGAAACTTCCGCAGAGCATGACGTCGCCCTGGCGGAGGGTTCCCTCCTGTACCAGCACGGTGGCAAGATAACCGCGGCCCTTGTCGAGCGAAGACTCGATGACCGCTCCTGCGGCGAGCTTGTTGGGATTGGCCTTGAGCTCCAGCAGGTCGGTCTCGAGAAGCACCTTCTCAAGGAGTTTGTCAACTCCGATACCCTTCTTGGCGGATATCTCCTGGCACTGGTATTTGCCTCCCCAGTCCTCGACGAGGATGTTCATCTCGGAGAGCTGGCGGCGAATCTTGTCGGGGTCGGCTCCTGGTTTGTCTATCTTATTGATCGCAAAGACCATGGGAACGTTCGCAGCCTGGGCATGATTGATAGCCTCGATGGTCTGGGGCATCACGGCGTCGTCGGCTGCGATGATGATGATGGCAAGGTCGGTGAGCTGGGCGCCGCGAGCACGCATGGCGGTGAAAGCCTCGTGTCCGGGAGTGTCGAGGAAGGTAATCTTGCGTCCGTCCTCGAGCTTGACGCTGTACGCACCGATATGCTGGGTAATACCGCCAGCCTCGCCTGCGATGACGTTGGTCTTGCGGATGTAGTCGAGCAGTGATGTCTTACCGTGATCGACGTGTCCCATGACCGTGATGATGGGCTGGCGCTCCACGAGGTCTTCGGGATTGTCGGGCACGTCGGAGGCGATTTCTTCGGATATCTCGGCTGTTACGAATTCAACCTTGTATCCGAATTCTTCTGCCACCAGGACTATGGTCTCGGCATCGAGCCTCTGGTTGATGGAAACCATGAGACCGAGGCTCATACATGCTCCGATAACCTTTACTACCGGAGTGTTGTTCATGAGGGTGGCAAGGTCGTTGACCGTGAGGAACTCGGTGACCTTGAGCACTTTCTGTTCGGCTGCGGCTTCCAAGAGCTCCTCCTGGGTACGCTGGGCAGCGGCCTCGCGCTTCTCTTTGCGGTATTTGGCTCCGAAGTTGTTCTTCTTGCCCTCGTTCATGCGGGCGTACGTCTCCTTGACCTGCTTCTGTATCTCTTTCTGCATTGCCTCCTGCTCGGCCTCGGTCATTGCAGGGGCCAGACGGCCGCGGTCGCGCCTGCGCTTGCCTTGTCCGGGTGCAGCCTGTTGCTGGGCGGGATTGTCTTTCTTGGGATTGCGCTCAATGTTGGCGCCGGCCTTGGCGACATCGACCTTCTTCGCGCCCTTGCCGTTGATGCGCTCGCGCTTGACGGGTTTGCGCTCGAACTGGCTCAGGTCCACCTTGCCCACCACCTTGAAGGGAGATGTGGAAGGCTGAGGCTCCGTGGCTGCAGGAGCAGCAGGAGCTTCGGCGGCTGCAGGAGCTGCGGCCTGGGGTCCGGCCGGTTTTTCTGTTTCCGCTGCGGGTTCCGGCTCCGGCTCAGGTTCCGGCTCCGGCTCAGGTGCGGGAGCGGGTTCCGGTTCGGGCTCGGGTGCAGGCTCGGGTGCGGGTTCCACGGGCTGAGGTTCCGGCTCCGGTGCAGGAGCAGGTTCGGGTACAGGCTCGGGAACAGGCTCGGGCTCGGGTGCAGTCTCTACGGGCTGAGGTTCCGGCTCCGGTGCAGGCTGAGCAGGTGCGGGCTCTTCCTTCTTTTCGGAGGCAGCCTTGGGCTTGTGGTCGTTGAAGAAGGTGTTGGAGCGGATGGTTATGACTTCCGCTTCCTCTTCTTCCTCCTCCTGCTTAGCCAGCTTGCGATTGGTCTTTTCCAGGATTTCCTTTACTTTTATATCTGCCAGGGCAGCCTGCTCCAAGGCCTCCTTGTCCTTGCCGAATTGCTTCTGAAGGTCGGGCAGATATTCATCCGAAACCTTGGCGTTCGGATTTTCGTCAACCTCGACACCCTTGCGATGGAGGAAATCCACCAGGTCGCTCAGGCCGATGTTGAATTGTTTAAGGAGCTTGCTTATTCTGATGTCTGCCATTATTCTTCGAATTCTGCTTTAAGGATACGGATGACTTCTTCTACGGTCTCGTCGTCGAGGTCGGCACGGCGTGCGATATCCTCGGGGGCGATGGCAAGAACGCTTCTTGCAGTGTCGCAACCGATGGCCTGGAGCTTATCGAGCACCCATCCGTCGATTTCGTTGGCGAATTCTTCGAGCAGAACGTCATCCTCCTCCTCGGATTCTTCTTTGGAGAGCTCGCGCCACACTTCGATTTCGCGGCCGATGAGCTTGCCGGCGAGGAGCACGTTGACGCCGCCCTTGCCGATACCCTTCTTGACTTCTTCGGGGCGCATGAACACCTTGACCTTGTCGTCGGGGCTCTGGCCCATGTCGATGCTGGACACCAGGCCAGGCGCGAGGGCCCTCTGGATCATGAGGGTCGGGTTGGAAGACCAGGGGATGACGTCGATGTTCTCGTTGCGGAGCTCGCGTACGATACCAAGTATCCTGCTGCCCTTCACACCGATACATGCTCCGATGGGATCGACCCTGTCGTCGTAGGACTCAACTGCGACCTTGGCGCGCTCGCCGGGTACGCGGACCACTTTCTTGACAGTGATGAGGCCGTCGGCGATCTCGGGGACCTCCTGTTCGAATAGCCTCTCAAGGAACTCGTCGGTAGTGCGGCTCAGGGTGATGTAGGGAGTCGTATTGTTGCGCATCTCCACGCTTTTGATGACGGCGCGGACCGACTCGCTCTTCTTGAAGTGCTCGCCGGGAATCTGCTCGTTCTTGGGGATGTGGAGCTCGTTGCCGTCTTCGTCGAGGATGAGGACCTCTTTGCTCCAGGTCTGATATACCTCGCCGACGAAGAGTTCGCCCACCTTCTCGGAGTATTTCTTATACACGTTTGCCTTCTCGATGTCCATGATACGGCCCTGCAGGTTCTGGCGGATGTTCAGGATGCCGCGGCGGCCGAAGGAAGCGAGGGGGAAAAGCTTGGCGTAGGTGTCGCCGATTTCGTAATCGTCGTCGCCGCTGTCTTCGCGCACCTGCTCGATGGTCATTTCCGCGTTGGGATTCTCAACTTTCTCAACAATCTCGAAATTCTGATAGATTTCGCAGGTTCCCTTGTCCACGTTGACGATGACGTCGAAATTGTCGGAGCTACCGAAGGTCTTGGCAATCTGGGTAAGGAATACATCCTTGAGTACGCCCATCATTACGGAGCGGTCGATGTTCTTCTCCTCTTTGAAGTCCTTGAAGGCGTCAATGAGGGTGATTACTTTTTCTTTTTCCATTATTCTTCTGTTGTCTTTAATAATTCGTCTGCTTCCTCGGCGCTGATACCGAGGGATGTTACAGTGAGGGCATAGTCCTCGACGTCGCGGTTGAAGGCGTTCAGGACGGCACGGTGCACGTGTTCGCAGTCTTCCAGCGATACGGGCTCGGCGGCCTTGTCGATTGTTACCTCGAATACATTGTCGTCGTCGTTGAAATCGATTCCGACTACGGTGCAACCGCATTCTGCGGCGGCTGCGTTCACTGTTTTTTCAAATTCTTCTCTAAGCATGGCTAAACAAAAAAATAGAAGCCTTCGGCCTCTATCTCTAACACGGATGCAAAGATACAAATAATATTGAAAAAAACAAAGAGCCGTCAGCCAGATTCAGGGCAGTCTGTTTCGGAACCGTTTGCACCCGCGCAAGTAGCGGGAGGGGCCCATCGCCTGCGATGGGAGGGTCCGAGCGAAGCGAGAGCGGAGAAACAGAGTGCCAGTAATCTCTGACTGACGGCTGACAATCGGTATTTTTGCTATATTTGCGCCATGGACAACAACAAGTTCAACAAATACTTCTCCACTTTCGTCCTGATAGGAATGACGGTGGCTACCATTGCAGCCACGGCGCTCAAATTCGGCTCCGCAAGCCCCGACGCGCGGACGCTGCTGCTGGTGTCCGCCTTCGGTTCGCTGATGGGCGTCACAGCCACTGTCCTGTCTGCCAACGGCCTGATAATCACCTTCCTGTTCGGCCTGCTGGATGTCAGCATATACGGAATCGTATGCCTTATAAACTGGTACAACGGTGCGTCCGGCCTGGGAAACGCCATCCTTCATTTCCTGTATTTCGTCCCCATGCAGTTTGTAGGATACCTGCAATGGAAACGCAGGGGGAAGGTCAGCGGAGGCGCTGTAAAGGCACGCCGGCTCACGCCCGCACAACGCTGGGGCGCCGCGCTCGTCATGCTGGCCGGCAGCGTAGCGGCCTACTTCATCCTGGCCCGCTTCGACCGGTCCGCCGCAGACACCTTCATCAAGACCGCCGTCGTACTCGACGTGCTGCCCCTCGTATGCAACATCCTGGGCCAGCTGCTCATGAGCACGGCCTACATGGAGCAATGGGTATTCTGGATAGGTGTAAACGTCTTTTCCATTGCGATGTGGAGCCATACCCTGGCAGGCAGCCCCGATTCATCGTACGCCACCATCTACATCATCAAATATGCCTTCTACCTGGTAAACAGCCTCAACGGCCTTCGCAACTGGCTCAGGCTCAGCAAAACCGCCGAGACTGCCTGACATCGAATATCTTGCAGCGTAATGCTCTCAGAAGGTCAGCCTAATGCCCAATCCGGGAGCCGGCTGGAGTGAACCTGCGGAAGGGACCAGCGCCAGCGACGGTACCAGATCCACGTCTTTATAGTACATGTTCTTGACCTTGGCCACCTTGACCGCATCGCATATATTCCAAATATTGAACGCAGCGTGGCCCGCAAGGGTGATGACGGAGGCTCCGGCCGTTACCGCCAGCAGCGCACTGCTTGCCACCATATTCCCCGGCAGCAGGCCGGAGACAGGATTCGGAGTGGTAGCGGCAATGCTGTACAGCAGCACCGCCCCCTCGAAAAATTCGAGCACTGTAAAGCCTGCGTTTGCTGCTAAGATGCCAAGCCCTCTCCCCCACTCGTCGCAGATGCACTGACCGAGGCCGGGAATGACAGAAGCTATTCCCGCCCATCCGGGAGAATAAGGGTCGGAAAAATCATATTTATAGGCCTTGGGATCATAATAATCCTTGATATCGCGGTACTTGGGATTCGCCGGCCGCTCCTGTGCAAAAGCCGGGAAGGCGAGGACGGAAAGGAAAAGGAATGCGGTTAAGAACTTTTTCATATTGCAGTTTATTGTACAAAGGAGGCGAAATAGCCGCAAAAAAACACATTGGTAATCAGGTATCCTATTATCGTTGAAACGATTACGCAAATCAACCCGGGCATCATGAAACTGTGGTTCAAAAGATACTTGCCTATGACGGTCGTCCCGGAGCGGTCGAAGTTTACGGTTGCGATGTCGGAAGGGTAATTGGGGATGAAGAAGTAACCGTACACGCTGGGCAGCACGCCAAGCAGCACGGGGCCTGCAATTCCAAGCTCGTATGCCAGCGGAAGCATTGCCACCACCACTGCCCCCTGTGAATTGATGAGCACGGAGACAACGAAGAACACGAACGCGATGCTCCAGGGATAGCTGGCCACGAGGCCGGAGAGCATAGTTTTCATCTCTTCCAGATAATTACTGAAGTAAGTATCTGCAAGCCAGGCAATTCCATAAATAGCGACAACTGCCACCATACCCGACTGCCACACTGCTCCGGCAACGGCCTTCTTGGGAGAGGCCTTGCAGAACATGATGTTGCAGGCTGCCGCCATAAGCATTATGATCTGGATGCAGATGTTCATCTTGGGCAATCCGGCGGCAACGGCAAGCGTCTGCCCCGACGAAGTATGTATCATCTGCATGAACGCAAAGCCCACGATTACGAGCAGAGAGCCCAGGAAAATGAATACGGAGGCCTTTGCCTGCGGTGTAATCTCTTTGTCGAGAGTCGTAGCGGTATTGCCGTACATGTAGGCGTACGTCTCGGGGTCGGCCTTGCGGGCCAGGAAAGCCGGATCCTTGTCAAGGTCCTTGCCGCGCTTGTACGATGCAAGGGCGGCGCACATGAGCCCCATGATGCAGGACGGGATCGTGACCATCAGCACCTGCGGTATGGAAACCATATAACCGTTGGCATTCGATATGGTGACGAAGGCCACCACCGCCGCGGCAATCGGAGAACAGGTGATTCCCACCTGCGAGGCTATCGACGCTACGCCACAGGGACGCTCCGGACGTATGTTCTTCTTGAGAGCTATGTCGCAGATAATAGGCATGATGGTATATACGACATGCCCGGTACCCACGAGAACGGTAAGGAAGAACGTCACCAGGGGGCCCAGGAAGGTTATATGCTCGGGATGCTTGCGGAGCAGTTTCTCAGCGATCTGTATCATCCAGTCCATTCCACCGGAAGCCTGAAGCGTACCGGCACATGTAACTGCGGCGATGATGATATAGATGACGTCGGTTGGAGGAGTCCCCGGGGTGAGGCCGAAGCCGAACACCAGCACGGCGAGGCCGATTCCGGATATGGCGCCGAGGGCAAGGCTTCCGTACCTCGATCCCACATACAGAGCCGCGAGCACTATCAGCAGCTCGATGACCATTGCAAATGTCATTTCCTGAAACTATTGGTTATCTTTCGTCAAAGATAGCAATTTATTTAATCACCATCGCTTGATGCCGTGTATTTGCTTTCGATTCTGTTTTTGCTATCTTTGCATCATGCAGAAATACACCGCACCGGATTGTTTTTACGAGGAGTCTGTCCCTCAGGCCATTATTGCCGCCAGCACGGACGACTACCCCGCCGATTTCATTGACCCCGAATTCAGTTAGCCATGAAAAAACACCTGCTTTTCCTGGCAATGCTGACGCTTGCCGCTTGCAGCCGGGTATCGACCCTGCCCGAGCCATACGAAGGAACGGCCATCGTCCGTCCTCTGCTTGTATCTTCCGACCCTGCGAACGCAGTCCCCAACAAACCTGCACCCGCATCCGGGATCCCCGTCCCCAGCACAGTCAAAGCTGGTTATGACCAGACCCGCACTTATCTGCAAGGCACTCCGGACGGCGGCGCAAAGGTCTTCTGGAGCCCGGGCGACAGCTTTATGTCTTTCTGGCTGGCAGGCGACCTCTCCGGATACTCAAACATCACGATGACGACTTCCGGCAGCGGTGCGTACGCCGAGTTCAGCTCCGATTATTCCCTGCCCGACGGACTGCTGTACAGCTTCTATCCCGGCGTGGGCTACGGACTCGGCATCACGCCCGGCAAGGACAAGAAGGTCCTTTTCGACCTCGAACTCCCGTCCAAGCAGACCGCCGTCGAAGGCGGAGTCGCAAACGGCGTCAATCTTTCCTTCGCCAGTTCTACGGTGTTCGGAGACGAGCTGCGGTTCCACAACATCCCTTCGCTCATCCGCTTCAGGCTGAGCGGCTCGGTAGTCTCGCGCATCACCTCCATAACTATCAGGGGCAAGCAGCAGCTTGCGGGCCACATGGTGTTCACTCCTTCAGGAGAGAGCCTGGAGAATTCGTACTACAGCTTCGGAGGCGACACTTACACCAGCGTCACCCTGAGCGGCACCTTCCGGGAAGGCGCAGATTATTATGTCGCCGTATTCCCCGGCACCCAGAAACTTACCGTGGTATTCTCCGACGGCGCCGACGGTTCCACCACCCTGTCTTCCGGCAAGGAGATTCCCCTTAGCATGGGCCGCATCGCAGACCTGGGCTCAATCAGCCTCGGCAACGACTTCCGCGACCCCAAGCCCATCCGTCCCGTACTGTACAATGAGGCTTCATCCAATCTCAAGCCTGTTACAATCGCCGTGATTCCCGAAGGATTCACGCATGAGCAGATGTCCACCTACGACGCCCTCGCCAGGGCCGCCCTGGAGACGCTTTTCGCAACGGAACCCTACAAGAGCTACAGGGAGTACTTCAACGCCTGGATCCTGTATGCCTTCTCCAAGGAGTCCGGAGCATCGGTGACCGACGGCAACGGCAACATCACCCTGGAGCGAAAAACCGCCTTCGGTGCAAGATGGGGCGCATCAAGCTACGGCGACATGAAGGCCGACGGCTCAGAGATAAACCGCTTCCTGCAGGAGACCTGTCCCGACTTGATCGACGGCAGCCACAGCTGCAGCGAGGTCCCTGTACTGATGATAATCAACGATTCCCGCTACGGAGGCATCTGCAGCGTCTCCAGCGAAGGAGATGGATATGCGATGGTGCCTTACACCGACTACGGCGGACCGCTCACCTGGGGTTATCCTTCCGTAACAGCCGTCAGCGACACAGACCCTGCAGCAGGCATAAGGAACACCACCCAGGAAGAGACCGAAGTACTCGGCATAAACGTGGGCGACTGGCGCAATATAGTAGTGCACGAATTCGGAGGCCACTGCTTCGGCAGGCTTGCCGACGAGTATTGGCACAACGATTCCTACAAGTCCGCCGTATCGTCAATCAGCACCCATACATGGCCTGTTCCCTTCGGGCTCAACGTCTCTGCCACCTGCACCGACGTCCCCTGGCAGAAAGAGATTCTGGACAACCTCGACGATTTCCTGGTCCTGGACAGCCGCTACTCCCGCATAGGCATTTGGCAGGGAGGCGACACCTCCCCCATCAACCGCTGGCGCAGCGAGAAGATTTCCTGCATGATAGACAACCGTTTCTACTTCAGCACATGGCAGAGGGCATTGATAGTCAAGCGTATAATGCAACTTGCAGGAGGCAGTTTCGAACTGTACGACTTCGTAGCCAAGGACAATCCCGCCGACCCCGTACGCGACAAGACGTCGGCCTCCGCTCCTGCCGCTCCCGCAGTCAAGGCAGTCAAGGGCACTGCTGCACCACGGCCCGTTCCTCCCCTGCCGCCTCCGGTTCTCAACGCCGAATAAAGATCTAAACACCTGCCTTCGGCCTATAAATCCATCTGAGGCCAAGGCGGTCCTTCAGGCGGGCGGGAAGGATGGCGACCAGCGGCGGAAGCAACACATTCATCAGCCCGGGGCTGACAGTCCTCCGGCCACGGAACATCGCACCGAGCGCCCTCCGCACAAGCCATTGCGGACTGCGCACCACGCCGATGCGGCGAAGGAAGTTCCGCATGCGCTCACCCAGCGGATACAGACCGGTATCGACGGCTGACGGACATACCGTAGTGACCGTTACGCCGAAAGGACGCATCTCATAAGACAGGCTTTTGCCGAAACTCAGCAGATAGGCCTTTGTAGCCGAATAAATTGCAATTCCAGGAGCCGGTATCCTCGCCGTCATAGACGACATGTTGAGGATACGTCCGGCGCCCTGTTCCTTCATGCGTGAGCCCAAAAGGATGCACTGCTGAGTGACGGCATCCATGTGCAGCGCCATCATTGTCTTCACCTTGCCGGCAATCTCTTCGGACAGGTATTCCATGAAGAACATGCCGGCATTGTTGACGAGAATGTCGGGGTGCAGGCCATTGGAATCGCACCAGTCAAGCACCTTCCCGGCGGCACCCTGCAAGGAAAGGTCGATGCAGAGCGTCCACACCGGAACACCATACTCGTTCCTGATTATTCCGGCAGCCTGTTCAAGCTCTTCTCCCCTGTTGCTCAGCATAGCCAGGGCATATCCCTTCCGGGCAAGCTGCCGGCAGAATTCCAGCCCTATTCCGGAACTTGCTCCCGTAACGAGAGCCGTATGCACCATGTTTTCGTCCATCATGGAATAAATATCATAATAACACTGAGATCCTTTCTTGATGTATCACTGAACTATTTTAAGTCCGATAATCGAGGCAATGAGGGGTCGCCGTTTCCGAAAAAGAGGCCAGTTCAAAACGGTAATTGTTTTTGACTTGACAGGTGTTGGATGCCTTTCCCCTATTCTCCAATTCTCCAGATGCTAATCAATACCAATCGTGCTTTTCATTGCGGTCCAGCGATGCAATCCGACCCATCTCTTCCGCAGACAATTCAAAGTCAAAGATATCGTGATTCTCGGCAATATGCGCAGGATTGCTTGAGCCCGGGATGGCAACGACGTTCCGCTGCCAATGCCAGCGCAGGATGACCTGTACGATGGATTTTCCATGAGCCTTTGCAATATCGGCAAGAACAGGGTCATTCAGCAGCTCTTTCTGGAAGCCACGGCCGCGATGATTAACAAGACGAAAGGACGGAACATTACTTGAGGTTCACTTTGAAAAAGGCCTCTATCTTTTCGTAAGGAATCACCCCTGCAACATCGTCGTACAGATCTACGTGAGAGGCTCCGGGAATGATAAGAAGCTCTTTGTTACCCTCTTTGGCGCTTTCTCCGACGACATGCTTTCCGGTCATACGCTCGAAGGCATACTCGCTGAAGTAACGGCTGTGAGCCCTCTCGCCGTGGATGAGAAGCACGGGAGCCTCAATTTCATGCGCCCAGGCAAGGAGGGGCTGATTCAGGAAACTCTGACATCCGATAATGTTCCATCCGTCGTTGGAGTTGCCGCTGCGCACGTGATAGCCGCGGGGAGTCTTGTAATAGGCGTGATAGTCCTTGACGAACCAGGGTGCATCCTCGGGAAGCGGGTCAATGACGCCGCCGGCACGTTCATAAGTTCCTGAGGCATAATCCTTCGTGCGCTGAGCCGCCAGAGCGCGGCGCTTTTCCTGACGCTGGGCGGGCGTATCTTCGCTGGCGAAATAGCCTTCCACATTGACCTTGCTCATATCGTACATCGTGGATGCCACCGTAGCTTTGATGCGGGTGTCGAGCGCGGCAGCGTTGACAGCCATGCCACCAAAGCCGCAGATACCGATGATGCCGATGCGTTCAGGATCCACCATATCGCAGTTGGACAGGAAGTCAACAGCCGCCAGGAAATCCTCCGTATTGATGTCCGGGGAGGCCATTCTGCGCGGCTGCCCGCCGGATTCACCGGTGAAAGAAGGGTCGAAGGCGATGGTCAGGAATCCTCTTTCCGCCATGTGCTGGGCATAAAGGCCGCTGGACTGCTCCTTCACAGCGCCGAAGGGACCGCTCACCGCAATGGCGGGAAGCCTTCCGGAAGCGTTCTTGGGAACATACATATCCGCTGCCAGCTCAATGCCGTAGCGGTTGCGGAAGGTAACCTTAGAGTGATTCACGAGTTCGGATTTCGGGAAGGTCTTGTCCCATTCCCGGGTGAGATTCAGTGCGCTCATATTATCTGTTGTGTTTGATTTGCAGGCAAGCAGTGTCAGGGCTGCAATGGAAACTGCGATGAAATGCTTGATATTCATATAACTCTG
>CAMNHL010000016.1:0-50129 GCA_946539455.1 uncultured Bacteroidales bacterium
TGGACGAGATTCTGAAGGAAGACCTTCCCGGCATGAAGACCTGCCTGGAAGCCAAACTCTTCGGCATAGGGCTGGAAAGCTACACGGTCGGCAGCCACGATTTCGTCGCCGGCTACTGTGCCACCCGCAAACTCATGTACACGCTGGACACCGGCCACTACGAGATGACAGAGAATGTGTCGGACATGGTCGCCTCGCTCCTTCTTTTCGTACCCGAGCTGATGCTCCACGTCTCCCGTCCCATCCGTTGGGACTCCGACCACGTAACCATCATGAACGACCAGACCCTCGACCTCTTCAAGGAAATCGTGCGGGCCGACGCCCTGGGCCGCGCCCATATTGGCCTGGACTATTTCGATGCCGCCATCAACCGCATCGGCGCATACGTAATCGGCACTCGCGCCACGCAGAAATGCCTGCTGAGCGCCCTGCTGGAGCCTCTGGCCAAACTGCGAGAATACGAAGACGCCGGCAAGGGCTTCCAGCGTCTGGCCCTGCTGGAAGAAGCCAAAACCCTTCCTTTCGGCGCCGTGTTCGATTTCTTCAACCTCAAGAACGGCGTCCCCGTCGGCGAGGCATTCATCCCCGAAATTGAGAAGTACGAAAAAGAAGTAACCTCGAAGCGATGAATCTGATAATCGGACTGCTCATCATAGCCATGGGAGCTTTCTGCCAAAGCTCATGCTATGTTCCCATTAACAAGATAAAGTCTTGGAGCTGGGAGAGTTACTGGCTGGTGCAGGGGGTCTTTGCCTGGCTGCTGTTCCCCCTGTTGGGCGCTCTTCTTGCCGTCCCGGCAGGCGAGTCGCTGCTCAGCCTTTTCGCCGCGAACGGAAAGGCCAGCCTGATGACTGTCCTGTTCGGTGTCCTCTGGGGAGTCGGAGGTCTTACTTTCGGCCTCAGCATGCGCTATCTGGGCGTCGCCCTTGGCCAGAGCATCGCTCTCGGGACCTGTGCAGGCCTTGGTGCAATCCTCGGGCCGGTCTTTACCGGGCATGCCCATGACCTCACCTCGTCGGTGATCATCGGCGTAGTGGTAACCCTCATCGGCATTGGTATTATCGGAGTTGCCGGAGCCATGAAGTCCGCCGCCCTCCCTGAAGAAGAAAAGAAAAAGGCTGTCAAGGACTTCAACTTCCCGAAAGGCATCGCGGTGGCCTTGCTGGCCGGCTTCATGAGCGCCTGCTTCAACATAGGCCTCAGTTTCGGCGAGCCGCTCACATGGGAGCAGACTCCGGACATATTCAAGAGCCTGCCGGCGACGCTACTGGTGACTGTCGGCGGTTTTCTTACGAATGCCTGCTATTGCCTTTTCCAGAATGCCCGCAACCAAACCTGGGGCGACTACAAACAGAAATCGCTTTGGGGCAATAACCTGCTGTTCTGCGCATTGGCCGGCCTCCTTTGGTACAGCCAGTTCTTCGGGCTCAGCCTCGGCAAGGGATTCCTGTCGGAGTATCCGGCGCTGATTACTTTCAGCTGGTGCATACTCATGAGCCTCAACGTTGTGTTTTCCAATGTCTGGGGCATCATACTCAAGGAATGGAAAGGAGTTTCGCGTAAAACTGCGGCCGTGCTTGTGTGCGGCATTGTCGTGTTGATTATAAGTACCTTCTTACCTCAGTTGATATGAGTATCCTCAACGACAGACCCGCCCTCAAGCAACAGATAAACCAGGTGGCGGAGGTAGCCGGACTCCTCTGGCAAAAAGGATGGGCCGAGCGCAACGGCGGCAATATAGCGGTCAACATTACCGAATTCGCCGACGAAGAAATGCTCGCGCTTCCCCCGATCGGCGGCCCGTTCCCCATCGGCAAAACGCTGTCTAACCTGAAGGACTGCTGGTTCTACTGCAAAGGTACCGGCAAGCGCATGAGGGACCTCGCCCGGGATCCGATGGAGAACGGCTCCATCATCCGAATCCTGCCCGATTGCGCTCATTATGAGATAGTTGCCGACGCTCCCGTGCAGCCCACCTCAGAGCTTCCGTCCCACCTTGCGGTTCACGATTACCTGCTCGGAAAAGCTTCGCCGTACCGGGCGTCCCTGCACACGCATCCCATAGAGCTCGTGGCCCTGACGCACAGCACGAAATGGATGAAAAAAGATGCCGCCACCCGCATGCTGTGGTCGATGATTCCGGAAACGCGTGCCTTCTGCCCCCGCGGTCTCGGCATGGTTCCGTACATGCTCCCTTCGAGCCTGGAACTCGCCGAGGCGACCATCCGGGCCATCGACGATGATTACGACGTAGTGATGTGGGAGAAGCACGGCGTGTTTGCAGTAGATACGGATATCATGAACGCCTTCGATCAAGTGGACGTGCTTAACAAGGCTGCGCAGATATACATAGCGTCAAGAAATATGGGATTCGAGCCCGAAGGCATGTCGGACGCTCAGATGAGCGAGCTGGGCGACGCCTTCGGCCTGCCTAAATGAGTATCATCCGCAGCCACTTGCGGTAACCGAATACGGCTACCACAGTATAGATGCCGTATATCGCGGCCTTGAAGGGGATGCCTTTGCGGACGTAAAGTATGCAGCATACGACGTCCACCACCAGCCAAAGCAGCCATTGTTCGGCATATTTTTGGGCCAGCGCCCAGAGGGCGACGATGCTCAGAGCGGTGGTGAATGCGTCGGCCACCGGCACGCTGGAATCGGTCCAGTGAACCAGGATCCACCAGATCGCAAACCACAGCAGCAACGCCGCCAACACCGAAGGCAGTATATGCGAACGCTTGTAGTGTACGACGGGCCGGGTGCCGGCGTCTTGGTTGCCGGCGCCTGTCCGAGGGCGGAAAAACCTCCAGGACAGGAATCCATAAATTCCTGCGATGCAATAATATACCGCCATTCCGAAGTCGGCGTACAGACCTGCTTTGTAGTACAGCATCATGTCTATCGCCGGCATGACGATGCTCGCCAGCCAAAGCCAGATGCTGGCTTTGTACTCCAGAAGCAGATATACAAGCCCGACGACGAATCCGAGTATGTCCAGGAAGCGAAGCGTATCCATATCAGAACCTCACGACCACATGTCCCAGCACCGTCAGAGGCGCTACCGGAATGAACCCGATCTGATAGTAGCGATTGTCTTCGGGATGCCCGTAGCTGTCGCAGACGGCGCTGTAAACCCAGCCGCTCTGCGCCACCTTGGCGCTGAAAAGGTTGCTTGCCTTGACTCCCAGCTCCAGTTCCTTCAGGATGCGGGAGAACTTCCACTTATAGCCCAGGCTCAGGTCGGAGAGGCTGTAGGCGGGCAGACTGCGAAGAGCGTTCTCGCTGTTGTCCAGATACATGCGACTTACATACCCGGTATGCCAGACTGCGCTGAAACCACCGGTGTGGAAGTCCACGAAGCCGTTGAGAATCGCATCGGGCGAGTATGCCAGTGCCTTATCGGAATAGTGCATCACCCGCACTCCGTTGTCCCAATCCTCGACGTACTCGTCAAAGTCCAGCAGCCGGTTACGGCTGAGCGCGGCGTTGCCCTCGACCGTAAGCCATGGCGTAACTTTCCATCCTGCAACCAGTTCCACGCCGACTCGATAAGAACCAGGCACATTGGTGGTAAGAGCCTCGCCGATGTCGCTCAGCTCTCCGGTCTGCACCAGCTGGTCACGGTAACGCATGTAGTAAAGGCCTGCTCCGGCATTCCAGACGCCTCCGTCGAACTGGTATCCCGCCTCCCAGTCATACAGGCGTTCGGCGCGCGGCGCAGGATACTTGCCGTTGTCGGTGAAGTTGTTACGCTCGGGCTCGCGGTTGCTCATCGCAAAGGAAGCGTAGGCCCTGTGGGGCCCGGAGGAATAATTGATTCCGGCCTTGGGATTGAAGAAATCATAACTGGCGTCGATGTCCAGCATGTGCCTGCGGGGTATTCCGTCGTCGCCGATGTAGTATTTGTCGTTGTAGCCGCCGGAGATGTATCTTACGTGCCTGTACTGCAGGTCAGCAAAGACGTTCCAGCCGGGAGCGAAGGAGTATTCGGCCTTTACGAAGGCGCTGGCGTCGAACTTGGAGGCATCGGAGTCGTAGTACTTGTAGCGGTCGGAACCGGCAAACAGCGCCTTTTGCAGCTCGGCGTTGCCTGCGTACATGAGGTATCCGAAATGATTGCCGAGGAACTGCTGCACGCTAAGTCCCCCGTTCACCTGCAGAGGTCCGTTGCTGTACTGGGTATTGACAATGACGCCGAAGGTGTTCTGGCTGAGCCCCTTGCGGCGTACGAAGTCGCTGCGCTTGACCAGCTCTCCGGCGGAGTCTGTAAAATTGGAGATGCCGTACTTGGTCAGTTTGTTGTTCAGGCGGAACTCCTCGTAGTAGCCGTAGCCGGCGGTGTAGTGGGCGGTTGCGGAAAGCTTCCAGTTCTCGGACAGCAGCGACGAAGCATTGAGTATATGGTGATTCTGCCAGAAATTGTCGGTGGTGCGGGGCCAGAAGGAGCCGTCGCGCATGGCATAGCGGGACAGCTTGTAGTCGGAGCCGTCTATAAGCAGCTGCTCGTAAAGGGAATTGTATCGGCCGAGTCCGGCATCGCAGAGGTCGGCATAGGTGCGGATGCCAGTGGAGGCGCCGTAGGTGCCGTCCATCAGCGACAGGTCGTCGTTTCCGGCTGTTACGCCGTTCCAGGCCTGACCGGTCATTTCAAAGTTGCCGAGATACTTATAGGACAGCTTCCAGCTGCTTCCCAGCCAGGTGGCGGCTCCGTAATAGCTGCCGGAGCGGCCGGCGGTGCCATGTATAAATCCGTCGGTGGAAGTCTGATGATAGGCCGCCTCGAGCACGAGGTGGTTCAGCAGCAGGCCGGAAGACAGGGACGCTCCCCAGTTGAGAGTGTTCCAGGAACCGTAGGAGCTGCTGATTTCGGCCATAGGGATGAGCGAGGAGGCCTTTGAGCCGAGCGCCACGCTGCCACCGAAGGCTCCGTCGCCGTTGGTGGAGGAACCCACGCCGCGCTGGATCTGCACGCTGCCCAGCAGGGTGCCATAGGAGTTCATGTTGGCCCAGAAGACCGTCTGGTCCTCGGGAGAATTGAGCGGCACGCCGTCGAGGGTGACGTTGATGCGGGAGCCGCCGGCGCCGCGCAGGCGCATGTAGCTGGTACCGGTGCCGACCCCGTTCTCGCTCCAGGCGATGATTCCAGGGGTGCGGGCGAAAAGCAACGGCAGTTCCATGCCGGAGGTTGAGAAATCTTTGAGTTGGTCGGAGTCGAGATTGGCTACGGCAAACGGAGCGTTGGCAGAGACCCTCACGGCCTCGACTACCACATCCTGCAGGCGGATCACATCGAGCGAATCGGATGGCTCCTGACAATAAGCGTCAACGCAAAAGGCGGAGCACAGGACTGCCGCCGACAGGGAAAGAACGGTTTTGATAAACATAAGTCCTTAATGTATTAAAATATACAATAAGGGGACATGGGAAGATAACTGTTCCTACGCGGGCATTACCCCGATCAGGTTCTTAGGGTATCATCTCAGCATCGGCCGCATAAATGCGATGTCAGCACCCCTTGGCCCGCAACTGCGGACCGGGTGCAAAGATAGTTCTTTCCCGTGTAAAAATCAATCCTGCCAGACAAGCGACTGTATGGAGCGGGAAGGAACCCTGCAGGAAAGCGAATGACGGTCGGTGACGAAGTTCACGATTACATCCGACGCGTTCTCGTTGAGAAGCAGGATGGCATAGCTGCCGTCGGGATTGACATACCACTGATACGTGAGCCCAGGAGCCGTAAATCCCTCGGTGCCAAGGCGGACGGCGCCACTCTGCAGGACCTTTGAACAGTGAGCGACGTTGTAGTAATGCGAATTGCGCCTGATTCCCTTGAGGGAATAATCGGAAGACGCCACCGCGACGGCGCCGAAGCATGTGGTGCATCCTCCGGGACGGTTGGGGCCACCCTTGTCGTCGAGCATGAGGTTCCACAGCGTGACGCCCTTGCACCAGCGGCTGAGGGTTCCGAGGAATATGTCCCGGAAGTCATTGATCAGACAATCGGCGAAATTGTAATTCCACTCCCCTATCGACGCTTCGGTAAAGTATATCTCCTTGTCGGGATAAGCGCTGTGAATGCCGTCGAGCACGGACACGCTTCCTCCGTAATTATGCCAGGCGGAGCCGGCCACATAGGCCGAAGCCTCGGGATCTTCGTAGATGTGGAGGGGATAGTCGCGCTGGCCGGACATATTGTCGTAGTTGTAGTTATGGTCGAACACCAGCACCTTGGTGCTCAGGCCGGCCTTGCGGAATGCCGGACCTATGCCTTTCTTTATGAAGTCCCGCTGGTCCTGCCAGGACATGAACAGGGACATGGAATTGCCCCTGTTGAGGGGTTCGTTCTGCAACGTGACGGCATGCACGTGATAGCCCCTCTGCTCCATGGCCTTTATCCAGCGCACGAAGTATTCGGCATAGTCTCCGTAATACTTGGGATTGAGCCTGCCTGCGGTCCATTTGTCGTAGCGGCCGCCGTTCTCGCCTATCTTCATCCAGCGGGGGCAGCTCCAGGGAGAGCCTATTATACGCACCTGGGGATTGATGCGCATAATCTCGTCGAGCACGGGGAAGAGATACTGTTCGTCGCTCGGATGAATGGCGAAATTCTCTATTCCGGGGGTGTCACAGCAGGTGAACTCGTCGAGCGAAAAGTCGGAGCCTCCTATGCACACGCGAATCAGCGAAGAGCCCAGGCCGTTCTCCCGCGAGAACACTTCGGTAAGGAAGGCCGTACGGTCTTCTGCACTCATCCTCAACAGGTTATAGCAACTCGCCTGGGTTATCGCAAGCCCGAATCCATCGACGCTCTGAAAGCGTTCCCCGCTAAGCGACACTTTATAGAAATTCACGTCCTGCGGTTTTCCGAGAAACAGCCTGGATTCGCGCATCAGCACACCGGAAGTCGTAGTTGTATATACGGCAGCGCTGGCCTCCGTATCGTCGGGCACGGGATCTACGGGTTTGGGGTCGTTGCCGCGGCAAGCAACAAGGGCCGCCGACAGGAGCATCAGGAAAAACGGATTTATATGCATGGTGACAAATTTACAAAGTCTTACGGATAATCTGCAGGCGTTCCCGGTAAATGTCGCGGAGCCGCACGCACGCCTCGTGGAAAGACAGCCTCTCGTCGCCGTTGATTATGCTGCCTCCGTTCATGGAAGCGTCCTGCGAAGGGTCCCACATGGAGAAGTTGACCCGTGCCGACTCCTCAAGTTCCCGCTCCGTCTCTTCCATGAAGTCGGGAATCTTCTCCAACTGCGGCAGCAGGGCCAGGAAGCGCTCGCGCACGGCAGAGCGGAAGGAGGGGTCGGACATAAGGCGCTCATACCATATAGCATGCTCATTGACAAGCGAATAGCGCGCCTGTGGAGAAGTCTTGTAGGAGAGCACGCCCCAGTCGAAGTCCCAGCACGGGCCGGCGGTCAGCTTGCCTCCCCTGTCCTTATGCATGTACACGCTGCCGGGATTGCCAAGTTCGTGGTTTCCCATAACTTCGAACACTATCCAGTAGTCGATGAAAGACTGCACGTCAAGGTAGCGGGCATAGCCCAGGGCGGGGTCGGCGAAATCGGGGCCGTACACGGCCGATGCCACCTGTGAGACGTACTGCTTGATCTGCCCGAAGCGTTCGGCGCTCAACTCGTCGGCATCGGGATATTTGACGCTGAACGGTATTCCGGAGGGTTTCTGCCAGCAGTGTCCGTGGTAATCGATCCAGCGGTTCTCGTTGTCGTCGTGAAAATCGAGCTCCAGCATAATCCCTTCGTCTTCGTCGATATCGACACGTTCAGAGTCCACCCGCACCTGCTCGATAAGCAGATAGGTGCCGGCATGGCGCCCGTTGAGTATTAGTTCCACACTCCTGCATGAAGGAGTCCAGGCAAGAGAGGTAAGGGACGATACCTTCATGGCCACGATGTTGCGCATCAGCGTGCGGTCCAGGAAGTTGGCAAGCAGCACCCAGCGCTTGTGGGCGGGCATGCCGAGCAGGGACGAGCGCTTCTCGAGCTTGAGGGCATACGGCTTCTTGGGCCACTCCCAGGTGCTGTTTCCGCGTCCGCGTATGCCGCAGGCAAATTCGTCGGAGCCGATGAAAAGAGTGGCCGCCACCCAGTCGGTCTTGTTCTTGACCGTAGCACCGTTTTCGGTGTTTATGCGCAGCACCGGCAGGCCGGTATCGGGAGCTCCGGGCACTGATTCGGAGTTGGTGACGGTAAAAGTCTCAGACATTACGACGGCATCCGAAGCGGGGCTTACCCTCACTCCTATACGCACGTCAGAGCTGAAGCGTCCGGAACCGATGTCTTGTATTTCCAGCGAATAGCGCCCCTTTACAGTATCCTCCGCAAGGCTCCTGAGAGCGATGCGGGACGAGGCTGACGGGGGCGTAAGCACAATTGCAGACAACCCGGAAACGGTAAAAAGGGGGCTCTTGACCCTGAAATGAACGGTAGCACTGCCGCCGGGCTGCAGCCCCACGACAGCTTCTTCTACGGTCACGCTGCGCAGCTGTTCCCCTTCCGGTTCAATCCGGTCGTTCCTGCAGGAAAGCGCAGAGACGACCGCCAGGGCAAGCGTTATCAGTAAGCGTTTAAGGCGCATGAGCTACTGAACCCTAAAAGAAACGGGCGTGCCTGAGGCACTGTCGCCGGCAATCCAGAGCAGGAACTCTCCGGGCTCTACACTCTTTCGGCCGTCGGCACCCCAAAAGGCCAGTTCGCTCACAGCAAGCGACATCTCCACTTTTGTACTCTCCCCCGCTTTGAGGAAGATGCGCTCGAATCCCTTGAGTTCCTTTACGGGACGGGTGACGGACCCCACAAGGTCGCGCACATAGAGCTGAACCACCTCGGTGGCATCATACTCCCCGGTGTTGGAAAGGGTGAAGCTTGCCCGTATCGTGTCGCCGTCGGAATAGCAGCTTCTGTCGAGAGTCACATCGGAATACGCGAAGCTGGTGTAGCTCAAGCCGTAACCGAAGGGGAACAAAGGAGCGGCGCCGGAATCCAGATAGTACGAAGTGTTGCCCAGCGATGTCTGCGGGGCTTCGAGTTCGATTTCGTCCATGAGCTTCTCGTCCCTGTACGGGCGGCCCGTCATGTTGTGATTGTAATACATGGGGACCTGTCCTACGGTGCGCAGGAAGGTTACGGGGGTTTTGCCGGAAGGGACAGCATCGCCGAAAAGGAGCCGGGCCAGGGCCGGTCCGCCCATTGTTCCGGGATGGAAGGAATACAGGAGCGCGTCGCAGTTGGCGAGGTCGCGTTCCACTGTCAGCGGACGGCCTGCCATGACCACCGCAACCACGGGTTTTCCGCTATCACGCAGGGTCTTGAGCAGTTCGCTCTGCGAACCTGCGAGATTGAGGTCGGACAGGCAATGCGCCTCTCCGGAGAGGATGGCCTCTTCGCCCACGAAGGCAAGTATGACGTCCGCGCGCCTTGCTGCGGCCGCCACATCTGTGAAGCCGCTTCTGCACTCACGGCTGTAAGAGAGCCCAGGCACGTAGCTGACCTTGCCAGGAAAACGCCCGGAAAGAGCGGCGAGAGGGGTCACGGTATGGGACTTTTCGCCGTCGAAAGCCCATGTTCCAAGCTGGTCGTGCGGAGCGTCGGCAAGCGGTCCGGTCACGAGGATGTTGCGTATCCGCCCGGCGTCCAGAGGAAGCAGCGAACCGTCGTTCTTGAGCAGGATAGCCGACTCCTCGGCGCTCCGCAGGGCTGCATCGAGATGCTCAGGAGCGTACTGCACGCTGCCGGCGGCATCTGCATCCACGTACGGATGTTCGAACAGGCCCAGGAGCATCTTTACGCGAAGGATCCTGCGCACAGCTTCGTCGATGACGCTTTCCCGCACAACGCCGGAACGCACGAGAGCCTCGAGATGGGAGATGTATCCGAAAGTCATCATGTCCATATCGACTCCGGCATTCATGGCCTTGGCAGCAGCGTCCTTGTGGTCGGAGGCATACCCGTGAGATATCATCTCGCCCATCGAATTCCAGTCCGTTACGACAATACCGTCGAAGTTCCATTCGCCCCTCAGCACGTCGCGGAGAATAAATCCGTTGGCCGTGGAGGGCACGCCGTCGTTGTCGTTGAAAGAGGTCATAAGGGTCTGCGCCCCGGCCCGTACCGCCGCTTCGAACGGCGGAAGGTATATGTTGCGCAACTGCCTCTCGGACAGGAAGGTGCTGTTGTAGTCGCGTCCGCCCTCGGCCGCACCATAACCCACGAAATGCTTGATGCAGGCGGCTATGGACGTGGAGTCAAGGCTTCTGCCCTGATATCCGCGAACCATTGCCTCCGCCATACGGGAGTCCAGCCAAGTATCTTCTCCGCTGCCCTCGGCGATACGGCCCCAGCGGGGGTCGCGGGCTATGTCGAGCATGGGAGAGAAGGTCCAGCGGACCCCCTGTGCGCTGGCCTCGACGGCAGCCACCCTCGCTCCCTCCTCAACGAGAGCCGGATCGAAAGTAGCCGCCAGGCCGAGCGGAATCGGGAATACAGTATGAAAACCGTGAATGACATCACGAGCGACCAGAAGCGGTATTCCAAGACGTGACTCTTCGATGCAGATACGCTGGAACTCGTTGATCTTCACAGGATCAACCTCGTTGAGTATCGATCCTATCTGCCCGCTGCGCAGCGATTCGGCATACATGGAAGGGTCGCCGCCGACCGAGATCTGGTTCATCTGCCCGATTTTCTCGGCAAGGGTCATCTGCGAAAGCAGGCTGCTGATGCGCCTCTCAATCCGGGCGTTGGAGCCGACGGTAGAGTGCTGCCGTCCCCCGCAGGAGACGACAGAGAGAGCAAGCGCCGCAGCGAAGATCA
The DNA here is from genome assembly GCA_946539455.1 of uncultured Bacteroidales bacterium. GTDB lineage: Bacteria > Bacteroidota > Bacteroidia > Bacteroidales > UBA932 > Cryptobacteroides. The sequence goes on from CAMNHL010000016.1 coordinate 10,842, forward strand.
ATCTGGAAAACCTCATAACTTCTTGAAGACTCGTACGTAATCAACTTTCATGGTGCAAGGGAGCGCACTCTCGTCAACGCCCTGGCTACCGCCCCAGTCGCCACCCCATGCAAGATTGAGTATGAGGTAGAAATCCTTGTTGAACGGCCAGGTGTTGTCGTTGCCGGTGCCGTCATTCTTGAAGACGAAGTGCTGCACTCCGTCCACGAAGAACACCAGCGCGTCGGGTGTCCATTCGACAGCATACACGTGGTAGCCGTCTTCGGCTCCGGCGGTATAGCGTTCGTGCGTTTTCTGCGTTCCGATAGAATGGTAGTAGTTCATGCAATGAATCGACGAGGACGTGTAGTTGGGATGATATCCCACCTCTTCCATTATGTCGATTTCGCCGCATCCGGGCCAGCCCCGGCTGAAGTCGTCGGGCATCATCCAGAAGGCGGGCCAGGTGCCCTTTCCCTTGGGAAGCTTGATGGACGCCTCCATATAGCCGTAGGTCCAGGATTTTTTGGAATACATACGGGCGGAAAGCACATCGGAGCCGTCCCGCACGGCGCGGATGTTGAGCGCGCCGTCTTCCACGAAAGCGGTCCTCACGCTTCCGCGGGCCCCGGGAACGTAAGTCTGCCTTTCGTTGTTGACCCAGCCTGCGGGCTTGCTTTCGAAGCGCCACAGGTCCATGTCGGGCATGCTTCCGTCCGGCAGGTCGAACTCGTCGTTCCAGTCGAGGGCGTAGCCTTCAGGAACGGTCATTCCGGGATTGACGGAAGGTACAAGGTCCGGATTGAATCCCTGCACCAGCGGAAGGTCTTTGGAAGAGGAGCCGTAGCGGAACTTCAGGACGTTCTCGCGCCCCGTCCTGCCCGTATTCTCCTTCACGCTGAGCTTGACCGTGGTCACGCCCTTCACGCCTCCGGACGGGAAGACGCTGCACCATTCCCTGTCGGCAACGGAGACGCCCCAGTCGCAGTCGGCGGTGACGGTGACCACTCCCTCCCAGGCGCCGAACGGGATGTCCAGCGAGGCGGGATCAAGGCTCAGCGTCCCCTGCACCTCTTCCGGTTTTGTGCCCGTGCAGGCGCAGGCCGTTGTGAGAAGGGTTGCCGCCGCAAAGAGCAGCAACCCTTTTTCCAAAGACATGACGTTCATTTACTTCACTCTCTTGAGTATGTACTGCCAGGCGATGCTTCCGCCGTTGTTGCCGGTGGCGGTGAAGCTCATCAGCACTAACTTGTCGGCGGTGCACTCCTTGACGTACAGGTAAGGTTCATCTACGAAATCGTTGTTGGGAACGTAGGAGAAGATGGCTCCGTCTCCCAGCTTGATGACCTGGAAGTCGCCGATTTCGTCAATCTCGAAGGAGACGGTGGTCTTGTCGGTCCTGATGCGGAAATCGTCGCCGTAGGGGCTGTCGACCTTGCGGTCCTCGAAACGGGTGACATCCTTGTTGATGTAGGTCATGCCGTCCACGGGGTCGAGGGTGTACTTGCCGTCGGCCGTGAAGGTCATGACGTCGTCGTACATGGAGGCGTTGTCCTTGCAGTGGGCTTCTCCGGTCCACCAGCCGAGGGGATTGCCCAGGTCGGGGCCGCAGCCGAAGTGGCCTGCCACGTCGGGATCCCAGGTCCAGGAGCCGGGGAGTACGTCCTCAAGCTCTGCGGGACCTTCCTCTCCGCCACCGCCCTGGCCCTCCTTGGGACGGAGGATAATCTGCCAGGAAATGCCCTCGTAAACTGCCACGAGAACCAGGCGCTCGCTAGTCATCTCCTTGATGTGCAGGCGGTTGGGCTGGTCGTCAAGGACGGCTGCATTGGGAACGTATCCGAAGAGTATGCCTGCGGGAAGTTCGATGTAAGGGGCGGTGTCATCCTCGTCGAGAACGTAGGTGGATTCCTGCCTTTCGGCGGGGGCGTCGTAGTCGTTGCCGTCACCGGAGTAGAGTTCGGCGTGATAGCCGGAATCCTTGTTGACGTAAACCTTTCCGTCAGCACCCGGATCGAAGATATACTTGCCGTCTGCGAAGAATGTGAGTTCGTCGTCGGTCACGCCCCAGGCGTCCTTGTCGTGAGGCACTGCGCTCCACCACTCGGTGGCCGCTGCAAAGCTGCTGCCGCAACCCATGTAGCCCTGGGTCTCGTTATCGTAAACCCACGTCTTGCTGGTAACGCCGAAGAGAGGATCCTCGTCTCCGGGGACACCGTCGCGGGGCTTGAAGATGAACTGCCAGCTGATGCCGCTGAACCTGGCTACGAGAACCATCCTGGTGTCGGTGAGCTCCTTGATGTAGAGGTGAGTAGGCTCGGAGAGGACGGCCTTGTTGGGTACGTAGCTGAAGAAGATGCCTGCAGGCAGTTCGATGTAGTCGCCGTCGGCGTCGGAACCGAGGGTGTAAGAAGCAGTCTGGACCTCGGCGGGAGCGTCGTAGTCGCTGTTGTTTCCGCCGTCCCACAGCTCGTGGTGATAGTCGGATTCCCAGTTGCAGTAGACGACACCGTCGGCGCCGGGATTGAAGGTGTAGGTACCGTCCTTGGCGAAGGTGAGTTCATCGTCCTTCACGCCGTAAGCGTCCTTCTCGTGAGGCTGTGCGCTCCACCAGCCGGTGGGGTTGGCTACGCTCTCGCCGCATCCCATATAGCCTGCGGCCTCGTTGTCGAGGATCCAGGTCTTGCTCTCCTTGCCGAAGAGAGGATCGTCCTTGCCTGCCACGGAGCCCTGGGGCACGAATTCGTAGTAGAAGGAGATGCCGTCGGCATTGGCGGGAGTGCTGGCTGTTGCCATGAGCTGGAGTTTCTTCTTCATGGCGCTGGTCTTGGTCTCAAGCACCTGGTAGCGGGGATTGTCGACGAGGCTCTTGTGGACGACGTAGGAAAGGATGCTGCCCGGGTCGAGCACGAGGTAGATTTCCTCGATGCCGGCGTCGTTCCAGTTGTTCTCGAAGGAATAGCCGGAAGTCTTCTTCTCTGCGGGGAACAGATAGTCGTCGTCCAGCTGGGCGTGGCCTGCGGGATATTCGGCGTCTTTCTTTGCGTATGCCTGGCCGTCAACGGGATCGTAGGTGTACTTGCCGTCGGAGGTGAAGGTCATGACGTCGTCGTAGAGGAATCCCTCCTTGCCGCCGGCTTCGCACTGCCACCAGCCGAGGGGATCGCCCACGGGGCCGCAGCCGAGGTGGCCGAATTCGGTGGAGTTCCATACCCAGCTCTGGGAAGAACCTCCGGATATCGCACGCACGTAGGGCGTGGGATCGAAGGGATCGCGATAGGTGTTGTCCATCTTGAAGGTCTTGAGGACCGAGCTCGTGGAAAGTCCGTTGGCATTGTAGGCCTTGACCTCGACCTGGTGCTCGCCGGCCTCGCGGAAACGGAGGCTCAATCCGTTGCCGGTGTAGGCGTACACCTTGCTGGCCTTGCCGTCAATGAGTTCGGGGCCGAAATTCCAGACAGGTACCATCCCCTTGTTGTTGAGGGTGAAAGTAGCGATATTGGTAGCCTGATCGACATTGATGACCACATCGAAGTCGGAAGCCGAAGGCACTGCCGAAGGTACCAGTTCCGGGTAATCGGGACGGCAGGCTGCAAGGGCAAGGCTCGCCAATGCGACTGTGCTGATATATCTGAATATAGTTTTCATTGCCAAAGAAGATTAATAATTGTTCTGCACAAGAGCGTCATCCCTGTCCATTTCGCTTTGAGGGATAGGCCAGTATTTCTTGGACTCGCTCCAGTCGGTAGTACGGAAAGGATGGTTGGCCGCCTTGAGGACAGTGGCTGCAAGTCCGCTGCGCACGAGGTCCCAGTAGCGCTTGCCTTCTCCGAGGAACTCCTTGCGACGCTCGGTGATTATGTCGTCACGGGTGGTTCCGGTATCGGTACAGTGGGCGCGGTCGCGTACCTGCTTGAGGTACGAAGAGCCGTCCTGCTTCAGGAGTACGGAGAGTTCGGCCGCATTGAGCAGCGTCTCGGCATAACGGTACATGCGGATGTTGTTGCCATGTCCCATGTTGGCATCGCCCTGGGCTCCGTGGTTGCCGTTGGTCTTTGCAATGTATTTGTTGAGGAAGTATCCGGTATCTTCCCACCTCGGTGCGTAGCCGTCCTGTTCGCCGATGGTGCCTTCGTCGAGGCCCTTGAGGTTGAGAATTCCGGCGTCACGGCGGATGTCGCCTTCTTCGTACATGTTATATGCATACTCGTTGACCGTGCCGAAGCCCCAGCCGTCATAGATTTTACCTGCCAGGTCTCCCTTGAGCCTGGGGCCGCCGGGTACGCCGATGAGAGTTGAATAGACGTTACCGCCTGTGGTGATGCCGTTGTTGTTCCAGTCGCGGGAACTGCCTTCGGAGGTGTAGTTGATTTCCCAGATGGATTCGGAACCCCACTCACCGCTTTCGGTCCACATCGCAGCGAAATCGCTGACCAGGGAATACTGTCCGCTGGTGATGATCTCCTTCATGCAGTCGAGCGCCTTCTGGTAACGGGTATCGTCGTTCTGGTACATGACCATCTCGGCATAGAGCATATAAGCCATCGCCTTGGTGACGCGGCCCTCGCTTCCTACGGGGCTCTTCATGGGAAGGGCATCCATCTCGAACACGCCTTCCAGGGCTTTCACGACGTTTTCGTAAACCTCGTCGTGGCCGAGCTGCTTGGCATAGTAAGGAGTTTTGAGGTTATCCTCGTAATAAGGAATGTTGCCCCAGCACTTCCAGAGGATATTGTAATAGAAGCAGCGCAGCACTATGGATTCTGCAGCCCACTGCTTGCGGGTGGCCTCGGACATGCCGGGAACGCCGTCTATGTACTGGCGCACCACGTTGGCGCGGTTGATGCCGGAATAGCAGATGGTCCAGATGGTGCTCAGCTCCTCATCGGCAGTGAGCGTATAGAAATGGGTCTTGACGTTGCGGGGCTGGTCGCCTTCGTTGGAACCGCCGCAGTTGATGTCGTCGCCCATGATGTCGGAAAACAGAGGTATGGAGCAGTACTGACCGAATGAGTAATCGAACCATTCGAGGGGATCGTACGCCGCAACGAGGCTTTCGAACATGCGGGATTCGTTCCTGAAGTAATCGTCCAGAGGTTCGGAAGAGTTGTGGACAGGAGTTACGAACCCGTCGGAGCAGGATGCTGTAAGGATGCTTGCGAGTGCGAATATCGCTATGTATATCTTTTTCATATCTGACATCATGCTTTAGAAGTTGACATTGACGCCGAAGGTAAAGGTGCGGGCCTGAGGATAGACGCCGCGGTCGATTCCGGCCTCGGTGCCGAAGCCGTTGCCGCCGGTGACCTCAGGATCGCATCCGGAGTACTTTGTGAGGGTGAAGGCGTTCTCGGCCTGCACATAAAGCCTGAGGCGGGAGATAGCAGCTACCTTGGTAAGCTTTGAGGGGAGAGTGTAGCCAAGCTGGATGTTGCGGGCGCGCAGGAACGATGCATCCTCGACCCAGAGGTCGGAAACGCGGTAGTTCTCGTTTGCGGAATCGAACACGAAGCGGGGATACTTGTTGGTGGTGCCTTCACCGGTCCAGCGGTTGAGGATGGTCTTGGGAAGGTTGATGTAGTAGAGGTCTGTACGGCGGGTTACATTGAATGTCTGGGCGCCGAGCTGTCCCTGCAGGAACATGTTGAAATCGAAGCCCTTCCATTCGAATCCGAGATTGAGGCCGAAGGTCCAGTCGGGCATGCCCTTGCCGATCATCGTACGGTCGGCGTCGTTGATGACACCGTCGGGGATGGGATTGTGATTCTCGTCGAATGCACCTGCGATATCCTTGAATCGGATGTCGCCGGGCTGTGCCTTGGGCTGAAGGAGTGCGCCGTCTGCGTTGACATAGGAATTGACCTCATCCATGTTCTGGAAGATGCCGTCGGTCACATAACCGTAGAAATAAGGGAACGGCAGGCCTACGATGCCTCGGGTAAGCTGGCCGATCTTGTGGGAGGAACCGTACAGGGAAGCCTCCTCGCCGCTGGCGCTCGTAACGCCGAGGTCGGTAAGGACGTTCTTGTTCCAGGTAAGGTTGGCGTTTGCGTGATAGTGGAAGTCGCCTGCGTGGTCACGATAGCCGAGGTCGAACTCAACGCCTCCGTTGACCATGGAGCAAAGGTTGCCCACAGGGGCTGAATCACCGGCATAACCGGGGACGGGCATGGCATGAAGCATGCCGGAAGTCACCTTGTTGTAAACGTCGAGCGTGGCGGTGAGCTTGTTGCCCCACATGCCGAAGTCGAGTCCGAGGTCGGTCTGGATGGACTGCTCCCACTTGACACCGGGATTCACGAGGCCGGAAGGCTTGGTGCCGTGGTTGATGGACTCGGTGCCGTTGGCTCCGGAGCCGAATACGTAGTTGTTGCCGGTGCTGGCATATACCGCATAACGGAAGTCGCCGATGCTGTCATTACCGTTTATACCCCATGAGCCGCGGAGCTTGAGGGTGGAGATTTCGGCAACGCCCTTCATGAACTCTTCGTTCTTGATGTTCCAGCCCAGGGAGAAGGAAGGGAACGTACCCCACTTGTTGTCGGGACCGAAACGGCTGGAGGCGTCACGTCTGACGGTGGCTTCCGCCATGTAGCGTTCGTCGTAGTTGTAGGATACACGGGCGAACCAGGACATGAGGCTGTAGGGAATCGAATTCCAGCTGCCCCATCCGTTGCGGTCGCCGTCTTTCTGCTGTCCGAGGGTGTTGTTGACGGATATCTTCCAGGGGTCGTAAGGGTACATCAGACCGTTGGCGGAAGCGCCGAGGTTGGCGCTGGACGAACGGAACAGGGTGTTGCCCACGACGGCGTTGATGCCGTGAAGACCGAACTGCTTGTCGTATGCAAGGACGTTCTCGAGCTGCCAGGTGATGTACTGGGACATGTCCTGGGAAGCGCTGCTGCCGTAGTTGATTTTGGACACGGTAGAGGCGTTGCCGTTCTTGTCATACACGTTGCTCTCGGTTACGGTATCGTAGCGGAAACTCTTGCTGGAGAGGAAGTAAGGCAGGCTGTAGCCATGACTGGTGACATAGGTGAGCTCGCCGCTGGCGGTGGAACGGAACCTCAGGCCGTCCCAGATCTGCAGGTCGAGTGCCAGATTGGCGATGGCCTTGTTGGTGGTGTAGGTAGTGCCGGGCTGGCTGAGCATCGCCAGAGGATTGACCTGCTCGTTGTAGATGCCGCCGTCGGCAATGCTGAACGCCCTGCCGTCCTTTGCACGCAGTATATAGGGGTATCAGGCAGGATACATGGTCTTGTAGCTCTCTTCCATCTCGGGAGTCGCATAGATGGGCTCGATGGGAGACATACCGAGGGCGGATCCCAGAGGGGCGCCGAACTCGGAGTTGGTGCTGATGCCTGCGGAGTTGATGTTGGAGTAAGAAAGCGTAGTGCGCAGGTCCATCTTGTTGAGCCAGTTGCGGGAGGCGCTCATGTCGAAGATGTTGACGCCCACGTTCTGGCGATAGGTAAAGCGGTCGTAGAAGGAACGGCCTGCCTTTCCACCTATAATACCTTTGCGGGAGAGGTAGCCGGCGGAGATGTTGTAATCGACCTTGTCGGTGCCGCCGGAGACGTTGATGTCGTGCTTGACTACGGGTGCGTTCTTGTCGAAGATGGCATCGACCCAGTCGGTGCCTGCACCGAGCGAAGCGGGATCGTCATACCTGGGAGCCTGTCCTGCGTTGAGGTAGCCTTCGTTCATGATGATGGCGTACTCGGTAGCATTGAGGACCTGGGGCTTGCGCCAAGGGTTCTGGAAACCGTAAGAGAAGTCGTAGCTCACCTTGGGAGCGCCCTTCTGGCCCTTCTTGGTGGTGATGAGCACGACGCCGTTGGCGGCACGGGCTCCGTAAACTGCGCCGGAAGCCGCATCCTTGAGAACCTCGATACGCTCTATGTCGTTGGGGTTGAGGTAATCGATGCCGCCGGAAGGCATGCCGTCGACGATGTAAAGGGGCTCGGAGCCGTTGATGGAACCGACGCCACGGATACGGACCTGTGAACCGGCATCGGGAGCGCCGGAAGTCTGTGTTACGGTTACGCCGGAAGTGAGGCCCTGCAGGACGTTGTCGACGCGGGTCTGCGGAGTGGCCTTGAGGTCGTCCGAAGTGATACTGGAAATGGCTGCGGTGACGACAGACTTCTTCTGTACGCCGTATCCGACGACCACAGTTTCCTCAAGCATCACGGAGTCTTCTTCGAGAACGATGTCCAAGACCTGGTCGCCGGTAACGGTGAAGGTCTTCGTGACATAGCCGATGCAGGAAACTTCCAGAACGGAACCGACGGGAGCATTCAGGGCGAAGGCGCCGTCGGCATCGGTCATGGTGCCGTTGGAGCTGCCTTGCTGCACGATGATTGCACCCACTACCGGCTGCATGGAGTCGCGCACTACGCCGGAGATTCTGGCGTTTTGTGCCAGTGCTGCGAGGCTCAATGCAAATCCTAGGATGAGAGTTGCAATTTTTTTCATAAATGGTTTGCGATAGTTGGTTATTATTGTGTGACGTAATGTCTTTCGCAAATATATATACCTTTTTAAAAGATTTGCGCACACTACAATAATTAAGTAGTGCGCGCAAAAACCTAAGTATTTATTATTTAATAATATAAGAAAATCTCGAGAGGCTATTTTAGTAGTAAAAACAAACCTGTCGAAATACTACTTTCCTATCATTTTGACCCGTTCCTCAAAATCGTCGCGATTGCCGGCAGCCGCATTCTTTACGGCCACCTTGTAATTGTAGATGGTGCTCAGGGAATAGTGAAGTATCTGGGCAATCTCCCTGGAATCATCGACTCCCAGGCGGATAAGGGCGAAGATACGGAGCTCCGTATTGAGCGTTCCCTCCTTGAGTCTGTAGCGGGCGTCCTCCCTGAGTAAAGCGTTGAACTGCTGCACAAAGTCGGGATAAAGCCCAAGGAAAGTGGTGTCGAAGGTGCGGTAGTATTCCTTGAGGCTCTTCTCGGCCCTTGTAGAGAGATCTATTTCCTTGAGGACCTCTGCCGATTTGCCCTGCTTGATAAGGTTGCGCAGCCGCCCGTCCTCGGCCCTCTGGCCCGCAATCTGGTCGGAAAGTTTGTGAAGGAAACCGACGATGAATTCTTCTTTTATCCTGTCGGCCTTGGAGAGTCTGGCATTGAGGTCGTTGAGAGACACATTGGCAAGGGCCAGGCTGGTGTTGCTGCGTTCCAGCTCGGCACTCACTCGGGTGAGCTTGCGCGAGCGGCTGACCAGGGAATACGCCAGTAAGGAAAGGGCGGCCGTCAATACGGCAAGAAGTATGGAAACGACTGTGACCGACCTGTTTATCCTTTCCTGACGGGCAGTATAGGCATCTTCGATTTCCATAAAGAAGAGCGATATCTGCCACGGGCGCAGCTTGGCGTTGTAGGCAAGCGCGTCCTCCTGGGCGATACGCAGATAACGGAAAGAACGGTCGAGATCGGTGCTCACAAGCGCCTGGGCGACCATGGTAAGCGAAGCATAATCCCGCACGGCGTTTATCATGTCGCATTCGGCAGACTTGACGAGCCACCGCATGCGATCGTCCATCGCACCCTTGTGATAGGCGACTTCTCCCATCTCGAAGGCATATATCGCATAGGGATGGGTATTGGGATCGGTGCGCGCTATGATTATGCGGCCAAGGCTGTCGGCGGCGTCGTAACGCCCCTCCTGCACCATCTGGTCGAGCATTATCCGCATCTTCAGGTCGGAACCGTCGGGCAGGAGGGAATACAGCTCCTTCCGGAAAACTCCCCTCTCGGGGATGGCAAGCCGCTCGGCCATTCCCGAGTTGCCTGCGAGGTCGCGCGAAAAATCGTAAAGCGCATACAGATAGTCGGCCCTCAGGGATTCGGATAGCAGGGCCGTATCGATTTTTTCGTACAGACGGTTGTAAGCCTCCATGAAATGGCCCGACTTGGCATACAGATGTCCCAGGTTTATGGAGGCGCGGTCGATGCGCTCCCTGTCGGCCATACCCTCGGCCAGAGCGATGCTGCGCATCAGGTAGTGCTGCGTGGAGTCGAAACTGAAAGAGAAGAATTCGTCGGCCAGTTCCATGGAAAGGTCGTAACGACGCACCGGATCATCACTGGAGACGAGCAGTTTGCGCAAAGCGGCAAGGCGTTCCATCTTCCTCGTCCGATACACGGCCCTGGACGCCACATAGCCGTCGAGTTCCACAAGGCTTTCCTCCAGGCTTCCGGGATGGGGAGCGGAGTTGCAGGAAAAGACGGCGGCGCAGAGGAATGCCCCTGCAATAAATGTCAACAGTTTGATATGTCGCATATATACAGCTATTCTGCAAGATTGCCAAGAGCGGCCACGCGCCTGCGCATATCGTCGGCATGCTGCCTGCACCATTCCCTCGAAGGTTCGTCACCCTCGAACGGGGGCAGCGTGTACGGCTCCCCTATCGCCAAGCGATAACGACCCGGGAATTTCCAGAAGCAGTTGTAAACTGGAATTATCTGCGCTCCGGTAAGTGCCGCCAGCCGCACCGCACCGGTATGGAAAGGCAGCAGCCCCAAGCCCTCTTTGTTCCGGTGTCCCTCGGGATATATGATGATGCTGTCCCCTTTTGCAAGCGCTGCGGCAGAATCCTCGAGCCACTTGGGAGAATGATTCTTTCTGTCTATTGGGATGCACTGCGCCGCAGGATAGAACCAGCGAGTGAAGGCGTTTTTCTCGAAGTAGTCCTGGGCTGCGAGCGGATGAATCATCTGCTTGGAATACAGCGTCATGAGTACCAGCGGGTCCATCAGGCCCACGTGCCTGCATGCAAAAATCGCGGGCTTGTCGAGCTCCGGTTTGGGGCCCAGCAGCAGCGGCCGCTGCACGAGACGCACGACCCCGATGCCCAGAGCACGCAGCATCCTTGCCGACAGGCCGAGATGAGCTTCTTTGACCGTTCCGCCCATTGCTAAGGCACTATTATGTTGATCTGCTGGCCTGTAATCTCGACAGTAAGAGGCAGGATGCCGGGCAGCTCGCCGTCGGACTCCACCCTGTCGGGCTTGCCCTCCAGGGTCCTTACCGTCATTTTGCGGAAGCTTCGCGATATGATCTGGGGCTGCTGGGCGAAGTCGCCGCTGAGCGCATGCATCATGACTCCCAGGCCCTTGAGCTTATTCATTCCGGGCATGATGGAAACGTCCAGCCTGCCGTCGGCCCAGCTCACGTCGGGTACGTTCTGGCGCAGGCCGCCTCCGCGGTAGATGCCGTTGGCTATAACGGCGGAATAAAGCGGGCCCTCGTAAACCTTCTCGGAATCGCATACGATTTCCACTGTGCTGAACTTCTTGGACAAGACGGAATATGGAGCCACCATCTTGTAAAGGATGCCGCCCCTGTGTCCCTTGGCCTTGAGATTGTTGGTATGATAGCAGATGTCTGCGTCTATCCCTATACCTCCTATGTTCGCCATGCAGAACACGCCGTTTTCGAAAGTCAGGCGCACCACGTCTTCGGGCGCCGTACGGCCCCGCACGATGCTGGCTGCCGCCTCGTTCATGTCTTTGGGAACCAGCGATGTACGTATCCAGTCGTTACCGGTTCCATAGGGCAGCACGCCAAGGGTGAAGCCGCCAAGGTCGGCGCCGGTCGCGTCGGCATAACGCAAAAGGCCGCTCATAACTTCGTGAATGGTGCCGTCACCGCCGACTGCAATAAACTTGCGGTAGCCTTTTTCGGCTCCTTCACGAGCGATGTCGATTGCATGGCCGGGATGCTTCGTGCACACGTCGTCAACTTCCAGCCCGCCTGCCATGAGGACTCTTTTTGATTCAATCCATGTATCCGCCGTCGTAGAAGACGCAGACGCAGGATTAACGATCATCAACCATTTTTCCATAGATTATATAGATTTCAGTGTTATCATGTCTATGCGTGGCGCCCCTCCCAGACGGAAGGCGAAAGCGCTCCCGAGGCCGGCGGTCACATGCAGCACCTGCCTGCCCTGGGTATAGACTCCGCGGGATTCCCTGAGGTGCCAGCTGCTCAGATGCATGCCGGCAAGCTTGAACTTGAGCCCGTGGGTATGCCCTGACAGGGTGAGGGAGGCCCTGCCGTCGGGAATGACTCCGGCGCGCCAGTGGCTCGGGTCGTGCGAAAGCAAGATGGTAAAAGTGCCCTCCGGGATGCCTTCGAGGGCCTTGGAAAGGTCTCCGCCCATATCGGGGAAATAGGGATTGCCGGAGATGTTCTCCACACCCGCCACGGCTATGCAGGCCCCGTCCTTCTGCAGAAGTACGTTGTCGTTGAGAAGCAGCTTCCAGCCGAGGCTGCGTTCCTTGTCCAGCAGACGCTGAAGGTCTTCCAGACGTTCTTCCTCGCTAAAATGCCCGTGAAGCAGGTAATCGTGATTGCCCCTTACCGCATATACCCCGAGAGGAGCCTGAAGCCGGGATAGGACATCCAAATACGAATCCGCCTCGGCGGAATCGAAATTCACCAGGTCTCCGGCAAAGAGTATGATGTCGGGCTTCTGCGCGCAGACGGTATCGACTATGCGCCCTATGTACTTGTTGCCTTCGCCGAAGGACCCCAGATGGAAGTCGGCGATATGACACACGCGAAGACCGTCGAATCCTGCGGGCAGCTCCCCGAAAGAGAGAGTAAGCTCATTGACCTTGAGACTGGTGGTCACAAGGAAGATCATTATGGCGAAAAACACTGCCGTACACCCTCCGATGCAGGCCGCGACAAGGTCGGCGGGCCCGATGCCCAAAGCTCTGAACAGCAGGCTGAAGAGCATCGCTACGAACTTGGGGAATTCTGCCATGAATATGATGTACGAGTAGATACGCAGCGACTCGGTATAGCGCAGCGCCTTGCGTATCCTGACGAGGTACACCAATGCGGCAATGGTAGGAAGGCACAGCAGCAGCTTCCATATCCCGGCCAGCCCGGACATGCAGAAAACGCAGAAGTATGTGTCGGGCAGGACTCCGAAAAGGAGGAAAAACAGCAGATAGGACTTGAACTTCATCGGAGCCGCCGGATAAGCTCGTCGCCGAGGGCTTCCTTGACCTTGATGTGGTCGAGTACGGCGGTCACGAAAGAGTTGGATTCGAAGTCGCCGCGCACCTCGCTGAAGTCGAGCTCCTTCTCGGTGCGTGTGCCGTCGGCGCCGAATCCTGTCATGCTTGCCAGGCTGAATTCCTTGCGCGCATCTTCATAGAGCTCGCGGTCAAGGCCTATCACGGCCTCTTTCCAGCGCTCCACTATATCTATCACCTGCTGCTTTGTGATTGTCTGCAGAGGTATGCCGAAGAAGGACTCGTACTTGTCGTAAGCCCATGTCCATTCGGCTTCGTAGTACTGGGCATGAAGGGCACGGAAGCCATCGGAGAGCTCCTGCAGGCCGAGTTTCCCGGATTCCACGCCGTCGAGCAGCCCGGATATGGCCTTCTTGGGGGCTATCATGCCGGAAAGGTCGATCCAGTCGCCGTCGCCGATGGGGCAGGTGGGGCGCAAGGCGGCTCTAAGATCGTCGTCGGACGCTCCTGCAGGGAGGTTTTCGAGCCGTTTGATGATGGAGTTGCCCAGGAATTTGGTGACGGCGGTCCGGTAATAGCGCAGCCCGCCGCGCAGCGAAGAGTTGCGTATCTTGGTGCTGTGATAGGAGTATATGTCGGACAGTTCGCCCGATGAATACTGAAGGTTCTGCAGCAGCTGTATGCCCTTGAGCATCTTCTGGATGGTATAGGGGCTCAGCAGGTTGTAGTTGATGCTGTCGAGCTTGTCGGGGTCCGTTCGGGAGTCGCGGCGGGGCCATTTCTGGGCATCGCGAATGGTGCCCACGCTACGCAGGTTGACGCCCGGCACCAGGTATGTCGTGTTCTGCTGCTCGATGAGGTACGAGAACGGCAGCGAAGTGGTGTCGGAATGGGTGACATGGCGTCCCATGACCAGAGAGAATGCTCCTATGCGCGAAGGCCAGAGGATATAGGAGTCCGAGGCCGTCTTGGCGCCCCTTTCCAGTATGCCCTGGTGTATGGGGCCCAGCTTGTACATGTGGTTGCTCTGGTTGGAGCCGCTGCCGGCGTTCATGAACGAGAACATGCCGGCTATGAGCAGGGTGCTCTTATGGTGCGTGACGGTGAAGGGACCGGCGAAGATGGCGCAGGCCTCTCCGTTTTCGCCCTGGCAGTTGCTGAAGAACAGGGAGTCGGAGGCGCTGTAGCCATGTCCGAGCTTGCATCCCTGACCTACGAAACAGCGGCTCAGGGAAGTGCCGTCGGAGACGTGGCTGCCGCTGCAGATGATGAAATCGTCGGCAATAACGCCGTGCCCGATGACCACCGGGGCGCTTTCGTTGCTGAGGACGCTGCCGTTGCGCAGGCGGCTCACTCCGCTGACGACGGCCCTGTCGCCGATCATCACTCCATTGATATGGCGGGAGTTGCGTATCGATACATAGTCGCCCACGCGCCCACGCTCCGAAGTACGTTCCTCTGCGTAAGCCTGAATCATCGCGTCGATACGGGCGACGAGAGCCGGACGATGGCGGTACATGGCAAGGACGTAGGCGGTCTGCGCGCTGAGACGGTCGTAAATACGCACTTCGCGCCCGCCGGTCTCGTTGAGTACGGAGACCTGTACGCCGTTGCCGAAGCTGCACGGACCCTCGGTAACCATGAGATCGACGTTGTCGATGCAGGTATGGCTGCCGATGTCGTAATTGGCTATGTAGTTGCTGACGTTCTCGATGAGGGAATCGTCGCCGACGCTGACGTTGTGCAGGGTGGCGTTCCACACCCCGGAATGCTTGCGAATGCCGCCGGGAAGGATGAAGGATTCGCGGAACGACCCGAGAGACACCGTGCCGCTGAAGCGCACTCCGCGCACGTACTCAAGCGATTCCGCATCCTTTACCAGCACCGAAGACCAGTCTTCGGCCCGGCATCCGCGAGAAACGAGGAACTCCGTTTCCGCAGCAGTGAGCTGCCTGTATCCCATTATGATTCCGAGAGCTGAAGGATTGAAGTAACCTCCACGTCCGCAGGAATCGGTGCCGTCCTGGGAACATCGGTGATATCTATGATGAAGTTGGCGTACACCGCCTTGGGCCCGAAACGGCTGACAAGGGATACCGCAGCAGCCGCAGTGCCGCCGGTTGCCAGGATGTCGTCGTGAATTAGGACCACGTCACCGGGCTCTATGGCGTCTGAATGGATTTCGATGGTGTCGGTGCCGTATTCCTTGGCGTAAGACTCGCTGACCGTCCGTGCAGGGAGCTTGCCGGGTTTGCGTATAGGCACGAAGCCGGCACCGAGCCTTGAGGCAACGGCAGCGCCGGCAATGAAGCCGCGGGACTCTATTCCCACGACCTTGGTGATGCCTTTGTCCTTGTAAATGGAACAAATCCTGCTCACGACCTCCTCGAAGGCACGAGGGTCCTTGAACAATGTAGTAACATCAAAAAACTGAATTCCTTTGACGGGGAAATCAGGTACTACACGCAGTGAATTTATAAGTTCTTTATCGGTCATAGTTTTGCAAAGATAAGTAGAAATTTTTACATTTGTCCCGATTAACCGGGGCTTATGCTCAGCGACGAAAAGACACTGCTCGAATGGATTGCAGAAGGCGACCAGAACGCCTTCCGCAAGGTTTTTGAGTATTATTACCCCCGGGTTCTCACATTTCTTTCTTATTACATAAACGTCGCGGAAGACTCACGGGACATCGCCCAGAACATATTTGCGAAAATCTGGACCATGCGCGAAAGCATGTCCGAGATCCGTTCCTTCGGCGCATTCCTTTACAGGCTGAGCCGCAACGCAGCGGTCGATTACTGCCGGCGCAAGCACATCCACATTTCCATCGCCGACAATTACGTCGATCTTGGCGACACCGCTCCCGACGAGGAGTTCTTTGCAAGGGAAAAGAACATTCAGTACCTCAACTGCCTCCAGAGAATGCCGGAGCGCCGCCGCGAGGTATTCACGCTCTCCAGGGAGCAGGGGCTTTCCAACGAAGAAATCTCCCGCCGGCTCGGCATTTCCCGCAAAACAGTAGAGAACCACATCAACGCGGCTCTGCGCGAGCTCCGCAAGATAGTTTCTTCCATTACGCTTTTCTTCTGATTCGTCTTGGGTGCAAAGGCGCTTTTCTGCGTCTATAATTTACCACAAGACAAATCTCATGAATAAAGACATTTTCCAAGGGTGGGATACCGTCCGGGCTTCGGACATCACCCGGGAGCAGATGGACAGGGATTTCCGCCGCGTAATGAGCAAGGCGGAGAGCCTGCAGGCTCCGCGCAAGTTCTTCCGCAGCCAGGCCGGTGTGCGTTACTTTTTTGCTGCCGCCCTCGCATTGCTGCTGCTCGTCGGTGCCGTAGCTGTATTCCGCTTTGCGTCCGTCCGCCCGCAGCAGGTAATAGTAGCCGAAAACATAGAGTACACCGCGCCCAAGGGTGAAATCCGCGAGATCGTCCTGCCGGACGAAAGCAAGGTCACCCTCAACTCGGGCTCGGTACTCATCTGCCCGAGCGAGTTCGGCGCAACGCGCTCAGTATATCTGCTGGGCGAGGCTATCTTCGATGTAACCGCCAGTGATTCACAGCCTTTCATGGTAAGCACTTCGGACCTGCGCCTGCGCGTGCACGGCACCCGTTTCAATGTGAGAGCCTACATCGACGATCCCGACGTACGCACCACACTGTGCCGCGGAGCAGTGGAAGTGTGGCCCGCCGACCGCAGCGACAGGAGGATTGAGCTCGAACCGGGACAGACGCTTACCTACGACAAGAGCGGCGGCTCAATGATAGTGACCAGGAGCAACACCTCGGAAGCCACTTCATGGGAATCCGGGGAGCTGTATTTCCGTTCCGAATCAATACACGGAGTGGTACGCATCCTGGAAAGGCAATTCAATGTAAACGTTTACCTCACCACCGACAAATACGACGACGCTGTCATCACGGCGAGCTTCATTCACGGGGAATCCCTCGAAGACCTTCTCAAGGCTATAACAGCCGTAATTCCCGGCATGAAATACAGCATAAACGGTAACAAAGTCTATCTGAAATGAAAAAACTTCTCCTGATTCTAACCTTCTTGTCCTGTGCCATGCTGCCCGGCCACGCAGCTGTGCAAGGCCAGATAATCAGGTTCGACCCTCCCACGTCCACGGTGGGCGAGGCGCTCAAGACAATCGAAGCGCAGAGCGGCCTTTCCATCGTGTACAACGAGACGCAGCTCGACCTGGGACGAAAGATGCAACTGAGCGGGGAGCACCGCCTCGACGAGGTGCTGCAGCTCATTCTCAACGGCTCCGGCACAGAAGCGGTGATACGCGAAAGCATCATCATGATAGTAAAATCCCCGTCGCGCCAGCAGCCTTCCTCGCTGCGGGAATACAGGGGTGTAGTCAGCGATGAAGAAGGTCCCCTCGCCGGCGCCGTGATCAACATCGCAGGCTCCGACCGCAATGCGATAACGGACATCGACGGTGCTTTCTCGATCATGGCGCACAACGGAGAGATTCTGACTGTCAATATGTTGGGCTTCCACGAATACCGGCAGGCGCTCGGCAGCGGAAACAGCCGCATATACATCACGATGGAGCAGGACGTCACTCTGCTTGACGAAGTGGTGGTAGTCGGCTACGGTGTTCAGAAGCGCAGCGACATCACCGGCGCCCTGTCGTCCGTCGATGCCGAGAAGGCCAGGACGGTGCCCACCACCAGCGTGGCCGAAATGCTCAGAGGTGCGGCCCCGGGCGTACAGGTCAACGTCGGCAGCGCGGCTCCCGGCGGCTCATCGAGCATCATCATCCGCGGACGCCACTCGCTCTCCGGCGACAACGCTCCACTGTACATCGTGGACGGCGTGCCGATGTCCGGCATCGACGACGTAAACGGCAACGACATTGCGTCGATAGAGGTTCTCAAAGATGCCTCTTCCCAGTCAATCTACGGTGCCAGGGCGGCAAACGGAGTAGTCCTCATTACCACCAAACGCGGCGCCGCAGGCAGGACCAAGGTCAGTTACGACGGCTATGCAGCCATCCAGACGATAAGCCGCAACTTCCATTTCTACAACGGCGAGCAGTGGGCGGCTTACCGGCACGAGGCATTCTACAACGCATACGGATACTACGACGAGGCCGACTGCTTCCGCGGATTCATGAAAGACGTCCTCGACAGCGGCGAATTCATAGACTGGGAGCAGGTCATGATCAAGCCCGCCCTGCAGCACAAACACGATGTGCTCGTGCAGGCAGGCAACGACAAGACCAAAGCCGCGGTCGGGCTGGGATTCTACGACCAGGACGGAATGGTGCCCGGGTCGGGGTTCCGCAGGCTCTCTGGACGTATCAATCTGGACCAGAAGTTGTCCGAGACCATAAGCATAGGAGCCAACATCTCTTATTCCAGGAGCTGGAGGCAGACGGCCGACGGCAGTTTCAGCAACTTTGTCACAATGCCTCCGCTGGCCAGGCTCTACGACGACGAAGGCCGGCTTCTGGAAGATGTCACCGAGGCCGGAGAATCCCATGTGAACCCTCTGTGGAACATAGGCAACTCCAGCAACAGTACGGTCCAGAGCCGACTGATGTTCAACATTTTCGGTGACTGGAAGATAGCTCCGGGCCTGTCTTACCGGCTCAACGCCAGCATGAGCAGCCGCGACGTAGAATCCGGCAGCTACATCGGCCTCAAGCATACGACAGGCAAGAACACCCAGGGCCGCGCCATCAATAGCGAAAGCAATGCCTCCGACTACCTGCTCGAGAACATACTCAACTACACGCACGACTTCGACGGAGGACACCATTTCGACGCCACGCTCATGCAGAGCTTCAACGTGATAAGCTGGAAGAAACTGGGCTTCACCGCCACCGGATTCGCCAATGACGACCTTGCCTGGAACGCAGCCGGCAACGCCCTGGAATACGGGCAGCCCGACTGGGAGCTTTCGCGCAGGCAGCTGCTGTCTTTCCTCGGAAGGGCCAGATACAACTACAAAGACCGCTACCTCTTTACCGTTGCGGCCCGCGTGGACGGCTCATCGGTATTCGGAGAGAACAACAAATACGGCGTGTTCCCTTCCGCAGCCTTCGCCTGGCGAATCAACAACGAAAGCTTCATGCGGGGCGCAAAGCCGTGGCTGAGCAACCTCAAGCTTCGTCTGAGCTGGGGACAGGTGGGCAACCAGGGCATCAGCCCCTACACCACGCTTGGCAACACGACTGCATACTACTACAGGTTCGGCGACACCGTTGCCGTAGGCTATCTGCCTTCGACCACCCTTTACAATCCCGGCCTCAAGTGGGAAACATCCACCACAGCCAACATCGGACTCGACTTCGGCTTCTTCAAGGACCGCATCAACGGATCCGTCGAACTGTATGATACGGAGACCACCGACCTGCTGGTAAGCAAATCCATCAACCAGGTGCTCGGATACACCACCCAGATGATGAACCTCGGGCGCGTGCAGAACCGGGGTGTCGAAATCACCCTCAACACGACTCCGGTCTCCACCAGGGACCTGAACTGGGACGTGGACCTCTCGTTCGCCCGCAACGTCAATAAGATCAAGCGGATCAGCGGCGAGGTGGACCAGGACGGCAAGCCCCTCAACGACGTCAACAACCGTTGGTTCATCGACAGTCCGGTCAACGTTTACTACGATTACAAGTTCGACGGTATCTGGCAGCTGGACGACGACATAGAACATTCCGTCATGCCCACGGCGACTCCCGGAAGCATCAGGATCGCCGACACCGACAACAGCGGAACCATAACGGAAGCCGACCGCGTCATCATGTCCCGCGACCCCGACTGGCTTAGCAGCGTCGCCACTTCCCTCTCCTGGAAAGGCTTCGACTTGTCCGCTACTCTCAACATCTCCTGCGGAGGCACTTTCTACAACTCCTACCTCACGACCTTCGGCAACGGCGGCGACATGACCGGCAAGCGCAACGGCATACGGCGCAATTACTGGACGCTCTACAATCCGTCCAACGAAGCCCCTGCCCCCAACATGAACCAGGCTCCCGCCTATATCAGTTCTCTGGGCTACCAGGATGCATCCTACCTGCGCCTGCGCAATGTCACGCTGGGCTATAACTTCCCGAGGGGCATCGTCGATGCCATCAGGATGCAGAGCCTGCGCCTCTACATCAGCTGCAACAACGCATGGTACTACACCAAGGTCCTTGGATACGGTCCCGAGCAGACGCCCGGCTCGTACCCGGAACCTCGTACAGTTTTAATCGGTGTCAAAGCTTCATTCTGACGGATATGAAAAGGTTTATCATAATTTCCGCACTGTGCCTGACAGCACTGTCATCGTGCAAAGGATTCCTCGAGGAGAACAATCTCACAAAGTACTCCATAGACTACATCTATTCGACTCCCGAAGGCCTCAAGCTTGCCGTAAACGCCCTTTACGACAAAGACCGCAACATCATGAGCGAGTCAACGGAGAATTCCACCTGGACCGCATTCATACGCGGAACCGACCTCGTCACAACCAACGGCGGCACGGGAAATTTCTACGGGATATACGACCCCAACTACCTCAAGCCGTCCGCATCGCAGGTAAGTTTCCTCTGGAAGACGATGTACTCCGTCATCGGCAGCTGCAACGAAATAATATACGCCGGCAGCAATATGGAGCAGACCGACGACGTGAAGATCAGCGTCGCAGAAGCAAAATGCTTCCGGGCGAAATCTTACTTCCAGCTCTTCCGGGTTTACGACCGCATCTGGCTCAATAAAGAGCCCACTACGCCGGAGAACCTGAACGACGAACGGGAATTCTACCCGGCGCCCCAGAGCAAGGTGTTCGAACTGATTTATGACGATCTCAAGTACGCGATAGACGTGCTGGACTGGACATCCTACCAGCCTGGAAGGTTCAACCAGGCGGCGGCCAGGCACCTTCTCGCAAAGGCCGCGCTGTGGATAAAGGACTGGAAAACGGCACTTGAGCAGGTCGATGCCATCGACGGCTGCGGCCAGTATTCGCTGGTCGATACGGACAAGCTCTTCAACGCCGCAAACCTCAATCATTCCGAAGCTTTGCTGGTTCAGGAATGGAGCACGGAAATGGGAGGCAGCCTGTCGACTACCGAAGCCAAGGGGCATTACCTGGCAACCCTGTTCATAGGCCTGTACCGTCAGGAAATAGGAGGAACCAACGAATATGCATGCAGCTATGAGAATTACGGATTCACCTACGGCAGGTGTCTGGTAAGTCCTTACCTGCTGTCGCTTTACGATCAAAAGAAAGACAAGCGTTATTCCGACTGGTACGTTTTCCGGTACAAAAACACCACGGGCGACGAACTCAACGTGGGCGGAATCGCCGTAAAGCCGGGCGAATACCTGCCGTCGCGCAACTCCAAGGGCGAACTCATACGCAATCTCATGCCGGGATGCACCAAATACGCCGACATCTGGACGCGCCAGCCCTTCGAAGCCCGCAGCTGCAAAGACATAATCGTCTATCGCCTGGGCGAGACATACATCATGGGAGCGGAAGCCGCACTGATGCTCGGAGACCAGTCGAAAGCCCGCTATTATTACAATAAGACCTGGCAGCGCGCCGGCAATTCCGAATTCACCGGAGCGCTGACTATCAAGAACATAATCGACGAGCAGGCCAGGGAACTGGCATTCGAGGGCGACCGCTGGTTCTTCCTCAAGCGCCGCGGAATCCTCATCGACCAGGTACGCAATTACGCCGGCAATCCGGAATATGCACCCTCGATAATCGGACGCACCAACCTTCCGGCCAACCCGCACATGGTACGCTGGCCCATACCCGAAAGCGAAATTATCAGCATGGGAGCCGAAACCTTCCCTCAAAATCCAGGTTA
The DNA here is from genome assembly GCA_946539455.1 of uncultured Bacteroidales bacterium. Taxonomy (GTDB): domain Bacteria; phylum Bacteroidota; class Bacteroidia; order Bacteroidales; family UBA932; genus Cryptobacteroides. The sequence continues at coordinate 32,679 of CAMNHL010000016.1, forward strand.
TTAATATGAAAAACAGACACATAACACTGCTCCTCGCAGCGGTTCTCAGCCTACAGGGCTGTGCAAAAGACGACTACGTGATACCCATCGGCTCCGATTCCGTACCCATGGAAGCCAATTCCGTCAGTCTGCTCCGCGATTCCGACGGCAACTGGATGCTCACCGTAGGCGGAAAGCCCTATTACGTCAACGGAGCCGCGACCAACCGTTATTACACCGACGTCAGCAAATTCGGAGGGAATACCATACGTCTCTACTCTCCCACTGCTTCAAACACCAAGGAAATCATGGACGAAGCCTACAAGGCAGGGCTCATGGTTTACCTGGGGCTTGGCATGAGCGCGGCAAAATACCTCGATTACAGCGACGCGGCCAAAGTGGCGCAGCAGAAGGAGAAACTGCTGGAATACGTACGCCAGTACAAGAACCACCCCGCCCTGCTCTGCTGGTCGATAGGCAACGAAGTCGAGGCGTCGAACGAAGACAACATCGAGCTGTGGAAGGCCATAGGCGACCTTGCGAAGTCCATCAAGGAGCTAGACGACAAGCACCTGGTGACCAACACCCTGGCAAGCTCCGCAGTCGTTCGTATAAAAAACCTCACCACCTACGCTCCGGACGTGGATTTCATCTCCGTCAACTCTTACTACCCTTCTGTAGGGAACGTGGCAAAGAATATAGCAGACGCGGGCCTGGACCTTCCGTTCATGGTTACCGAGTTCGGTCCGCGAGGCACCTGGGCCATGAGCGGCGAACCTTCCCGCGTACTCCCCTGGACCGACTATTACAGTTCCACTTCGTCCGCTCTCGTTGAAGAGACGAGTACCGAGAAAGAAGCCGTTTACCTCAAAATATGGGAAGATGACATAAAGGCGAAAGAAAGCGCCGGATGTCTTGGTTCCTTCGTGTTCGTATGGGGCTATCAGACTCATGGCGAGGTACTTAACTGGTACGCCATGTTTACTACGGACCATTATTCGTACGGAGTGTGCGACGTAATGCAGAAATGCTGGACCGGTGAGTGGCCCGCCGCACGCGCTCCCAGGATAGAATCCCGCAACGACATGACGCTGAACGGCAAGACCGCCGAGAGCGCCATACGGCTCTCCGCAGGCTCATCCAACACCGCCAAGGTGGTAGCCAAGGCCTCGACCGAGGTCAATCTCCGCTACCAGTGGCGAATCTTCCGCGAGGGCGACAAAAAGAGCGACGGCAGCATGCCCGACGGCATGGAAGGCCTTATCGCAGACAACACCACGCCCGAAATAAGCTTCAAGGCTCCGGGGAGTGTCGGAGCATACCGCCTGTACGTATTCGTACTCGACGACGTCAACAAGAAGGCCGCAAGCGCCTGCATACCGTTTTATGTAGAATAAGAAGCCGTCATGAGAAAATCTTTGTTTATTCTGGCCGTTGCGACGGCCCTGCTCGCGGGATGTACGGTTCCCGATGACATGCAGACAGTGAAAAGGCCCGTTGTATCCATCAAGGTGGAGAATGCCATAGCGCCCGCTGTTTACCCCGGAACCGAGCTCGAGTTCCTCTTCTCTCTCAAGTACGACGGCGGGCTGCGCTCCGCCCGGGCATATGTTGACGGCAAAGTGGTGAGCGGCAGCGAGAAAACATTTGACGACGCTCCCGATTCTGTGACTTTGGGCTTTACCTGGAAGCCTTCCGACGCATACGCCGGCAACACCATCGATTTTGCAGTAAGCGCAGAAGCGGTCGATGGAGCCAAGGGCCATTTCGATTATCCCGTATTCATACTGGCCGCCAAGCCCGACATCACGATTACATTCCCTGACGACGCTCCCAACGAGTTTCTCGTGGACGGCTCGGCCTTGGAATTCGACGTAGTCATCACTTCGGGCTCCGTTGACATGATGCAGATCACTACCTACAAGAGAGATACTGTGCTCCCGGAAATGAGCTTCCCGGTAAGCGGCGACCTCCGCAATGCAGTCCTTCCCTTCCGCTACGAGCCCACCATAGGCGACACCGGAGGCACCACCACCTTCACGGTGGAGGTCATGGACATGAACGGCAACCTGGTGAGTTCCAACTACTCCGTCAACTTCACCAAACCGGCCTCGACAGAGCTCAACGAGTTCTACGGCGTCACCATGGGCGTAAACCGCTGCGTCAGCGCAGGTCAGTTCTTCGATGCCGTCAACAACAAGGTTTACACCGCCGCCGGAGTCGGACAGCACTGCGCCGACATCGACTGGGCCCTGTTCTGGAGCAACAACGCCGGAACCAACGGAGTGGCCTTCGCCGCCCCCATAGCCAACAACGTCGCAGTTATCTATCCGGAGGCCACCATCGTTGGCGTGCTTGGAGGAAGCACTGACGACATTCCCGAAAACTGGAGCACCCGCAACGAAACCAACTTCCGCGAAATCGAAATCGACGCCGACACTTATGCCGCCGTCAGCACCTCTGCAGAGATCCTTGAACTGTTCGAAGGAGGGACCATAACGGCCAACGACCACGTAAGCTTCCGCAAGGCCGCAGGCTCCACGTTCGCATTCAAGATCAACCGTACCGCGGCCAGCTCTGCGGGCGAGATTACCAAGTACGGACTTGTGCGCGTAACGGCAAGGCCCGCCACCAACAACACTGGTACAATCGTATTCGACTACAAAATAGAGAAATGATCAAACGACTGATACTCTTTGCGTCCGCCGCCCTTTGCGCGCTTTCGTGCAGCCGCAGCTACGATGTCTGCGTGTACGGAGGCACCGCTTCGGCGGCGGTAGCCGCATACTCTGCGGCCCGGATGGGGATGGACGTCGTACTCGTTAATCCCGACATGCAGATCGGCGGCATGACCAGCGGTGGTCTGGGATATACCGACATCGGCAACAAACAGGCCGTAAGCGGCGTTGCAAGACAGTTCTACCGCAAGGTCGGAGAGCACTACGGCAAGCTGGAGCAGTGGGTCTTCGAGCCCCACGTGGCACGCGAGATCCTCGAAGAATACCTGGACGACAGGAACATCAGCGTCGTGCAGCAGTACCATTTGCAAAGCGTCGCCAAGACCGCCGGCATGCTGGAAGCGATTACCGTCACCAATGGCACAGACACGCGTACAATACGGGCCAAAGCCTTCCTCGACTGCACTTACGAGGGCGACCTCATGGCCTGCACCGGAGTGTCTTACACGGTCGGACGCGAGGGCAACGATGTTTACTCGGAAACATGGGACGGCGTGCAGCTGCTCACCGGGCACCAGTTCCCCGACGGCGTCGACCCCTTCGTGCGGGCAGGCGATCCGTCCAGCGGACTGGTCTGGGGCGTCTCTTCCCAAAAACTGCTTCCCGACGGCAGCCCCGACACTCTGGTACAGGCATACAATTACCGTATCTGCCTGACCGACAGCCTTCAGAACATGATTCCCATCACCCGCCCGGAAGGCTATGACTCCACCCGCTATGAGCTTGCACTCAGGCTCCTCGAAGCCCAGGGCGACAAGCGCAGCCTCAACGACTACTTTATCTGGAGCCACATGCCGGGCCGCAAGACCGACATCAACAACCGGGGCGGCTTCTCCACAGACATGATAGGGATGAACTACGATTATCCCGAAGCCTCCTGGGAGCAGCGGCAGGAAATCATCAAGGCTCACACCCAGTACACCAAAGGCCTGCTGTACTTCTACGGGCACGACCTCCGCGTACCGGAGGAGCTGCGCACCGAGATGCTCCGCTGGGGTTATCCCAAAGACGAATACGTCTTCAACGGCAACTGGACCCCGCAGCTGTACGTACGCGAGGCCCGGCGCATGAAGGGAGAATACGTCGCAACGCAGGCCGACTGCGAGGGACGCACCAGTATAGAAGACGGCGTCGCCATGGCAGCGTACAACATGGATTCCCACAACTGCCAGAGGATAGCCATACAGAAAGACGGAATATGGATGGTGAAGAACGAGGGCAACGTGGAGATTCCCGGAGGATACCCCTATCCAGTCTCCTACAGAAGCATCACGCCGCTGCGGACCGAATGCGGCAACCTGCTGGTCCCCGTATGTCTGTCTGCAAGCCATATAGCATACGGCTCGATAAGGATGGAACCTGTGTTCATGGCGCTTGGACAGGCAGGCGGAGTCGCAGCTTCGCTCGCGGTCAAGGCCGGCTGCCCCGTGCAGGACATAGACATACACGAGCTGCAGTCCATCCTCGCCGATGATCCGTATCTGGACGGCAGCACCCCCGACATACTCATCGATGATTCCTCCGACGCCGTGGAGTTTTCCGGCTCATGGACCAGGGTACGCGGACGCACCGGCTACGGACCGACTTATCTGGAAAGCAAGAAGCCCTCAGAAGGCGATTGCCTGGTTTACAGATTCCCAGAAGGACTCTGCGGCGAATACGCAGTCTATAGTTACCAGCAGATGCGCGGCGGGATCGACAGGATAACCTGTTTCACCATGACCGTAGGAGACTCCTCTACGGACGTGAGCTTCAACATGGACGAGCATTCCGTTGTCGGACAGACATCCGGCGAATGGTTCCATATAGGAGATTTCCGTTTTGACGGCGGCACCCCGGCGAGGCTGAGCGTACGCAGAGGCGACAGCGGCAAGCCTTCGAGGGCGGATGCCATCTTACTGATAAAGAAATGAAACGTTTGATTTCCATATTTTCGGCAATCGCTCTCGCAGCGGCTGCGTGGGCCCAGACTCCGGAGCAGGTTTTCATCGAAGAAAAGCTTGCCCGGATGAGCCTGCAGGAAAAAATAGGCCAGCTCAACCAGCTCGACGGACGCATGGACATGGCAAAGCTCGAGGCGGAAATCCGCGCCGGCAGGGTGTCTTCACTGATGAACATAGTGGACCCTGCCCTGGTGGACCGCCTGCAGAAAATCGCCGTAGAAGAAAGCCGCTGCGGCATACCCATCATCTTCAGCCGCGATGTAATCCACGGATTCAAGACCATGATGCCCATTCCCCTGGGCCAGGCAGCCGGCTGGAATGAAGAGATAATCGAAGAAGGAGCCCGCGTGGCCGCCGAAGAAGCCACCGAGGCCGGAATCCGTTGGGGATTCGCCCCGATGATAGACGTGAGCCGCGACTCCCGCTGGGGACGCATCGCAGAGTCTTTCGGCGAAGATGCGCTGCTCAGTAGCGTATTCGGACTTGCGATGGTGCGCGGTTTCCAGGGGACCGACCTTTCTTCGCCCCTCTCCATCGCAGCCTGCGCAAAGCACTTCGTAGGCTACGGCGCCGCCCGCGGAGGACGCGACTACAACGGCACCGACCTTACGGAAAGGGAACTGCGGGACACTTATCTGGTCCCCTTCAGATACGTCATGCAGAACGGCTGCGCGTCGGTCATGACATCTTTCCAGGACAACGACGGCCTGCAGGTGAGCGCCAACAGGTGGCTGCTGCGCGACATCGTGCGCGGAGAGTGGGGATGGGACGGCCTTGTGGTAAGCGACTACGGCTCCATCGGGCAGCTTACGAACCACGGTATCGCAAGTTCCAAAAAAGAGGCTGCAAAGCTGGGCCTCAACTGCGGTTCCGACATGGACATGCAGTCAAAAGTGTACCTCACTCACCTGGAGTCCCTTGTCTCCGACGGCTCCGTCAGCATGGACGACCTCGACGACGCCGTGAGGAACGTGCTCCGGCTAAAATACCGGCTCGGTCTTTTCGACCATCCTTATACTCAGACCATTACGCATGACGCAGGAAGCCCGGGGCACCTCGGCGTCGCGCTCCGCAGCGCCCTCGAGAGCGCCGTGCTGCTCAAGAATGACGGCTCCCTGCCGCTCGACCCCTCACGCAAGCTCACGCTCCTCGTCACCGGCCCCATGTCCGACGCAGCCTACGATCAGCTCGGCACATGGAACATGGACGGCGACACGACCCTTACAGTAACGCCGCGGGCGGCATTCAAGGCACGAGAAGGGAAAAACCTCAAAGTGCTTTACGCACCCGGACTGCAGTACAGCCGCGACAAGAATACCAGCGGCTGGAAAGAAGTCCGCAGGCTCGCCCGAAAGGCGGATGCTATACTTGTATGCCTGGGCGAAGAGCAGATTCTGTCGGGCGAGGCCCACAGCCTTGCTGACATAAGCCTGAAAGGGGCTCAGAAGGAGTATGTGCGCTTTCTCGCTACGCTCGGCAAACCTCTGATAGCCACGGTGATGGCAGGACGTGCGACAACCATCGGCGAAGAGATGGAAGCCTGCAATGCCATGATTTACCAGTTCCACCCCGGCACCATGGGCGGGGAGGCGCTTGCCCGGCTGGTGTTCGGAGAATGTAATCCTTCGGGCAAACTGCCCATCACCTTCCCCAAGACAGAGGGGCAGATTCCCATCTACTACAACGAACTGCGCACCGGCCGCTCCGGAGTCAACAAGCGGGCCGTAAGCAGCCTGGACGACATCCCCCGTTCGGCCAAGCAGTCGGTCCTGGGACACGACTGCCGCTATCTCGATGCCGGTACCAAGCCCCTGCTGCCCTTCGGTTACGGACTCAGCTATACCTCCTTCGAGCTCGGAGAGCCTGCAGTCTGTTCAAAGGTGCTGGGAACAAGCGACACGCTGCGTTTCAGCATCTCGCTTCGCAACAGCGGCGCCCGCGCCGGCAAAGAGGTCATCCAGGTCTATGTAACAGATCGTTACGCATCCGTAAGCAGGCCCGTCAAGGAGCTCAAGGCATTCCGCAAGGTGCAGCTGGAACCTGGCGGGGGCCAGGAGCTGGAATTCAGCATCCCCGTATCGGAACTGGGATATCACAATGCAGAATGCAAGTACGAAATCAGCCCCGGAACGTTCGAAGTGCTCGTCGCCGACTGCTCCGACCCCGAACTTGCTTCGTGCAGCAGGCGTTTTGAATTCACCGTACGCGACTACTCCCAGGAATCCTGCGAGATTTGCGTTTACGGCGGAAGCGCCAGCGGCTGCATCGCATCTGTCCAGGCCGCGAGAATGGGCAGGAGCGTCACCCTCGTCAGCCCCCTGAAGCACCTGGGAGGCATGGTCACATCGGGCCTCACCGCCACCGACATGAACAAACATGCCTGCATAGGAGGCATAACCGCCGAATTCTACGGCCGCATCTACGAGTATTATACGAATCCGGCGGTGTGGCGCAACCAGACCAGGGACGAATTCATGCAGTCCACCCGCAAACGCACATATACAGGCAAGAACGACGCACGCCGCATTCAGTGGGTATATGAATCGAAGGTCGCAGAGAAAATAATGCTCGACATGCTGAAGCAGGCCGGCGTAAAGATTATCGCAGGAGCACGTCTTGAGGAGAGTCCGCTTGCCGTCTCTAAGCAAGACGGCCGAATCGGATGCATACGGCTCGACAACGGGACTGCCGTAAGCGCCGGAATGTTCATCGACGCATCCTACGAGGGCGACCTTATGGCTGCCGCCGGCGTAAGCTACATCGTAGGCCGCGAGAGCAAAGAGGAATACGGCGAAGAGTTTGCCGGAATACGGATTCAGCACGAGCCGGACCCTTCCCTTTCTGACCTCAGCCCATGGAAAGACGGCAAGTTGCTGCCTCTCGTGGATGCCGGACCTTGGGGAGAAAACGGGCAGGCCGACGGCCGCACGCAGGCATACTGCTACAGGCTCACGCTTACCGACGACCCGCAGAACTCCGTCCCCATCCAGAAGCCTGCCTCATATAACCCCGATTACTACCTCATGAGGCTGGCGCAGATACGCCACAACCCGGACATACAGCTCAAGGACATCATCACCTTCACTCCCATGCCCAACCGCAAGACGGACACCAATCACCTTGACATGTTCGGAGGCAGTTACGCCTATCCCGAAGGCAGTTATGCAGTGCGCGCCGCAATGGAACAGCAGCACAGGGACTACGCGCTCGGCCTGCTGTGGTTCCTCGGGCACGACGAAAGGGTACCGGAGCGCCTTCGCACCGAAATGCTCCGCTGGGGACTGGCCGCCGACGAATTCACCGACAACGGCAACATGCCACACCAGATATACGTCCGCGAGGCCCGCAGGATGAAAGGAGCCTTCGTGATGACGGAGAAAAACGTGGTGAAGGAGGGGCGCGAAGATGCCCCATGCAGCATAGGGCTCGGTTCCTATCCCCTTGACTGCCACTATGTCTCCACCCTTGTCGAAGACGGAGTGCTGAAGCGTGAAGGCACGATGTTCCAGGCCCTCAGGCCCTATCCCATAGCCTACGGAGCCATTACGCCGAAGAAGGAAGAATGTGCCAACCTGCTCGTGACCGTGTGCATGTCGGCCTCTCACGTGGCGTACAGCTCGCTGCGCATGGAACCGCAGTACATGGTGCTGGGGCAAAGTGCGGCCACGGCCGCGTGCATTGCGCTCGACGAGGGATGCGGAGTGCAGGACGTAGATTATGACGCATTGAAAGAAAGACTTTTACAAGACGGACAAATATTAACATTCAACACCAAATAACCATTATGAAAAGAACAAAGAAAACGGATTACAAATCCCCGACTACAACGGTAATTCTGCTCCGTTGCATGTCAATGTTTGCCTCAAGCGGCAACGTAGAGCAAGTAGAACAGGTCGATCCCGACGACTGGACCGCGGGTAACACGGACTGGTGGAACTCTTAATCTGGAAACGTTATGAAAAAGAACATCGCAAAAATCTGCATGGCAGGATTGGCTGTTGCGTCTTTGGCCGTTTCCTGCAAGAAAGAGGCATCCATCAGCGACAACGCCTCCTCTCCCGTTCTTTATGCTTACGAAGCATCTTCAAAGACTACCCTCGGCAGTGACTGGAGTGTCTCCTGGGCCGAAAATGACAATCTCTCCGTATTCAACGTAGCCGCAGGCGGCTCCGTCTTCTCCGACAACTGCAAGTTCCTCATCGACGGAACTCCGTCAGAGGGCAAGTTCATCAAGGATTCCGCAGAAACCGGCAAATCCCTTGTAAGCGGCGAGAGTTCCTATGACTGGTACGCTTGCTACCCCTGGATGCAGTACGGCGCAAAACCCGGCGGAACGAAAGGTTACACCATCGCTCTGGCTCCCCAGCAAGTAGGCTACAATTCCAACAACCACATCGCGGGTTATGACCTCATGGCCGGTACCGCTTTCGGCGTCGCCGACGGAACAGCTCCCTCCATCGCCCTGCACCATGTCGGTACCATGCTCAAATTCACGGTGACCAACAACTCCGGAGAGGCGGCTGCCATCACTGGGCTCAAGATTGATGCAAGCGCCGGCGGCAGCTATATCACCGGCTCATTCACCATGAACTGGGGAGATGCTTCCACGGCACCTTCGCTCGACGCATCCCAGATGGGTTCGGCAAAGGCCTACACCTGCGACCTCAAGGTGGTCAAGAATGTCGGCACGGTAGAAGCCCCGGAATACGTAGCCACAGATGAAACCATCGCCAACGGCGCATCGGTCGATCTGTATATGGTCGTGGCGCCTTTCACCATCCCTGCAGGCGGAAAGATCAAGCTTACGATTGCCGGAAGTGCCGGAGAACTCGAACTGGAAAAGACTATGAGTTCGGCAATCACCTTTGCAGCAGGAGAGTACAACACCGCAAGCCTGAGCTACACCAAGCCTGAATATGTGGTGTTCTCCGAGACCTTCGGTGCCAATACAGTCACGTATGCAAATCTGAATGCCGGCAAATACAGCAAAGTCGGCCTTACTACCGCCGTTGCCTCACACGCAGAAGGCTATAGCTATTCCGCTACCGGCAATGCATCCATTGCAGTATCTGAAACGACCAATGCAAAGATCAATGTCGGCGCTTACGGAGATTATATCCAGTCCGGTGCAATAAAGCTTCCTGCATCAATCAACACAAGCGACAACTCCGCTATTTACATAAAGGGTATAACCGTAGAGCCCAACACTACTTACATCTTCAGGTACAACAAGTCGAAAGGCACACTGTCGGGAACCGGAGAATATAACACGACGACCGAGTTCAAATGGAGAGTAAACGGGACCAGCGATTGGACTGTTGTCAATCCTACAACCGACGCCGGAACAATCAGCCAGGAATTCACCACCGGAAGCGAGACTACCATTGACCTGGGAGTCGAAGCTGTTGACAGAAATCCTAGTGGAACAATCTCATACTATCCCGCACTTGATCTCTTCAAACTTATCCGGAAATAATTAGCAAACATGAAACATTCAAGATTCATAGCCACAATGGCCCTGGCCGCAGTCATAGGCTGCACTCAGGAACAACCTGAACAGCCTCTGCCAGACACTGAGCAGCCCAGTCTTACAGCCCGGGACGCCAGTTACTCCAAAACGGCACTTGACCCGTCAAACTACGTTGTAAGCTGGACGGACGGCGACGCCCTGAGCGTATTCAACGCTCCGGCAGGCACGGCCGGGTGGTCCGGTAATCTTGAATTCACTCTCGACGACGCGGAGGCGGGGCGTTTTGTCCCTGCCTCCGGGGTTGTCGTACCTTTCGAAGAGGGCGTACTATACGACTGGAAGGCTGTGTATCCCTATACTGCTTCTCTTTCTTCGCCTTCCGCTCTGCCGTCCATCCCGCTGAGTCAGACTCAGAACGGCAAGAACAGCACCGCCCATCTTGCTGGTTATGACGTACTTTACGGGGAAGCTTCCGCCACGCGGGAGCCGACCCTCATGATGCATCACTCCGGGACTCTGCTCAAATGGACGGTGTACAACGACAGTGAGTTGCCGTTTACCGTTACCGGCATTCGTTTCTTCAACGGTACAGAAACTTACGAACTTACGGTTTCCGGCGACGCAGAACTGTATCCCAGCTATTCGGGAGACTTCTACATGCTCGCCCGTCCCTTCAGTTTCAACGCATCGGACCAGCTGGAGATCAGCGTTATAACCTCCGTAGGTACAGAAACGCAGATAAAGACCTTCCCGTCTGCCAAGAGCTTCGATGCCGGCAAATACAACACGGCCCGCATTGTCTGTGATCCGGCCCAATCCGTCACTCACTTCCATGTTGCCAAGAACGCCTCCGGCAAGTGGCGGCTATACAAAAACGGCGAAGAGTTCTTCATTAACGGAGGCGCAGTCAACAACTTTTACGACAAGATCGCAGAATTCGGAGGAAACGCTTTGAGAACCTACAGCACGGCGCAGATAGAGCATGCGCTCGCAGCCGCCAGAGCCAACGGCACGTACGTACTTGTAGGACTGCCGGTAGGACGGGAAAGGGACGGCTTCGACTTCGGCGACGCTTCTGCCATTGCAAGCCAGAAAGCCAATCTCACTTCGATTGTCTCTTCCTATGCGGCCGATCCGGCTGTGCTCGGATGGATAATCGGCAATGAGCTGGACTCCAGCTACAGTGACGCCCGGGTGTGGGATGTAGTGGGAGAGCTTTCCGACGCCATCAAGGCTATTGACCCTTACCACCTCACAACCACGGCACTGGCAGGAGCCAAGCAATCTGCGATAACGCAAATCAAGGCACAGGCCCCGTCCCTTGATTTCATTTCCGTTAATTCCTACTACCCCGCTACAGAAAACGTCAAGTCCAGCTTGATCAACTATGGTTGGGACAAACCCTGGGCCATAACCGAGTTCGGCCCCCGTGGCACCTGGGGTCTTTCTACCTCGTCGGAACCCCCGCTTACCGCCTGGGGCGCATGCGTAGAACAGACCAGCAGCCAGAAGGCCCGGATATACAAAGACTTGCTTGCCAGCGCAATCAACGGCAACAAAGACAACGGGTGCATAGGTTCATTCGCTTTCGTCTGGGGATACCAGACTCACGGAGCAGTTCTTACCTGGTACGGTCTTTTCGACGAGAACGGGTACAGTTTTGCCGCAGTCGATGAGTTGCAGTACGCATGGACCGGCTCCTATCCGGAAAAGCTTGCCCCCGTAATCAACAACCGTCACTCCATGCTCATCGATGATTCGCTCATCGGAGACGACAACATCACCCTCGTACCAGGAAGCGTTCATTCCGCCAAAGTTACAGCCACATCCCCTAGCGGAGCTGCCCTAAGGTACAAGTGGCTTATCGTAAAAGAGGGAGCGACGTCTCTTGCAGGCATGCCGGCTCTCATCCAGAACGAGACTTCAGCCTCCATCAGCTTCAACGCTCCTGAAGAAGGCAATTACAGGCTCATAGTATTCGTTTACGACGACACCAACCGTAAGGTGGCTTCCGGCGCAATCCCCTTCAAGGTATCTGGCAGCGGCCTAGGTACGAATCCCGACGGCTGGAAAGCCGGACATCAGGACTGGTAATCAGCTGTTGATTTCCGTCCAAACCCGCAAATCCTGCGTAATATCCTGGGATTTGCGGGTTTGCTGATTTGGGGCTGCGTGTTTGAAAAAAGACGCGGATTACTTATATTTGTGGGTTATGAAATCAATCCTCGGAATAGGAAATGCCCTGACGGACATTCTGGCCGTCCTGCCGGACGACTCTCTTCTTCGTACCTACCACCTGCCCAAGGGCAGCATGCAGCATGTGGACATGGAGACCGGCGACAAGATCTGGGCGGCGCTTAAACCTCTCGGAGTCAAGTATGTAGCCGGAGGCAGCGCAGCCAACACCATCGTCTGCACTTCCATCTTCGGAATGCCGTCCAGCTTTATCGGCAAGATAGGCGACGACGAGCTCGGTCTGCTCTTCAAGAGCGACCAGGAGCAATACGGAGTCAACACCCTGCTGCTCAAGAGCGAGCACTCCAGCGGCCGCAGTATGGTTTTCGTAAGCGGAGGCAACGCAGAACGCACTTTTGCTGTTTACCTCGGCGCCGCGCTCGACCTTGTACCCGAAGACCTCAAGCCCGAATATTTTGCAGGCCACGACTATTTCCACATCGAGGGCTACCTGGTACAGAACCAGGATCTCATACGCAAGGCGGTCGAACTCGCCCACGACGCGGGCTGCATAATCTCCCTCGACATGGCATCCTACAACGTCGTAGAAAGCAACAACGCCTTCCTGCACGACATCGTGGACCGCTACGTCGACATAGTTTTCGCCAACGAGACCGAGGCTCGCGCCTTCACCAAACTGGACGGCACCATCGAGGCGCTCGACGAAATCAGCCAGCACTGCAAGATTGCGGTAGTCAAGGTAGGAAAGGACGGCAGCTGGCTCAAATCCGGCGAGGAGCAGCATTATATTCCCGCCTGGCCCGCGGCAACCATAGACGCCACCGGCGCAGGCGATACCTACGCCGCCGGATTCATCTACGCCCACTCCTTCGGCATGCCGCTCAAGGTCTGCGGAGAGGTGGGATCGATCATCGCCGCCAAAGTCGTAGAAGTCATCGGAACCAAGATAGACATCCCCCGTTGGAGGGACGCCAAAGCAGAAATCCGCCAGCTCATAGCAGACAACGGCGGGCAGATAAAATAATATCTAACCACAACATAACGAAATGTTTGAAATTCTGACAAAAGAAATGCTGACCCCCGCCATCTGCAGGATGACGGTACGCGCTCCGAGGCTCGCAGCAGCGGCGCAGCCGGGTCAGTTCCTCATCGTCCGGGCAGACGAAAAGGGAGAACGCATCCCTCTCACCATCAGTGACTTTAATCGCTCCGAGGGCACCGTTACCATCGTTACGCAAAAGATTGGCGCCTCGAGTGCAGACATCATCGCCTACGAACCGGGCGAGTGCTTCGCCGATGTCGTCGGCCCTCTCGGAGTAGCTTCCGAATTCGTTGAAATGGCACCCGAAAAGCTTGCGCAGCAGAGGTACATCCTCATCGCCGGAGGTGTAGGTACGGCTCCCGTTTATCCCCAGGCCAAATGGCTCAAGGAGCACGGAGTTCCCGTGGACGTCATAATCGGCGCCAAGACCAAGGACCTGCTCATCTACGTAGATGAGATGCGCGGCGTGTGCGACAACCTCTTCGTGTGCACCGACGACGGTTCCTTCGGCTTCAAGGGCATGGGTACCAACATGTTGGAGCACGTAGTCGCAGAGGGGCACAAGTACACTCAGGCAGTCATCATCGGCCCTATGATAATGATGAAGTTCACCACTCTGACCTGCAAGAAACTCGGCATTCCCGCGACCGTCAGTCTCAACACCCTCATGGTGGACGGAACCGGCATGTGCGGAGCCTGCCGCGTGAGCGTCGGCGGAAAGACCCGCTTCGCCTGCGTCGAGGGTCCCGAATTCGACGGCTACGAGGTCGATTTCGACGAGGCCATGCGCCGTCAGGGTCAGTACAAGGCAGAAGAAGCTGCCACAAACGAAAAACACGTATGTAAAATAGGGAGGGGAAAATAATGGCAAACAGAATACCCAGGGTGGCGGTACGCGAACAGGATCCCAAGGTCCGCGCCACCAATTTCGAAGAAGTATGCTACGGTTACAACCGCGAAGAAGCTATGCTGGAGGCCTCCAGATGCCTTCATTGCAAGAATCCCCGCTGCGTAAGCGCATGCCCGGTCAACATCCAGATTCCCGACTTCATCGCCAAACTTGTAGAAGGTGACGTCCAAGGAGCGGCATCGGTAATCGCGCGCGACAGCTCCCTTCCCGCAGTATGCGGACGCGTATGTCCTCAGGAAACCCAGTGCGAAGGCAGCTGCGTACTCGGAGTCAAGGGCGAACCCGTAGCCATCGGCAAGCTCGAAAGATTCGTAGCCGACGAGACCCTCGGAAAGGGTTCTGTCGAATGTGCACCTGCGAACGGCATCAAGGTCGCAGTAGTAGGAAGCGGCCCTGCAGGACTGGCCTGTGCAAGCGACCTGGCCAAATGGGGATACGACGTAACGATTTTCGAGGCCCTGCACAAGGCCGGCGGCGTGCTGGAGTACGGCATCCCTGAGTTCCGTCTTCCCAAAGACAAGGTGCTGAAGCACGAAATCGACGAAGTCCGCAGACTCGGAGTCAAGATTGAAACCGATGTCATCATAGGCAAGACCGTCACCATTGATTCGCTGATGGATTCCGAAGGCTTCAAGGCCGTTTTCATCGGCAGCGGTGCAGGCCTGCCCAAGTTCATGAACATCCCCGGTGAGAACCTCTGCGGCGTATTTTCCGCCAACGAATTCCTCACCCGCAACAACCTCATGAAGGCATGGCGCGATGACTACCTCACCCCCATCCACGCAGGCAAGAAAGTCTGCGTAGTCGGAGGAGGCAACGTTGCCATGGACGCCGCCCGTACCGCACTCAGGCTCGGTGCCGAGGTTCATATCGTGTACCGCCGTACCGAGGCCGAGCTTCCCGCCCGCCGCGAAGAAGTACATCACGCCATGGAGGAGGGCATCATCTTCGATATGCTCACCAATCCCGTAGAAGTGCTTGGCGACGAAAAGGGCTGGGTACGCGCCCTCAAGTGCATCAGGATGGAGCTCGGAGAGCCCGACGAAAGCGGCCGCCGCAGCCCCGTGCCCATTGCTGGCAGCGAGTTCGAGATTGAGACCGAAACCGTCATCATGGCCCTCGGAACGTCTCCCAACCCGATGATTTCCAAGGCAACAGCCGGACTGGAAGTCAACCGCCGCGGTTGTCTCGTAGCCGATGAGAATGGAGCCACGACCCGTCCGGGTGTCTTCGCAGGCGGAGACGCCGTCACCGGTGCCGCCACCGTCATCCTGGCAATGGGAGCCGGCAGGACTGCAGCGAAGGCTATTGATGAGTATCTTCATCAATAGCCTTCGGCTACCTTCTCCCTCCAGCTGCTGTGTAGCGGCATTTTAGGGATAGAAGCGAATATCTAAACTACCTGTGGCGTCAGGGCCGCGGGTAGTTTTTTATATAGTTTTAATAATTAGGAGGTAATAAACAAATTGTTTCAGTTTGAAGACCGTCTGCGCCCACGCAGCCGTGAGTGGGAGGGGCCCGCCGCTTGCGGCGGGAGGGATAGGCCGCTTGCGGCCGTAGTCTTCAAACTGAAACAAGTTGTTTATTAAAACCGTCTTACAAAAGGAAGAACAACGCAACGCCGAGCATGGTGAGGGCGACTCCAAGGATCTCCCTGGGCCTGATTTTCTGCTTGAAAAACAAAGCATAGGGTATGAGGATGAGAACCGGCGAGAGAGCCATCAGCGTAGAAGCGATTCCGGCGTTGGTATATCTGACCGCTGCTATTGACAGTGAAACTCCTATAACCGGCCCGAAAGTGGTCAGGATGACCGCATACCTCATGCCCTTGACATCGCGCAGCGCAGCGCCAAGACGCGGAAGATCCTTGGTCAGAACCATGATCAGGAAGAATCCGAGTCCCCCTACGATTGCACGGATCATTGTAGAGGCGAACGGCAGCATCGCATTCATAAGACGGGGAGCATCGGCCGGAATGGCTGCCGCATAGTGAGTCAAACCAATTTTGCTGAGCACCAGTCCCACGCCTTGTCCTACACCGGCCCCGACGCCGAGCAATACGCCCTTGAGAGGAAGCGTAAGGTGAACATGCCTGTCTTCTCCGCGGCTGAGGATGGAAACAGCTATACCGGCCAAAGTAACAATCATGGCCAACGCAGATGTCCACGAAAGGGACTCACCCAACATAATCCACCCGGCAAGCGCGGCAATTGGAGGAGCCAGGGTCATAAGCAACTGACCGAAACGGGCTCCGATATACATATAACAATTAAAGAGGCACCAGTCCCCGAAAAGATACCCGACTACAGCAGAAAGAGAAAGCCACAACCAGGTCTGCCAATCAGCATAAACAGGATAAGGACGGCCCACGGTAAACAGCAGAATAACTGCAAGAAAGACCGAGGCCATAAGGAGCCTGACGACATTTGCGCTCATCGGCCCCATACGATGACTGGCTCTGTCGGCACAAATGGCGGTAATAGTCCACGAGACCGAAACCAAAAGCGCAATTATTTCACCGAGGTGCTCCACGACCGGTAATCAATCGCGCAAAGATAGGAAGAAAACTCAGAAAGAGAAAGAATCGAAGTGTCTCGGAGTCAGCGCGAAGATCAGCGCAGGTATAAGACATACGCCCGCAGAGATTGCTCCGGTGATGCCGAACGCCGTAGCAACGACTCCAGCCTGAGCCGGAGAAGACTCATTGGTCATGACACGGTAGCACTTGTCTTCCCGGTCCATGAAGAACTGGCGGTAATGCATGTCCACGTCACGATAGGGATATCCCCAGACGTCGCGGGTAGAATAAGAATAATAGCGCTCGTACACCATGATAGTGCCGCCCTTGCCGTCAGATGTCTCACGGGCAGGGGCTCCGAGGGAAGCGACGATATCGGCCCTCGGTACGCCGTAATACTGCTGGGTATAATAATCCGACGCAGACTGATATATACTGGAAGCATCCCTGTAAGCAGAGCATGAACTCAGAAGCGCTACCGCAGTAACAAGTAAAATGAAAAATCTGGATTTCATAACTTAAATTTTTACACAATCCGCTGCAAAAAATATACCCATACAAACGAAGAATGCCCGGCGAACTTGCATTCGTCGGGCATTCCGAAAAGCGGCAGCTACCTACTCTCCCACCTGGTGGGGCAGTACCATCGGCGCTA
>CAMNHL010000017.1:0-49858 GCA_946539455.1 uncultured Bacteroidales bacterium
CACATTAAAAGTGTGATGCTCTACCAACTGAGCTAACGAGTCCTCCTCTGTGTTTTGGGAATGCAAAGATAGAACTTTTTCATTAAACCGCAAATTTTTTTCGATATTTTTTATCACTATTTTTTCTACCCCGCCGGCGCAAAGCGCATCTATCTACTCTTATTTGGATAAAAGGGGAATAATCCTTAGATTTGTGGATATTACAAAACACTAACCTATAATACAATGAAGAAAAGATTCACGGTTTTGACCTTTGCGGCCCTGCTGATCAGCCTCCAGCTCGGGGCTCAGGCCAAAATCAAAGACGTTGTCACGAGCGACTACAACCGCAACAGCGTATCGTTCGTGGTTATCCAGCGCGGAGACAGTTACGACACCAACACTTCAAGTGCCGTGTACGATTTCAACCCCGGAGCCAAATTCGACATCAACTCCATCAAGACCAAGTCTCTGCGTATCCGCAAAGACCGCAAGGAGTCCGTCCCTCTCCAGGACATCCAGGAGGCAGTCGAGGCCACTGCATTCTCCCGCGAGATTCTCGCCAGCATCTTCAACCGCGACTCCCGCGGCATGATGGACGACAAGACGGTCCGTTACCGCGGCAACTACGACGCCAAGGACCAGGACGTCATCAACGCCCGTGCCGCCCGCATCGGTGAGGACGCCCTCGGCGATGCGGGATATTCGCTCGTAAAAGGCAGTTACATTGTAGTTTCCGACTTCTACAACATCGACAGCAGCACCGACCGGGAGGGCAAGGTGACCTGGCACACCAGCGCCCGCGGATATGCTTTCAGGATCGGCGCCACCGACGACGACATAAACGATTTCTTCGAGAAGTGCTGGATATATGACGACGATAGCCAGGCCGTGCGCGAGAGCAAGCTGCGTGCATTCCAGGAACTCGACATCCCCATGGAATACATAGCCTCCACCGTCGCTTCCGGTTCCGGCAAGAACGTAAGGGAAGCGGCCTCCAGCTGCATGTACAGCATCATCACCGGGCTCGAGAATGTCATCCCGGCATGGGAGGTGGCCGGCGGAATCATCGCCGTCAAGCCTCTCAGGGCCAAGATAGGCACAAAGGAGGGACTCTACAACGGAGCCCGCTACCGTTCCTATTCCTACACCGAAGACAAGGACGGCAACCTCAAGTCAGTACCCCGCGGTTACCTGCGCGCCACCGAGATTGCCGACAACGAGGGCATCTCCGAAGGCAACACAGAACCCAGTGAGTTCTACCAGATCTCCGGCCTTGCCAACATAGAAGAAGGCTGGACCATCAAGCAGAGCAACGACATGCGCCTCGGCGTGGCTCCAGGGCTCCGTCTCGGCGCCCCCGGCAGGATGGCCATAGGAATCGACGTCGATTTCCTTATGGACGTAAACACCGGCGGCTCAATGTCTTACCTGCTCGCATACTTTGGCTTCGACATACGTCAGGCATCCAATTACACCCCGGTTCAGTTCAGCCTGGGTTACGGTCACGCCCTGCACCTTACCCGCATCTTCGAGATTATGCCTTACCTGCAGATGGGTGCCGACGGCATCTTCGGTTCCCACGAAGTTTCCTCCGGAAACAAGGACACATGGAGGAATCTGGCCCTTGTCATCGAACCCGGCGCACGGCTCGCCGTAAACGTGGCATACCCCTTGCAATTGTATGCAAAGGCTTATGCAGACTGGATTCCCGGATTTATCCAGGGCTACAGGTACAAGATGTACAACGACATGCTGAGCTACCCGCACAAAACCGGCGTTGGCCTGCAGTTCGGCCTCAAATGGACATTCTAAATATTTTTGAGATATGAAGAAAACACTAATGATTGCGCTCACCGTACTGATGACACTGTCGGCAGTGAGCGCCACCGCCCAGAACAAGGACCGCAGAAAGTCCTTCAAAAGCTGGGATAACTACGAAATCACCACCGAAAAGGTCGGTGTGGACGGCACCAAGTTCGTCAAGGTATGGGGCTTCGGCAAGAATGTCGATGCCGCCGTCATGAATGCCAAGGAGAATGCCGTTCACGCCTGCATATTCCGCGGTCTCCCGGGAAGCGCGACGGCCATGAGCACTCCGCCCATATGTCCCAATCCCGACACCTTCTCCGCCAATCAGGATTACTTCCAGACCTTCTTTGCCGCCGGCGGCCCCTATCTGGCCTATGTCAACATGACTACCGACGGAGTACCTTCGGGCACCGACAAGCGCAAGGTCAAGGGCGGCTACAAAGTTGGCATCTACGTTCAGGTAATGTACGACAACCTCAAGCGCAAGCTCGAGCAGGACGGCATAGCACGCAAACTCAGCACAGGTTTTTAGCATATGAAAAGGACTTTAGCAATTGCAGCCCTGCTGCTCGGCGTTCAGGTTCTCGGATGGTCCCAGGCCAAAAAGCCCACCATCATGGTGGTTCCGGCCGACGCATTCTGCGAGCGCAACGGATACGTCCAGCAGGTAGAGGCGATGGGCTCGGTAACTTCCAGCCCCGACTACACCCGTGCGATGAAGGACAACGCCGACATACGCACGCTCGTTTCCGCAATGGCCGATTTCATGGCCAAGAACGACTTCCCTATCCAGAGCCTTGAGCAGGAACTCAAGCGCATCCAGACCGAAAGCGCCGAGATGGCCATGATGACCGGCAAGACCGGAAGCGAGTTCTCCGAGACCGCTCTCGAAAGGCTCCGCCGTACCGCCAAGCCCGACATCATCCTCGACCTGGACTACGAAATACACCGCGTAGGCCCCCGCAGGCAGGTCAGCTTCAATCTGCAGGCCATCGACGCCTACTCTTCAAAGATCATCTCCGGCAACACTGGCGTGAGTTCCGACTCCAACGCTCCCCTCACTTCCCTGCTGGAGGAGTGCGTGCTCAGCTTCAAGGACAATTTCCTCAGCGGCCTGCAGCACTATTTCGACGACCTGTTCGCCAACGGCCGCGAGATTTCCGTCTCGATCCTGCGCTACGACAGCTGTCCCTTCGACTTCGATGAGGAGATCGAGATCGACGGCGAGGATTACGAGCTCACCGAGTGGGTGGAAGAATGGTTCCAGGACAACACCGTCAGCGGCCGTTTCACCACTACCACCAGTTCCGCCAACATGATGCGCTTCAATCAGGTACGCATCCCTCTCTATGCCCAGAACCGCCGCGGCCGCGATGTTGCTATCGATGCCGACGACTTCGTGAAGCCCCTCGTACGCGAGCTCCGCAAGAAACTGGGTGTCCCCGTGGGTGCAACGCCCAGAGGCCTCGGCGACGTGTGGATTACTGTCGGAGACAAATAGCAAGATACCAATATGAAAAAGTTTTTCACCGTAATTCTGCTGGCATCGGCCAGTCTGTGCGTCTTCGCCCAGAACGACAAGGGCAAAATGGATGACGCCGGCCGCATCGCCCTCACTCCGGTTATACTGGAAAACAGCAACATACCTCCTTCCGCAGCCAACGTGGTGCTCAACAAGCTCACCCAGATCGTCACCAAGAACGGACTGGCGGGCGACAGTTTCGACCCCCGTTTCGTCATTACGGCAAACATGGTTGAACTCGACCACTACGTTACTGCCACCACTCCTCCCATGCAGGCCTATTCGTTCAGCCCCACTCTCTACATCGGCGACGCCGCCACGGGAACGCTCTACGCCACCTGCGCACTCAACACCATCAAGGGAGCCGGCAAGAACGACACCCAGGCAGTGATGCAGGCAGTACGCAGCATCAGGACGAGCGGTGCCGAGCTCGATGCCTTCATCGAGAAGGGCAAGACCCGCATCATCGAGTGGTACAACACCCAGATCGACTTCCTCATCAGCGAAGCCAACTCCCTCGCAGGACAGGACCGCTTCGACGAGGCAATCGCTCTCCTCTTCACCGTTCCCACAGTGTGCAAGGACGCCTACGACAAGGCGATGCGTGCCGGTGAGCAGATTTTCCAGCAGAAGATCGACATCGAAGGCGCACAGCTCCTCAACACCGCCATTCACGCATGGAACGCAAATCAGAGCTGGGCCGGAGCCAACGAGGCCGCCACTTACCTCTCCCGCATCCATCCGCTGTCTTCCGCAGTCCCCCAGGGCATGGCGCTCTCCAACGACATAGCCAAGAGAGTCAAGGAACTCGACAACCGCGAATGGAACTTTGCAATGAAACAGTTCGACACTACGGCCAGTCTCGAGAGCCAGAGGATTTCCGCCATGGCGGAGGTCGGCAAGGCCATGGCCAAGCGTCCCGTCAACTATTACAACATGAACAGCTTCGGCTGGTGGTGATAAGCGTATGAAAAAGATATTGTTAGCAGCTATCGCATTGCTTCTCGGGACCGGCGCTTTCGCCCAGGAGACCGAGTGCATCGGCAAAGAAATGGACGGAAGCCTTACCCTGCGCGTGTGGGGTACCGGGCGCAACCGCACCGACGCCCTGGAGCAGGCCAAGAAGCAGGCCGTTTACGACGTAATCTTCAATGGCATAGCCAAGGGCAACACCGACTACAACATGCGTCCTGTCATGACGGAGGTAAACGCCCGTCAGCGCTATCAGGATTATTTCGACATCTTCTTCATGGACAGGGGCGAATACCTCAAATACATCAGCATGGAAGACAAGCGCGCCGGTTCGACCCGCGTCACCAAACGCTCGTTCCGCGACGTGACGGTCAGCGTCACCGTGCGGGTGCTGGTTCCCCAGCTTCGTGCAAGACTCAAAGCCGACGGAGTGTTATGAGAAAGCTTATCTGCGCAGCGGCATTAGTGCTGCTCATGGTTCCCGCACTCGCCCAGAACCACACCGGATACACCCTCCCGGACCAGCCCAAGCGTGCCAAGTACATCGATTTCCCCAGCCAGGACAAGGGGCTGTGGTTTGCCGCCCAGGCAACCGGAGCTTACTTCGCAAGCGAAGGACTCGGTGTTCAGGCGGATCTGATTGCAGGATATCGGGTCGGCGAATTCTTCCGCATCGGCGCGGGTGTTTCGCCCGGAGTTCTCGGCGGATCCTTCAGGATGCCCGTCTATCTGGACCTTCGCGGCAACATCATTTCGCAGGAGTCCCGCATGGCCGTCCCCTATTGGAGCCTCGATGCAGGATACTCGCTCGGGAGCGTTTACAAAGGTCTCTACCTGTCCCCCACCGTCGGCGTGCGCGTCGGAATGCCCCGCAACGACTTCATCGCAGGTCTGAGCTACATGCTTCAGATGGTGCCGGGAAGTGCGCTTCACGGCGTAGGCATTCGTCTGGGATACGAATTCTAAGAAGCATGACATAAAAAAAGTCCGGAGCGTTGAACTCCGGACTTTTTTTATATCTCTGCGGGAACTGCGTCGCTGTCGATGACGAGCGGGATTTCGTTACCCGGAGTCGTGCCGGGCTTGATCGAAAGTATGCCGTCAACTATGTAGCGCTGCATGCCGCGCCAGGGCAGCATTCCGTTGTATTCTTTATAGTGCAGTTCCACTACCTTGCCGCTGCAGCGCATGAGCGTGTCTGCAATCGCCTTGTCCACTACGGAGAAATTGAATTCGTTGGACTGTATGCCGCTTCCCTGCTTGGAGCCGCGGAAACCGGTCATGATAAGGCGACCTTCGTAGGTCTTCCATACCCAGCCCTTATACACTATCTGATTGAGCTCTCCTGCCTTGACACCCTCGCCGAGGACGAAATAGAATTTGAAATACACAAACCCTGCAAGTGCAACAAGCAGAACGATGATAAAGGACCAGATTACTTTTGCTGTCGTTTTCATATCAGGTTACGTTTTGGGTGCAAATATAATTATTTGTTTTAAATTTGCGCTCTGAAATGACACGAGCCAAGATACTTGTTTTCCTGCTTTCGGTTTATGCGCTTATCGTCGGCATAAGCCTGGCGATGCCTGGCGATGGCCTGCAGATAGGTCCGCTGTCTCTGATATTCCCCTCCTCCGAGGACTTTGAATCCATAGTCGTTTCCAAGCCTCAGGTCCCTCAGGGCCCCACTCCCGAAGAGCTTATCGCACAGAGGCTTGCCGCAATAAAACAAGCTGAGCAGGACAAGTACGAAGCATTTTTCTCCGACAATCCGGCCCGTATCTGCTTCCCCTCCGACGACGTCACTCTTCTCGACCCCGTATTCGAATCCTTTGAGAATGCCGATAAAGAGCACGTACGTATCCTGCACTACGGCGATTCCCAGATAGAAGAGGGCCGCATCTCTTCCACGCTCCGGAACGGACTGCAGGAGAGGTTCGGCGGCGGCGGTCCCGGCCTTATGCCTTTCGGGCGTCCCTATTACACCCAGGGCTTCGCCCAGACATCTACCGCAACGCTCGGCCGCGCCCTCGTATTCGGAGAAGGCACCCGCCGTTCTGCAGGCAAGTACGGCATCATGGGTCAGCTCGCCCGGATCGATACCAGCGTATTCACCACTGCAGCTGCCGTCAAGGGCAACAAGGGTCCCGGCAGATACTTCAACCGCTTCACCATTCTTGCCGGCAACATATCTTCGCTGAACCTCAAAATGGGCGGCCGGCAGTACAAAATCGCCCCCTCGTCCGGCGAATCCGGCGTCAGCAGGCTGGTCATCCCGCTGCGGGACAGCACTTCCAGCATACGCTTCAGCACCTGGGGCAGCGCCGACATATATGGCTATCAGTTAGATGATTCACTTGGCGTGAGCCTCGACAACATCCCCATGAGAGGTTGTTCCGGCACCATCTTCACCCGGATGAATTCTGCCCAAATCAAGGAATACGTGAGGACCGACAACGTCCGCATGATTATACTTCAGTTCGGCGGCAACTCCATGCCCTACCGCAAAACGGCCAAGGCCATCTCGGAATACAAGGCTTCTCTGGAGAAGCAGCTGCGCCACCTCAAGGCACTCGCGCCCGACGCGTTCATCCTTTTCGTCGGTCCGTCCGACATGTCCACCAGCGTAAAGGGCCGCATGCAGACCTATCCGCACCTTCCCATGATGGTCGATTCGCTCAAGACGGCGGCGCTTGACTGCGGTGCAGCCTACTGGGACATGTATCAGGCGATGGGTGGAGAGAATTCCATGGTCAAGTGGGTCAAGGCGCGTCCACAGCTCGCAGGCAGCGACTACGTACACTTTACGCCCAAGGGCGCCGAAGCCATAGGAGACCTGCTGCTGCAGTCCATAATGCTGTATTACGATTACTATCTCTGGAGAAACGGCAGGAAGGCAGAATGAAGAGAATCGCCCTGATACTGCTGCTTGCCCTCGCCGGCATTTACGCTCCCGGCCAGACTCCGCCCGAGTGCGCGCTTCAGGACGCATGGCCCCTTGAGATGCCCGGTGAAGGAAAGCGTATGGCCAGCTTTGCACGCAAACTGCATGCATGCAGGGAGCACCAAGACAGCTGCGCAACCATCTGGCACATAGGAGGTTCCCACGTTCAGGCAGGATGGTTTTCCTCGCGCATAAGGCACAACTTCGACTCCCTTGGCCTCTATCCGAGGGGCAGCCGAGGATTCATCTTCCCCTATCTGCTCGCTCACACCAACTACGATCGCTCATACTCGGTTTACGGCGAAGGCGAATGGAGGGGCTCGCGCAGCTCCAACCCCAGCAGCGACTTTCCCGTCGAGCCTGCATTCGGAATAATGGGGATAGCGGCATATACCTGCGACACACTTGCGGCATTCTCGCTCAGGATGCCGGAACCTTTCACCGGGCTGCACATAATCGCCCAGGCTTCCGATTCCCTCGTCAGACCTGTCGTACTGACCAGCTCGGGAGAGACAGTCTGCGAGCAGGACACAGTGCTGGACGGTTTCATGGCCGAATTCGAGCAGCCCGAGGATTCTGTGAGGATCGAACTCAGGCTCCGGGAAGGACAGCATTTTACCATAACAGGACTGCTTCCCGAGAGCATCTATACAGGCGGCCTAAGATACATATCCACCGGAGTCAACGGCGCCAGGACCAATACATGGCTGGAGCGCTGCCCGGAATTCCGCAGCCAGATGTCGCTTGTCCACCCCGACCTGGTGATACTCGGGCTGGGCATCAACGACTCCACCTGCCCCCGGGAAAGATTCAATCCAGAGAAGTTCAAGGCAAATTACCGCAGGCTCATCGACCTTATCCTGGAAGAGAATCCCGACTGCGCGCTGCTTTTCATAACAAACAACGATTCTTGGAGATACGTGCGCAGGGGTATGGTCCACAACGACAACGGACCGGCGGTGCGCGAAGCCATGAGGGAGCTTGCACGGGAATACGACGGAGCCGTATGGGACCTTTTCGGCATGATGGGAGGAAACGGCAGTGCAAGCGTGTGGCGCGATGCCTCCCTTATGAAGAAAGACCGCCTGCACTTTACCCGCGAAGGATACGAGATGCTTGGCGACCTGCTATACAGGGCCATTATCGACAAATGCCGGATGTAAGATGTTCGGACAGATATTCGCATACGATCCGGCTTCGCCGCTTGTATTCACCCAGTTCTACTTCTGGGCGTTCTTCGGCGTGGTGTATGCGGTGTTTGCGCTGGTAGGCAGCAAGAAGCTGCTGCGCAACGCTTTCCTGTTCTTCGCAAGCCTGTTCTTCTACTACAAGACCAGCGGGCTGTCGATACTCATCCTGCTGTTCGTAATCTGCTCCGATTTCTTTATCGCCAGACGGATGACAAGGCATGCGCCCGGCAGCTGGAAGCGAAGGGCGTGGCTGATAACAAGCATAGTCATCGACCTGGGGCTACTGAGCTACTTCAAGTACGCATACTTCTTTGCCGACGTGGTATCGTCGCTCACCGGGCTCGAACTCAAGGTCACCGACGTCTTCGCCCAGATTGGCAACATGTTAAGCGGAAGCGAGCGCTTCGACGTTGACAGGATAGTGCTGCCGGTCGGCATTTCGTTCTTCATCTTCCAGATAATCAGCTACAGCGTAGATGTTTACAGGGGCGATGTCAAACCGGTGCGCAACATCCTCGATTTTGGTTTCTACGTGAGCTTCTTCCCCCAGCTTGTGGCAGGACCTATCGTGAGGGCTTCGGAATTCATACCGCAGCTGTACAAGAAGTTTTCACTGAGCCGGAGGCAGTTCGGCATCGCCGTATTCTGGATTCTGAACGGCCTGGGCAAGAAGATTATTCTTAGCGATTACCTGGCCGTCAACTTTATCGACCGCGTATTCGACAACCCCTTGCTTTTCACCGGCTTCGAGAACTTTGCCGCGTTGTTTGCCTACTCCCTCCAGGTCTATGCGGACTTCTCGGGCTACACCGACATAGCCATAGGCGTCGCTATGCTCATGGGTTTCTACCTGCCCACCAACTTCAATTCGCCATACAAAGCACCCAACGCCCAGGACTTCTGGAGGCGCTGGCACATGTCGCTCAGCCGCTGGCTCAAGTCGTACCTTTATATCCCTCTGGGCGGCAACCGCAGGGCTTCGTTCGGGACCTATTTCTGGATCATCCTGTTCGCTCTCATAGCCCTCATCCTGTCCGGCAGCTGGGTGGTTTCGGCAATCACGGTAGCGGCAGGCATGTCCATGCTGCTCCTCGCACACTTCCGCGAAGGGAGCCGCAAGAAGCTGTTCTCCAACATCAACCGCTTCATAACCATGCTCTTCGGCGGACTGTGGCACGGAGCCAGCTGGAACTTTATAATATGGGGAGGCCTCAACGGCATCGGCATGGTCATCTACATACTCTGGAAAGATATGAAATGGTGGCTGCGGCTCGTTCTCACAGGGCTCTGCGCCCTCGGCCTTGGTGTGGTCGCGCACTTTTATCCGGAACCGATATGGAGGATACTCAGCGTGTGGACCGCAGTGCTGTTCGCGGGCACCTTGGTGCGCTTTATATATCACTGCGTGCGCCCCGACGCAATGGGAGCGCCATCATCGGGGATGGACAGCCTGAGGATACAGCCCCGCGGACGCAATGCATGGACCGCATGGCTCGGCACCGTCTGGGCCATAGCACAGACTTTTCCCTTTATACCCTTCCCCCGCCTGTTCTTCCGCAGCGGTTCGAACCTCGACCCGGCAACTGCAAATCAGGTGGCGTGGAATACGGCAAAGAACATGGTGTCGCAAATCGGTACGGCCTGGGACCTTTCTGTCATCCCCGACGTGCTGGGTGCCTACTGGAAAGTGTTCGCCCTGGTAGTGGCGGGACTCATCGTCCACCTGCTCCCTGCAAGGTGGAAACGGCGCTACCGGCTTGGCTTCGCCTCGCTGCCGCTGCCTGCGATGGCAGTGGTCACCGCTGCGGCGGTACTTCTCCTGTATCAGTTCGTTACCGCTGATTCTCAGCCGTTTATCTACTTCCAGTTCTGACGGATAGGGTATAAAAGAAAATGAGTTGGTGTCTCACGACAACAACTCATACTAACCACATAATTAATAACACTAAAACTAATAACCAATAGGCTGTGAGGAGAACCCTCATCATTCAACCCACTGCAAAGGTACAACCTTTTTTTTATTCTGCAAAATATTTTTTGAAAATTTTTTAAAAAATATTTACCATATCTAATTATCAAGCACTTAGAGTTAATCAAAAATTTTCGCAACATTTCGTTTTCTTCACTCACACAATAACTTGAAAGACTGGGCCGCAACTTTTCACAATGCCGCACGGACGAATGAACCATCAAAGAGAAGCTAAATTTTGCAAATTCAAATAAAAACCGTACATTTGCAATCCTAACGGTGCGTTGGCCGAGTGGCTAGGCGCAGGTCTGCAAAACCTGTCACAGTGGTTCGATTCCGCTACGCACCTCCAAAAACGCCTCTGAACGTGCTTCAGGGGCGTTTTTGTTTGAAACTATGGCATGCTCTCGGCAAGCCAGCGTTCCATCTTGGCTATTGCATCTTCGAGCTGCCGTCCGAAGGTGCTGTGTTCTTTCAGATAGGCATCGTCCCCCTCCGACAGAGCGGCATAGAGAGCCGGCGACATGGAATTTGCGTACGCGGCGATAACGTCCTCGATGTGATCCTTCTCGCGCTCCGAGCCCGAATACTTGTAAACCTTCGCCTTCTGGTGGAAGAAGGCGTATGCAAGTTCGATGGTATTCCTGTCCGGATGACTCATTTCACGCAGTTGAGGTTTTCCATGTAAACATAGCCCCCGTCTGCGAGGATGCGGTCCATCTCTTCGCGCTCAATGCCATAGCAATAGCAGATCTGGTCGAGGTTCTCGAACTCTTCGTCACGAAGGAGGAAGTTGATGCTTGACACCAGCATCGGAATATCAGAAAGAGGCAGATGGTCCATGTTACAGTACTCAGTTGCACTGTTTTTCTGCAAAAAAACTGCCAGAGTCTGCGCTGTTCTCCAATACAACAAGCAGATTGTGACGATATTATTAGGTTTGAAAGGGGAAAAATGTTAAATTGCGGCTTATATGGTAAATCCTGTCTATTCTCCCGCCGCCGACCGTTACGAAAACGGTATGGTCTTCCGCAGATGCGGCAAGAGCGGAATCATGCTGCCCGCTATATCCCTGGGATTCTGGCACAACTTCGGAGACGTCAACCCCCTGGCCAATTCATTGGAAATGGCACACTACGCCCTGGACCACGGCATAGTGCATTTCGACCTTGCCAACAACTACGGCCCTTCCTACGGCAGCGCGGAAGAGACATTCGGAGTCATAATGAAGAAATCTTTCGCTCCTTTCAGGGACGAACTGTTCATCTCCACCAAGGCCGGATACGACATGTGGCCCGGGCCCTACGGAATATGGGGCTCGCGCAAGAGCCTGATGGCAAGCTTGGACCAGAGCCTGCGGAGAATGAACCTGGATTACGTGGACCTCTTCTACTCGCACCGCTTCGACCCCCAGACTCCCCTCGAAGAGACGCTCCAGGCTCTCGTAGATATAGTACGCTGCGGCAAGGCGCTATACGTAGGCATATCAAAATACCCCCCCGAGGCCGCCCAGTTTGCATATAAGTACCTGTCCGACAGGGATGTGCCCTGCCTGGTCTACCAGGGACGCTACAACATCCTCAACCGTGAGCCCCAGAAAGAAGGCATACTGCAGCAGGCACGCGACTGCGGCGCCGGATTCATCTGCTTCTCCCCTCTCGCCCAGGGTCTCCTGTCCGGGCGTTACCTGGACGGCATACCCGCCGACTCACGCATGGCCCGCGAGCATTTCCTCAAATCGTCCGCACTCACGCCCGCCATGCATTCGGCCCTCGTCAAGCTCAACGAGATAGCAGCACTCAGAGGGCAGAGCCTCGCCCAGATGGCGCTCGCCTGGTGTCTCAAAGACGATCTGGTAACCAGCGTAATCGTTGGAGCCAGCCGCGTAAGTCAGCTGGAAGACAACTTGAAGGCCCTACGCAACACTGTCTTCTCGCAGGCCGAACTGGCAGCGATAGACGATACCGTAAGCAGCGTCCAATGAAATTCCGCCTGCTGCCGTCGCTGTCCCTGCTCCTTCTTGCGCTATGTTCCTGCAAGAAGGACGAAATCGCAACGCAAAGCTCCCCCACCCTTTTTAACGACACCGCGCTGCCCCAGCTTTCCCTGTCGCTGCGGCACTCCGAATGGCAGAAGCTGTTGGACCTGTACGACGCCGACAGCGGCACAAAGGAATACGTACGCTGCAACATAGAGTTCCGGAGCAAACGCCTGCTCAAGATTGAAGACGCAGGCCTGAGGCTCAGGGGGCAGACTTCGCGCAGGCGTCCTCAGACCGTCGACGGGCGCTTTCGGCACTTCCACGCCGGTCTCCACACGCGCAAGTTCGTGGAATCCAACACCGACATCGACGGATTCCGCCGCATCAACCTCAAGTACGCCAAAGACGACCCCACGTACATCAGGGAGCACTACTGCTACGACCTGCTGTCGCGTTACGGAGTCTGGACAGCGCCGGAGTCTTCCTGGTGCAGGCTCAGCATAGACAACGGCCAGCAAAAGGTTTATTATGGAGTTTACCTGATGGTTGAATCCATCGACAGGCAGTACCTCAAGCGGCGTCCCGAATTCGGCTCGCCCGACGGCTTCCTCTGGAAATGCTCGATCGGGGCCGACCTCTCCGGCACCTCCGGCAACCTTTTCCACCTCGACGACAACAGCAGCGGGAACTACGCTTACGAACTGAAGGACGACGACCCTGTGGCATTCGAAGCAGCAAAGAAGCAGCTGCGGGGCTTCATCTCCAAGTTCAACTCTCTTAAGGGAGACGAGTTCCGGCAATGGGTACAGGAGGCTGTCGACGTCCCGCTTCTGCTCAAGATGTACGCAGCCAACGTGGCTGTAGGGCATTGGGACGACTACTGGAACAACACCAATAATTTCTATATATATTTCAACTCCCGCGACCCGGAGAAATACCGTTTCTACATGCTGCCGTACGACTACGACAATACTCTCGGCACCTCCAACAACTGCGGCGTGCAGAGCGATTCGGGCCGTCACGATCCTTACAACTGGGGCATGAAACGCTGCACGCTGATAAGCAAACTGCTCAGCATAAAGGAATTCCGGGATATGTACACCGATTACCTCCATCAGCTATCCTTAGACGGGCTCGATCTTTTTAACTTCGCTGCCAGCACAACGAGGATCCAAAAATGGCAGAAGCTCCTGGAACCCTACATTCCCAACGACACCCGTGAAGACAACGTCCTGCAGGACCGTCCCGCCTCCTGGGGCAACCACCCCGAATACCGGGTCATGGAGGACGGCAAGAACAACTGGTTCAGGGTCAAATGCGAGGTGCTCCGAAAGGCCCGCTGAATCCAACTGCGGCCCGCTTCTATCTAAAGGTGGGATTTGAGAGAACGGTTGTTATATTTTAACAAAAATTATTACATTTGCGGGTACAATACTACATAAGAGTAATGTAAAAATAGAATATAGCGTTTGCTATTTATTCGGAACGTTCTAAAACTTGGCAGTAATAGACAACCATTATCCGGATAAGTCAGTAAACGTCTGCGCTTTCGCGTGGACGTGACTTATCTTAATGGGAGGGTCCTGCCAAGTACCTGGAACGTGGATGAGAAGCGTCCACGTTTTTTGCGTACTAACAGGCCCTTTATCCGGTAAGTTGCTTTCGCTATTATAAAAGCGAAAGCGCAGAATGGGCACCCAAATCAAGTCCAAGGAGAGGGTGTCGGCTCACGGCGAGGTATTCACAAATCCCCGCGAAGTGAACGCGATGCTCGACCTTGTGAAGGCGGAGACGGAGCGGATAGACTCCCGTTTCCTGGAGCCCGCTTGCGGAGACGGCAACTTCCTGATTGAAATCCTAAGACGCAAACTCGCAATCTGCGCTTCCCGCGTAAAAGCGGGGCAATACACCCAACTTCAATACGAGCACGATGCCATCTGGGCCCTGTCCAGCATCTACGGCATCGAACTCCTGGCAGATAATGCCACCGTCTGTCGAGAGCGCCTCCTGAACTTTTTTAAGGAGCAATACCAGGTCCTTTTCATGGCCAAATGCAAGGACAGTTGTGTCGAGACTGCCCGCTATATCCTCTCCAAAAACATCATCCACGGCGACGCCCTCACTTACAAGCGGGTGGACAAGCCGGATGAATGGATACATATCAGCGAATGGGGCTTTATCGGCGGTGGCAAGGTTGTCCGCCGCGACTACGAATTCTCTTATCTCGTGGGCGAATACGAAAGCGACGGTTTGTTCTCCGACCTTCCGGCACAAACCTTTCCTCCAGTCAACTTTCTGAAAATCAGCGCTTCTGCCTATGGCGAATAATTCCTACAACCCCGACGTACTCAACTGCATAGCCAACCTGAGCAACGACGAAGTATTCACCCCGCCTGAGCTTGCGAACCGTGTCCTTGACCTGCTTCCGCAAGACCTTTTCAGAAGTCCGCACACCAAGTTTCTGGACCCGTTCACCAAGAGCGGCGTTTTTCTGAGGGAAATCGTCAAGCGGCTGGACCGCGGACTGGAATCGCAGATGCCAGACCGCCAGAAGCGGATCGATCACATCCTGCACAACCAGGTCTTCGGCATAGCCATCACGGAGCTAACATCGTACCTGTCTCGGCGCAGCGTATACTGCAGCAAGAAGGCCAACGGAAAGTACAGCGTATCACACTTCTCGACAGAGAACGGCAACATCCTCTACGCCAATCGCTCCCATAGCTGGGAGAACGGCAAATGCAGATACTGCGGCGCTTCCCAGCAGGTGTATGACCGCGGCTCGCAGGCAGAGCAATATGCCTACATGTTCATACACACAGACAACCCAAAGCAATTCTTTCCAGATATGAAGTTTGACGTAATCATCGGTAATCCGCCGTATCAATTGAATGATGGCGGAGGAACCGGTTCAAGTGCAAAAGCAATTTACGACAAATTTGTTTGTCAGGCACAAAAGCTTAAACCACGCTATTTAACAATGATTATCCCATCTCGATGGATGACTGGAGGAAAAGGTCTCGATAGCTTTCGGGCGAATATGATTAAAGATAGGAGAATACGTGTTCTTCATGACTTCCTTGACGCATCGCAATGCTTTTCGGGTGTGAGCATCGAAGGTGGAGTTTGTTACTTCTTATGGGCACGGGAACAACCTGGAGCTTGTGATTACTTTTTGCACCAATCAAATGAAAATGTTTTACATTCCGTTAAGACATTGGACGAAGATGGCACAAGTGATATAGTCATAAGGGATCCGAATCTAATTAGAATTCTGAATAAAGTACAGCATCATGGGGAAAAGACATTCGACACAATCGTGTCTCCCAGAAATCCGTTTGGAATAAGCGACAAAATAGAAGATGTAACTTCATTATCAGCAGCAGAGCTACGTATATTATGCCGATATAATTCAAAAAGAGTAATACGATCATTAATAAAAGGATACACTCTGGTTAGAGGGAAAGAGTACATAGGCAAATATAAATTGTTTATTTCAAAAGCAGATGGAGCAGCAGGGCAAATCGGGAATCCAATTCCAGCCAGAATAATTGGGAAGGCCGAATTTGGGGATACTGACATGGTTTGCTCCGAAACTTTCTTAGCGGTTGGCCCTTTTGAGACTAAAGAAGAGGCTGTAATAGTTTCGAAGTATATGCGTACAAAATTCTTTAGGATATTGGTTGGGATCAGAAAAAACAAAAATATGACACAAAAAACATATTCTTATGTCCCATTACAAGACTTTTCCCACCCATGGACCGACGAAATGCTTTACAAAAAATACGGACTCAACGAAGAAGAAATCGCGTTTATTGAATCTATGATTCGGCCGATGGAATAGATTCTTCGCTTCGCTCAGAATGACATGAGCCGCTCAGAATTACAGAATACCCAAACAGCGCTCTTTGAAATATCGGCAGAATAAAGGGAGAGCCGAAACTCTCCCCGGGGCCAAAGGTCGAATTGGAAGAACCTTACATGAAGATCTGCCCGGATACTACCCCGCGTCCCTCAACGCAACGGTAGTACGAACGGACCTTCACGACCTTGCCATTGCGAATTCGCTTATGCGCCTTCACCTTGACCCCTTTATTAACTTTCTTTGAGATAGAAACGGCATTTCAGTGAGGGCTGAAATGCCGTAAATTGAAGCTCTAACAATCCGCAGGGCGGATATTCATATCACTGTCGCAAAGGTGAGAAAAAAAAATCGATTCTCCAAGATTTTTCTGCCGATATTCTCAAGCGCAAAACAATAGAAAGCTATGGCAGCACAAGACCTACTCAGGAATAAAGTCGCCGAGACCCCGACCATTTACGCCTATGAGCACATAGGGTATCCGGCTCATAAGGGCTGGCTCAAGGTCGGGTATACCACGCGCGACGTAGAGACCCGCGTACGGGAGCAGAACCAGACCGGAAACATCCAGTACCGCATAGTCCTGAAGCACCCCGCTATGCGAAAGGACGGCACTTCTTTCGACGACCACCTCATCCACAAGATCCTGCGCAAAGACCATATCCGTAATCCTGAGGGCGAATGGTTCGTGTGCGACGTGAAGAAGGTGGAGCAGGCCATCGCCACGGCCGTAGCCGGGAAAGACCAGATGATTGACCGCATCTACGATTTCCCGATGCGTCCGGAGCAGGAACGCGCCGTCGAGAAGACGTCGGCTTATTTCAATGCTTTCAAGAAAGATCCCGCCAAACGGGGTCTCATCCCTCACTTCCTCTGGAACGCCAAGATGCGCTTCGGCAAAACCTTCACCACCTATCAGCTCGCACTCAGGATGGGCTGGAGGAAAATACTGGTGCTTACCTTCAAACCCGCCGTCAAGACGGCATGGGAGGAAGACCTTCTCACGCACAAAGACTTCGAAGGCTGGCAGTTCTGCCAGAAGCAGGAGGACAGGGAATTCAACTACGTCAATGAGCGCAAGCCCTTCGTGTGCTTCGCCTCTTTCCAGGATGTACTGGGCAAGAATGCCGTCGGAGGTATCAAGGCCACCAACGAATGGATTCAGACCGTTCAGTGGGACTGCATCGTCCTGGACGAATACCATTACGGCGCCTGGGGAAAGAATGCCAAGAACTACTACGACAAGAAAGACCCGGCCCTGCGCCGTGCCGAGGAAGCGGGAGAAATCATCAGCGAAGATGCAGACACCCCTCGTGAACTGGAAGCCCGTGAGATGTACGACGAGGGACTTATGCCGCTGCGTACCGGTGCCTACCTCTATCTTTCCGGAACGCCATTCCGTGCCATCTCGACCGGCGAATTCATCGAGGAACAGATTTACAACTGGACATACAGCGACGAACAGGCCGCCAAAGAGGCCTGGACAGGTCCGAAGAATCCATACGCCCAACTGCCCAAGATGGTCATGCTCACGTATCAATTGCCCGACAGCATCCGCGAGATTGCCGCCCAGGGTGAGTTCGACGAGTTTGACCTGAATGAGTTCTTCCGTGCAGAAGATGATTATTTTCTGCACGAAGAATATGTCCAGAAGTGGCTGGACCTCATACGCGGGGCCTATACGGAGAACATCGTCACAGAGCTCAAACTGGGCACCGAGAAGCCACCGATGCCCTTCTCCGATTCCCGCCTGCTCAGCTATCTGCAGCACACATACTGGTTCCTGCCTTCCGTAGCCGCCTGCCGCGCGATGGCCAAACTTCTCCGCAAGCGCTCCAACCGCTTCTACGACGAATACAAAGTGATTGTCGCCGCCGGACATGATGCAGGCATGGGCGCTCACGCCGTTGAACCGGTTTATAACGCGATGGAAGATCCTCAGGAGTCCAAGACCATCACTCTCTCCTGCGGCAAACTCTCTACAGGCATCACAGTGAAGCCCTGGACCGGCATTATGATGCTCCGCAACACCACCTCGCCGGAGACCTATTTCCAGGCTGCCTTCCGCGTCCAGTCTCCCTGGACCGCCAAGGACGAGTCAGGCGACGAAGTCATCCTAAAACCCCTCTGCTACGTCTTTGACTTTGCTCCCAACCGGGCTCTGCGTCAGGTAGAGGAATACAGTTGCCAGCTGAATGTCCATGAGTCCAACCCGGAAAAGAAGGTGGAGCAGTTCATCAAGTTCCTGCCCATCCTGGCCTATGACGGCTCCTCCATGAAGGAAATCGACGCCGCCGGTGTGCTGGACATGGCGATGAGCGGAACCACGGCCACGCTGCTGGCTCGCCGTTGGGAGAGCGCCGTCCTGGTAAACGTGGACAACGCCACCCTCCAGCGCCTGATGAACAATCCGGAAGCGATGAAGGCCCTGATGAACATCGAGGGATTCCGCAACCTCAACACCGACATCGAGACCATCATCAACAAGTCCGAGCACGTCAAGAACACTAAGAAAGATAAGGGTGACGACCTCACTCAGAAAGAGAAGAAGCAGCTCACCGAGGAGGAGAAAGAGTACAAGAGCAAGCGCAAGGAAATCCAGGAGAAACTGATCAAGTTTGCCTCTCGCATTCCGGTCTTTATGTATCTCACCGACTACCGTGAGTACTGCCTCAAAGACGTTATCGAGCAGTTGGAGCCGGAACTCTTCCGCAAGGTCACAGGACTCACACTCAAGGATTTCAGTCTGCTGGTGAGCCTCGGCGTCTTCAACAGTGAATTGATGAACGACGCCGTCTATAAGTTCAAGCGCTACGAAGACTCCTCCCTGGAATATACCGGCATCGACAAGCACAGCGGTACAGTCGTCGGCCTTTGGGATACCGCAGTCGATACGGCGATGTTGGACGACGATAGGTCTTTCGCCGGCTCGGAACCGGCTAAGGATGACATTGGCGACAATGATGACAAGCATGCTACAAAATCTGATACTCAACCCTGGGAGAGCCTTCGGATCGGCGATACAGTAACGCACAAGAGCCTCGGCCCAGGTAAAGTCATAAACCTCGATAACGAATACCTGCTCGTCAAGTTCCCGGACCGCATATCCAAGTTCCTCTTCCCCGGCGCTTTCCAAAAAGGTTATCTCAGTAAATAACCAAGCTAAGAAAGTATTAAACAAATTGTTCTTTTTTAGAAATATCGCTTGCGATATAAAAAATTATTTTTACCTTTGTGTCGTGAACGATATAAACTAATAAAACAATATACCATGGACACACAGAAATCTATCCAAATTCTTCAGGCTTACGCCACCGGCCTTGCCGCACAATCCCTCCAGCACAGGGTCCAGAGCAAGGTATTTGCTTCAAAGGGTTTCAGTAAACTCGGCTCCAAGTATTCCGAACACGACGAAGAGGAAGACATGTACTGGAGCGAGCAGCAGATAGAACTCGCAGAGAAAATCGGTCTGCAGAACTGGCTCACAGCACAGCTTTAATAAAAATGAAAGTATTTACCTGCGCACAACCCCAAAACAACAAAGAAATGGCAACGATTTATGATTTCAAGGCCCTCAACAACAAAGGCGCCGAGGTGGACTTCAGCCAGTACAAAGGCAAGGTTCTCATGATTGTCAACACCGCAAGCAAATGCGGTTTCACTCCCCAGTATGACGGCCTCGAGGCACTGTACAAAAAGTATCAGGACCAGGGACTCGTCATCATCGGCTTCCCCTGCGACCAGTTCGCCCATCAGGAACCGGGCTCCGATGCCGAAATCGCAGAATTCTGCCGCCTCAATCACGGCGTGACCTTCCCCCTCATGAGCAAGATCGAGGTCAACGGTGAAGGAGCACACCCCATCTACAAGTATCTCAAAGAAGAGACCAAGGGACTGCTCGGCAGCGCCATCAAGTGGAATTTCACCAAGTTCCTCATCTCCCGCGACGGTCAGACCATCAAGCGTTACGCCCCTACCGTGACTCCCGAGAAGATGGAGAAGGACATCCAGAATATGCTCTAAACGATGAAAGAAGCGCTCAAACTCGACAACCAGCTGTGCTTCAGGCTATACAGCGCATCACGCCTGCTCACCCAGGCATACCATCCGATGCTCTCGCGCTACGGCTTGACATACCCGCAGTACCTGACCCTCATGGTGCTCTGGGAGAAGGACTCACAGCCTGTCAACGATATCGCCAGCCGCTTGCTGCTGGAGACCAACACCGTCACTCCCCTGCTCAAACGCATGGAAAATGCCGGTCTGGTACAGCGCAGGCGCGGCGAGAGCGCAGACGGACGTCAGGTCCTCGTCAGCCTGACACAGAAAGGACGGGAACTGGAAAGCCAGATGGAATGCATACCTATGGAAATCGGAGGCCGTCTGGTATGCAACGCACTCACGCCCACATCGGTACCGGCGCTTTTCGAGATGCTCGACGGCATCATCGAAACGCTCAGGAAAGACACCGACTAACGGACGAGCAGGCTGTCGAGGCCAAGCTCACGATAAGCGTTCAGCCTGGAATTAAGGACCGCAATCGAGTCCAGCAGTTCCTCAATCCTGTTATTGGAGTACTCAAGTACTCCTTTTATTATTTCCGAATCCGAGACCTTGTCCTGGCTTGCAGAAGCCTCGTCGCGGATTACAAGCCTTGTGGGGTCTATGCCGTGCGAAGCGGCAGATGTATAAAGGCGTTCCCGCTCTTCTCCGCTAAGCTGACCGCCGGCAAGGAACACTACCACCTTGGACGGTTCCGCGCTGCTGTCGATCTCGTAATCGTAGATGAATCCCCGTCCGATCGACTTGTTGTCGCCCACGAAACGCTCGACCCGGATCTTGAAATTGCTGTCCTTGATGATATCTACTGCAGAAAAGACGCTCGGCACGATAAGAATCACGAGCACTACTGCAACGGCCCTCGCCGTAAGGCTGCGACGCGAATCGACGTCAGAAACCACCGCCGGGTAATTGAGATACTTGACTCCCAGATACGTGGCAAGCGCGATGAATACGCTGTTTATGAGGAATAGATAGGCAGCGCCAAGCACGTAGCCCCAGTTGAGGATGGACAGGCCGTAACCCACAGTACAAAGCGGCGGCATGAGCGCCGTAGCGATGGCGACACCAGAAAGCACTGTGCCCTTCTCTTTGCGCGAGTTCTCCAGGATGCCGGCAAAACCGCCGAACAACGCGATAAGAACGTCGTAAATGGTAGGATTTGTACGGGCAAGCAGCTCGGTGGGATGCTCAAGATTGAGCGGGCTCAGAAGGAAGAATAAGGTGGACGCAAGTATGCTTATAGCAACCATCACTCCGAAGTTGCGGAGCGAATCCTTGAGCAGCTGGCTGTCGCGCACGCCCAGGCTGAATCCGAATCCAAGAATAGGACCCATGACGGGCGAAATGAGCATGGCGCCGATGATCACAGGGATGGAATTGACGTTGAGCCCCACGGACGCGATGACGATGGCGCATGCGAGAATGAATACGTTGGGGCCCCGGAAATAAACGTTTTTCCTGATCGAAAGGCCGGCGCCCTCCAGGTCAACATAGTCGGACAGATTGAGGAGGTTGCGGAAGAAATTGCCTATGTTGTTTTTTGCCATACCGTTCTGAGTTGAATTCCGAAAGTTAATTCTTTCGGTGCCAAAATACAAATTTTACCTTATCTTTGCGGCATTATGAAAAGACTTTTTTTATCGCTTCTGCCCATTATCGCAGCAATTTCCTGCTCACGTGATACAATCAAAACCGGCGACCTGCTGTTCATAGGCATTCCGGCCGATTACAGCGCCGAAGGCTCCATGACCGACGCAATAGGCGAGGCCACCTCGAAAGGAGAGCCGCTGAACATCATCCATACCGCAATCCTGGAGGCCCGGGGCGACAGCATCTGGGTCATAGACGCCACCCTAAAGCACGGAGTGGACAGGCACCCTCTGGACACGCTGATCGCCGACTTCAAGCTGCGCGGCGGAGCGAGCCCGAGTTTTATCATCAAACGGTTGAGAGACACCACGGGCGTAGCTCAGTTCGTCCGCAACGCAAAGACTTTCATAGGATTGAGATACAATAACTCGTTCGTGCCATGCGATACTGCCAGATACTGCACCGAGCTGGTGCGCGACAGCTACATAACTCCCGACGGGCAACACATCTTCAGCGAAGCCCCTATGAACTTCCTGGCGCCCGACGGCACGATGCCCGGATACTGGGAATGGCTGTTCGCCCAGCTGGGGATACCCGTACCTCAGGGAGTTGCAGGAACGAACCCCCGCGGCATGATGGAAGAGGAGTGTCTTGTGGACGTAAAGGCTAAGCTTCTCCCTTGATGGCTTTGTTGTAGCACTCCCGGCAAAGGGGCTCGTAGATGTCTTTCTCGCCCAGCACCACAAGGTCCTGGCTCTTGGAAAGACGGTGCGAGTGATTGGCGAGGTTGCCGCACTTGACGCAGATGGCATGTACCTTCTGCACGTCCTCGGCCACGGCCATAAGCATGGGCATGGGGCCGAATGGCTTTCCGAGATAATCGGTATCCAGCCCGGCTACTATCACCCTCACTCCCCTGTCGGCAAGCGCCTGGCACACATCGACCAGGTTGCTGCCGAAGAATTGGGCCTCATCGACGCCCACGACCTCTACGTCCGCCGCCACATCCAGCATCTCGGACGCATCTGCAATGGGTTTCGAGGTGATTTTATGGAAATCGTGAGAAACGACTTCCACGTCGGAATAACGATTGTCCAGGGCCGGTTTGAATATGGCTATTTTCTGGTTGGCAAACTGGGCACGGCGGAGACGCCGTATGAGTTCTTCCGTCTTGCCGGAGAACATCGAGCCGCAAACTACCTCGATGCAGCCGGATTTTTTGTGGTTTTCTGAAAACATTTGCTTAGCTTTGTACTCACAAAGATAACAAAAACTTCGATATGCCCAGCGGTATTCTCTACATAGTTCCAACTCCCGTCGGAAACCTCGACGACATCACGCTCAGAGCCCTTTCAGTGCTCCGGGAGGCGGACATCATCCTCGCCGAGGATACCCGCACCAGCGGCATATTGCTGCAGCACTACGGCATCAAGGGCAAGCTCCAGGCCCACCACAAATACAATGAGCACCAGAGTGTGCTCATGGTCAAAGACAAGATTCTTTCCGGAGCTACCGTAGCCCTGATATCCGACGCCGGCACGCCCGGCATCAGCGACCCCGGATTTCTCCTCGCACGCGAATGCGCCCGGGAAGGAATTCCCGTCCAAACCCTTCCCGGAGCCACCGCCTGCATACCGGCGATAGTGTCCTCCGGCCTCCCCTGCGACCGCTTCTGCTTCGAGGGTTTCCTTCCCCAGAAAAAAGGGCGGCGCACCCTTCTCGAATCCTTAACCAACGAAACAAGAACTATGATATTCTACGAATCACCAAGGCGTCTGGTACAGACGCTGCAGCAGTTCTGCGAGGTCTTCGGGCCCGGACGCGAATGTTCGGTAGCCCGCGAAATCTCCAAGCTGCACGAAGAGCATTGCCGGGGCACGCTCGGCGAGGTTCTCAGCCATTTCGAGGCTGCCGAGCCAAAGGGAGAGATTGTAATTGTGGTTGCCGGCCTGAAGGCAGAAGGGCGCAAGGAGCACCACAACAAGTACAAGGAGGGGAAGGAAGATGGACAGGAAGAAGACGCAGGATAACGGCACTCCGGCATCCGTATTCAAAATCGGCGCTATCGCTCTTGCTTTTCTCGTAATAGGTTATCAGTCTGCACTCTTTCTGCAGCGGGCAGCATCCCTGCGGATAGAATCGCTGCGCGACAATCCCGACACCGTCTACGTAATCGACCCGGCCCTTGCCGCCCGTCTGCTCGACCGCGGCCCCGGCACCCCGGAATCCGCAGCGGCGGTTGCGCCCGGAGGCTTAACGGAGCGCTACGGCGACGGTGCAAGCAGAAAAGAAGGCCCTGTAACGATACGCCGGAACGCCCCTCACAGCGAAGCGGTGGAGCACATGCGCCGTGCCACCCGGCGGGTAGAGAGCTTCCGCTTCAACCCCAACACCGTCAGCGTCGAAGACCTCATACGCCTGGGATTCAGCGAGAAGCAGGCTCAGTCCATAGACAACTACCGCTCCAGCGGAGGCCGCTTCCGGCGACCCTCCGACTTTGCACGGAGTTATGTGGTTTCGGATTCGGTATTCCGCCGGCTGGAGCCATTCATCGTCATTCCCAAGACCGACATCAACAAAGCTGATTCTGCGGCATTCGACGAGTTGCCGGGAATAGGGCCGTATTTCGCATCGAAAATGGTGAGCTACCGCGAAAGGCTGGGCAGCTACTCCTACAAGGAGCAGCTGATGGACATTTACCGTTTCGACAAGGAAAAGTACGACGCACTGTCGGACCTCATAAGCTGTTCCGCCCCGTCAAAGCCATTCCGTCTCT
Organism: uncultured Bacteroidales bacterium; assembly: GCA_946539455.1. Classification (GTDB taxonomy): domain Bacteria; phylum Bacteroidota; class Bacteroidia; order Bacteroidales; family UBA932; genus Cryptobacteroides. The sequence continues at coordinate 24,660 of CAMNHL010000017.1, forward strand.
GGAGCCTCGGGGCCGACAGCCTGCGTCTTCATCCATATATAAGGGACTGGCAGGCTGCCCGTTCCATTGTTCTTTTCCGGAACAATACGCCCCCGGAAGGATGGAGCGTGGAGGCGCTGAAAGCGGCCGGAATCCTCTCCGAGGAGGACGCCGGCCGCCTTGCACGATGCGCTGTAGAGCCTGTCGGGGTTGCAGCGGGAAAAGACTGAAAGGGACTTATCTGCGCTTCTTGCGGGAATTCTTGCGTCCCTTGACAAGCTTGCTGTAGATGGCGAATGCTGCGATTGCCAGAACGAATGCAACCACCACTATGACGGTCATGCTGTTTGCGCTGTCGCCCTTGACGCGGCTCCACATCTCGACGAGCTGGGGAGTCCTTTCGCCCCAGTCGTGTTCCTGCGTGCTGCGCTCGATGTCGGCACGGTCGGGATAGAGCACGGGATTCGCACATACGGAATCAGCCTCGGGACCGAAGAAGTAAGAAAGGTCGAGAGCCTCGTAATCTTCGTCGGTGAAGGCCTCAAGCACCTCGGGGGCGCCGCTCACGGACACATAACCGGTGACATCGACGTTGCGGATAACTATGTCGGGACGGCTCATGAAGTTGATCCAGTACTTGGCAGCCTTGATATTCTTGGCATATTTGGGGATGACCCAGCCGTCGAACCAAACGGTAAAGCCCTCCTTGGGAAGAGCATAGCGCAGATCGACGCCAATCTCTTCGGCCTCTTCGATTGCCCAGACGCCGTCGCCGCTCCAGTTGAGACTGAGCCAGCCGCGTTCCTGGGTCATCTGGTCTTTGCCGAAATCGGCCTCCCAGCCAGCTACAAGGGGTTTGACCTGCTTCATGAAGGCCTCGACCTCGGCAAGCGCCTCGTCGGAAGAATCGAGCATGAGTTCATCGAGCGTAACCTTGCCAGCGGCCAGATCGTCCTTGTGCAGGTAGATGATTATCTGGCTGAAAACGTCGCGGGCGGAATCCTTGATGAAGATTTTGTCGGCAAACTTGGGGTTGCGTATCACTTCCCACGAGGAGGCTTCCTCGTCGGTCACGTACTTTGCATTGTAAAGTATGCCGGTGGTTCCCCACATGTAGCCCACGGAATAATCGTTTGCATTCTTGCCGCCGCCTATCATCTTGTCGAAGCAGTCGCGGATATAGGGAGAAAGATTATCGTCGATGTAGTTGGGAGTGTCGCCGAAATCGCGGTCAAGAGGCAGAAGGAGGTCGCTTTGGAGCATCCTTTCGATGATGTAGTCGGACGGGCAGACGACATCGTAGTCCTCGTGTCCCTTCTCGATTTTCGAGAGCATGGTCTCGTTGATGTCGAAGGTCTGGTAGATGACCTTTACGTTCTCCCCAGTCTGCTCCTTGTACCAGGATTCAAACTCCGGGATGACGCTTTCGTCGATGTAGTCGGACCAGTTGTAAACCTTGAGGATCTGATCCCTGTCCCCTGAGCAGGCGGCCATAAACAGGGCCGCTGCGGCAAATGCTAATATTTTTTTCATTTTGCGTTGGATTTCGCCGTCCGGGCCTGGCGTATGTTGAACACCACGAGAAGGACGAGTACGAGAAGGAAAATAATTGTCATGAGAGGACGCAGCTCCGGGGTAAGTCCACCCTTGCGGGCGTCCGTGTAGATATAGGTTGAGAGAGTGTCGAGTCCGATGGTGCCGCGGGTGAAGAAAGTGACGGCGAAATCGTCCAGCGACATCGTAAAGGCGAGCAGGAATCCGGAAATCATACCGGGACGCAGCTCGGGGACGAGCACTTTCCAAAGCGCCTGCGCAGGACGGGCGCCCAGGTCGAGCGCCGCCTCGTAGATGTTTGGATTCATCTGCGAGAGCTTGGGAAGCACACTCAGCACCACGTACGGGGTACAAAAGGTGATATGCGCAAGTATGACAGTGGTATAACCCTGGCTGAAGTGCAGGAACACGAAGAGCAGGAAGAGCGATACACCGGTGATGATGTCGGGGTTGATCATCGGTATGTTGTTGAGAAACTGCATCGCAGCCCTCTTGCGCCCCCTAAGGTTATGGATTCCGATTGCCGCCACGGTGCCGAGCAGCGTGGAGAATAACGCTGCTATCAGGGCGATGAGCAGGGTGTTCTCCACAGCGGCTATGAGCGAAGAGCCACCGTTCATCCCGCCGGTAAAGAGGTTGCCGTAGAGCTTGGTGGAGAAGCCTGTCCAGTTGCCGAGCACACGTGACTCGGTGAAAGAGAACACTGCTATGAAGACAAGCGGAGCATAAAGCAGCGCAAGCAGCAAATACAGGTATATCTTTGCGAAAACTTTCTTCATACCTAAATGAGCCCTCCTTCGGCAGAAGATTCGTTCTTATCCCCCAGAAGGGATGTTATACCGATGATTATCAGCATAATCAACGCAAGAGCCGCACCGTAGTTCCACATACTGGAGTTGATGTTCTCCTGGATGATGGTACCGAAGAGCTTTATTTTGTTGTTGGTGAGGAACTCAGATATGGCAAACGTGCTGACCGTAGGCATGAAGACCATCAGGACGCCGCTCATTACGCCGGGCATCGACAGAGGTACCGTAACCTTCCAGAACACTTTCCAGGGTGTAGCCCCGAGGTCCTGGGCGGCCTCCGCATAAGAATTGTCGAGCTTCATGAGGGTGTTGTAGATGGGATAGATCATGAACGGCAGATAATCGTACACCATACCGAAGAGCAGCGTGCCTTTGCCCAGGGTGAAACCGAGCATGTTGAAGAGTTCCGCCGTCGCCAGTGTACGCATGAGCGCGTTTATCCACATCGGCATGAGGAAGAGCATCACCGTGACTGCACTGCGGTTCAGGTCCTTGTTGGCAAGGATCCAGGCCGCAGGATAGCCCAGCAGGATACAGATGAGGGTATTTTCGATGGCCACCTCGAGCGAAAGCGCGAAGGTGGACAGGGAGTCGCGGTCGGTGAAGAAGCGGGTTACGTTGGCCAGGGTAAAATGGCCGGTACCGTCCTGGAATGCATAGAGCACGATGAGGACGAGAGGCAGCACCACGAATATTATCATGAAGATAAGGTACGGGATGCTCCAGTTGCTGCGCTTAGTCATTCTCCTTGAACAGCTTGATGCCCTCGGGGGCTATGTTGATGCCCACAAGGTCGCCCTTGTCCCAGATATCGTTGGTATCGACCCAGATGTGGTCGCCGCCGTCGGTCTTGACGGTGAGGTGGTAATGGTCGCCCATGTACAGCAGGAAATGCACCTCGCCGGCGAGCGTGCCGTCCTCCTGATGGTCAAGCAGATCGACAGCTTCGAACCGGACTTCAACCCGGACGTTGTCCCCTGCCGCAATGCCCTCCTGAGGCAGACATTCGAAAGTGCTTCCGAGCATTTCGACATGGGTTTCGTCGGCCATTTTGCCCTCGAAGACGTTGCGGACGCGCTCCTTGTGCATGACCTGGATATCGTCGGGATCGATGTAGAGCATGACCTCAGTGCCCACGGCATAAGGGTCGTAATCCTGGATCATCAGCTCGTAGCCAGTATCGGTATCGACCCACATCTCGTAGTGGACGCCTTTGAATATGCAGGAGTTGACCTTGGCCTTGAACTGGCACTTGGCGGGGTCGGTGGTAAAGTAGATGTCTTCCGGACGCACTACCACATCGACGGGGACGTCTTCGCCGAAACCCTCGTCCACGCAGTCGAATTCGTGCTTGATGAAGGCTACGCGACGGTCACGTATCATCCTGCCATTGAGGATGTTGCTCTCGCCGATGAAGTCGGCGACAAAGCAATTGCAGGGCTCGTTGTAGATGTCGGTGGGAGTACCTATCTGCTGGATGCGGCCTTCGTTGAGGACCACGATGGTATCGGAAAGCGTAAGGGCTTCCTCCTGGTCGTGCGTTACATAAATGAAGGTGATACCCATCTTGCGGTGTATCTCCTTGAGCTCAAGCTGCATATCCTTACGCATCTTGAGGTCGAGAGCGGCAAGCGGTTCATCGAGCAACAGGACCTTGGGATAGTTCACGAGCGCCCTTGCGATGGCGACCCTCTGCTGCTGTCCGCCGGAGAGGGAATCTACCGAACGGTCTTCGTAGTCGGTCATGCTGACCATCTTGAGCATCTTCTTGACCCGGACCTCTATCTCGGCGGCAGGCACTTTCTGCAGCTTGAGGCCGAAGGCTATGTTGTCGAATACGTCAAGATGAGGAAAGAGGGCGTAGCGCTGGAACACGGTATTGAGCGGACGCTCGTAGGGCGGAATGCCCGATATATCCTTGCCTTCCAGGAGGATGCGGCCCTCGTCGGGAGCTATGAAACCGGCGATCTGGCGCAGGAGCGTAGTCTTGCCGCAGCCCGAGGGGCCCAGAAGGGTTACGAACTCTCCGCGGCGCACATAGAAATTGATGTCATCCAGCACCTTTACGCCGCCGAACGATTTGCTGAGGTGCTGAATGTCGATGATATAATCTTCTGTCATTCTACAAACTGAAGAGCTTGATGTTTGCCTTTACGCCGACCATGGCGGCAATGCTTTTCGTCATGACGTCGTATCCGACGGTAGCATGAGCCTGGAGGAATTCCAGGGGACGATAGTGGAACGCCGCCGCCACATTGAGGTCATACAGCTGCCTGGCCCGGGAATAGATGTTGGTCACGAGCTTGCAGTTGAAGGTTTCGGAGGGCGCCCATGCGAGGCTGGGACGGAAGGTGTTGCCCTTTATGAGCTCGATGGGGACATCCTCGAAGTAATCGATGTCCACGCAGTTGTACCAGTCGAAGCCGAAGACGAAGTCGTCGGCGAACTCCACCTGGTTGGCGAGGGCTACGAGCCACTCGAAGCCGCCGTCGAGACGCTGGATCGCAGATGCCGACCACATGTTGGAGTAAGGACCGTAGCTGCCCTCGAGCATGCCGGAATAGCAGAACAGTCCGCTGGCGAACGGGCGCTCACCGAAAGGAGATGTAGTCATCTGGAGGTAGAGCGTGGTACGCTCAGAAGGACTATAAGCCACCTTGGCGCCCCACTGGTACGCGGGAAGATTGTACCAGAGATAGGAGCCGTAAAGGATTTTGTCGTCGGCGACGAAAAGTTCGTCACAGTCGAAATCCCACTCGCCGAATTCGTAGCCACCGGTAAGGATGCTGTCCTTGCCGAGGGTGAATGTCCAGTCGCCGAAGGAGAAGTCGAAGGTGAGGACGTCGAGCCAGTTGTTTGTATTGGAATAGAATGTAGAAGTGTACAGGCCGGCGGTCTCTCCCCAGTCAAGCTGGTTTGCGCTGACCCAATGATTGCTCAAGGTAAATGAAACGTGCTCAGAGAAAGCACCTTCCAGAACAGTGTAGATTGAAGTGTTGCCGAATGTGTACCCGAATCCGCTCGATGCGTCACCGCCGTTGTCCAGACCGTAATAAGGATTGAAATCGATTCGCGGAATCAACTGAAACTCGGCATATCTGCCGGTTTCCTCAGCCTCTTGCGAATGCGCAAGGGAGCATAGCAGCATAGCTGCGGAGAATAAAAGCAGTTTCTTCATCTCTACTCATAAAGATAATTTTAGTTAAACTTGGGCGCAAAGATACTAAAAAAATTATTTGCTTTTAAAAGAGATCGTGATATTTCCGCTTTCGGTGCCGACAATAGCCGTAAGTTTCTCTGAGACCGGTATTTCGACCTGTTCCGGAGCAGCCGGTTCACCAGCCATTTCTCGCCCCAGGGATTCGTACTCCGCCAGTATGCGGAGGGCATGGTAGAGGAAACGCTCGCCAAGGGGTGTGAGCGACACTTCGGCGCGGCCGCGTATAAGCAGCTGAGCACCGGCCTCGGCCTCCAGCTGCGTCGCACACTGGCTCACGGCAGGCTGGCTGATGCCAAGGCGCCTTGCAGCTTCTGTAAAACCGCCCGCCTGGGCCAGGGCTACGAATATCTTGAGTCTATTGTCTGTCAACACGTGGCAAATATACAGAAAAATGCTTATTTTTGCATGAAAGAATTAAGGCGGAACGGTCTGTCGCGGCAGCAATGCCGAGGAAAGTCCGGACAGAACAGGGCGCCCTGCTGCGGAAAGCGCAGGTGGGGGTAACCTTACGCCAGCCGTAACAGAAAATAACCACCGCATATTCTGCGGAAAGGGTGAAAACGCGAGGCAAGAGCTCACGACGCACGATAGCGATACCGGGCGGGTACGGCACCAGGGTCTGCAAGACCAAATATACCGGCAGTCGAGGGCGGCCCGCCTGATGCCGGGGGGTAGGTTGCGTAGATAAATGGCAGACTAAAACAGAAACCGGCTTACGGTTCCGCCTTTTTTTTATAATAACTACCGCATATGGTCAACACCAAAGACTTCGACGTTATCGTCATCGGCGGAGGAGCAACCGGAGCCGGAACGGCAAGGGACTGCGCCATGCGCGGCCTTCGGGTTCTTCTCGTAGAACGCGAAGACATCGCTACGGGCGCCTCGGGACGCAACCACGGCCTGCTTCACTCAGGAGCCCGCTACGCCGTCAAGGACAGCGAATCCGCAGAAGAATGCATAAGGGAAAACCGCATTCTCCGCTCCATCGCATCAAACTGCATAGAAGATACAGGAGGCCTTTTCATAACCCTCCCCGAAGACGCCGAATCCGGCTACGGGCTCGACTATCAGGAGAAATTCGTAGAGGCCTGCAACCACGCCGGGATCGAAGCCTGCGCCATCACTCCCGAGGAGGCCATCAAGATCGAGCCTTCCGTAAATCCCAGGCTCATAGGTGCGGTTAAGGTTCCCGACGGTTCGGTGGACCCCTTCCGCCTGTGCAGCGCAAACATCACCGACGCAGCCATTCACGGAGCCACGATACTCACCTACACCAAAGTCACCGGCTACCTCATGGACGGCAACACCGTCACCGGAGTCAAGGTGCTCGACACCCGCACGGGGCTCGCCGCAGAATATCATGCACACGTGACCGTCATCGCTGCAGGCATCTGGAGCCAGGGGCTTGCGGCAATGGCAGGCATCACAATCGGCATGTACCCCGCAAAAGGGGCGCTGCTGGTATTCGGCCACAGGGTGAACAACACGGTCATCAACCGCTGCCGCAAGTCTGCGGACGGCGACATCCTGGTTCCCGGCGACACCGTCACCGTTATCGGAACAACTTCGACCAGGATTCCATTCGAGGAGTGCGACCACATGACCGTCACCCCCGAAGAAGTAAGCCTGCTGCTGCGCGAGGGATGCGCACTCTGCCCTTCGCTCGCAAGCACCAGGATACTGCGCGCCTACGCCGGCGTACGTCCGCTCGTAGCCAGCGACGACGACCCTACCGGGCGCAGCATCAGCCGCGGAATAGTGTTGCTGGACCACAAGACGCGCGACGGCATCGACGGCCTCATCTCCATAATCGGAGGCAAGCTCATGACCTACCGTCTCATGGCCGAACTGGCCACCGACGCAGTCTGCCGCAAGCTTTCGGTAAACGTCAGTTGCAAGACCGCCGAGACTCCACTTCCCGGATCGGCCGACGGACGCATCTCTTCCGTCATCAAGCGTTTCCCCGGCAAGCCCGGAGCAGGCCAGAAAGGCGCCGCCGGACGTCAGGGCGACCTTGCCGGCAAAATCCGCTTCGACAATCCGGAGGACTGCACTCTCGTATGCGAATGCGAGAACGTCACCCTCGGAGAAATAAAATACGCAGTGGCGGAACTCGGAGTCCGCACCCTTTCCGACCTGCGCCGCCGCACCCGCCTCGGCATGGGAACCTGCCAGGGCACTTTCTGCATACGCAAGGCAGCAAAAGCCCTTGCCCAGGCCCTTGGCGACCCTTCGCTGGCCGACAGCCTCGCCGCCGATTATCTCGACGAGCGCTGGAAGGGCATGTGTCCCGCAGGATGGGGCGACACCCTCAGAGAGATGGAATTCATGCAAAGGGTTTACAAAGTCCAAAAACCGTACTCCTATGATGAAGTTTGACGTTATCATTATAGGCGGAGGCCTCGCAGGAGTAACAGCGGCCACCGCACTGCAGAAATCGGGGCTCAGGTGTGCCATGATTGCCGAAGGGCTTTCGCTCAGCGAAGCCCCCAGGGACGAGTTCCGGCAGGAAGGAGGCTCCATCCTTGCAGGAGACCGCGTCTGCAGCGGCAGATTCGACGGAAACAGACTCGTCAGCATCCGCACCGAAAAACTCGGAGACCTCGACCTCTCGGCCGACAGCTTCGTACTGGCAAGCGGAAAATACTTCTCGTGCGGCATCGTAGCCGACATGGACAGGCTGTACGAACCGGTATTCGGACTCGACGTCAAATACGACAGCGACCGTTCACACTGGTTCAACCCCAGCTTCGGCGCTTCCCAGCCATTCCTGGATTTCGGAATCGAATGCATTGACGGTTGCGCGGTCAAGGACGGCGTCAAGATTGAGAACCTATTCCCCGCCGGCGAAGTGCTTGCAGGCATCAGCGGCGCAAGGCCCGGCGGATCGGAACAGATAATTCAAAGCGCGCTCGCAGCCGCGGACGCGGTAAGGAGGACAAGGTGATGCAGGAGCAAAACATAAGCTACGGCAATTTCGAGCAGTGCCAGAAGTGCTCGCTCTGCGAGACAGTATGTCCCGTAATGGCCAACAACCCCGATTACGCAGGCCCCAAGCGTTCCGGCCCGGACGGGGAACGTTACCGCCTAAAAAACGGCATTTTCTTCGAAGATTCACTTAAATACTGCCTCAACTGCAAGAGGTGCGAGGTAGCGTGCCCGTCGGGCGTGCGCATTGGCGACCTCATCCAGCAGGCACGCATCGAATATTCGCGTAAGGCCCCCAAGCTCAGGGACGTCATGCTCGCCAGCACCGACCAGGTAGGACCTCTGGCCAGCGCCTTCGCCCCCGTCGCCAACTTTGCACTCGGGCTCTCGCCGGTCAAGGGCGTACTCGATTTCGCACTCGGCATCGACCACCGCCGCACGCTGCCCAAGTACTCCGGCACCACTTTCGTACAGTGGTTCAAGAAGAACGCACAGGCCTCCCAGCAGGCGTTCAAGCGTCAGATAAGCTACTTCCACGGTTGCTATGCCAACTTCAACTATCCCAGGCTGGGCCAGGATTTCGTATCCGTCCTCAACGCCTTCGGAGTGGGAGTACAGCTGCTTGACGAACGTTGCTGCGGGGTCGCAAAAATAGCCAACGGCATGATTCCCGCGGCTACCCGCGACGCCCGTCACAATATCCAGGCTTTCCGCGCTTCGGTGGCAAAGGGGCTGGACATCCTGACCGTCTCAACCACCTGCACCATGACGCTTCTGGAAGAGTATCCGGAGCTGCTCAAGGTCGATAACTCCGACGTCCGCGGCCACATCAGCCTGGTTGAGCCTTACCTCTATAAGGCCATCGCCTCCGGAGAGTTCAAGCCCGTATGGAAAGAAGGCTGGAAGGCGCGTGCGGCATATCACTGCCCCTGCCACCAGGAGAGGCTCGGACTGGGCATATTTACTATCGAGCTGCTCAAGATGATTCCCGGCCTGACCCTCATAGAGCTGCCAAGCAACTGCTGCGGAATCGCAGGAACCTACGGATTCAAGAAAGAGAATTTCAAGGTTTCACAGAAGATAGGAAGCCAGCTCTTTGACGACATTGCGGAAGCAGCCGCAGACTTCGTAGCCTGCGAATGCGAAACCTGCAAGTGGCAGATAGAGATGAGTACCGGCGTGACTGTCAAGAACCCGGTGAGCATACTTGCCGAGGCGCTCGACCTGGAAAAGACCTCAGAGCTCAACCGCCGTTAGGTCGTATTCGTCGGCACCGGTTATCCTGACCCTGATATAAGAGCCCACAGCTATCTGTGCGGCTCTTTTTGTAGTTACGAGTATTTCACCGTCAACTTCGGGGCTTTCGAACTCACTGCGGCACACCAGCACGTCTTCGCCGCGGTGCGCATCTACCATCACCTCAAGTTCGCTGCCAATCCTGGAACGGTTGTATTCCAGCGAGACGGATGCCTGGAGTGACATGAGTTCGTCCAGCCGGCGGTGTTTTTCGTCCTCCGGCACGTTGTCGTCAAGGTGCTCGCCGCCCCAGGTGCCCTCTTCTTCGGAGTAGCAGAATGCCCCAAGGCGCTCGAAGCGGGCCTGCCGCACAAAATCCAGCAGCTCGGCGAATTCCTGAGGCCCCTCACCGGGGTGGCCGACTATCATCGTGGTACGCAGGACGACTCCGGGGACCTTGGTGCGCATCCTCTCTATAAGGGCGCGCGTCGCTGCGCCGTCGATATGGCGGTGCATATTGGAAAGGACGACGTCGGAGATATGCTGAAGGGGAATGTCCATATAGCGGCAGATCTTGGGATTGAGCGCCATCTGGTCGAGCACGTCATCGGGAAAATCGGCCGGATAAGAATAATGGATGCGCAGGCGCCTTATCCCCTCCACATCCGACAGGCGCTGCAGGAGTTCCGCCAGGGCACGGCGTCCGTAAAGGTCGAGTCCGTAGAAGGTGGTGTCCTGGGCGATGATGATGAGTTCGCTTACGCCTTCGGCGGCAAGCCGGGAGGCTTCTTCCACCAGATCCTCCATCGGAACGGAACGGTGGGCTCCCCTTATGAAGGGTATGGCGCAGTAGGAGCAGCGGCGGTCGCATCCTTCGGAAATCTTGAGGTATGCGTATCCGCACGGGTGCTCCTGGATGCGGCTGACGTAGCGCGCCCGGGGAGGAACGCCAAGATACTCGAGCACGGGGCCCAGGTCCCTCGCTCCGAACCAGGCATCGACCTCGGGAATCAGGCGGGGCATCTCGGAGGCATAGCGCTGGGACAGGCATCCGAAAACGACGACCTGTGAGGTCTCGCCCCTCTTTTTGGCCTCTACGCCCTCGAGAATGGCCTGGATGGATTCTTCCTTGGCGTCTCCTATGAAGCCGCAGGTATTGAAGAGCAGATAGTCCAGAGGGCCGTCGCCCTGCAACCGGAAATCTTCCGGCGGCAGTGCCGCCAGAAGATGTTCGGTATCCACGTTGTTCTTGGAACAACCGAGAGTTATGACCTTAAGCTTCTTCAACTTCGGCCTCACGCTCCTCGTCGGTTACGAAATCGAAAGATGCATGCTTTGCGATATCGTCGTACCAGTCGAGGACTTTCTTCATGTGGGAATAGTAGAAACGGTCGGCGTCGTAGTTGGGCACGGCCTTGCCGAAAAATGCCGTCACACCAGCCTGGGATGCCTTTGCGGAAGGAACTTCGAGTCCCTCGTCGGCAGCTTTCTTCATGGCTGTAAAGACCTCCGCGAGCTTCATCTCGCCTTCTGAGGTATAGATGGCTATGTCGGAAAGGGTGGATATGCGGCTGTGTGCGTCGAATGCGGTACGCTTGCCGTCGGAAAGGGATTCGGCGATGACGCCGGTGCGGGACTGGGCCAGGTAGCGGAACAGTCCGTGCTGTCCGGAAACGGACATAATCTTTGCCAGATCGGTTTTCATGATATTGTTTTCAGGTAATTTACTATTTTTCGTTCAAGTGCCTCCACCGTGGAGACGTTTCTTATCGTACGGTCGGGTTTGACGCGCCGGAATGACTGCAGAGAGTCCCGTTGCCGGGCGTACGGATTTCTCTCCATGCGTTGTTCCAGAGGTGCGGTTATCAGAAGCACTTTGTCGTAGAGACCGTCAAACTGCGGCTTCTCGCCGGCAAGAGCCGACTCCACAAAAGCCAGAGGGCTGTCGAGCGACTGCTTCCAGGACTCTATGTCGCGCACCAGAAGCGGATATACAATGGACTCGAGCTTTTCCAGTTTCTGCGCATCGCCGAAGACTTCACGAAGATTGGAGAAGGGAATGCCGAGTTCGGCCTCGATACGTCCTTTGAGCCCGGGTACGGTTTCATAAAGCCTTTTGCAGCGGGAGTCACAGTCGTAAACCGGCCAGCCGAGAGCTTGCAGATACCGGCACGCCGTTGACTTGCCGCCCCCTATCGGACCTGTAACCAGAACGGTGGTCATTCGGCGTCCTCCATTTCAAGACAATCGACAATGGCAGGGTCGAGACTCCAGTCGATCACCCCCTGAGGGAGATTGGCACAATGCACCACGCAAGTCCCGGAGACGGAATTCGAGAACTCGGCATAATCGACATAGAACTCGCACACGTCGGCCGGATTGCCCTTGGCCGGGAAACGGCTGAAGAAGACCGCCTCGGCCTTTGACGGGAAAACGGAAAGCTTTACTCCCGCCGGAGCGCCGCGGACCGCGATATGGACCTCGCTGCGCTGTTCGACATAGCGCACAACATCCAGCGACCAGGTGACCTCGGTATCGGAGATACGCACTCCGCTCACGGGCACGATACGGCTCACTCCGCTCACGTTCTTGCCGGCGTCGTTGATGGTGATGGGCCGGGTGACTACGTCATCGATGCTCTCCAGCTGGTCTTGGGTGCCATATACGACAACGGAGTCGGGCTGGATACGCATGGGACCGGTGGGCATGTACTGCGGCTTGAAGCTTGCGTTTACGACGGGCTTCACCGGAACGGTGCGGAAGTTTTCCTTTGGGAATGAGAAGCTGTAGCTCTGGTTGAGGAATGTCTCGAGCGAAACGCCTTCGCCAAAAATATTGGACGCGTACTTGGCAAGATTGGCGGCCGTGACCGTAAACTTGTCGTCCGAAGGGTCGTACGAGAAGTCCTCGGGATTTATGGTTACGGGCACATCCCGGTTGGAATGACGGATGCCGAGCAAGCGGAAACCGGTGGCGTTGCAGCGCGCATTTATCGTAACCGCTTCTGACGCATTCACAGCCCTTCCCTTGAGAGAGCTCTTTGCAAGCACTGAAACAGTAACCGCTCCCGAATATCTTTGGGAGAGGTTATGGATCAGCCACACGCTGGCAGAGAGCAGCAGGCAGAGAAGGAACTGAGTCCAGCGCTTCAAGGTTTGTTATTTCTTTTCGGCGGGCTGCTGGGGCTGGGGAGCCTCGGTTTCGCTGAAATCTTTCTGGAGGGAAGCCTTGTCGACACGCAGTTTCACATCACCGTCAACCTTGAGGAGCACGGTCCTTTCGGACTCGGAGACCTCGGCTATGGTGCCATATATGCCGCCTGCGGTGACGACCTTGTCGCCTTTCTTGAGGGACTTGCGGAATTCTTCCATTTTTTTCTGCTGCTGGCGCTGAGGACGGATCATGAAGAGCCACATCACTACGAAAATGAGAATGAGCATGATCCACATGCTGAGTCCGCCGCCCTGCTGGCCGGCCTTACCTGCGGCGGGAGCAGCCGCCTGGAGAAGTGTCAGAAAAGTCATAACTATTTTTTATTGATTAGTTTATCGAGAACGCCATTGACGAAAGCCCGGCTTTCCGGGGTGCTGTAATATTTGGAAATCTCAACGAATTCGTTGATGGTCGTGCGGTAGTCGATGCCGGGGAAAGCGTCGGCCTCGGCAAGGCCGCAGATTATGAGGGCAAGGTCGGTGGCGCATATGCGGCCTGTATCCCACTTGGGAGTAACCTCGGAGATTCTGCGGTAGTAGTCGTCATAGTTGCGGAGCGCCGTGCCCACGAGGTTCTTCACGAAGGCTCTGTCGCTCTCGCGCCCGGGAGCGCCGGGCATATCGCTCATGAACAGCTCGGGAAGCGTCCAGGGGCGTCCTTTGCCAATCAGCTCCACAGAACGGCAGCACCAGCTCAGGGCATATTCCAGCTCGTCGTTCCAGTAGATGGAAAGGTCTTCGAGGATGTCGGCAAGGGCGTCCACGCCCGAGAATTCCTCCTCGAAAATGCGGCACCACAGCGCAGCGTCTTCAGAGATGGAGGTTCCGGGAGTCTCCATGTACCTGGCGAAATAATCCTTGGAACGGATGGATTCGTAAAGGTTGCGCAGGAAGACGTCGTCGTTGTCCCAGCTTATCTTTTTCTTTTTTATGATTTTGGAGAAGTCGGGGTCCTCTTCGAGGGCGGCTGCCATCGCATTGTTGGCAAACTTGAGATTGGGGTGCAGTTCTTCCTCGCTGGGGTTGAACTTATGCATGGCCGCGTCGATGCGTGCGCGGGCCTCCCTGGTAAGGGGGCCGACTATGGCGAGCATGCGGAGGTACAGGTCCCTCGTGGCTTCACAGGAGCGCTCCAGCTCGGCTGTCGCCTCGGGGAGCGTCATCGCAGGATTCTCTACTCTGGAATATACTGCCTTGAAGGCCTTTATCCTGAGGATTCTTCTGTTCAGCATAGATTTCAAACAAATTTTGCTGCAAAGATAACACGGAATCTGAAAATAAATCCTATTTTTGTAGAAATTAACATTATTTTTTATTGTGTATGTACAGAGATGATTACGACTCCCCCGCATACGGGGACCGCAATTCGGAGGACGTTTTTTCCAAACCCGTCCGTGCAGGCAAGCGTACCTACTTCTTTGATGTTAAATCCACAAAAGGAGGCAAGGACTTCTTCCTCACAATAACAGAAAGCAAACGCCGCAACAACCCCGACGGAACTTTCACCTACGACAAGCATAAGATTTTCCTCTATAAAGAAGACTTCGACAAATTCCGCGAAGGGCTCGACGAGGTCATCGATTACATAACCAACAACTGCTTCGGAGGCACGATTCCCCAGAGGGAACCCGGTGAGCACAGTGCAATAGAATTCGAAGACCTATAGGAAGCCATGGCAAACAACCTCGACAACATCAAGGCTGCTGCCGCCCACATACGCGAACGCTCCGGCGGCGCCCGTCCCAAAATAGGCATCATCCTGGGCAGCGGACTCGGGAAGCTCGGCGAGCAGATCGAGAATCCCCTCGTCATACCCTACAAAGACATCCCCGGCTTCCCCATCTCCACCGCAGTAGGCCATAAGGGCAACATCATCTGCGGCACCCTTGGAGGCAAGCAGGTTGTGGCGATGCAAGGGCGTTTCCACTACTATGAGGGCTATCCCATGGAGACCGTCACCATTGGAGTACGCGTCATGAAACTGCTCGGCATCGAGTACCTTTTCGTGTCCAACGCGGCCGGCGGCACCAATCCCGACTACAAGGTAGGCAACCTGGTCATAATAAAGGACCACATCAACATGATGCCAAACCCGCTCATCGGTCCCAACCTCGACGATTTCGGCCCCCGCTTCCCCGACATGACCTGCGCCTACGACCTTGAGCTCCAGGAGCTTGCCGAGAAAATGGGAATTGAGATGGGAGTCAACCTGAGAAAAGGCGTGTACTTCGGAGTCACCGGCCCCACCTACGAGACCCCTGCCGAAGTTCGTTTCTTCCACGAAGTCGGAGCCGACCTGGTCGGCATGTCAACGGTTCCCGAAGTAATAGTGGCCCGCCACTGCGGCATCCGCGTCTTCGGCATGTCGGTAGTGACCAACTTCTCCAACATCTTCAACGTAGAACGCAATCTCAACGACGGCGACGACGTAGTCAAGCAGGCCGACATCGCCGCCGACCAGATGTCCGAGCTGTTCCGGCGGATGATCGAGGCGCTGTAGGCAACCTGAGCGGAGGGCGATTCTTTCCTCCGGGATCCTTCAAGTTATTCTATCGGCGTGACCAACGGTCCAATCCACGTACCATTAGACAAAGAATAAGGTTATTATCGTGCCTGAGGGTCCAATCTCCGGACTTTCAGGCACGATCAATAAGGTTTGCAACAGACTCGTACGGCATCCCGAGAACCCTGGCAAGCTGTTTTACGTCAGAATTGAACCGCCTGCGAAGGTCTTTGAGCAGGTAACTCAAATCGGTTTCCGGAAGTTCCGAAACGCCGTTGCATCTGAACAGAGACTGGCAAAGGCTTTTGACAGCAGCAAGGATCAGCTGATCCTGGAATGCAGGTGCCGCACCTTTTTCAAGCCTGGCCTTCGCCTTGGAAGAAGTCGTGATGAAATATGTCAGGCGTCTGGGACTGCAGAAAAGCGATTCCACAAAGGATACCGGCATGTACGAATGTGGAAGTACATACCCGTCACGTCCTATCTCCCAGTTCAGATTCACGGGCGACTTACTCTTCAGCAGAACCCTGCGCTTATTCTGGGAATACTGCCCGAGCGCAGTTCCCCGTTCTTTGCCTGGATTAAATAACACATTTCCACAACCCCAGGGATAATTTGAAGGATGAAAGCAGATGTTGGCCGCGACGGGATTGTCCATGACGTATGCAATCGCCCGAAGCAAGGATTCATCTTGAATCCGGACTTCCCTTATGTCCACGGAATTCCTGCGGAGTAAATCATGTACGCCATGCCTTCTCTCAAAATAGGCACCATACAGGCGTTTGAAGTGAGTGATGAATTCGAGCGCCTTTTCCCAGGTACACTCCAGAACAAAATGCACATGGTTGGACATCAGAATAAACGCCAGTACATTGACTCCCTGCACAACCGCGACGGAAACCGCGACGTAATTCATGGCGGCCTGGAAATCCGCATCGTCACGGAACCAAAGCCGGTCCTTTAAAGGACTGGTACTTAACAGATAGAATTTCATAGTTCATCGGTGTTTAGGAGCTGCTGAGGGAGAACAGGCTTCCCGCAGTAGCGTTGGTTGCCCGCAATCACGGATGAAGCAGGCCGGAGCGTCTGCCCTCTTCACAGCAGCCCGATGTTTCCGGCAAGTTACTAACAACTCCGCTTAATTCAAAGCTATTTTGCAGAGTATTATGAAGTGAGCGTGGCTGAAGGTCCGCCGCTTGGACCTTCAGCCACAATAACGCCCCTAAACTGTGCCCAAGAGTACACGTAACGGACCCTCAGTCACTCTACTCAGATTAAGATAAACATGGACAGCGACCTCAATGTCAATCATAAGTTTGGCAATGTTCAAAGGTTCGTCAACATGAACAGAGACTCCGCAATCAGAACACATTCTATTGGTGTTCTCATCATACCAAATCTCGGTGCAACATACAACATCGTCGCCCCAACATAATAAAGACGGGGAGATGTTTAGTTCTTTTAACTTTAGTCCGATTGATTTCGTATCCATACAAATGCTAATAATTATCTATAAAAGCCAAAATATGGCAATAACGAGTTAAATTGCATAAAGTCTAGGACTTTTTTTCGTTTCAGTTTTTACGCGGATTTCATAGACAACATGTATATAGTTTCATATTTTTAAGGTCCACACAAGGTCCATTTGAATGGCGAGGAATATACACTGAAAGGATTATGATCTCTCATATTCCTTATGCCCTTCCCTGTCGGGATTCGTCAGAGGTCAAAGTGATCCCAACGAGGCTGAAGAAAGGGGGCTCTGGGATCAGTCAGAGGCCAAAGTGATCCTGCATAGGGTCGCAACATGCCAGCCAGGATCACTTTGACAGGGTTTTGATCCAGCAAGGGCACTCTACTTCCCTGCCGGGATCACTTTGATAGCATTTTGATCCAGCAAGGGCACGCTACTCCCCTGCCAGGATCACTTTGGCGGAATTTTGATCCAGAAAGGGATGGGGAGCCCGATGCTACACCGACGCCAAAGCAATGCAGGTACGCAACGCTAAGCAATGTATGTGAGACAACGCAAAACCAGTCGTGGCGGCACAAACAACGTCAGTCTTTCCAGACCTTGAGGTACTGCTGGAGCGCCCACATTTCGTCGCGGAAGCGGGCTGCTGCCGTAAAGTCAAGTTCGGCAGCGGACTTTTTCATGCGGGCGCGGTCTTCTTCTATCATCTTCTCCACCTGGGGGCGGGACATAGACCGTATGACAGGATCCTGCAGCACGGCGGCCAGGTCTGCCCGCACGAAGCCTTCGGACGAATAGGCGGCGCCTTTCTCCCGCAGGGCGTCGTGGCCGAAGCCTACGCTCACCGTGCCCTTTCCGTAATCGGAAGGATTGGGGATATAGACCGGAGCGTCGTACGAATTTGCGGCAGACATGCGTCCCGTGGTGCCGCCGGCCAGTTTTCCCGTCACGGGCTTGGCCCCGCTCAGTTCCGTCGCCAGAGTATTGAAATGAGTCACGATCTGCCTGGGGGTTATGCCGTGTTCCTTGTTGTAGGCTATCTGGCGCGAGCGTCTGCGCTCCGTTTCGCGTATGGTCTGCTCCATTGAGGGAGTGATGTGGTCGGCATACATGATGACAAGGCCGTTGACATTGCGGGCGGCGCGTCCCGCTGTCTGCGTGAGGGCGCGTCCGGTACGCAGGAAGCCCTCCTTGTCGGCATCGAGTATGGCTACCAGCGAGACTGCGGGGATGTCAAGCCCCTCGCGCAGCAGGTTCACACCCACAAGCACGTCGAACAGTCCGTTCTTGAAGTCCTCGATTATTTCGACACGTTCGGTAGTATCCACGTCGGAGTGGATGTAACGTACGCGCACGCCTATGCGGCGCAGGTACTCGTCGAGCTCTTCCGCCATACGTTTGGTAAGTGTCGTAACCAGCACCCGTTCATCCACTTCCGCGCGCTTGCGTATCTCTTCTACCAGGTCATCGACCTGTCCTTCGATGGGACGGACCTCTATGGGAGGATCGAGAAGTCCGGTGGGACGCACCACCTGTTCTACTACAAGTCCGCCGGATTTTTCGAGCTCGTAGTCGGCGGGAGTGGCGCTCACATAGACCCTCTGGCCCGTCAAAGCCTCGAATTCATCGAATTTAAGGGGACGGTTGTCGCTTGCGGCGGGCAGACGGAAACCGTATTCCACCAGCACCGACTTTCGGGAATGGTCGCCGCCGTACATGGCACGAACCTGCGGAAGAGTGACATGGCTCTCGTCGATGAAGGTTATGAAGTCCTTCGGGAAGTAATCCAGCAGGCAGAACGGGCGTTCCCCTTCCTTGCGGCCGTCGAAGTAGCGGGAATAGTTCTCTATGCCGGGGCAGTAGCCCATCTCCTTTATCATCTCAAGGTCGTATTCGACCCTCTGTTTGAGACGCTTGGCCTCCAGTCCCCTGCCCTGAGATTCGAACCATGCTATCTGTTTGACTAAATCGTCCTGGATGGCGCTGACGGCGGCAATGGAGCGCTCGCGGGTGGTGACGAAATTGTTGGCGGGGCAGATGCTCACGCGCTCCAGCTCCTCTATGTGGGCCCCCGTCACCGGGTCTATGAGGCTCAGGCCATCCACTTCGTCGCCGAAGAACTCCACGCGCACTGCCTCGTCGGCTCCTCCAAGAAACACGTCGATGATGTCGCCGTGAACCCTGAACGTACCCCTTTTGAAATCTGTCTCGGTGCGGCTGTAAAGGGCATCTACGAGCTTGTATAGCAGGCCCGTGAGGCTCCGGCGCTCCCCTTTCACCACTTCGATGGTCTGGGCATGGAAGTCCTCGGGATTGCCGATGCCGTACAGGCAGCTTACGCTGGAGATGACTATCACGTCGCGCCTGCCGCTCATAAGCGCCGAGGCGGCGCTGAGGCGCAGTTTTTCTATCTGGTCGTTTATGCTGAGATCCTTCTCTATATAGGTGTCGGTCGTAGGGATATAAGCCTCCGGCTGATAGTAGTCGTAGTACGAGACGAAATACTCCACGGCGTTGGAAGGGAAGAAAGATTTGAATTCTCCGTACAGCTGGGCCGCGAGGGTCTTGTTGTGGCTCAGGATGAGGGCAGGACGCTGCAGACGCTCTATCACACCGGCCATGGTGAAGGTCTTGCCGGAGCCCGTAACTCCCAGCAGGGTCACGTCGGAAACGCCTTCCTTCAGGGCGGCGCACAGCCCGTCAATGGCTGCAGGCTGGTCTCCGGAAGGTTTGAATTGGGATTCAAGAACAAACTTCATAGGGAATGCAAAAATAACAATAATTCTCGTATATTTGTGAGTATGGAAGAGTCACTCATACAGCAGGCGAGGCAGCTCGCCGCCGTCGCCCTTGAGGGCGAAACCCGCTACGACGGATCCCCTTTCATCGGCCATGCCGACGGGGTTGCATCCATAGTGCTGGACGAGATCCACCTCCCTGAGGCGTGCGCTACTGCTGTATATCTCCACGAGGCCACGCGCATGCACAAAGACATCGACATCAGCGCCTTCCCCCAGGACGTACGCACCATGGTGGACGGGCTCAACAAGATATCCACCATCAAGCCCAAGGACACGCGCCTCGAGGCAGAGAACTACAAACGCCTGATAGTGCAGTATTCGGCCGACCCGAGGGTAAGCGTCATCAAGATAGCCGACCGCCTGGAGGTCATGCGCCAGCTGGATATGTTCCCCAAGATGTCCCGCGACCAGAAGCTGCTGGAGACCCTTCTGCTGTACATGCCCCTCGCGCATCAGCTGGGACTGTACAAGATAAACGGAGAGCTCGGAGACATCTATTTCCGCCATGCCGAACCGGAGCAGTACCGCGCCATCACCAATAAGCTCAAGGCCACGGAAAAGGACCGCGAGCGCCTTACGGAGGAATTCATAGAGCCTCTCAAGAAGAAGCTATCCGACGCCGGGATCCACTACAAGCTGAAGGTACGCACCAAAAGCGCCTGGTCCATCTGGCGCAAGATGCAGGTACAGAAGGTCCCATTCGAGGGCGTGTACGACGTTTTCGCAATCCGTTTCATCATCGACTGCCCGCCCGAACCGTCCATGGAGAAAGACCTCTGCTGGCGGGTATTCTCCTATGTTACGGAAGAATACGAATCCGACACCAAACGCCTGCGGGACTGGATAACCAAGCCTCGGCCAAGCGGTTACGAATCCCTGCATATCACGGTAAAGAACTCACGGGGCAACTATCTGGAGGTACAGATACGCACCGCCCGCATGGACGACCTCGCCGAGAACGGTCCTGCCGCTCACTGGGCATACAAAGGCATACGTGAGGAAAGCTCGACCCAGGCGTGGCTGCAAAGCGTCCGCGACGCCCTGGTCAATCCGTTGGAGGCCAGCCCGGAAGACCTTCCCGCACCTCCCGACAAAGAGATTTTCGTCTTCACTCCAAGCGGCGAGCTGCGCATGCTCAAGGCTGGCTCTTCCGTGCTCGATTTCGCCTTCAGCATACACTCGGGGCTCGGGGCACGCTGCACCGGCGGACGGATAAACGGCAAGGCAGTACAAATCAAGGAAAAGCTCAAGACAGGCGATACCGTAGAGATACTCACGTCCAAGAATCAGCGTCCAAACCGCGACTGGCTCGCATGGGTCGTCACCACGAAGGCGCGCAGCAAGATCAAACTCGAACTCGACGCCGACGAGCGCAAGCGGGCGGCAGAGGGGCGCGAGCTGCTGGAGAGGCGCCTGCGCAACTGGAAGCTCGATTTCCCCGACGATATGCAGGCCGAATACATGAAGGCCCACGGCTATAAGTCGGTCATGCCTTTCATGGCGGCCATAGCCGACGGAAGCGTGGATATCAACGCTCTCAAGACCTATATCCTGGAAAAGACTTCCGCCCCCCGCGAAGAAGCCGCCCCCGTCGAACAGCACAAGGAAAAGACTCTCCCCTTCTCCGAGGGCGGAGAAGACATCCTCGTACTCAACGCAAAGGACGTCAAAGGCTTGGACTATCGCATGGCAGCCTGCTGCAACCCCGTTTTCGGCGACGACGTATTCGGATTCGTAACCCGCAGCGCAGGCATCAAGATTCACCGTATGTCCTGTCCCAACGCCGCCAGGCTCATGGACCGCTATCCCTACCGCATCCAGAAGGTGGTCTGGCAGGAATCGGCTACCGCAGGCAGCTTCCTTGCGACTCTCATGGTCACGGCCGAGCCCGATCATTCCGTCCTCAGTTCCATCATGGAGGTCGTCGGGCAGTTCCGTGCATCCATACGCTCCATCAACGTCTGCGAGAACAAACGCACCGGAGCCTCGGAAATCAGCATACGCCTGCTGGTCCCCTCCAACCTCGAACTGGACAAGGTCATTTCGCAGATTTCGGCCATACGGCAGGTTTCCAAGGTCAAGAGACTGTAATTTTGGGCGATTTTTGTTATATTTGCGGGATAACACTCACGGTCTATGGCAGAACAGGTAAAATACACCGACGACAACATAATCACTCTCGAGGGCGTTGAGCATATCCGCATGCGTCCGGGCATGTATATCGGACGCCTGGGCAACGGAAGCAACCAGGGCGACGGCATCTACGTGCTGCTCAAGGAGGTTGTGGACAATTCCATCGACGAATATTCGATGGGCTACGGCAAACAAATCCAGATACGCATCGAGGACAACGAGGTCACGGTACGCGACTACGGACGCGGCATCCCTCTCGATTCCGTCGTCAAGGCGGTCAGCATACTCAACACCGGAGGCAAGTTCGACGACAAGGCTTTCAAGAAGTCCGTCGGACTCAACGGCGTAGGTACGAAGGCCGTCAACGCCCTGTCTGAAAGATTCTACGTGTGCTCCCACCGCGGCGGCGAGTGCTCCTGGGCCTCCTTCGAACGCGGAGAGCTCAAGGACAGCGGCAAAGGCCCCACCAAAGAGAAAGACGGCACGCTCGTGCGTTTCTACCCCGACAAGATGATGTTCGGCGACTTCCACTACAACCTGGATTTCGTAGAAACGATGGTCAAGAACTACTCGTACCTCAAGCGCGGCCTGACCCTCATACTCAACGACACTCCGTACAAGTCGGAGAACGGCCTGCTTGACCTGGTCAACGAGAACCTTACCGAACCGCCCCTCTATCCTCCCATCCACCTGGAGGGAGAAGACATAGAGATAGTCCTCAGCCACGGCAACGCCTACGGCGAAAACATCTCATCCTTCGTCAACGGCCAGAACACCCGCGACGGAGGCACCCATCTGGCAGCGTACCGCGAGGCTATAGCGAAGACCCTCAAAGAGTTCTTCAAGAAGAACTACGAGCCCGCAGACTGCCGCCAGGGCATAGTAGGTGCCATCAGCATCCAGATTCAGGAGCCCAACTTCGAAGGCCAGACCAAGACCAAGCTGGGCAGCAACTACATGTGGGAAAAGCAGACCCGTGATAAAGACGGCACCCTGCATACCGACATAGGTCCCACCATCCGCAGCTTCATCAACGACTTCGTCGCCAAGAACCTCGACAATTACCTGCGCATCAACAAAGAAATCGTACCGGTAATAGAAGAGAAGATAAAGGCCTCACAGCAGGAAAGGATCGAGATTTCCGGCATCCAGAAGAAGACCCGCGAGCGCAACAAGAAGACCAACATCTACAACCGCAAGCTGCGCGACTGCCGCTACCACTTCAACGACAAGCTTACGGAAAAGACGCAGGAAAACATAGAGAAGTCCAGCATCTTCATCACCGAGGGCGACTCCGCAAGCGGAACCATAACCCGTGCCCGCAACGCCAATTACCAGGCGGTTTTCTCCCTGCTCGGCAAACCGATGAACTGCTACAAGGAAAGCCGCAAGAAGGTGGCCGAAAACGAAGAGCTCAACCTCCTGGTGAACGCCCTGGGCGTAGAGGACGACCTGGCCAACCTCCGCTACAACAACATAATAGTAGCGACCGATGCCGATGACGACGGCATGCATATCCGCATGCTTGTCCTCACCTTCTTTATGAAGTACTACCCCGACCTCATCCGCCGCGGGCATGTCCACATACTCCAGACTCCCCTCTTCCGCGTACGCAACAAGAAAGAGAACCGTTATTGCTACAACGGCGAAGAAAAGGAGAAGGCTATCGCAGAGCTCAAGAACGGAGTGGAAATCACACGCTTCAAAGGACTTGGAGAAATCAGTCCCGACGAGTTCTCAGACTTCATCGGTGAAGACATGCGCCTCGACCCCGTCGTGCTTGCCGAAGAAGAGTCAATCAGCGAAATCATGGATTTCTACATGGGCGTCAACACCGTAGAACGTCAGCGCTTCATAACCGCCAACCTCCGCAGCGAAGAGGAACTGGAAGACATCAATATCTAAGAAGGCCTCTTCTTGTCGTTCCAGAGTCCGTAAACCTCACTCACGTTGCCCGCAGTGATGAATGCGGGAATCTCGTGGCGTTTGATGAAAGCCATGATGTCCGAAAATTCGTTCTGGGTAAGCAGGGCCTGGATTTCGGTATGAGCCTCGCCGGAATATCCTCCGTGAAGATCATACAGCGAACAGCCGCGATGCAGCGTATTCACAATATAGTTGCGCAGTTCCTCGTGCCTGTCGGTCACTATGCAGACGCGCTTGCGGCGGTTCATGCCGGCGGTAAAATAATCCACGGCAAGCCCGTTGATCCATGTGCCCACGAGACCGATGACGACGAGCCGGAAAGGATTTATCGCGAAAGCGGTGCAGCATATTATCGCACCGGCCACCGTAACCGAAGTACCGATGTCGAAATGCAGATACTTGTTTACTATCTTCGCCAGGATGTCCAATCCGCCCGTTGAAGCGTTGATATGGAAGAGTATGGTCTGCGACAGGCTGACTATAAGCACGAACGCAAGCAGGTCGAACCAGATGTCACCCATGACCGAAGTCTGCCCTTCCTCTATCAGCTTCTGATACGGCAGTACGGCCTCCCAGAAGTCGAGCATGGGGCCGAGTATGAGAGCTGTATAAACCGTCTTGGCCCCAAACTCCTTGCCTATCAGGAGCCAGGCAAGCAGCAGCAGGATGGCATTGATGGTCGTTATGACCCATGAGACTTTGAGGTTTATCCCCAACGCCATGGCGATGTTTGACAGTACGATGGATAGTCCGGTAATTGAGCCGAGGACGAGGTTGCTGGGAATCATGAAGTAATATACGGCAGCAGAGGCTATCAGCATGCCGAAAGTCATAATTGCCAGGTCCTTCCAGAATTTGAAGGTCTTCAGGTACCCGAATACTTTCATGTGCGTATTATGTGGTTTGGTCGGTACAAAGATAACAAAAAAAACAGCCGCACCTTGCAGAGCGGCTGTTTTTTATTCTGAGAAGGGAGAATTACTCTTCTACGACGTTGATCTTAACGTCTGCGAAGACACCCCTGTAGCACTTGACCTTGGCCTCGAACTCACCGAGCTCCTTGATTTCGGGAACCTCGATGTTCTTCTTGTCAACCTCGAATCCAAGTTCAGTGAGAGCTGCTGCAACCTGGGCTGCGGTGACGCTGCCGTAGAGTTTGCCGCCTTCGCCAACCTTGACGGGGACGCTTACGGTCTGGGCGGAAAGCTTTGCTGCCTTTGCCTCAGCCTCTGCGATGTTCTTGGCCTCTTTGTGAGCCCTCTGACGGATGGTCTCCTCGTGCTGCTTGAGAGCGGAGGGGGTTCCGACGGCTGCGAAGCCCTGGGGAACGAGATAATTGAGAGCGTATCCGGTCTTTACTTCTACCACTTCACCGGCATCGCCGAGATTGGCAACATCTTTCTTGAGTATGATCTTCATAACGC
>CAMNHL010000018.1:0-48855 GCA_946539455.1 uncultured Bacteroidales bacterium
CAATCAATTTGTTATAAAGTTTCAAAGAACTTTTTCTATTTCGCGATAGTCCCTATATAGGATTTTCCCTCATCCCATTCACGAACAAAAACAGAGCTGCGGGCATGTTCGCCTTCAGCTCTGTTTTTGAGTTATCTGACAAACGTTCAGTCTTCCAATACCCAGTACCCGTAGTTTACGGTGAGTGAGGTCAACTGGTTACGGTTATCGTAGCTGTTGCTGTCGCTGCAATTCATGGTTACGGTTATCGATGTAGCGCCTTTTCCGTCTCCGGCAGGTGCATACGTCCAATTGTTCTTTGTGCCCGTAAGGGTGGTTGTAGCGCCGTTGCTGTCTTCGACGGTTACTGTCTGCTGGTGGTAGTTGCCGTTGTAGGTCATGCCTATGGAGGTGATTAGGCAGCCATCAAGGTCTGAAGGTGCAGTTACCGTGAAGTAACCGGAATTATATGTGTAGCCACTATACCAGTTTCCACTGCGGGAACCCATATATTTATACCTGTTGTTATTGGTTCCACCTCTAACGAAATTGTAGAAGTGGACGTCCTGGTAGCCGCTGGTGAAATCGGCGGCGTTGCCATTATTATTCGATGTGAACGAAATGGTATATGAACCGGTGACCCATCTCCTTGGAACATAATCCAGCGTGGCGGGGTCATACTCGTCAGCTTCGATTCTGACGCTCGCCTCGCCTGACGTGCCGGTAGTTGCCAGATTGATGATAGGAGTGTAGTTGTCGAGCAGGCTGTCGTTTCCGGTCGAGGTAGGGGAATACCA
Source organism: uncultured Bacteroidales bacterium (assembly GCA_946539455.1). Lineage (GTDB taxonomy): Bacteria > Bacteroidota > Bacteroidia > Bacteroidales > UBA932 > Cryptobacteroides. Next base: position 777 of record CAMNHL010000018.1, read on the forward strand.
GTACCAGCCGTTGTGGGGATCGCTGGAATCGGTAATCAGAGCTAAACCCGAAGTTCCGGTGGGACGCACTCCGGTAAACTGGAAGTAAACTTTCTCGGGCAGAGGGTCGCTTTCGTCCATGTGGAAGGTGAATGGAGCCGTGGTGCCTGCTGTCTTAGGTACGCCGTTGGTGAAATCCAGATTGGTAAAGTACTTCAGCTTGTAGTTGCCGAACGAATCGTAATCGGAATTGAAGTAGTCGTTCGAAACCCATACTTCGCAGGCACTCTCCGCTTTGTTGGTCTTGAAAAAGCAGGGGAGAGTGACTGTGTTGGTGCTGCTTGCTTTCGAGAGCTTCTTGTAATCGTCTTCCGACAGCGTCCGCACAAAATGGAAAGTCGTGTTGTTGTTTCCGTCTATGATTGAAGTTCCGGATGCAACCGGAAGGTTGTTATCCTGAAGAATCGCTTCCGTGCGGCTGTTGTCGGGAGTGAGGCTGAGGGCGCTAGACTCGATGTTGAAAAACAGCGGGAACATGCTGCTGGGCAGGTTCTTCGGAATTGTTATGTCCACTTCCATCTGCTCTCCGGCTGTTTTAGTCACTTTAGAAGGATTGCAGGTAACGGTCATCGTCTGCTTGCTGAGCATGGTGTATGTGACATTCCTGTAGAGCGAATACTCTACGGGAACCCCTTCTTCCATTCTCGTAACGGTACCCGTAACGCGCAGATACTGGGTGCGTACGTTTGATTTCGGAGCGTCGGTGTTGATGGTTATGGTGCGGTAACCTTCGGTGTCGTCGGAAGACGCTACGGAGTATGACAATATGACCGGATCGGATTCCGACTGAAGGGAAATGCTTATAGGACCTCCGTTTGCGACCAGGTCGTTGTTGTGGGCGGGCTCTCCGCCGGAGCCTGAAGTGTCATCCACGTCGGGGATGAATTTATACTTCAGAATCATCTGCTCCGTCTGTCCGTTCTCGGTATAGGGGTATTGGCGGATGAGGGTCTTCGCCATGTAGGTGACGAGGATTCGGCTCTGTCCGTCGGAGATGTCGGTGAGGGTCTGGGTGGAAATGTCGGCGGAAACGTCGCCGCTGCCCATCGACACAAGCGCGTCGGCGGGAGTGTCGGCGCCGGGCTTGAGAATCTGCTTAATCTTTATGCGGTACTTGAAGTTGCGATAAATAGGATAATAATCCTTGTTCTCCATCAGGTCAACTTTATAGAAATAGTCGCCTGAACTGTCAACGCCGTCGTCAAGGTCCGGGTCGGTATATGTTCCATAGATGACGACCACCGTAGGGTCCTGGTCTTCATTGGGGACAGGACGCTCATAGAGGAAGAAGCTCGAGGATGCCGGAACAGTAGCCGTAGCCGGGGAAGGGGAAATGAAATCGGCCTTGGACGGAACTGTAGAGTCGAATTCGGTATTCAGGGGCAGGAGGGCCGGATAATTGAGCTCGTCGTGCAGTGATGTGTAGGTATGGGTTTCGTAATTATATACAAAGCCTCCAGAATAATACGGGGCGAAAGAACCTTGCGTGGGAACGTTTACCGCCGCAAATGACTTTGTGACGAAATTGCTGCCTGCGACGTCTTCAACCACGATCTTTGCGAAATTGCGGATAAGGGGAATGTCGTCGAAGTATGCCTGGGTCTCGTCTGCAATCTGGAATGTTCCGGTTCCGGTTGAGACGGTCTCGCCGTTGATTGTTATAGTATCGACATTGATCAGGTTGCCGTCCGCATCTCTCTTGGCCTTGATGCCGGGCACGATGAAAGACTGCCAGTAGGCTCCGTGCCCTGCAGGGCTGAGAAGGGCGGGTATCAGGGTGGTTTCCTGGTCGTAGTCGAGATTCTCGGGGCCGTTGCCAAGTATGTGTATGCGTCGCTTGCTGTTTTCGCTCAGGGTGAGGTCTGCGGTAAATTCGTAGCGGTTGTCGTTCCCGCCGTAATGTCCGTTGGCGGTGGGAGTATCCACCATTGTGGCCTCTACATATTCCTTGAGGTAGCCGGAGCTGCCGAATACGGCGATGTGCAGCGATGTAAGGTCGCCCGCGGGTGTGTCGCTGAGGGCCTTGGTCGAGGGCGTGAGCTCCGGCAGGGAAACGCTGAAACGTACCCTAACTTTGCCGGTCGCCTCCTGCGTCGGAGCGGGCTGCGGTTCTTCCTTCTCCCACTGTGTGCAGGAGAAGCAGAGCGCCGCCGCGAACAATATGCAGAGTAATCTTTTCATCATTTTGTGGTTTGGTAGCCGCCCCAGCTGGTCATGTGGTTGCTGTCCTTTCCTTCGCCCCAGTACCAGGTGTCGTAAACGCAGCGGGGCCAGTTGGTGCCATTGTGATAAGATGCGGCCTGGGCTGTCGGCAGATACTGGATTGTTCCGTTGGTCAGGGGATATACAACGCCGTCTGCGCACCAATAACCTCCGGCACTCAGTGCGCTGTCCGGTGTGAACAATGTAGGTATCACCTTTTTCTCCGAAAGGGTAATCAGGTACATGACCTCAGCCATCGTAGGAAGCCTCCACCGGCCGGCCGGATAACCGTTTTCCTGATATGCGGCGCACCGTGCTCTTGCGTTCGCATAAGTCATGGAGCCCGTCTTGCCATAGGAAGATGCGATTCGCAGGCTTGGGGCGATGATGTATCTTGCGTCTTCGGAGGCCGGGCGGTAATTTGCAGATGAGTTGAGTCCGGTCAGAGTGGTAACAATTGCAGACGAGCCGTCCGTTCTCGGGTCGCCAATCATGTACTCAGAATCATCTGACAGAACGGTCACGGTAACCGTGTATTGGCGCGGGTTGGTATTGTCTCCGCTGTCGTTTATTTCCGTTCTGTTGGCTATGCTCCCGAGACTGTTGCCGTTGCTGTCCTGGGCCGTCTGACCATTGGTATAGTTGTTTACATATGTATATCCGTTCGATGTTTCATTCTCAATGTACATTGCCGGATACTGGACTATTTTGACCGACTGTTTGTATATCGCGTCGTCGTTGTGGTCTGCGTGATACAGGTTGTACCTTATTATGTACGGCGAGCAGTCGAAATAAGCTCCTGCATCGAGGTCATTGTTCAGCTCGTGGTAGAACTTGATGTAACTGCCGTCCACTGACAGCCAGTCCTGACCTCCGTTAAGGGCTGCCCGCTGCGCTGCGCTGTACTCGATATACTTCTGCCCCTGGGCATAGTCGGGGTTGCCGGCTGCCGCCGTCCTGATTGTGCCTCCGCCGTAGGATGTGCCGGCGTTGTCGGTTCCGTAGTAAGCCCTTGTGGCGGTAATGTCAAGCGTCGAACTTCCCTTGCTGACCGTGAGCGCCACAGGGTGAGACGACGTATAGAGCATGCTCAGGTCGGGCACGTTGTTGAGTTCATATTCCTTGGGCTCTACTGAAAGGAAGCGGGCCTTGCCGATGACGGCGTGCTTGATGACGACCTCCTTGTCCTGCCATTCCAGGACGTAATAGTGTCCGTCGACCAGAATGGAAGCTTCGTCGGTCTCGCTTCCGAGGATACCCACGTCGAGTTTGAGCAGGTACCAGTTGTTCATCACGAAATTGCGGAGATACGTGGTGTCTGCCGTGGCGGCGCGAGGGTCGTTGGGAATGATTATCTTGTAATAGAACTGCTTCTGGGTTGCGGAAACGGGAACTGCCTGTGAGGAATCGGACAGGCGGCGCCAGGGGAGTATGAGCTTGATGGTAGGCTCAATCAGCGGAGATACCTTAGATGCATATTCCCACCTTTGCGGATAGAGGTATGAAGGGTCGGTAATCCATGGGTAATCAGCATACTCAGCGTCGCTGCTCTTGGTGAAGTTCATGCGGTTGCCGCTGTACGAGAAGTACACAGGGCTGTCGGACGGTTTGCCGGACAGGGTCGTGTTCCGTACGACGTTCTCTATATACATCTGCATTCCTGCGAGCATGGGCTCCCAGGTCTCGTAGTACGTGACGGTTTCGTCCTCCACGATCGTGGTGCGTTCAACTTGGATCTGGTCGGCAATCTTGAGCTGTACGGATACCTTTGCGGCAAGCCGGCGCAGCTCGACCTGGCCTTTTGCCACGAGGCGGCTGGTCTTGGACATTCCGGTCACCTGTGCAAGGCCGTCCATGACGAAGGATGACTGCTTGTGGTCCGGTGCCGCGCTGAAATCGGTATTAAGCGGCAGCTGCTTGAGAGCGGTTACCGATGTGCCCGCGAGGTTGTTGTCGTCGGCAACGATGACGCCGGGGTAGTTTGCTATGACATATACCCAGAAAGACGTGTTGGAACCGGGAGCGAGCGTGCCCGAAATGAAGGAGTCGGTCGTAGTGGCTGAGATTGTAGCGTCACCGTCGGCCTCATTAGGCTGGTAGCGCTTGTGGAAAACGCAGTCCATGCCGGTTCCGCCTTCGGGGTAGAAGAATACATCCAGAGTCGAGAGGAGATTCTCGTTCCAGTCCTGTACTCCGTCCATGATGCCGTCTTTTCCGGCCCTCGTTGTAGGTTCCTGACAGAAAATGTCGAGCACTATGCCTTCGTCGGGCACGCCGGGATTGTCGGTATTCAGCTCCCCGATCTGGCAGGATGAAGGAAGGAGCATCAACAGGAGCGCCATTGCGGCGAATATGTGTCCGGAGCGCATCATTGTCTTGAGAAGATATAGTTGCGGTCAGAATCAATCAGTTCCCGGTCGCCGTCGATTTCGCGCCCGCTGGGCAGATCGATGGTGAACGAAAGTTGCATGGTACGTTCCACGCCTCCGGTTGCAAGATCGGATGGTTCGACGCGGAATATGAGGCGCCCGCCGGTGATGGTGATTTCAGACGGGACGACGTTGAAGTAGGCAGGGTCGGCGCCGATTTTCTTGATTACCAGAGTTGCTCCCTGCAGGGAAGAAATGGATACTTCGCACTCGGCGCTGGGATTGTCGGTGGTGAGGTGAATCTTCTTTGACGAGTCCATCGTATGGCTGTTGCACTTCATGCTGCCGCCGCCGGGGGTTGTGATAGACTCCGTATTGAAGCTCATCGTGTGGACATTGTAGTCCCACGGGAGTACATCAGATATAATATATATTGACTTGTCGGTGAACTCTATGTTCAGCTGGACCTTGGTGCCGGCCTTCCATTCGCGGTTGGGGAACTTCACCCGGGAGGTTTCCACGGCTCCGCCGTTGACCCTGTAGCTGATGGCAAGAATAGCGTCCCTGGGGTCGTAGATGGGGTCGCCGAAGATATCCTGACCGATGATTGTCTGGGGAGCGATCTGTGCCGCCGTCACAGGCCAGGTCATGTAATACTGCTCGGTGCCTTCCGTCGTGAGTTTCTCTCCCGAAAACATGTCGTATCGCTCGCCCGCTGCAATGGTCTTTCCGCTCATCGGCGCAGCGCTGAAGAACGGATGTGCGGCATCGGTGCTAAGGGTATATGTGGGAGTGATTTCACCGGTACCGGAGAAATCTATGCTGGCATAGCCGCTGTGCAGGAAGAGGTCGGTGCCCTCGTACAGGGTGTTGATGTCGGTAATCTGGACGTTGCTTTCGGAGGACTTGTTCTCGAACGTGAGGCTAACCGCGGTGAACAGGTGCTTGCACTGCAGGGGGATGTAGGAAAAATCCTTGTCGGCGGCATTGCGGATTATCGGCTGCTTTGCGTACACGAAATCGTACTGGGGCGAAGTGCTGAGAGCCTGGAAATAGTGCACGGGGGTCGTCAGCCTGAGGTTTGAGTCGTCGAGCTGGAGCTCTGAACCGAAGAACTGGGTGCTGGACATTCCCGCTCCGGAATTATAGGATTTGTCGTAGTCGAGCCATCCGAAGAAGCGGTGCACTCCGGCGCGGGTCCAGCGGTACTCGTGGCCGTCGGCGTAGGGCCAGTAAGCGCCCCCGTCGTAATATACTGCGTCGTCGATGTACTTGACTGTCTGGCCGGGAGTTATCTCCTGGATGCTCCCGTTGACGGGCAGCGATCCTTCGAATCCCGTAAGGAAGTCGAAAACCTTTACACGCGTGTTGTTAACATCCAGCCCGTCAGCTTCCAGGAAACCCTTCGACGCAGGTTGCACGGAGGGAGAAAAAAGCATCCGCTCTCCCTGAGGCACAATGTCGCGGCGGCAGGATGCCGTTGTGGCGGCAAGGGCCAGTGTCAATAATACAAATATATATGTCGAACTTCTCATATTGGCAACCCGGAAGGGTATCACCCCCGCCGGGCCGGTAAATTAAATGTTGATGACGGTCTCTACGCCGATGTTGTCCCATCCACCCACTGCAGGGTCGAAGGTGATGACGACGTTGGAGAGGTCGGGATCGTTTGGATCGACGGGGACGGAAGGATCTCCTCCGTTGCCTGCGCCTGCGGTAGGTGCTACGACAATCTTATAAGTGATGACCTGGTTCATCTGCCATGCAGGGAGGCTGGCCAGATAGAGGTCAGCACTGCTGGTGAAGGTCTCGTTGAGGAACGGGGCGCCGCCGCGGGTCGTCGATACGGTCAGGCCGAGATTGACCTTCTGCTGGCCGGCTGCAAGTGTCTGGGGCAGTACGAAGAACTCGGCGATTGCCTCGTAAGTGTTGCCGGGAGTGATGCTGCCGCTGAAGCTGCCTGCCTTGCTTGTGACTGTTCCGTCGGGAGTCCAGACGAAATTGCCGTCGGCATCTGCGGGCTTGTTCCATCCGATCTGGCCGACTGAAGGTGAGGAAGCAAGAGTGAGGGCGCAGCTTCCTGCTTTGTAGAATCCGCTGAGCGACAGGCTGTTGACGTTGACTGCCCAGTCGGTTACGGTGCCGTCGGCCTCCTCCTTGTGGTTGTATGCAAGCTCCACGACTACGCGAATCTTTGCAAGAGCGTGGTGGAACACGGTGGGAACGCCGGTATAACCGTTGACACCATCCGTCACCTCGTCGACGTTGTCGGTATAACCCGCAGCTTTGTCGGCATACATTATGTCGGTCTGGCTTGCTTCAACGTCGATGCCGCTGTAGTTGATGCTGTTAGGAGTGATGGCTATGCCGTTCATTCCATAGGGATAGTAGCAGAGGAAGTCAACGGTGGTGTTCTTCGGCCAATAGTAAGTGGAAGAAGGTTTCCACTGGTTGGTGGAGGGGTTGAAGGACACCTGCTCATTGTTCATGAAGTAGGCGCCGATTGTTCCATCGGCCCAAGCGTATGCGCCAAAAGTTTCGGTGGTGGGGAATACTGTTCCTTCGATTCCGACCTTGGTCATGTAGGATGCCGTCAGGAAGGAAACCTCATTGCGCATGCTACCGGAGTTGACAGCGACCTTGCTGCAGGAAACTGCAAGCATTGCTGCGCAGACGCTGATTGCTACGAGTTTTTTCATTCTTTTGTATATCTTTACTAATTAACTAATTACACAGTAATGCCAGCGTTCACTGTTATGACCTCCCAGTCGGATACTGCAGGGTCGAAGCGGATTTCGATGGGTTCGTCCGCCGAAGAAGAGGGGTCGTTGAGGCTGGGAGCGAAGTTGAAGTTGTAGGTTACGTTCTGGTTGATTCCCCAGGAAGTCAGGGAACCGCCGGAGAGGAGTGCGGGTACATCGACGCCGGTTTCGGTGAGTACGAGATGCTCGCCTGTGCCGTCGTTGGTGTCGCGATAGGTCTTGATTGTCACGTTCAGGTTGACTCCCTGTCCCTCGCTCAGAGACTGAGGAAGAACGTAAATTCCGGCATCAAGGTTCTGGGGATTGGTGGTAAGGTCTGTCAGACTTGATACGTCCAGTGAAAGGTCGGTCTTGCTGCCGTCGCTTGTCCAAACGTTGTCTGCGGGCTTGCCCCATGTGCCGTCCGGGTTAAGGGTGAGGTTAAGAGAGCCGGAGGTGAGGATGTCCGTGAGCGTGATGCTGTTGACCGTAATCTCCCAGCGGGTCTTGTCACCTGTGGGGGCGGTCTTCTCGAGATAGGTAGCGCTTACCTGGAAACTCACCTTCGCGAGGGCGTGGCGGAAGAGCGTGGGAACTCCTTCATAATAATAGGTCATGGAGTTGCCGGTCAGGCCGGTCACTTTGTCGGCATACATTATATCTACGTCAGGATGGGCGTTGACATCCCATGCGGGATAGCTGATGCCGGCTTCCGTTACCACGGGCTTGGGTGCATTGACGCCGTCGGCCGTGTAGGGGGAATAGCAGATGAAATCAATCGAACCAGACTTGGGCCAGTAATATGTGGTGCCTTTGGGTGCCCAGTAATTCTCGCTGCTGTTGTAGGAGACTTCCTGGTTTACCATGAAATCGGTGTTGTCTGAGGCGTTTACACCCTTGTACCAGGCGTATGCTCCGAATGAAACAGATGAGTATTCATCCTTGTAATCGGTTTCGGCCTTGGTTACGGCTGCGCTGTGGCGGGCAACCTGGAATGTAATCTCGAGGTCGGGACTGCTTGTTTCAGTCTTGGAGCAGGAGGCCAGTGCAATGGTGGCCATGGCTGCGAAAATCAGGTACTTTTTCATATCATTATTATTCGTTTCTGGGGCCCAGGGGCAGGATCAGCCACCCCCAGGCAATATATAAATGCATTATGAAATCAACAAATCTCGCGTTGCATTAAAGCTGGATGGATGCGGATGCATCAACATTCGTCCATTCTGCAACGGCGGGGTCGAAGGTGATGACGACATCCTCGGGGGTGTCATCCTGACCGGAAGGACCGTTTGCCTTTGCGGTGGGCTTGATGGAGATGGTGTAAACGATGTTCTCGTTCATCTGCCATGCCTTCAGGCTGGAGATGGCCTTGATATCCACGGTTTTGGTGACGTCTTCTTCGATGGTTTTGCCATTGGAGAGGGTGGTCTTGATGTGGAAATCGAGGGCGAGGATCTGTGCACCGTCCTCAAGTACCTGAGGCATTACGTATCCGTTGGCGGGAGCGATGTCCTGTGCTGTGGTGGTGAGGACTACGGGAGTGGTGATAAGCTCCTGGTTGGCAGAAGCGCCGCTGAGGCCGGTCCATACGTTGTATGTTTCGGTACCGACGGTTACGGAAGGTTTCTCCCATGCTCCGGATACCCAGTTGAGGGTGCAGGAACCGGTGGTCTTGAATCCGCTGATTTTGGCGCTGTTGACGGTGACTTCCCACTCGGTGTGGCTGCCGTTGGCAGGGTCGTCATACTCTACGAAGTTTGCCCTGATTTTGAAAGCGAGCTTTGCGAGAGCGTGGCGGAAAAGGGTAGGGACACCGGTAAAGCCTGAATCGATGCCGTCGTTGATTTCGTCGAGGTTGACACCTGACTCGGAAGCGCAGGTGACCTTGTCGGCGTACATGAGATCAACGTCAGCGGCGGTGTAGTCGGTGTAAACAATACTGTTGGCGGTGACTACAGGGACGGTTCCGGGAGTGTCGGAAGTTCCGTTGAAGGGGGAGTAGGAGATGAAATCGATGCTGCCGGTCTTGGGCCAGTAGAAGGTGTGGTCCACGGTAGTCCATTCGCTTCCGCTCTTGTCGACTTTCTCATTCACCATGAACTCGTTGGTTCCGTTGAACCATGCATAGGTACCGAAAGCGCCGTTGGTGTACTCGGAGCCAGTGGTGGCCTTGGTCTGGACGCGGTTGGCCACCTTGAAGTTGATGACCTGGTCGGGGGTATAGACCTCGGTCTTCTTGCAGCCGGCCAGAGCTATGGTCGCTGCGATTGCAATGAAGAGAAACTTTTTCATATCTATTTCTGTATTATGCAATTAGGGTTTGATTAGTCGTTGGGGTAGGTGTAACCTGCAGCTTTCTCCTGCCAAGGCTCGACAGCGGGATCGAAGGTGACGGTCTTGTTGGGCTTGATGGTGATGGTGTAGGTGTACTTGTAGTTCATGTTCCATGCGGTGATGGACTCGGCGGTGAAGTCGGTGAGCTTGATGCCGGGGAGGTCAACGGTCTCGTAGATCTGCTCTACGTTGTCGTAGTAGTGCTTGAGGGTGTAGTTAAGATCGATGGTGGCGCTGTTGGTCAGGGCCTGGGGAAGAACGCTGATGGCATCGAAGAAGGTGAGACCTGCGGAAACATTGGGAGCTACGGTAGTCTGGACTGCGCCGACGCTGGCTGCAACGGTTGCGGGGAGGTTGGCATATACTCCGGAGGGAGTCCAGTTGTAACCTGCGGTGGTGTAAGGCCAGTCCTGTCCGGTTGCACCGGGATCGGTGAAGTTGACGGTGAGGGAACCCTTGTTGTCGTAGTTGAGTGCAAGGGAGTTGACGGTGAGATCCCACTTGTTCTTGGCATCGGCGATGCCGGAAGCGTCGAACTTGACGATTACGCTGACCTGGGAAAGCAGGTGGTGGAACAGGGTGGGAACACCGGTGACGTCGGTATTTGCAGAACCGTACTGCAGACCGTATTCGTTGGCGTCGGAGTTGGCATAACGGTATGCCGCGCTGGCAAGCATCGCGTCATCGCTGATGGCGATGGTCTTGTCGGTGTAGGTGGCGGTTCCGTCGGTCATTGCCGGAACGGGAGTGCCTGCATAGGAGAAGAAGTTGACGTATCCGGTCTTGGGCCAGAAATAGACGCGGTCGGAAGCCCACTGCTTGGCGGCATCCTGCCATTTGATGGTCTCATTGTCCATGAAAGCCTGGGCTGCGCCGCTCGTGGGGTGGAACCAAGCGTAGGTGTTGAAGGTCTTGGATTCGTCGAATTTGACTTCTCCTGCCTTGGTCTGGGGGAGGTAGTTTGCTACCTGGAATGCGATAGCCTTGCCGGGCTGCTCGTTGATGTCAGTCTTCTTGCAAGCGGTTGCCGCTGCGATAACTGCGGCTGCGATGATGAAATACTTTTTCATAATGCGTTGTTTTAAATGTTGTTGATTAATGTTTGATAATATTTATTTGGGGACCGGGGGCGGGGTCAGCCGCCCCTGGCCAGAAAGTCTTAGATGGTCTGATCGGTTGTCGTACCCTCAATCCATGCTGCATCAAGAGCGGGATCGAAGAGAACCTTGTTCTGGTTGGGAACCACCTTGATGTAGTAGGTGTACTTGTGGTTCTGCTCCCAGGCAGCTGTTCCCATGTCGTTGAGCTTGATGGAAACAGGGATGATTTCGGTGTTGCTCTGTCCGGCAGCGTAGCTGGTGACAATCTGCATGTCGAAGCTGAGGACTACGCTTGCCCCGAGGGTCTGAGGAAGAACGCAGGTAGCTGCGATGAAATCGCCTGCGGTTGCCTTCGTTACCTTGTCGACGGTGTAATCGGCTGCGGCGAAGTCGCCGGCGGTGTCGGATCCTGTCCACTCACCGGTCCATGCCTGAGTCTTGTTGGTTCCGGGATCCTCATTGGTGAGGGTGAGAGTACCGGCCTTGTTGACGGGAGTGATCTTCACGTTCTTGAGGGTGATTGCCCAGGTGGCGATGCCGTCGGTGACGTTGCCGGAGCCGGCGGTGAGTGCAGGGCTGCTGCCTGATTCGGCGTAAGCCTTGACGTTGATCTGGGCAAGAGCGTGGTGGAAGAGCATGGGAACGCCTTCGCTTACATTCTTGCTGACGCCATAGGTTCCACTTGCATTCTCCTTGTAACGCCATGCCATGTCTGCGTAGAGAAGGTTGTTACCGGTCTGTCCGACTGCGGGTGCAGTGAAGTTCCAGGTCATGGTAGCGGTCCACTTGCTGCTTGCATAAGCGTAGCTGACGGTGGGGGCGACAGGATTGGTGCCGTCGGTGCCGTACCAGCCTACGAAGTTCACGTAGCTGACAGTGCCCTTGGGCCAGTAGTAGGTGTGGCTGGGAGCCCATTCCGTTGCGTTGACAGGGTCGTTGGCAGAAATGGTCTCACCGTCGGCACCGAAGAAGTTCTGGAAAGTGCCCTGGTCGGCACCTCCGATGATGTCCACGCCCTCGGCGTGCATGAAGGCCTTGCACTGGAATGCGGTGAATTCGCTCAGGACGGATTCGGCCTTGGTCTGGGGAACGTAGTTGGCGACGCTGAACTTCACGGGAGTGAGAGGAGTCTCGTCGACAGCCACCTTCTTGCAGGCGACGCTGGCTGCCAGAGCCGCTGCTGCGATGATCAAATACTTTTTCATAATGCGCATTGTGTTAGTATTGTTTGTTAATAATTATTCTATGTACATCTTGTTGTTCGGATCGGACTGCCACTCGGTGCAGGACGGGTCGAAGAGTATGAGGTTGGTCTTGGGGTTGATTATAATGTTGTAAGTAGTTTCGTAATTCATCTTCCATTCGCCGGTGCTGCCGGAGAACTCTGAGAGGTTGATGCTGGCGTGGACCTTTTCTACCGTGTAATTGCTCCCCGTGGAGTCGTAGTCGGTGCGTATGTCGTACACGAAGGTCAGGACCATTCCCGAGGTGGACTGGGGAAGGACGCTTCTGGTGTCGATGACGGGAACGAAAACGTCGTCCTGGGAAAGCGTAAAGCTTGACGAATCACCTTCTATGGTGCCGACGGTGCCGGAAGTGCTCCATCTGGGGGCGGTACCCGCTGCGGAACCGGTCCTCCACCATGCCCTGGTCTGGCGTGTGCCCGGATCGGCATTGGTGAGGCTGAGGCTGCCGGTATGATATACGCTGCTGAGGACTATGTCGCTGAGCGTGACGCTCCAGGTGGTGTTCCCTTCCGAGAGAGGGGTCGCCTTGGCCTGGAACTTGACCCTCGCAAGCGCATGATGGAAAAGGGTCGGCACTCCGCCGGTAACGCCGTCGTACAGGTAGGTGGCGGCATTGTCGTTGAAGTGCCATGCTGCATCGGCCCAGAGGATGTTGTCATCGGGGACGATGGTACGGTCGTTCCATGCCATGGTCGTTTCACTGATGGTGGAAGGAGCGCCGTTGGCATCGTACCAGGAAACGAAGTTGAGATAGCTCAAGCTGCTCTTGGGCCAGTAGTAAATATGGCTGGGCTGCCACTCGGACGTGCCGTCCCAGATGATTCTTTCGCCAGAAGCGCCGAAGAAGTCCTGAGCGCCGCTTATGCCTTCTGCGTAGAGCCAGGCTCGTGTGCTGAACTCCTGGAACTCAGGAAGTACAGACTCAGATTTGGTCTGGGCAGCATAGTTGCCGACCGCGAAGGTGATGGCCTTCTCGGGAGCGGGCACGACGTCGATCCTGGTGCAACCACAGAGGGCCACCAGAATGGCGAGTGCAACTATGTTGAGCCTGTTATTCATTACAGCACTATTTCTCCTTGTTCTTCTTCCCAGTCATCGACCCTGGGCTGGAATCCGCCGCTTCCCTGAGGGGGAGTCGTGCCCGGGTCGGGTATCGTTATCGTTTCGTCTATAAGCAGCCAGTGGTAGTCTATTGCCTCCTGCGTCTTGAATACGGTGTTGAGGTCGAAATCGAACTGCAGCAGGTTACCTGCGGTATCGGTCACGTTGAACGTGACTATGAGGTCGCTGGGGACGTCTTCAATCTTGCCGAAGGTGTTGAATACGGCGCAAAGGACGTCCTTGTTGCTGCCTGCATAATGCTCGTCGGTACTTTTTACCATGTCGAAGCATACGCCCGCGGTGGGGTCTTCGGTGCGCTCGTTGGGTCCGAAATGGTTGGACGGAGACAGACCGGAGATGACGGCTGTAGCCGCTGACGCAAATTGCATGCCTTCGACGTGAATCTGGAGGTAGTATGTATCGATTATCGTCTTGGCCGTGGTCTCGATTACGACTACCGTATCACGGGGGGAGATACGGAGGTTGTGCTCGCGGGCTACGACGAAGTGGTCGGGCTCGTAGTTGATGGAGAAGTTGCCGGCTACGTCTCTCTGGGCCTTGCTGGCCATGTACTTGCTCTGCTGGACCTCCGGAATCGGGTTCGTGTAGGCGAGAGCGCTGAGCTCGTTGCTCTCCTGGCGCACCTGGGTGGTGGGAGTATCGAAGTTGTAAATCAGCATGTCAAAAGTACCGAATCCGATGTTCAGCGTACCGTTGAATACCTGCTCGCCCTTCTCGTTGTAAGTCTTGTTCGAAATGAAGCTCTGCGTTACGACATTCTTGGTGCCCGGATCATAGACCATGATGCGCATCATGTCGGTGTTGAGGCTCGGTGCGGGAATCTTCTCGTTATAGACGTGTGTGGTGATGTTTTGGATGGCCTGGATATCGACCTCTACACGTATTTTGACAAGTTCGTTGGGGTCGTTCAGGGCGCGTCTGTCGCATGCAGCGGCTGACAGCAGCACTGCGAGCATGATAAGTGCGGTGCGGATGAATTTAGTCATGGCGCACCTCCTTTTTGGGCAGCTTTACGTTGATGGGAATCACCAGACTCACCTTGGCCTTGGTGGGGCCCCAGTAATCGACGATGCCAGAATTGGCCTTGTCGCGTATAAGTTTGTCGTAGGCGTCGGTGGGGTAGTAGTGGCGCCAGTCCGAGTGCAGGAAGCCGAGGCAGAGGCTGAACTCCAGACGGCATTTCCTGCTCTCGCCGATGGGCATGGAATAGCCGCCGGTGATGCCCGCCGACCAGTATTCACCCTGATAATCGACCGAAGTGTTCCACTGGAAGTCGTACTTGGAGGACATGCCGTAAACTCCGGCGAAGAAGCCCTTGAGCTTGTCGGCTCCGTGGGGCTCCCAGGGGGTGAACCAATAACGGCCCTCGATTCCCATCTCCCACATCTGGAGGCACCACATGAAGCTGTACTCCCACCAGGGGAAGATATCCTCCACAGCTATGGACCAGCGGTCTGCGATGGGGAATTCGAGCTCGACGTTGTAAATCGTGGCGGCATCGTACAGCAGGTTGGTCTTGACGGCCGCTATTGTGACGGGAATCTTCTCATTGTCCCGGGGGGCGCCGACGACGGGGATGCTGACGTAGATAGGCTCGTCGTCGAACGTGAAAGGTTCGTCGCTGACGACGATGGGGAGATAGTATGATTCGTCTATCGTCTCGGCAGGCAGAACGGGAATGCTTATGTCGTAGGGGAAAACAAGCCGGAACGCGGCATAGCGCAGGCGGGCGAGGCTTCTGCGGCCTCTGGGCCAGCGGGCTACGGAGGCGTCGGTGATGATCTTGCCTTCGAGCTCGGGGTGCAGGGCGACCAGATATTCCCGCATAGAGGCGGCACGCTGCTGGGCGAGTATGAGGTTGTAATCATCCGGGCCCTCAGGGGAGGACTGGGCAACTACCCTGACGGTCTCCACTGCGGCGGTGCCGTGGACTGCAAGCACGCTGTCCAGGATGCGGAAGGTACGTGCATTCTCCAGATAGTCCCTTTCCAGCGAGGAAATGTTGACGGGGAAGAATACCTGGAAGTCGAAAGCGTAGGAGCCGTCTTCGCATTCTGTGCTGCGGGTCTGGGCGCTGCAGGGAACGAGAACGAGAAGCACCAGGATTACCGGTGCCAGCACCCGCAGGATTGCGGTTGAGCGGAGGAAGATGTTGCTGATATTCTCGTTCATATTACATATCGCGTACGCGTTGTACGCACAAAACTTGGCAAATATACAAAAGAATTATTTATCAAACAAAAATAATTATCAAAAACTTTTGAAAATAATTTTTGATTCATAAAAATTTTTTACGTATCTTTGCGGAGTGAAACGTGACGAAATGTAATTGAATATGTATTCGAAGGCTATATATTATATTGTTTGCGCGCTCGCGGGTCTATTTCTTGCATCGTGCAGCATGTCGGATGGACTTGATGTTTCCGAACCTCGGAATTCTTCTCAAAAGATGGATTTCGACATTCTTGTCACACGCGACGGAAAAGTTATCTCCGATGAACGTTCCGGCATTATGACTCGTTCCGCCGTGGACGAAAGCAATAAGATCGCCACTATGGATGCCGATATTCCCTTCGGCCTTGTAGGTATCGATTTCGAAAAGAATCAGCTCGTAATCGACAATGTTGCAGTCGGCGGAGGTGCTTCCGGATACAGTACTTCTTTCGACGGCTATCTCTGGGCCGGAGCCGACAAGCTGACGCTCAGTGCTTACTATCCGCATGTGGGCACTGTCGATTATGGCGACGGCTTTGAGAATTATTCCATTCCCTACTCCGTCCAGGAGACTGACGCGGGCCCGTTGGTTTCCAAAACTGTAGAGCGCGCCATAAACCAGCTTAACCTTGTACCCCTCGTTTTTCAGCATATTACGAACGACATAGGTTACAAAGTCTGTGATATTACTCCCGATCCCGCTCTTCAGGGTCTGATTCATCTCCGCAAACTTACCGCTACCAACGTTGCTTCCGCCGGCGTATTCCTTAACGATATCGTGTCGGGCAACGGCGTCTGGCATAAGCAGGGATATTATCGCAAGGTCGTTGTTTTCGAAGGTGACGCGCCGGTAGGTGTCGGCTCCGAGAACGAGAAGTTTGTCGGCTACGATGCTCTTGTCGACCGTCTCGCGGACAGTCATCGTTATTACTCCATCCCTGATGAGATAGAGATAGGCAAACAGTGCGTGGAGGTGGTTTTCGACGTTGACGGTTTTACGCACAACAACTTCTATTACGAGCCCCTCAAGGGCCAGGTGCGTAAGTTCATGCTCTACGGCCTGCTTCCCGACAATATTTTCGTGTACGGCAAACAATATACTTTCCACATCGGTCTCGACCTCAGTTCCATTTATACTCAGATTACGTTTGCCCCTGCTGTAGGCGACTGGGAGACTACCATCTACGAAAACAACGACGACTTTTGATACGCACACTTGTAATATTCCTGCCTGCATTCACCTGTTTCCTGTGGGCACTTTTCCATCGTTTGGCCGTATCCCGGAGCGATACGGCACCGCATCTTCTTGCTCTGTTGCTTTTTACCGGGCTTTTTCTGTTTTCGGAATGCTGCTATGCCGATGTAAGTACGCCGTACAGTTTGCAGATTGCCGCCATTCTGGTGGCTCAGGCGTCATTGCCTTGCATCGTTCCGCTTACGATTATATATCTGCGTAAGCTCCGCGGGACTCCAACCAGTCATCCGCTCCAGATGCTGTGGATAATAGCTCCTGCCGCCCTTCTTACTTCGGGTATCTTGCTGTATGCGGTGTCCAGTCCGGATATGGTGCAGACGGCTTTGAGTGCTTTATATACCGGTGGCTTCAATGCGATTTCTTCGTATCGCGGAACCCCCGTTTATCTTTTCTTCGTTTCTACCTTCATAGTTTTCAGGATAATTGTCGCGTGTGAGGTCGTGTGGCTTTTAATCTATCTTCTGATTTACAAGCGCAAAGGGGCGTTCCGGTTCAAGACGATTTGGAATTTCTTCTTCCACAAGGGGGCGATTCAGATCACTCAGCTGCAGTTGTTCAATGTATCCCTGCTGTTTTTCGTTTTTCTCTTGCGGGCGCCTGTCGTCAAGGATTTCGTATATTCACATCCGTGGATAATGGCTATCATGTCTTTCTTTGTCGCCGCGCTCGTGTACTGGTTCTCGTATATGGCGATGTTCGGCTCCAAAAGGAGCCTGCGTCTCTCCGAAATAGGGGACGGGTGGCGCTACAACTATGGTTCCGCAACCAAGGACGAGGTGGTTGGGCGTATGCTTGATTCCCTTATCGACGATGCCGAAGACGAGGCGTTGCGCCGCGTGCAGAGCCGTTTTGGCGAAAGTGTCCCCGTAGATGAATGGCACGACTCTTCCAAATCGGCATCACCGGCTTTCACTTCGCTATCGGAGAGGATTTTCTCTGCGGTTTCCGATTCCTGGGACGAGGAACGCCGTCTGTCGGCCCTTCAGAAACTTATGATGGAGGAGCAGCTTTTCCTGCAGCCGCGCCTTACCCTCGGCGACGTGGCCGACAAACTGGATTCCAATACCTCCTATGTTTCCAGACTTGTCAACAATGCATACAACCTCGGCTTCCCCGAGTTCATCAATACCCTACGCATCGATTACGCCGAGCAGTATATCCTCAATCACCGCGAGGCCAAGCAGGATGAGATAGCCGCCAAGTGCGGATTCCTGAGCGCTTCGTCGTTCAACAACACCTTCAAGAAGATAACCGGTATGACGCCCAAGGTCTGGGCTGCCGGGGTCAGTCGCGTCAACAAGGAGCAGAAATGAAGCGGGACCTCTCCAAATACCGCGTTCTGATGGTGGATGACGTGCCTGTGAACCTGTTGCTTGTCAGCAAGATGCTGTCTCCTTACAATTTCCGTATCGCCCTTGCAGGCAACGGAGCGGAGGCTCTCGAGCAGGTCGTACGGGATATTCCCGACCTCATCCTTCTCGATATCCTGATGCCCGGGATGGACGGATTCGAAGTCATTCGCCGGCTCAAGGAAAACCCTCAGTGGGCTGGCATAAAAGTCATAGTGCTTTCCGCCCTCAATTCCAATAAAGACATAGTACGGGCCTATGAATTGGGAGCCGACGACTTCATCACAAAGCCTATACTTATGGATAAACTCATAAACAGCGTGGACCAGCAACTGCAGGCAATAGAACTTGAACGCAGAAAATTTGGCAAATAAATAAAAGTTGCTTATATTTGCCGTCCCAATGGGAGATTAGCTCAGCTGGTTTAGAGCACCTGCCTTACAAGCAGGGGGTCGACGGTTCGAGTCCGCCATCGCCCACAAGGTGTAACCTCTTCAATTCCATCGAGTTGGAGAGGTTTTTTGTTTGCCGTGTCAGACGATTCCGAAAAACCTTTCCGGGATGCGGACGAGGATGCGGAGACCTGCCATCGAAGGCTTGTTCCATGCCCATGGAGGGCGTATGTACGTTTGCAGTCGGCGGGCACGAGGCGTCCAAAGCTCCCAGTCGCGGGCCGGAAGTCGGGATGCCGTGCGAAGCAGGCGGTAACGTTTTTGCAGGTGCCGGTCCCACCCGCGCGAGGACAGGTCGCGGTCGGCTATCTTGTCGAGTACTGCTGCAGCGTCGGCGCATCCGAAATGGAATAGGTACAGCTGCGGGAGTATCTTTAAATTGCATCCGCGTACGCGGTGGAAGCCGCTGCCCCATTCAGCCTTGGAGCACAATATCGATGCCTTGGTATAACGTGTAGATAGAAGCGCGAACCTGCGCTGGCCAAGCACCGGCCTCGAGCGGTCCAGCTGCTCTTCGCAGGACAGATTCTGCACTACATCGCAGCCCAGTGGCGAAAAAGCCTTGCCTGTGGCGGTATCGATTGAAGACAGGTAATCTCTCAGTGATAGCCCGCACAGGGGGTCCGGTACGATGAACTCGTCCACGTCTGTGCCTATGACCATATCGTAGCTGTCCAACAGAGAGCCGGCAAGCTCTGACAAGATGGCGATGCGCCCGCGGTCGGCCTGACTTACCTTGCCTTCGACCCGCTCTGCAAGCTGTATGTTGCAGCCGGCGGTACATTCCGGCGGCACCTGGTCGAGTCCGTCGAATATGATCCAGAGATTCTCCTTGCCCAGCTGTGAGCCGTACCAGTCTATCCACTTTTGCAGGAAGAAACCTCCGTCGCGGACCATCGTTATGGCGCAAATCTGCTTCTGCATTTCTCAAAGGTACGTTTTTATTTCGGAAATTGCCAAAGAAATGCTAAATTTGAAAGATTTATGCGTTTCGCCGAATTTCTGGTAAAGTGGCGCAGAGTTTTCCTCGCCCTGACGATGGTCCTTGCCGTCGTTTGCGGTGCGTATTTTCCAAAACTCAACATAATCTACGAGATTTCCTATTTCCTTCCCGACGACTCTCCTGTAAAGAAGGGGCTTGACCGTGTGGAAAGGGAATTCCCCGGACTCGACCTGCAGAACAACATGCTGTATGTTATGTTCGAGGGTTTGGATGATGCATCCGGGACCGAAAAAGAACTTGCCCGCTTTACGTCCGGCATGGCCCTTATGGACCGCCGCGAATCGGGCGATTATACCATGTTCCAATACCTTCCTGTCACCGGGGCGGACGTGCGTGCCACAAAAGCTGCGATAGAAGAGCATTGGGGCGACGCAGTGAGGGTGGAGCTCGACCTTGACAAGAACATGCCGGCGGACATCGTACCCATGATTATCCTGGGAGCCGTACTGGTCCTCATCATCCTGCTGGTCATGTGCCAGTCGTTCATGGAAGTGTTCCTGTTCCTGGCGTCCATGCTTATCGCCGTGGTAATCAATATGGGCAGCTGTGTCCTCATGAAGGGCGTCTCCTATATGACGGTTACCATGGCAGGAGTCCTTCAGATGATTCTGTCGATGGATTACTCCATCATACTCACGAACCGTTATCGTCAGGAAAAACAGTCCGCGTCCGGCAAAGAAGACGCAATGGCGCGGGCCATGCACGGCTCGGCACGCTCTATATTCAGCAGCGCCCTCACGACCATAGTGAGCCTTCTCATGCTCATGTTCATGAAGGTCAAGATAGGGTCCGACCTCGGCTGGGTGCTTTCCAAGGGCGTGATGTGCAGCCTGCTGTGCAACTTTACCGTGCTTCCGTCGTTCATACTTGCCTTCGACAAGGCAATCACCGCGACCAGCAAGAAAATTCCCACCCTGCCGTTCGGCTCTCTCGCCAGGGCACAGATCAAGCTGCGGATTCCGCTGACCATCCTGTTCGTCGCCATCTTCGCCGCAGCCGCAATACTCCAGAAACGTACCGAGATATCCTTCTCGGCAGTGTGGGAAACTCCGATTTCCAAGATATTCCCTCCTCAGAACCCCGTTGTGCTGATGTACGAGAACGACGACGAGATGGCCGTTCCTGCATTGCTCGATACCCTCGGACGGGATCCTTCCGTCCAGTCCACCCTCAGCTATCCAGAGCTCATGCTGTCGGAATATACCGTGCCCCAGATGGCGGCGCGGTACGGAAGCCTCTCTCCGCTCGTCACCGAGGACATTCTGCGGCTGGTGTATTATGCCAGCGCGCATCCAGAGCGCACGGAGCGCCTGAGTTTCTCCGACCTCGAGTCCGCCATCGGCAGCCTCGCCTCGCAGGGATTGCTTCCCGAAGGATACGACATCGATGCCATGGTCTCCGGCCTTATGCCCAAGGCGCCGGCTCCCGTCCCTTCGGTGCCGGAGCCCTCGCCGCAGCTGCCCCAAGCCCCCGACAGCACCTTGTCTGTCGCTGCAGCTGCGCCCGACAGTGAAGCTCTTGCCGGTCCTTCACCGGCAGACAGTGCAGCAGCGGTTAAGCCTGCAGCAGATACGCTTGCCGCCGTCCCGTCGGTCATTCCTGCCGTTGACAGCACGGCCGCCAAGCCTGAGGCAACACAGCAAAAGCCTCAGATAGAAGGTTACCCTCCGATTACTTACGAGCTCGCAACCCGCCAGATGACGGCCCGCGAGATGGCTGATTTCGTGGGAGTTGACCGTTCCCTTGTGAATACTGGCTACCGCATGGCCGGGCGCACCCGCAAGCCCGCTACCATGTCGCCCCACGAAATGAGCTCCTTCATCGTTGGTAAACTGCTGCCGGACAAGCGTTATGCTGCCTTCGTTTCCAAGGAACAGAAAGCCCAGCTCCTGGAAGTTCACCGTCTGCTCGATTCGGCTTTCCTTGCCGGCCCGTCAGTCGTGGCGCAGTTGGATACTCCGGTTTTCGTACATGCAGACAGCACTTTTGCGGTCGCCGTTCCACTCGACAGCACTGCGCTCGCGTATGCTGCTGATACGACTACTGTCGTTCCTGCCGTTTCTGCCCCGTCGGTACCCGAGCCGCAGCTGGAGGAAGAAGACGATTACGTCCCCACGCCGCTTGAGAGGCTTGCGGAAATGTATATGTCGGACCGCCGTTACAGTGCAGGTGCGGTTTATTCTGCGCTCAGGGCGGCGGGAGTCAAGCTCAGCCGGGATGATGTAGATCTGCTGTATCTCTATGCCGGAAGCCGGAAGTATTTCGACCAGTCCCTTCGCATGACTCCGGCTGGCATGCTGGAATTCCTGTACGAAGACATCCTTCCGGATCCCAAGTTCGCCCGCTTCATCGATGACGAAGCCAGGGAGTCGCTGGATTCCATGAAGGGAATGATAGGCAGCGGAATACAGGCGATTCGTTCCGACAGCGTCTCCGTCGCGCTGGCGCTTACCTCATACAACTACGAGTCCCTCGAGACCTTCGAATTCCTGGACCGTTTCCGTACGCTCGCAGAGCGCTCCCTGCCCCATGGTTCCACCGTCATGGGAGAGTCGGTGATATATAAGGAATTCAAGGAAGATTTCCCCTCCGAACTTTTGCTTCTGACCATCCTCACCGTAGGGTCCATCTTCCTTATCGTGCTGTTTACTTTCAAATCCCTGGTTGTCCCGATCCTGCTGATAATCACGGTAATGTCGGGGGTTTATGTAAATGTGTTCGTCAGCGGTCTGGGCGGGAACACCATGTATTTCCTTGCCTATCTCATAGTGCAGTCCGTCCTGATGGGGGCTACCATAGACTACTCGATACTGTTTACAAGTTATTATCGAGAGGAGAGGATGGGCAAAGGCATTGCCGATGCCCTTGCCGACGCATTCCGCCGGGCGGGTCATTCCATACTCACCTCGGGCCTCATCCTTACCCTTGCCCCTTATGCCATGAGCTGGATGATCAGCGACCAGATGGTCTCATCGATACTTAAATGTCTGGCAATAGGAGCTTTGGCGGCAATCCTGATTATCCTCTTCATACAGCCGGGAGTCATTGCGGTGTGCGACCGCTTCATAGCCCCGAAGGGCGCCTTCAAGGAGAAGCGTCAGTAAACCTTGCTTTCGAAGCTTTCTTCCCCTGTTACCGTTATGTCAACCATGAGGGTGCTGTTGCGTTTTATCGGCGGCAGACTAACCCTGAACTGCCTTGTGGCACCTTCTATCTCACATTCCAGTACGATTGCAGTGGCAGGGGAGCCGATGGACGCCTCCGGGGAATCGTTTGGATAGCAGAACAGTTCGGTCCCGGGAGACTGGGAGAATACACCGATGTCGTACGGCAGGTTCTTGACGGGAGTGGACATGCATATTTCTGACGGATAGAATCCTGTCGTGCGCAGCAGCTCGGCGCTGGCGTTCATGTTCTCGAGGTAGATGCGCGGATTTTCCAGTCTGATGTATCCGCGAAGCTTGTTGGATATTTCTCCTGTCTTTATCCTGGCAAGTATGGGACTGAGGATTATGCTGCCTGACCCTCCGGCTTCTATGTCGCGCTGCCCGCTCATTACCGGACGTTCGGCGGAATCTTCTTCGAACCTGTAGCTGAGCAGTTCTATGGAATCGTAACGTTGCAGTGCGCCGGCGTTGAACTGCAGCGGCGAGTCGGCAATCGCCACCACCGTGACGTTGCGGGCCTTGCAGTAAAGCACGGCGCTGTCGGGCAGAAACGCGTAGCTGCGATGGTCGAGCAGGTTGTGCAGCCCGTCTGCGTCGTACACGAAGAGTTCCAGGCTGCCGGGGCGCCTGAGGGTGTCGGAGATATTGTCGGAAACCCTTAGATAGGCCGTGAACCGGCAGGTATCTGTCTGCACGTAAACCTGCTGCCGGTCGTCGGAGCCTGGTTCAGATGTCTTCCCGCAGGCGAAGGTCATACAGACCGGCACCGCCAAAAGCAGCAAGATTTTTAATGATGTCATTAAGCGGAGCAGAACGCTCCCCGGCGGACGCCGGAAAGAGAAGGGCCGATGCCGGTCTGAATGATTCCTTTGAGCTTTCATGGTGTTGCAAAGCTATGCAGCAGCTCCGAAAGGACAATGGAATCAAAAAAATCGTAAATGCGATTTTGCTGAATCTTTAAGATTTTGTGCCGGACCCCCCGTCCAGACCCCTCATAACCCTATCGAGCAGTTCACTGTATCTTTTGATAAAAAGATCTTTCGGGAAGTTTTCCGCCGACAGGGAAAGGCTCTCTGCGCTGTATTCAGACAATTTGTCGCCGCTGAGGGCTGCCAGCCTGCGCAGGGCCTGTGCTATGGAACGACGGTCATGGGGATTGAAGAGGAATCCGTTACGGCCCGGTACGACGTAACGCGCGTTGTCGGATACGTCGCTGCAGATTGCAGGAAGGCCGGCAGTAAGGGCTTCTGCAAGGGCGTTGGGCGTGCCTTCATAGAAACTGGGGAGACAGAAGGCGTCGGCCTCGCGGTACAATGACGCCGGGTTGTCGCTTGCGTTGTGGATGGCGAAGCGGTCCGATATGCCAAGTTTCTCGATGAGTTTTCTGCATCTGGCCGTATATCTGCAGTCGGCAGAGGCTCCGTACCAGTCGAAGCGCAGGTCTTTGAGCGCCGGATCTGCAGCGGCACGGATAAAGCGGATGGCGTTCTTGCGCGGATGCATACGGGCCACCGTAAGCACCCGCAGCGGAGAATGTTTGGAGTGCCTGGGTGCCGGGGTGAATTTGGAGGAATCTACAAAATTGGGGATGGTTTCCAGTTTGAGCCGCAGCCCGGGACAGTGACGGCTGACGAATGCCGTCTGGGCGAAGCTGTTGCATACCACGGCATCTGCCTCCATACGGAAGAGCACGAAGCGGAATCTGTCGTGTGGCAGCATTATGGTGTTGCAGTTGCGCTCCGAGACGATGAGCTTGAAGCCCGGATATATCATGTGGGCCAGGCAAGCCTTGATATTGGCTCCTACAAGGAACGATATTACGACATCCGTGTGGTTGGCCTTGAGATGGTCGGCAATCCTGCGAACCAGCCTCAGGTCGCCGCCCGCCGCTGTTATGCGGGTATGACGGATTCCTGCCCTCTGCAGCTCGGGCGCGTAGAAATCGCCCTCGCGGTAAGTAAGGACTTCGACAGCATGACCGGCCTTGCAGAGCAGTTCTGCAAGGCCGACCAGTTGCCGTTCGGCTCCGCCGAGGCGGAGAGACGATATGATGCAGGTTATCGTCAAGCGCCGAAGTTGTCGTAGAGTATGTTCTCCGAAGCTACGCCCAGGGAATCAAGAAGGTTGTTGACGGACGAAACCATCATAGGAGGACCGCACATGAAGTACTTGATGTCCTCGGGAGCGTCGTGGTCCTTGAGGTAAGTCTCGAACATCACGTTGTGCACGAAACCTGCGGTGTAAGGCACACCGGCTGCATCGGCTGCGGGATCGGGACGGTCGAGGGCCAGATGGAACTTGAAGTTGGGGAACTCCTTTTCGATCTGGGCGAAGTCTTCCAGATAGAAGGCCTCGACAAGGGCCCGGGCTCCATAGAAGAAGTGCACCTTGCGCCCTGTGTGCAGGGTCTTGAACAGCTGCATGATGTGGCTGCGGAGAGGTGCCATGCCGGCGCCGCCGCCTACGAAGATGTATTCCATGTCCTCGGGGTCGTCCTTGGGAAGGAGGAACTCACCGAAGGGGCCGCTGATGGTGACCTTGTCGCCTGGTTTGCGGGTGAATACATAAGACGAGGCGATACCGGGGCTGACGGGCAGGAGCTTGGGTCCCTGCTCGCGGGGCACGCTGCGGTCGAACGGAGGCGTAGCTATACGCACGTTGAGCTTGATGATGCCCTTTTCGCCGGGATAGGAAGCCATGGAGTAGGCACGGATGGTAGGTTCCGGGTTGGTGCACTCCAGATTGAAGAATCCGTACTTCTCCCAGTCGGCGCGGTATTCGGGATCGACGTCGATGTCTTTGAACTGTACGTGGTATGCGGGTATGTCGATCTGGATATATTCGCCGCTCTTGAACTCGAGGTGCTCGCCCTCGGGAAGCTTGACGGTGAATTCCTTGATGTAGGTGGCCACGTTCTTGTTGGAGATGACCTCGCACTCGAGTTTCTTGACCGAGAGCGCGCTTTCCGCCACCTGGATCTTGAGGTTGTCCTTGACCTTTACCTGACATCCCAGGCGCCAGCCGTCCTTGATCTGCTTGCGGTTGAAGAATCCGGTCTCGGTGGGGAGAATCTCGCCGCCGCCCTCGAATACCTGGACCTTGCACTGGCCGCAGTTGGCCTTGCCGCCGCAGGCGGAGGGGAGGAAAATCTTCTGTTCCGCCAGAGTGCCCATGAGGTTACCTCCGGGGGTCACTTCGAGCGTCTTCTTGCCGTTGTTGATGTCAATTTTAACAGTACCCTGCGGCGTAACCTTTGCCTTTATGAAAAGCAGGAGCGCCACGAGCAGCAACGTCACTATGACGATGACTGCGATAGATGCAATAAGTGTCTGTGTCATAGCCGGTGCCTAAAGTTGAATACCCATAAAGATCATGAATGCCATACCCATGAGGCCCACGGTGATGAAGGTGATGCCTATGCCCTTGAGGGGCTTCGGTACGTTGCCGTATGCCATCTTCTCGCGAATTGCGGCGAGGGCCACGATTGCCAGGTACCAGCCGATGCCGGAGCCGAGAGCGTAAACCGCTGACTCTCCAAAGCTGGTGAAATCTCTCTGCTGCATGAACAGGGAACCTCCGAGTATGGAGCAGTTCACTGCGATGAGGGGCAGGAAGATACCCAGGGACGCATAGAGCGAAGGGAGGAATTTCTCCACAATCATCTCGACTATCTGCACGAAGGCTGCGATGACCGCGATGAAGATGATGAAGCTGAGGAAGCTCAGGTCAACCTCTGCGAACTGGGGGCCGAGCCAGGCAAGGGCGCCGGGCTGGAGCACGAAGGTGTTGAGCACCCAGTTGATAGGAAGGGTGAACAGGAGCACGAAGATAACCGCGAGGCCCAGGCCGTTGGCTGTCTTGACATTCTTCGATACCGCCAGGTATGAGCACATACCCAGGAAGTATGCGAAGATCATGTTGTCAACGAATATTGACTTTACGAATAAGCTGATATATTCCATAAGGCTCGCTTTTTATTTCTCTTGCAGGTCCTTGTCCAGCGCCCTATGCACCCAGATGATGCATCCTATGAGGATGAGGGCGAAAGGCGGGAGGATTACAAGGTTGTTGGGGATGTAGGATGAGGGGAGCACCTGGAATCCCAGCAGCGTGCCGCTTCCGAGAAGTTCGCGGAAGAAGGCGACGATGATGAGGATGAGGCCGTAGCCGACACCGTTCGCCAGACCGTCGAGAAGTGAGGGGATAGGCTTGTTGCCGAGGGCGAAAGCCTCGATGCGTCCCATCACGATGCAGTTGGTGATGATGAGGCCGATGTAAACCGACAGCTGCTTGTCGATGGCATAGGTGCCTTCTCCGGCTTTGAGGATCTGGTCGACCAGGATTACCATCATGGCCACGACGACGAGCTGCACGATGATGCGCACGCGCATGGGGATGGTGTTGCGCAGCAGTGAGCAGACAAGGCTGGACAGACCCGTTACGAGGGTAACGGAAAGAGCCATGACAAGTGCGCCCTTGAGCTGCACTGTGACTGCCAGGGAAGAACAGATTCCGAGAATGAGGACGGTGATAGGATTGCCCTTCAGAATCGGGTTGAGTATGGTTTCTTTAAGCTTTGCGTCCATGATTATTCCTCCTCTGCGTTAATCTCGCCGTCGGCCGGGGCCGCTACGGGCTCTGCCGCTGCCGCTGCGAGATGTTTTTCGTATGCTTTGAACCAGACGTTGAGGGCTTCGTTGAGGCCCTTGGAAGTCATGGTTGCTCCGGTAATGGCATCGACGGCATTGGCTGCCCCCGTGCTTTCTGCGTTCTTGGAAAGGTTGAACGGTTCGGAGGTGCCGAAGGCGACCTGCCGGCCGGAGAACTTTTCGCGGAACCAGGCTTCGTCCTTGATCTTGGCGCCCAGACCCGGGGTCTCGCTCTCGTGGTCGAAATAAGCGCCAGCGATGGTCTTGCAATCGGGCTCAAAGGCTATATATCCCCAGATGGGGCCCCAAAGTCCGGCTCCGTAGATGGGGATGACTATCCTGCCGCTATTGAATATATAGACGGGAAGGGTAGCCTTGCCGCCGGCCTTGATCGCCTGGTTCTGAGGCTTGAGACGATCGACCAGCTGGATGTTGTCTTTCGAGATTCCGAGTTCGCCGTTCCTGTTGCCGTCGAGACCGATGGTGTAGGCCTCGCGGATATTGTCGGCGTAAAGCTGAAGGACCTGTGCGTTCTTGGACTTATAGAGTTCTTCGGTGGGCTTTATCTGAGCGGCGCTCATCATCTGGCGAAGGGTCTCTGCTTTTGCATTGGCGTCCTGTGCGGGCCCCAGCTTGCCGGCGACCAGCGCCAGGACCGCTGCTACGATCACCACTATGACCGTAGTGTACACTACTGTGTAAACGTTGCTGTTGGTATTCATAGCTATGCGGTTTTGAATTTTTTAGCCCTTGCTTTGATGTGGATGCTCACCACGCAGTGGTCGATGAGCGGAGCGAAGGTGTTCATGAGCAGGATTGCGAGCATCATGCCTTCTGCGTAACCGGGATTGAACAGTCGCACGACGATGCAGAGCATACCTATAAGCAGACCGTAAATCCACTTGCCGGCCTCTGTCTGGCAGGATGTCACAGGATCGGTCGCCATGAATACGGTACCGAATGCGAAGCCGCCGTAGAGGAGTTGCATGTAGAAGGGGATGTCGGTGACTCCGGCAATCTGTCCGATCCAACCGACCAGCAAGGCGCCGGCGACGCTGCCGCACATGATCTTCCAGCTCGCTATGCCGGTGAAGAGCAGTATGAAGGCGCCGAGCAGGATTGCGATGACGGAAGTCTCGCCGACCGAGCCGGGAACCGTACCTATGAAGAGATCCCAGAAGCCGGTGCCGTACTGTGCGGGAGCGCCGTCGAGGGCGAGGGGAGTAGCTCCGGTAAATGCATCAGCCACAGCTGTTTCGCCCTTCTTGAAAGCAATCCAGCATTCCGAACCCGACATATAGTTGGGGTATGAGAAGAAAAGGAATGCACGGGTGAGCAGTGCGGGATTCCATATATTCATTCCGGTGCCTCCGAAGACCTCCTTGCCGAATATGACGGCGAAGGCTACGGCTATCGCGAGCATCCACAGAGGGATGTCAACCGGAACGATAAGAGGGATGAAGAAGCCGCTGACGAGGTAGCCCTCGCTGACTTCCTCGCCACGTATCTGGCTGGAAGCGAACTCGATGCCGAGTCCGACAAGGTACGATACTATGTACAGGGGGAGGACCTTGAGAAAGCCGAACCAGAAGTATTCCAGAATATGGACTCCGGTCTGGCCCATCGCAAGGCCGTGCTGGTAGCCGACGTTCCACATGCCGAACAGGGCGGCGGGAGCGGCGGCGATGACCACGAGGATGAGAATGCGCTTGAGGTCGATTGCGTCGCGTACGTGGGAACCCTTGAGGGTTACGGTTCCGGGAACGTGAAGGAATGTCTCAAAAGCGTCGACGGTGCTGTGAAGCCAGTAGAGCTTGCCGCCTTTTTCGAAAATCTTGTTCATATCTTTTAAGCCATTTCTTTGAGCATCAGGTCAATGCCTTTTGCTATCATATCCTGGATGTAGTTCTTGCTGGGATCCACGAATTCGCAGAGCGCGAGATCTTCGGGGAGCACCTCATAGATGCCGAATCTCTCCATGTTCTCGATGTCGCCGGCAAGGCATGCCTTTGCGAGATACACGGGATAGAGGTCCATGGGCAGAACCCTGGAGTAATAATTGTCGTTCATCAGGAAGGGACGGGGACCGCCGTGGAGGTTGGTGGTCATGTCGTAGCGCTTGCGGGGAAGCAGGCGGCTGAAATAGCTGCGGTCGGCGCTGAACTGGTTGAATCGCAAGGGGTTGATCCAACCCAGAAGTTCCTTTTCGTAACCTTCGCTGATAATGGTTACCTGGGTGTCGTCCCGGCCTATGTATCCATTCTCTCCGACGGCCTTGCCGCTGAGAATGTCACCGGAAACGATGCGCAGATTCCCGGCTTCTGCGCCCCAGAAGGCGGCGAGCTCCTGCATGGGAGTGCCGGGAAGGGCCTCGATGTAGGCGGGCTCGATGGCTGCTGGGCCTCCGACCGCAATCTTGCGGCGGAGCTGGCACTTGCCGGTGGCCATAAGCTTGCCGATGGCGCTGAGGCCTGCAAGGGAGACGGTCCAGACTGTCTCGCCCTTGCGGATGGGGCTTATATGGCTTATCTGGACTCCGACGTTGCCTGCGGGATGCTTGCCCTTGAAACGGTGAAGCGTGCAGCCGGTCAGGCGGGAGAATGCGGAATCGGATTTTCCGGCGTCGAGCCCGACGTGAACAGGGGCGATCTTCGCAAGGGCGTCGATGCCTTTCTGTATGAAGCTGAGCTCGGGGGCCAGAGTGAATTCCGTGTCTGCAGCAAGCGGAGCGCTGTTGAACGCGGATACGAAGATTCCCTTAGGAGTGACGGCAGGGTCTGCCACGATGCCGTAGGGGCGCTGTACCAGGAGGGTCCAGAGGCCGCTGGACAGTAGGGCCTTGGTGACGTCGCTGGTATCGAAGGTGGCATATTCCTGATTGTCATCCGTTTTGATCAGCACGGCGAGAAGCTTGCGCTTTTCGCCCCTGACAATCTCCTGGACCGTGCCGCTCGCGGGTGCGGTAAGGAGTATGTCCGGGTTTTTCTTGTCTGCAATGACGGGGGAGCCGCACAGCACGCGGTCGCCTTCCTTGACCAGGAGCCTCGGGAGGAGGCCCTTGACGTCGGGCTCAACTGCTATGGTTCGCGGGGTCATCGACTTGCAGACGAGACGGTCGGGAGCACCGGATACCGGTATGTCCAGGCCTTGTCTTAGAACGATGATATCAGACATTTTTATGATGTTATAATAATTTGCAAAAACGCGGTGCGAATATACCACTTTTTTTTGTATTTTCGCGCCATTATGGAGAACAATGTGAGCGCCATTCTGGCTGATTTGAATGAGGAGCAGAAAAAAGCCGTCGAGTGCCTGCAGGGGCCGGTTTTGATTGTAGCGGGTGCGGGGTCCGGCAAGACACGGGTACTGACCAGCAGGGTAGCCAACCTGCTTGCCCACGGCGTAGAACCTTCCGGCATACTCGCACTTACCTTTACCAAAAAGGCAGCCGGAGAGATGAAGGAACGCATAGCGCTCATGGTAGGCTCCTGGAAAGCCCGCAAGGTGGTGATGGGGACCTTCCACTCCGTGTTCATCCGTTTCCTGCGCGACTACAGCGAGTCGCTCGGCTATCCCAAGACCTTTACGATCTACGACCAGAGCGATTCCACTTCGGCCGTCAAGGCTGCAATCAAGGAACTCGGGCTCGACGATGCCGTTTACAAGCCCCGCGACGTGCTCGCCAGGATATCCACCGCCAAGAACAACCTCATAACCGTCGGCGGCTACAGGGCCGACGCCAATGCGTTGCGCGCCGACGCTTACGCCAAGAAGCCCCGTCTGGTAGATGTGTACGAACTGTACCAGCGGCATCTCAAACAGTCGGGCGTGATGGACTTTGACGACATTCTGGTAAACATGAACATCCTCCTGAAGAACAACCAGGAGGCCCTGTCCGAAATCTCCTCCCGCTTCACCCATATAATGGTGGACGAGTATCAGGACACCAATTACAGCCAGTACCTCATCCTGCGCAAGCTCGCTTCCAAGCATCACAACATCTGCGTGGTAGGCGACGATTCGCAGTCGATTTACGCATTCCGCGGCGCCCAGATACAGAATATCCTCAATTTCCGCAAGGATTACCCCGAGGCGCAGGTCTTCCGCCTGGAGCGCAATTACCGCAGTACCGCAAACATTGTGGACGCTGCCAATTCCATAATAGAACACAACACCGGGCGCATCCCCAAACGCTGCTATTCAGAGGCGGGCGAGGGCGAACCCATCCACATCATCAAGGCCTATACCGAGCAGGACGAGGCGGTTGACATCGTGTCGGAAATCCAGTCCCGCATGCGCAAGGACGGCGCCCTCTATCAGGATTTCGCCATCCTTTACCGTACCAACGCCCAGTCCCGTGCGCTTGAGGAGCAGCTGCGCCGCCGCAACCTTCCGTACAAGGTTTATTCCGGAAACTCATTCTTCGAGAGGGCAGAGGTAAAGGACATGATGGCCTACTTCAAGCTGGCGGTGAATCCCCGGGACGACGAATCCTTCAAGCGTGTGGTAAACAAACCCGCCCGTGCGATAGGCGACACTACGATAAAGGCGCTGGAGACTTTTGCCGGTGCAAACTCGCTCACGCTTGCCGATGCCGTTTTCTCCGAGTCCCTGGCGTCCACCGGCTTGCGTGCGACTGCAATCGATAAACTGCGCGCCTTCTGCATGATGATAGACGGCTTCAGCCGCAAGGTCCCGGTGACCGACGCCTTCGAACTGGCAAAGGAGATAGCCGAGACAAGCGGCCTTCTGGCGCTATATCGGGCCGATCTGTCCATCGAAGGGCAGGCCCGTCTGGCCAACATCGAGGAACTGGTCAGCAGCGTGGCGTCTTTTGTGGAGGACCGCCGCGACGAAGCCGAGGGCGCCGAAGACACCTTCACCCTCGACGATTTTCTGGAGAACGTTTCGCTGCTCAGCAACGCCGACACCCCCGACGATGACGACATAAACAATAAAGTGGCTCTCATGACCGTACATTCGGCAAAGGGCCTGGAATTCCCGTACGTATTCGTCGCCGGAATGGAAGACAACCTCTTCCCCAGCCAGAGCATGACAGCCAGCCTCAAGGACCTGGAGGAAGAGAGGCGTCTGTTCTACGTTGCCGTCACGCGGGCGCAAAAGGCTGTGGCACTGTCGTTTGCCGGCACCCGCATGCGCAATGGCAGGCACGAGTCCAACGCCCCTTCGCGCTTCCTTCGCGACATCGATCCCAAGTATCTTGACCATCCTCTCGAAGACGAAGATTTCTCTTCCGAGGGCCTGCGTCATGAGTGGGGCGGCTTCGGCAGCCGCTGGAGCGGCGGACGTATCGACCGCTTCGGAGGCGGCTCTGCATCTCCCAAGGCCGGTTACAACTACGGTGCGTCTTCTGCGGTCACCTATGAGCGCAGGACGGCATCTGCCGTCTCAAAGGAGCCTCAGCGGCCGGGGCGCCCGGAAGTCCGTCAGCAGCCCACCGATCCGTCCTTCGTCCCTTCTCCCATGACTGACTTCAAGCCCGGCATGCGGATAGAGCATAACCGCTTCGGATTAGGTGAGATACTGGAAATAAGCGGAAAGGTACCCGAACTCAAGGCACGGGTACGCTTCGACGAACTGGGGGAGAAACTGCTTCTGCTGAAGTACGCAAAAATGCGTCCTGCAAAATCTTAGTCAAGCATTTCCATAAGAGCGTCCAGTTCCCGGCGGTCCTTCTTGGTGGGGCGTCCGCTTCCCTTGTCGCGGTGCAGCACTATCGTCTCGCGGGGGGCATGGAACTTGGCCTTTTCGCTCTCTGGGGTAAGGTCTTCGAGATATTCCGGCACGAGCTGGGCGCCCATGCGGTTGGAACTGAGCTGGAGCACCTTGTAGCTTAGGATTGCTGGTCCTTTGTGTATCTCCAGGCTGTCGCCGGCCTTGACTGCCTTGCCTGGCTTGGCCGGGACTCCGTCTATGCGCACCTTGTTGCCGTTGCAGGCGTCGGTGGCCTCGCTGCGGGTCTTGTAAACGCGTACGGCCCACAGGTATTTGTCGATTCTGACACTGTCCATGGTCAAATGGTGTTGAGGAAGAGGGCGTGCCGCACGTCTTCGAGCCTGTCGGGGGCAAGGGCCGCCACTATTTCCAGGGCGAAGCTTACGGCGTGGCCTGCCGAGCGGCCAGTTATGATACGGCCGCAGCGTACGGCAGGTTTTGGAGTGAAAACGGCACCTTTATCTATGAGGGCCTGCTCAAATCCGTCGAAGCATGTGAATTCCAAGTCTTTGACGTTGTCGAGCTGACTGAGCACCAGCCCAGGTGCAGCGCAGATGGCCGCAAGCGTGCCGCCTGCTTTGTAGTGGTCTTTCATGGCCTGGATAAGCTTTTTGCAGCCGGCCAGACTGCTCGCTCCGGGCATGCCGCCCGGGAAAATCATCACGTCGGATGCTGTGGTGCCGCCACCGCCGGTTTCCATGTCTTCGAATACCCATTCGGCATCTATTTCAACGTCGTGGGAGCTGGTTACGGGAGTGTCGCTCTTTATGGATACAAGATCTACCGGGAGGCCTGCGCGCCGCAGAACGTCGCAGGTGGCGAGGGCTTCCATGTCTTCGAAGCCGTCCGCGAGAAAAATATTGATGCCTTTCATAATAGTCTTTTAAACTTTGGGCAAGATACTTATTTTTCCTTATTTTTGCAGCACAAAATCTGCCACGATGGACGAAAAAAAGCTTTATCCTCTCAGTTTCTGCACTCTGGCCGACGAATATGGCTGGGGCACGGACGAATTTCTGCTTGCAGACCTTGGCTACCGCGATTCCCTGATACGCGAGGGCTGGCTGGCCGGCAACGCAATCAGCGAAATAATGGACACCTATCTCGACCGGGTGGTCGGAGACAATACCTTCGAATTCTGGGGACGGCAGTTCCCGGTCCAGATCAAGAGGATAAGCGTGGACGGCACCATGCCCCTGCGGGTGCATCCCGATGCCGACACGGCGTTGCAGCGTTACGATTTCCTGGGACGGCGCAAACTCTGGTATGTGTTGTCGGCATCGCCTGGCGCCGTCATCTACGCCGGCTGGAACAAGGATACCGATGCGGCAGAAGTGTTTTCGGCATGTTCCGATGGCAGTGCCGAGCGCCTGCTGCAGCGTTTCGAGGCGGTAAGCGGCAGCTATATCCACATCCCTCCGGGAACGCCCCATGCGGCTGCCGGCCGGCTCGAGATTCTCGAGATAAGCGAATCTTCTCCTCTCGATTTCTGCCTGAGCGGCCTGGGCCAGCCGGTCCATCCCGATGAGTTCGACGAATCGTTGAACCTGGTTGATGCGCTGGATTTCATCGATTATCGCAAATTTGAAGGCAAGCTCGCGCACGCAGGCGGCAGGATTGCCGATTTCCCCGAATTCGTGGTGGAACAAATCGACCTGTTCGCTCCCGCCAAAGTCTCCGGGGAGGCCGATGCCTTTGTAGCATACGTATGCACAAAAGGGACCGCCATGCTCGAGATGGATGTACTTGGCCGCAAGGCGGTATATCGTATCGACAGGGGTAAGGCGCTGCTGGTTCCCGCGGAATGTCAGGATTTCGTGCTTGTCCCGGCACAGCAGGGAACAACCCTCCTGCAGATAACCGTTCCGGTGCGGGAGCAGAAAGACAGCTACCTGTCCGCCTCCTGAGCAGCTTTTCTGCCTCCTGCCGTAAGCAGGGCGATGACAAAGCCGATGGCGGCCACGGCGGCTACAATGAACACCAAGTCCAAGGGTTTGACGCATACGGGGTAAGCGTCAACCAGGAAGTTGCCCGGCATCTTGACCAGTCCGGTCTGCTGCTGAAGTATAGCCAGAGCCGTACCGGCAACGAGTCCCACAATCATTCCGGCGAGCGAAATCAGCCAGCCCTCGAGTACGAAAACCTTCCTGACAAGTCTGTCGGAGGCTCCAAGCGCCTTGAGAGTGGCGATGTCGTCCTTCTTTTCGATGATGAGCATCGAAAGGGAACCGTATATGTTGAGGGCTACGATGAGCACCACGAATATCAGGATGAGAAAGACGGCAGCCTTTTCGTACTTCATCATCTTGAACAGGGTGGGCTGCTGCTCATAGCGGTCGAGCAGAACGCAGTCGGCCGCATAATCTTTCTTGAAACGCCGCAGCGAGGCAGGCGAAGTATCCTTGAGCATGATTTCTACTCCGCTTACCTCTTCGGTGGAGCTGCCCATGAGTGAGCGCATCGTATGCAGGGGAATGAGCAAAAGAGTTGCGTCGGTGTCGGCGCTGATGCTCATAAGTCCTTGAGGATAAACTTTTTCGCTTCTTGCTGAGGCTGCCGGATTGCTCATTGAGATACGGCCGCTCCTGTCGGGGTAGTAGAGCACGATGGGGCTGGTGAACCTGGGGCGTATTCCCAGGTTGCGGGCGAGTCCGGAACCCACCACGGCACCGGGCAGCTCCCCTTTATGCAGGGCGGCAGAGCCCTCGTAAATGTGGCGGGCGATCCTGTCCGATTCTGCCATGCTGTCCTCGACACCCCTTGCCCGGGCTATTCCCTGCATATCGGAATATGTAAGGAAAACGTTGTCTTCCAGGGTGTAGCGGACGTTTCTCACTCGGCTGTCCGAGGCCATCCGGTCCACCAGAATGGTGTCGGGGACGAAGCGGGCCGCACCGTCCGGGGCTGTCATCAGCAGGTCGGGGCTGAGGTCGCCGACATTGCCGGCGACTATGGCGTCGAAGCCGTTGTACACGCTGAGGATAAGCACAAGTGCCGCCGTGCCTATTGCGAGGCCGGCGGCGCTGATTGCCGAAATGACATTTATGACGTTGTGAGACTTCCGGGCAAACAGGTACCTGAGTGCTATGAACAGCGGAACGTTCATTTTTTGAGAAGCTCTTCTATGTGTGCCGCATAGTCGAGGGAGGTGTCGAGCATGAAGTCAATCTCGGGAACGATGCGCAGCTGGCTTGCGACCTTCCGCCCAAGCTCTCCCCTCAGGGACTTCTTATTCTCTTCCAGGAGTCTCATCACGCCTGCCTGCTTGTCGGAAGGGAAGATGCTCACGAATACTTTGGCCACCGACAGGTCGGGGCTTATGCGCACCTCGCTGACGGAAACCATGGCTCCGTTCCATGCCGCCATGCCCTTGCTGCGGATGATTTCGGCGAGGTCTCTCTGGAGCTCGCGCGCAACTTTGAGCTGACGTGTGCCTGCAGGTTTGCTATCCATTGATCTTTATGATGTAATAGTCCTTCTTGCCTTTCTGGGCGAGTATGTATTTGCCGTCGATGATATCGTTCTCGGTGAGCTGCCCGGAAGCGTCGGTAAACTTTTCCTTGTTAATGCTCAGGCCGTTGTTCTGTATCATTTTGCGTGCCTCACCCTTGGACGGGAATATCGAGGTGTTGACCGCGAGGGCGTCCAGGATGGAGATGGGGAGGTCGCTGCGATTGATTTCGAAGGCGGGTACTCCGTCGAACACGTCCAGGAAGGTCTTTTCGTCCAGGCTGCGCAGGTCGTCTGCGGTGGCCTTGCCGAACAGTATGCCGGAAGCCTTTACTGCGTTCTCGTACTCCTGCTGCCCGTGGACCATGACGGTGACCTCGCGGGCGAGAAGCTTCTGAAGCTCACGCCTTTCGGGTGCCTGCCGGTGGGCTGCTACCGCGGTCTCGATGGTCTGGCGGTCGAGCATGGTGAATATCTTGATGTAGCGCTCTGCGTCGGCGTCGCTCACGTTGAGCCAGAACTGGTAGAACTGGTAGGGGCTGGTGCGTGCGGGATCGAGCCAGATGTTGCCTTTCTCGGTCTTGCCGAACTTGCCTCCGTCCGCCTTGGTGATGAGGGGGCAGGTGAGGGCAAATGCCTCGCCCTGGCAGGAACGGCGTATCATTTCCGTACCGGTGGTGATGTTGCCCCACTGGTCGGCGCCTCCGAGCTGGAGCTTGACTCCCTTGTGCTGGTAGAGGTACAGGAAGTCGTAGCCCTGCAGCAGCTGGTAGGAGAATTCGGTGAAGGACATGCCCTCGGAAGAGTCGCGGCTGAGGCGCTTCTTGACGCTGTCCTTGCTCATCATGTAGTTGACCGTTATCATCTTGCCGATGTCGCGGGTAAAGTTGATGAAGGAGTAGTCCTTCATCCAGTCGTAGTTGTTGACCAGTTCGGCCTTGTTGGGGGCGCTGGAGTCGAAGTCGAGGAATTTGCCCAGCTGGGCTTTGATGCATTCCACGTTGTGGGCGAGTGTGGCCTCGTCGAGGAGGTTCCTTTCCTGGCTTTTCATGCTGGGGTCGCCAATCATTCCGGTGGCTCCGCCGACCAGGGCGTAGGGCTTGTGCCCGCAGGCCTGGAAATGCTTCAGTATCATTATGCTGACCAGGTGACCGATATGAAGTGAATCACCGGTGGGGTCTATTCCTACATAAGCGGATGCCGGACCTTTGAGCAATTCTTCCTCCGTTCCGGGCATGATGTCGTGGATCATTCCTCTCCACTTGAGCTCCTCTACAAAATTCTTCATAATATCTTGATTTCAGACCGCAAATTTGGACAAATATTAGTAAATTTGCAATCCTATTTGAAATTTTAGTTACATTATCCTATATATGAGAAAGAAAATAGTAGCGGGAAACTGGAAAATGAACACCACTGTTCCCGAAGGCGTAGAACTCGCCAAGGCGGTAGTTGAGAAGTCCGCCCAAGTACCTGCAGACGTTACTCTCATCGTCGCCACTCCTTTCACCCATCTTTGCCCTGTCGCAAGCGTCGTCGGAGGCACCCGCGTCGCACTTTCCGCAGAAAACTGCGCCGACAAGGAGAAAGGCGCCTATACCGGAGAGGTTTCCGCGGCCATGCTGGCGTCGGCAGGCTGCCAATATACCATCCTTGGACATTCCGAGCGCCGTCAGTATTACGGCGAAACCGATGAGAAGCTTGTCGAGAAGACCCGTCTCGCCCTTGCCAACGGACTCGATGTCATCCTCTGCGTAGGAGAGAATCTCCAGGAGCGCGAGGAAGGCCGTCATTTCGATGTCTGCAAGGCACAGATCGAGAACGTCCTTTTCCAGTTCAGTGCAGAAGACCTGCGTCACATCGTCGTAGCTTATGAGCCCGTCTGGGCCATCGGTACCGGCAAAACCGCAAGCGCCGAGCAGGCGGAAGAGATTCACGCATTCATCCGCAAGACCATCGCCTCCAAATTCGGTGAGCAGGCTGCGGAAGACCTTTCCATCCTTTACGGCGGTTCCTGCAAGCCCTCCAATGCAAAGGAGCTCTTCGCTCAGAAAGACATCGACGGCGGCCTCATCGGTGGTGCTGCCCTCAAGGCCGATGATTTCATCGGAATCGCCCTCTCTTACTAATTGAGCACACGTACGACGGCTGCAGTCCGCTGCGCCTCGTCACAGAGCCATAGAATGTCACCCTTGATGCGTTTCGTCTCGAGGGTGACTTCGTTTATGCTCTTCTCTCCTTCGGGAGTGGTCCAGCTTATGCTTGCTCGGGCTTTTTCACCGACGTTCTGGGGTATGTGGTCGAGGGTGACGCAGAAGAAATCGAGCATCGTGTCCGTCATCGCGCCCATATGCCCACGCTGCTCGTTGAAACTCAGCTGGCAGCTGACTTTGTCGTAAGTGAAGACGGGGGCACCGTCGATCTCGAGTCTCACGGTGTCGTCTGACAAGAAGGACGGGAGGATGGTGGTATGTACGCAGCCGCAGAGGGACAGGGCGGCCAGCAGCGCCGTAACGAGCCTTGTTTTCATTTGACCGTCAGTTCTTTGGTGATGATTTCGCAGCTGCCGTCGGAGTACCAGATCTTGGCCTTCATGGTGCCGCTGGATGATTCGAGCTGCCACATGCCGTCGCTCGAAGGGTATATGCGCAGTCCGTTGTAGTACCAGTTGACGGCCTGCACGTCCTGGGCGTTGTAGATGCGCAGCGGGAATTTGCTGCCCGGCGGAAAGCTGCCGTCTTCGTTACGGCTTACCGTATTGAGGAAGATGAAGGGACGGGTCACCTGCGTGCGGACCTTCGTCTTGAATTCGAAGGAGGTGGAGAAGGTGGAGCCGTCCAGGCAAAGAGCCCTTATGGTTACAAAGTAGTCTGTCTGCGGCTTGAGCCCTTCCAGCGTGGTTGAGCACGTGCCGTTCCTGCCGGGATAAGTGGTGATTCTGTTGATGGTGGAGCCGTTCTCGCTAATGGTGACGCTGCAGGATCTGAGGTTGATCTTGGGGTCGAGCGTCCAGCAGATGATCGCTGCATCCTGGAACACCTGCGTGTCTGTAATCGTAATTGGGATGACGACGTCGAAGCTGACGTTGCCGTCGGGTTCGATGGCTATGTTCGTAAGCGCCATAGGCGCCGTCTTGCCGCTCCAGAAGCGCAGCGGCGGTTCCGTTTCCGAGCCGAGTGCGGCGTGACCGGGCTGGGGGAAGAATATTTCGCTTATGCTTTCCGTGCCCGGGACGGCCTCGACTACGCGGGCGCAAGGGTGGTCGGGCCGGCAGTTTACCTGGTTGGTCTCCCAGCGCTCCTTTGCCGTCAGGTTGCGGCGGTATGCGTCGGAGAACCAGGCGTTCGACGCTGATTTGTCGATATGATACACCACAAGGCCTGCTCCTCCGAGCTCGGAATCCCAGCTCCCGTTGTCCCTGCATTCGAAAAGGAAGTATTCATCTTCGTTGTCGGAGTCCATCCTGAGCATGTCCCTGGAACGGCTGAGGGGACGCAGAGAATAGTGGCCAGGCTTGCAGTCGATGGTTGCCGCAAGACCGAGCTGCTCGATTTCCACTGCGCTGAAGTTGGCAAGCCTGCCTTCGTTGTCCATCAGGCTCAGCCGCCCCCAGAGCCCTTTTGCGATACCTCCCGACATGCGTCCGTCGGTGTCGTAGGTATCGACCAGCCCGAAAATGTGGCAGGTTTCGTGACAGAAAATGCCCACGGAAGCGAATTCCGGGCACACGATGAAGCAGTCGGCCGTCTTGTCGCTCAGGGTCATGGCTCCGCCCCTGTCGTGCAGCCATCCCTGCTGGGGCCAGATGCATGAAGCTCCGTAGCCGTCGGCTTCGCTCTGTCCTGCGGTAATCAAGCAGATGACGTCTATGGTGCCGTCATTGTCGTTGTCGTATTTGGAGAAGTCGGCTTTGCTGTCTGAGCACGCCTTCCGGATTGCCTCGTCGAGGCGGTCGTCGCGCCTGCTTGTGGAGTTGGAGCCGTAGGTGTACATGGTGTACGGGAGCCTTACGGTGGGGAGGATGTCGAAGTGGAAGGTGTCGCGCGGCGAAAACTGGTGGTCCAGGTAGATTTTGGCCTGTTCTATCTTGGTGTGTACGTTGAGATCCGTGTCGGTGAAGTAGGTGTCGCTGAATTCTACCGGGATGACCGCAATCCTGAAGTCAACGGCCAACAGGGCCGCCGAAGCCGGCAGGAGCAGTGACAGGATCGTCAGTAGTACACGTTTCACCTTGTAAAGATAGATAATAATAAGGAAATGTTAAAAAATAAGTTGCTTCAGTTTTCAGACTACGGCCGCAAGCGGCCTATCCCTCCCACCGCAAGCGGCGGGCCCCTCCCACTCACGACTGCGTGGGCGCAGACGGTCTGAAAACTGAAGCAACTTATTTTAGCCTTTACTAAGTTAAAAGCAAAAGGCCGGTAACCTCGCGGCTCCCGACCTTTAAACGTGTACTAAAACCTAAACCTGCAATATAGATGCAGAAGATTTCAGAAACGTTGCATCAAAATGCAAAAAAAATTATTTTTTTGCTTCTTCTACAGAAACCTTGCGGAATTCCTTCAGGTCTTTCATGAGATCAAGAGCGATCTTGCGAGCGCGAGCGCCGGCTGCTTTGTTGCCCTTAACTACCTGTGCCTCAGCATTCAACTTGAAGGCCTCGATGTTTGCATTGATTTTTTCAACAAGTGCTTTCATAAGAATTTTAATATTAAAATTGTTTGGTAAAAAGTTTCACAAATCACCCGCAAGTTAAAAAAACTTTTTTAAATAACAATCTTTTTATCAAAATAACTTATTGATTAGTTGCGGTTTCCGCAACAGGCGTGCGCGTGTTGAGTTCTGTCATGGCTTTCTGGGCGCCTGCGAGGGCCCAAGTCTGTATTCCCTTGCGCACTTTTTCTGCCAGTGCAGGTATTTGTAAGGCCTGCTCGGGATCGAATCCGCCGAGTACGAAACCTATCTGCCCGCCCTGGTTGAACTCATGCCCTACGCCTACCCGTATCCTGGCGTAATTGCGGGTTTCCAGGA
This sequence comes from uncultured Bacteroidales bacterium, assembly GCA_946539455.1. GTDB lineage: Bacteria > Bacteroidota > Bacteroidia > Bacteroidales > UBA932 > Cryptobacteroides. The sequence continues at coordinate 42,237 of CAMNHL010000018.1, forward strand.
GGTATTCTATGTTGCCGAGTCCGTTGTGTCCGCCGTCGCTGCCGCCGGTACGCATGCGGACCGTGCCGAAGGGCAGGTTGATGTCGTCGCAGATGACGATGAGGTTCTCGAGGGGAATGTCCAGTTCCTGCAGCCAGTAGCGTACGGCGTTTCCGCTCAGGTTCATGTACGTGGAAGGCTTGAGGAGGTGGAATTTGCGCCCCTTGACTCCGATGGTGGCGATGTCTCCGTATCGGGCGGTCTCGAATGTAATATTGGACGCCAGAGCCCAGGCGTCCAATATCATGAATCCGATGTTATGTCTTGTGCCGGCGTATTCGGAACCTATGTTGCCAAGTCCGGCTACAAGGTAACTCTTGTCAGACACGCTTATGCTTCTTCTGTGGTGACTACGGTGTTGCGGGTAGTCTTGACACCGCAGATGATGGCGTCCTTGTCGGTGACTACGGTAATGCCGTCGAGCTTGATGTCGCCAGCCTTGATCCTCTTGTCGAGACCGAGGGAGGTGATGTCAACGGTGACCTCGTCGGGGAGTTTGGACATTGTGGCGCAGACGCGGATCTTGCGGGCGTTCTGATAGAACTTACCACCCTGCTGTACACCGATTGCATGTCCGGTGATGACGATGGGTACCTCGATTGCGATGGGCTTTACGTCGCCTACTGCGAGGAAATCTACGTGGAGGCAGTTGTCGGTGACAGGGTGCCACTGAATCTCATGAAGGACTGCGGTGTATTTCTTGGAACCGTCGAGTACGAGGTCGATGATGTGGGCCTTGGGGGTGTCGGTGACAGCCTTGAGAGCCTTTGCATCTACGGTGAAGAGGACGTTCTCCATGCCGAGGCCATAGAGATTGCAGGGGATGAGACCCTGTGCGCGGAAGGCCTTGAGGGTTGCCTTGCCTTCTGCTTTGCGGGTAGTGCCGCTAAGTTCGAAATGTTGCATTCTTTTATTATGAAAATGTGTTACTCATCCCTGGTAGGGCCAGGGACCCATTGCACCAAAACCAATGTGGTTTTAGAAATGCGGGCGCAAAGTTAGCAATTTTTTTGACTTCTGCACCTTAACCAAGTAATTTTTCGCTCCTTGCGATGAATTCCGAGAGCGCCTTGCCTTTCAGCATCCCCTTGCCCAGCAGGGCGAGGTCCACCACCTGCCGCAGAAGCTCTGCCGTACCTTCGCGGTCGGCCCATATCTTTGCGATGAGGGGGTTCTGCATGTTGACCTTGACGTCGTAGGATTCGGGCATGCTGCCGTAGAAGTTCATGCCTCCGCCCAGTGCGCTCATCTCGCGCCATCTGCGCATGAATTCGCTTTGCGTGATGACTACCGGGGCGGCCGCCTCTCCAAGGTTCTCGGGCTCCACCTGGTAGTCGTTGCCCTCGGGCAGCACTCCTTTGAAAAGTTCCTGCAGCGTCTTCTTGTCGTCGTCGCTCATTTCGGGCTTTACCCTGTCTTCCTTGGGGATGAGGTTGGAAGGCGTGTCGCTGTCAACCCTGGCGAAGCGGGTGTCGGGAATCTGCTGCTCGAGCAGGTTTACAAAATGGCTGTCGAGTTCACAGTCGAGAAGGAGCACGTCGTATCCGAGGTTCTTGGCCGCCTCTATGTCGGACCACTGTTTCTCGGCGTCGCTGGCATACAGGTAAACCACCTTGCCGTCCTTGTCTTTCTGGGTGCCTTCTATCGCCTTGCGGTAGTCTTCCAGCTTGAAGTACTTGCCGTCGGTGTTCTTGAGGAGCGCGAATGTCATGGCGCGTTCGCGGAATTTCTCGTCGGACAGCATTCCGTACTCTATGAAGAGCTTGATGTTGTCCCACTTCTGCTCGAACTGCTCGCGCTGCTCCGAAGAAATCTCTTCCAGGCGGTCGGCAACCTTCTTGGTGATGTAGGTGCTGATTTTCTTGACGTTGGCATCGCTCTGCAGGTAGCTGCGGCTGACGTTGAGCGGAATGTCGGGGGAGTCGATGACGCCGTGCAGCAGGGTCAGGAAGTCGGGAACGATATTGTCCACGTGGTCGGTGACGAACATCTGGTTGCAGTACAGCTGTATCTTGTTGCGGTCGATGGCCATGCGCTCCTTGATCTTGGGGAAGTACAGTACGCCGGTGAGGGTGAAAGGATAGTCCACGTTGAGGTGTATCCAGAACATCGGCTCTTCCTCCATCGGGTAGAGGGCCTTGTAGAAATTGAGGTAGTCTTCGTCCTTCAGGTCCGAAGGAGCCTTCGTCCAGATGGGCTCTACGCTGTTGATGACATCGTCCTGGTCGGTCTCGACGCTCTTGCCGTCCTTCCATTCCGTCTTCTTTCCGAAGACTACCGGGACAGGCATGAATTTGCAGTACTTGTCGAGCAGGCTGCGGATTTTGCCCTTGGTGCCGAATTCTTCGGCGCTCTCGTCGTCGAAGTACAGGGTGACGGTGGTGCCGCGCTCTTTCTTTTTACCCTCGCCCATCGTGAATTCGGGAGTGCCGTCGCAGCTCCACAGTACTGCCTTGGAGCCTTCCTGCCAGCTCAGAGAGTCGATGGTGACTTTCTTTGATACCATGAATGCGGAGTAGAAGCCAAGGCCGAAGTGACCTATTATATTAGTCTGGTCCTTGTACTTTTCCAAGAACTCTCCGGCGCTGGAGAACGCTATCTGGTTGATGTAGCGGTCCACCTCGTCCTGGGTCATGCCGATACCGTGGTCCGTTATGCGCAGGGTCTTCTTTTTCTCGTCGAGTTCTATTTCCACCTTGACTTCGCCGGTCTCTCCCTTGAACGTGCCTGTGGATGCGAGAGCCTTGAGCTTCTGGGATGCATCCACTGCGTTCGCCACCAGCTCACGCAGGAAAATCTCGTGGTCGCTGTACAGGAACTGTTTGATTACCGGGAAGATATTCTCGGTGGTTACTCCGATTTGTCCTTTTGTGTTTGCCATATTTCTTGTTTTTTTTAGTCTTGTAAAAAAAATGACCGGTCCTTTGCAGGAGCCGGTCATATTCAAACAATATGTATTCCAGTGACAAATTGTCATTATTTATAAAGGAAGCGTTTGATGCTCATCTTGGGAGTCTTCTCGAACGGAGCCAGGACAGTCTCTATCTTTGCAATCTGGCTGTATGAAGGGAGCTGGCGGTTGGCGCCGGTGCGGACCTTCTCGGGGATGTCGGAGATGGTCTCGTTGTCGAGCTTGTCGCGTTTGATGGCATCTGCGTCGAGATAAACCAGACCGACGATCTTGCCTGCCCTGTCAACTACGACGGATTCGGCAACGTAAGGCTGGTTGTTGAGGATGGCCTCGAGCTCCTCGGGATAGACATTCTGCCCGTTCGCCGTGAGAATCATGCTCTTGGAGCGGCCCTTGATGAAGATGTTGCCGTCCTTGTCCATGATGCCAAGGTCGCCCGTGCGCAGGAATCCGTCTTCCGTGAATGCGTTTGCGGATGCCTCGGGGTTCTTGAAGTAGCCGATCGTGATGTTTTCGCCCTTCGCCTGGATTTCGCCGGCGATGTGCTGAGGATCTTCGGAGTCGATGCGGACGGTCGCACAATCAACGGCCTTGCCGCAGGAACCGGCGACATACTTGGTCCAGTGCTCATAAGCGAGCAGGGGGCAGGCCTCGGTCATGCCGTAACCTACGAGGTAAGGGAACTTGATGCGCTTGAAGAGCTTTTCGACCTCGGGGTTGAGGGCTGCGCCGCCCATGATGAACTCCTGAACCTGTCCGCCGAAGGCCTGTACGAGTCCGTCCTTGACCTTCTTGTAGATGATGTTGTTGATTCCGGGAATCTTGAGGAGAACCTTCACGACGGGCTTGTCCAGGGTAGGCTTGACCTTGCTCTTGTAGATCTTCTCCATCACGAGGGGAACCGTGATGAGAAGGTAAGGCTTGACCTCGGCGAATGCTTTGAGCAGCGTCGCGGGGGTAGGAGCCTTGCCGAGCCAGTAAATTGCGGTACCGTTGCAGAGCGGATAGATGAATTCGATGACAAGACCGTACATGTGGGCCATGGGGAGCATCGAGACCATCCTTTCGCCGGCGGGAACGTTGCGCTGGCTGTAATCCACGTTGGCGCTGAAGTTACGGTAGGTGAGCATGACGCCCTTGGGGTCGCCGGTGGAGCCGGACGTGTAGTTGATGGTGGAGAGGTCGTCCCAGTTGTCGGTCGGGAAGACGACGTCGGAAGGGCCGTAGCCGTCCTGCCACTTGGCTTCGAACAGATCGTCCATGGTATTGTAGATGGCCTTGGTCTCCTCGTCCTTTGCCCAGAGGCACTTCCATGTATCGATGTCGATGGCAAGACGCAGGCCGGGCATCTTTTCGAGGTTCATCTTCTTGAACTTGTCTTCGTTGGTGAAGAGGGCGACGCTCTCGGAGTGCGCTACCAGGAAAGATGCGCTCTCGGGGGTGAAGTCGGCAAGGAGAGGAACGATGACGGTCTCGTAAGTGTTGACTGCCATGTAACTCATGCCCCAGCGTGCGCCGTTGCGGGCGAACAGGGCTATCTTGTCGCCTTTCTTGAAGCCGAGCTTCTCGAATACAAGGTGGAATTTTTCGATTTGGGTGGCCATCTGGCCGTAGGTAAAGGACTCGCCGCCTATGCTGTTGAGCGCGGACTTGTCCCAAAATTTGCGTGTCGCATTCTGGAGACGCTCCAGATAATGGGGATAGTTAGCCATATTTATAAATTGGTTTTTGAGACGGCAAAAGTAAGCGGCGAGGGTATTTTTTGCAAGCGGGAGTGCTTCTATGTGGCGAATAATTACGATATTTGTGGCGAAATTCTTTAATAAGTGGTGAATTCTATGAGCAAAAAACCGATTGTCGCCCTCATTTATGACTTCGACGGAACCCTTTCTCCCGGCAATATGCAGGAGTTCGGATTCATCCAGGCAGTGGGCTCGACCCCCGAGGAATTCTGGCGTATGTCCGATGCCATTGCGATAGGCCAAGACGCCTCCAACGTGCTTGCCTACATGAAACTCATGTTCGATGAAGCCAAGGCCAAGGGTATCTCGCTCCGGCATCAGGACCTCCGTGCATTCGGGGCCCATATACAACTGTTCGACGGTGTGCGCGAGTGGTTCGGAATGGTTAACGAGTATGGTCGCAGCCACGGAGTGCGCATAGAACACTACATCAACTCCAGCGGCCTCAAGGAGATTATCGAGGGCAGTCCCATAGCGGGGGAGTTCAAGCATGTCTTCGCAGGCTCCTTCATATATAACTCCGACGGGGAGGCCGAATGGCCCGGCATCGCGGTCGATTATACCGCCAAGACGCAGTTCCTGTTCAAGATATCCAAGGGCATCTTCTCGTCCCGCGACACCAAGAGGGTCAATTCGTCCATTGCCGACGACGAGAAGCGCATCCCTTTCCGTCATATGATTTACTTCGGCGACGGAGAGACGGATGTCCCGTGCATGAAGATAGTGGGCATGTTCGGCGGTCACAGCATCGCCGTCTATAATCCCGAATCGCCCAAGAAGCGGGCTGCGGCACTCAAGCTCAAACGTCAGGGGAGGGTTGAGTTCGCCACTCCCGCCCAATATACCGCAGGCTCGCATACATTTGAGGTCGTCTGCGCCATCATCGACAAGATACGCGCCGACTTCGAGCTGGAGAGGCTGTCCAGGCAGATTGCCTGACGGCGGCTACTGATGCTTGATGAGGTTGAGGAACTCGTTGCGCGTGCGTGACGAGCTGAGGAAGATTCCGCTGAATGCAGACGTGGTGGTTACGGCGTTGGATTTCTGGACGCCACGGATCTGCATGCAGGTGTGATTCGCTTCGATTACGACGGCGACACCGAGCGGATGCAACGCCTCCTGTATGCAGTCGCGGATCTGGACCGTCAGTCTTTCCTGAACCTGAAGTCTGCGGGCGAAGGTCTCTACGACGCGGGCGATCTTGCTGAGTCCGGTTATCTTTCCGTCGGGAATATATGCGACATGGCACTTGCCGATGAAGGGCATCATGTGATGCTCGCAGGTACTGTACAGCTCAATGTCCCTGACGAGTACCATCTGCTGATACTTTTCGTCGAATATGGCCTGCCGGATGATTTCTATGCCGTTCTCGCCATAGCCCTTCGTAGTAAACTGAAGAGCCTTGGCGACTCTTTCGGGAGTTTTTACAAGTCCCTCGCGTTCAACGTCTTCGCCCAGAAGCCGAAGTATCTCCTTGACGTGCGAAGCGATTTCGCTGGTGGTCTGCGGGGAGTATATTTCTTCCTTTGTATAACTCATACTGCAAAAGTACTCAAAATTATTTGCACTTGAGAATTATTTTATATATTTGCGCCCTGAACGCAAAAACGACTGAAGCTATGTATTGGACACTAGAATTAGCCAGCAGCCTGGACGATGCTCCATGGCCCGCAACAAAAGACGAACTGATAGACTACGCCAACCGCTCCGGAGCTCCGGAAGAAGTAATAGAAAACCTCCAGGAACTCGAAGAAGAAGGCGAGATCTATGAAACCATAGAGGACATCTGGCCCGACTATCCTACCAAGGATGATTTCTTCTTTAACGAGGAAGAATATTAGGGGCTTAACTACCTGAAAATAAGCAATTTAAGCGCATCGGGTACGGTTTTTACAGACCGTGCCCGATGGCATTTTATGGCATTCTA
>CAMNHL010000019.1:0-48336 GCA_946539455.1 uncultured Bacteroidales bacterium
CTCAACCCTGAAATTCTCCACCTTTATTCCCCATTCCTCACCACTCTCCAAATCACTCTGCTTGTTACTGAATAAAATCACATCCTCCTTACTCTTCCCACAATCTTCCAAAGCCCTCTCAATCCAATTACCATTACAGTTTTCAACCTCTACATCCCTCAAACCGTTATTCCACAAAATACCTCCAACCTTACTTTTCCTGTGATCTGTAACAAACACAACATTTACCCCCAACCTTTCTTTCATTCCCTTCAACACCTTCATAATCTCTCCAATCCCACCCTTAAACTTACTCCTCTCAAACTCCCTATCATAAAACACCCTTTCCCTTCTATCAACCCACTCCTTCTTCTCCACCTCTTTCTTCCTAACCTTTCCTTCAATCTCCTTCCACTTTTCCATCCTCTCCACCTTCAACTCCTCACAATCCTCCTCATCCTTACCTTTTTTCTTAATTTCTCTTTCCAACACATCCAATCCAACACTCTTTTTCAGTTTATTGGTTTCAATGGATACGGCCCTTTTGAGGCTATCCTCCTTGTTGAAATCCTTAACTAAAACATCTTCAACTCTGAAAACAATAACTTTCTTCATAAGTAATGTATTAAATGGTTTATAATGAATTTTATAAGTTATGATGGCCCTGGATAAGAGGTAACTCTTATCCAATCATTGTTTTATTGTGTGTTCCGGAAAATTTTGCAACCCAAATATATGTCAATAAACTTAAACGGCCTAATTTAGTTTGCCAGAATGTGGCAAATTGACTATATTTGCCTCATAACACTATTCTTATGGCCCACAACGACTTCAAACGCTACATCTGGCTCATCGCCCTGTTATATAATTCAGGAGGAGCAAGTTTTAAGGATATTGACCTGGATTGGCAGGATCAACCCGAATTAAATCCGGAGGGGGAACCTCTACCTAACCGTACCTTTAATAATCACAGAATTTCCATCAAAGAGATATTCGGGTTCTCTATTGAGTATTCTGCAAAGGACAAGAAATATCATATCAGCGATGACCTGTATTCCGGCAGGATGCAGCAGGCGTTACTGCTGATGTCGTCTCTTTCGCTCTGGAACAACAAGGACAGCTATGCAAAGATGGCGGGACGGATTCTCTATGAGGAGGAACCATTCGTCTATCCCAAACACATGCGGCGGATAATCTCGGCGATGGACAATGATAAAATGATTGCCCTTGACTATATAAAATATGGTGACAGAAGGGCATCCCACAGAAAGCTTGCTCCGTATTGCCTGAAGATGTTTAAACGCCGCTGGTATCTGATTGCTAAAGAGGGGGATGCGTTAAAGACATTCTGTCTGGATAATAGGACACATAATGTCAAAGTCCTTGATGAAAAATACGAGTTCCCGAAAGATTTTAATCCGGAGGAGTATTTCAAGGATGCCTATGGAATCCGTACGGCACCGGCTAAAGATGTAGTTCTTAAGGCATACGGCCAGGAGGCAGACTACCTGCGTTCTGCTCCGATACACCCTTCCCAGAAAGAAACTGAGACGGGTAAAGACTATTCCATCTTTACCATCCATGTGGGAACAAACGCCTGGGAATTCTATCAGGAAATTCTCTCCAGAGGCAACCGCCTGGAAGTGCTGGAGCCGGCCTCTTTAAGAAAAGATATTGCAGAAAGGATTGAAGAAATGCGCGAAAGATATGCCGAGTTTTTGCAATAATAACTTCGTCTTCTCTAGGTACCATTATCTATTAACCATTAATCCAAGAATTCCATGTGTGAGTTCCCTAACATTCAGTATGTTAACAACTTTGTCCCTTTGCAAGGAAATGATGGCAATGAGTTGCCTCCGAGCCCCAGAGCAATGTTTTCACTTCTTATCAACAAAGGTATTGTTGATGTAAACTTCTTGAATAACATAAATAACATGACTCAACTTGAAGCTGAAGTATTCGATTTGATTGACCATTATCCTGAAAACGAGGCTTCTCTTGAGAGGATATTTCACCTTATTCAGATATGGGGAGGAAGAACAGGAAGGGGTATCTATGTGAACCAAGACTTCCACTGGGAAGATGTTGTGCAAGTATATGAACCTTTCATTGGATTAATTCGAGCCTTTATCTCAATTGACCCACTTACCCTTAATCTCGCAACTGGTGCTGTAGGCGCTTTCCGTAATGACCTTCATGATATACATTATACTGGAATGGGAGTCGCTTTCATTACTAAGCACGTCAGATTCTGGATGCATCGCAACCTCCCTAAAGACATGCTTCCCATCTATGACAGTACTTTCTCTGAGCATATTATGCAAAAGGGCAGAACGGCGCAACAAAAAGACTTGTTGAACTACTGGCAGGGGATGGTTGCCAAAGCGGCGCAAGAGCAGGTTTCATTATCTTCTCTTGAGAGGCAATTATTCAATTACTATAATTAGGGGAAAGAACATATTACATATCATAGAGTTTTTTGTGTTTAACTATAATCTATCCTGCTCTGATACGAGATAATGGGGGTTAGTCTAAAAGTACTTAATTAAGAGATTTGCCGAATTTTGGCAAAGTCCGGTTGGCGGTTTAAGGAATAATACTGATATTGTGGTTCAAAATTTCTTCACGTTTTAAACATTACCATTTATGTCATTTCTCAACTTCATTAAAAACAACATCAACAACGACACTCAACCCTCTATCCATTGGCGTGAGGGACGCTTTGCCAATCCTGTCGGAAAGGCGGAAGCCACCAATGGCGATTTTGCCGAGGTGGTTCGGAATCTCCCGGCCGAATTATCGCGTGAAGATGTTGTCAGATTCTTCCGTGAAGATCTATACAAGGGTTTCGTTGCCACTATCATGTGGGGCGGCATCAGCCGTTTCCAGGCTGAGGGAATTGCCATGAACAACAACCGCGACACGACTATGCCCAAACTGGAGCGTCTTGTTGCGCTGCTCCGTGACTCCGAGACCGACGTCGAGAGAATTGAGAATGCAATCGCATCTCTGAAGAGGGGCGGTGAAAACTATTTCTACGGCATTGGCCCCAGCTACTTTACCAAGTTGCTCTATTTCCTTGCCTACGATATGGATCTCAACATCCGTCCTCTCATTTACGATGAGAACATGAAGCCGGTGCATTTTGCTTTGATGCCGGAAGCCGGAAAGAATCCGTTCTTCTACTATGTCCCTATTGGCAATAAGGTGTTTTATGCTGAATTCACCTCGTTTGAGGATGTCTATTATGACTACTGCGAGCTGATGTGTGAAACTGCCCGAGAAATAGGTGTGGACGTCAAAAACCTTGAAGCCTGGGTTTTCGGATGGCCGGCAAATATCAATTTCCAGCAGCCCAATCCGAGGGTTATTGCCAAGACTGAGGTAGACCGTATGGCTGCTACGGGAATTCTCAAATACAATTTCGGCATTGAAGACCTCGATGACGCCATCGGCGCATCACGCATTTTCTATGACAACAAGATCGATGTCCCGGAATTGCTTTATTCTGAAGAATGTGCGCTCCATATTGGAAACGACGAGGAGCACCCCATCGTGATTACCGAGACGGATGGATACGTACACCTTGAGTATGTCATTACCGATATTCTGTTCCAACTGAAGAATCTGGAATCTAAGATGACTACCCAGCAGTGCATAAGTGTCGGCGACAAGAAACTGGACCGGCTTTGCTTTGAGGTGAAGTCTTTCCAAGATACGAAGCCGATGGAGATGGATGTGTATTTCGATATTACTGCGGGATACAACGCCGTATAATTGTATTTTGATTGTTCCGATATTAATAACATGAGTAATTCAGAAAAAGATCAGGGGGTAACCTCCGAACGTTATAATCATCAAGGCCCTATCCTTGAGGGGATGGCTTCTGTTGAGCGCGATGGTAAATGGGGGTTCATCAATGAGGCGGGAGAAGAAGTGATTCCTTGTATTTATGATGAAGTCTGGGCATTCTCACGAGGACTCGTTCGAGTTCAACTTAAAGGCAAATGGGGGTTCATCAATAATGAAGGGGAAGAGATCATTCCTTGTATTTTTGATGATACGGGATTTATGGATGAGGTTGGAGTAGCAACTGTGGAGTTGAATGGCAAATATGGTTATTACAATAAAGACGGGCAAGAAGTCGTCCCCTGCATATATGATAGCGCTCACGATTTCTGTGAGGGTCTTGCCCTTGTCATGAAGAACGATTTGTTTGGATTCATTAATCCAACAGGAAAGGAGGTCATTCCATGCAAATATCAGTGCGCTAACGATTTCAGCGATGACTATACTATGGTGTGGAATGATGATAATTGGGGAATCATTGACAAGACGGGCAATGAAGTCATTCCCTGTATTTTTGAAGATATAGATGATTTCGCATACAATCTTCATTTGGACAGTAATTATCCGTTATTTAAGGACTTCATTGATTACTGTGAGAAAACTCTTGATTTCTCACAACCAGCCCCTCCTGGCTACAAAAGCGCTCCCATATGCGCCCTGGACTCCGTCTTCTCTATAGGCGTCAAGTATGGATCAGTGAAGAATGTTGTCAACAGATTCCTTCATTGGCTGGGAGACTTGCCTATGGAAACAGAAATAACAACGTCTGAGGTATTAGACCGCATAGGGCATCTAACTGATACTGAACTATCGGGATTGCTTAATAACTTCCAGAGGACGGACACGCATGACAATTCCATTTTAAAATCCGAGGCTTTTATGCTGTTTCTGCAAGTGATGCAAAGGTTCAACGTAGAAACCTGCGAGGATATTGCAAGGATGGTTGATGATCAAGAGTTTCAATCAACAATCAAATCAATACGTGGGCAGAGCAGTGGTCTGACCCTTGAATATCTTTTTATTCTTGCAAGGATTGAATCATACGTTAAGGTTGACCGGCATATCACAAGATTTGCACAAATGGCTACCGGTAAGAACGACATATCAAAAGAACAGATTATAAATCTTGTTCGCACTGCATCTAAATACATGGCTCACCAGAATCATCCTGGCATGAACGCCCGTTGGTTAGATCATCTGATTTGGACTTATCAAAGTAGCCGCGGAAAGAATTAACAAAGGAAGGTGAATGGCGCTCGACAGTGCCGGCATAGAATGATAATACCTGTTTTCATTATCAGTTATTGTTAATCTTATTAACTCCATAAGTTTTTTTATATCTTTGCAGAACTATGAGTTCGAAGGATATCATACAAGGAATTAAACAGATTGCTCTGCAAGTGTTGCCTGACGGCTCTGATGCCATTCTCTTTGGCTCACGCGCCAGGGGGGATGCACGGGGTGATTCTGATTGGGATATCCTTATTCTTATAAGTGGCGCAAGGGCAAATGGAGATGATTTTGCTAATTATGCCTATCCTTTCGTTGAATATGGCTGGTCTGTAGGAGAACAGATCAATCCATTGATTTATTCGTACGAGGATTGGGCGAAACGCAGTATCACTCCGTTTTACAAGAATGTTCAATCAGAAGGAATAAGCCTATGTCATTAACTGCTAAAGAGAGACAGGCGATTGTGGTTTATCGTTTGAGGACGGCGAACTAATTGCCCGGCTCCAGAATATGAGGCATACTGGAGACTATGATGATTTTATGGACTGGACGCAAGAAGATGTCGAGCCATACATCGCAAAGGTCGAAGAGTATGTCGAAAAGATTAAAAAAGTGATCTATAAAGTGGCATAATTGCTTATTTTACACCCATGTTTCACTGATTGGTGTCTCGATTTACCATAACAAGTTGATTATAAATAAGTTAAGCGTTTATATAGTTTCGGTTCGAGTATCACCTACCGCACAGAATCGGCTTCAGAGTTTCTCTGAGGCCGGTTTTTTTTGTCCTCTTTCATGGTTACAACAGAGATGGGGGTAATGATGCAAAAAACAGTTGGTGACGACCGCCGCGAGTATTCAAAAGTTACTTGAGGAAGACGAAGAAGACCGCGAGGACTATGCAGAAGAAGGCGGCCAGGTGATTCCATTGCAGAGGCTGGCCCTTGAAGAGGAGCGTCACTATAACCGTAAACACGGTGAGTGAGATAACCTCCTGTATGACCTTGAGTTGCATGAGGTTGAAGGGGCCGCCGTTGCCCTGGAATCCTATTCGGTTGGCGGGTACGGTGAGGCAGTACTCAAAGAAGGCGATTCCCCATGAGAAAAGTATTATCAGTATCAGCGGCCACCCGGTGGAAATTTTCATTTCCTGCAGTTTGAGGTGGCCGTACCAGGCGAGTGTCATGAATACGTTGGAGAACAACAGCATCACGACGGTCCAAATCCCTTGCATATCCTAAATGGCTTTTTATTTCTGAAATTTCTTGGGAGGGTCTATCCTGGCGTATCCTCGGGCATCGGAAATGATGGTGCAGAGGTAGATGCATCCCAGGAGCAATATTACGAATATGCACACGAAGTCCATGAACCTCAGGACAAGGCTGCGTCCCAGGAATTCCACCGGCACCGCAATCCGGCGAAGCGGCTCGATGAAAATGAGCAAGGTGTTGAGGATAATCACTATGATGCGGAACTCGGTGGGGCCGAGTTTGGCGTAGGTGAGTTTGAATTCGCTCTTGAGGTGCGCGTTTATGCTTACGTTGACGATCAGGAAGGTATAGATGAGGTACGCAAAGAGGGCGAGGTCCATCCGCGCCAGCTGCGAGAGGCCGATGCCGGCAAACATGAAGGTCATGTTGATGCAGTCCACCGTATGGTCCAGGTAGTAGCCGTAGATGGGCCTCTGGGTGTTGCGGTAACGGGCAATGCTGCCGTCCATAGAATCTCCGAACCAGTTCACGACAAGGCCGAAAGAGCTGAGCCATAGCCAGTTGATGTTATAGTCGGAAAGTATGAATCCTAAACCGATGAGAACGGCGCCAGCTATTCCTACCCATGTCAATATGTCGGATGTCACCCAGGCGGGCATACGTGCCGACATCCAGTTCAGCGCCTTGCGCTCGGCTCCGTTGATTATCGAAGTCTGAATCCTTGTAGCCTGTTTTGTCGATGTCTCCATAAACTTTAAAATTGGGCCGAGCCCAGTCTTGCAAATGCCTCTGCGCCCTTTTCCAGTATGCTCCTGCGGGCCCAGGCGTCCTTGTCAATATAATCCGAAAGCGCCTCGTCGGCGAGGAAAATGTCCTTCATCTTCCTGGCATATGATTCGCTGTCGATAAAAGCATTGATTTCATAGTCAAGTATATAGCTGCGGGGGTCGATATTCGTGGAGCCCACGCTGACGTAGCGGTCGTCGCATATAGCCGTCTTGGAGTGCATGTAGCCGTCGCGGTAGCGGGCGATTCGGACTCCGGCCTCCTGAAGCTCCTGAATATATGAGTTTGTGCAAAGGGGAGTGAGCACTCCGCGGTCGCCCCTGGGGGGAATTATGATGCGGACGTCCACGCCCCGGCGTGCGGCTCTCTGAAGCGAATCGCGCACCTCGTTGGTGGGGATGAGGTAGGGTGATTCCAGCCAGGCGTACTGCTTGCTGTCGTCCAGCATCTTGCAAAGGCGTTTCATGATGGCGGGACCGTCCCCTCTGGGACCGCTGCAGACGATATCGACGTCAAGTTTGCCCGAGGGAGCCTGCGGCGGGAAGTATTTGGCATCGGCGAGCAGTTCGCCCCCCTTGAAAGCCCAGTCGCGCGCAAAAGCATACTCGCAGCTGCTTACGGCAGGTCCGGTGATGCGCAGGTGAGTGTCTCTCCAGGTGCCCCAGGAGAGTCCGATGCCGTAGCGTTCGGCGATGTTCATGCCGCCCACGTAGGCGATACGGCCGTCCACTACCACTATCTTGCGGTGGTTGCGGTAGTTATCGCTCTTTATAAGGGGGATATGCATGGGCGAAAACAGTTTTACCTGTATGCCGTTAGAGCGCATTTCCCCGTAAAGGCGTTCGCGGGTTTTGTTGACGGCGTCATCTACCAGAAGCCTTACCTCCACGCCTTCGGCGGCCTTGCGGGCAAGCAGATTGGCCACCCTTCGCCCGATGTGGTCGTCTTCGTACTTGAAAAAGAGTATGTGGACGTAACTGCGGGCACTCGCGATATCCTTCTCCATGCTTTCGATCATGGGGCTGAAGGATATGAAAGTCTGAAGCTCGTTTCCGCTGCGGGTGTCTGCACTCACATGCTTAAGTAAAGCTTGCTCCTGCTCTTGCGGAAGCAGGGGCTTGACTTTTCCCGGGGGGCTGAGAAGCCAGGCGATGTACAGGACAAGCGCCAGCAGTACAGCTGCAATTATTAATCCGCTGGCGTGCATCTACTGGCGCAACTCCCTGATTGAAAGACCGAATCCGCCGCCACGAGCCATGTGTACCTGCAGGAAGCCTTTGTTGCCTACTATGTATGTCTTGATGCTGTAAGCCTGGGGAGCCGTCTCGTAGTCGGCCTCGGGGGCGTCGCAGTAGAGCGTAGCCTCGTAGGATTTCCCGGGTTCGAGGAAATCGAGGGAGATGGTGCTGTCGTGCTCCTTCTCGCCGCACACTCCGCCCACGTACCAGACGTCCAGGGGCTTCGCGCCCGCGAGTGCCTTTGCGGTGGCGTGATCGGGCAGGCCGTAAACGAACTTCGCAGCGCCGCTGAGCATGTCTTTCTTGCCGTCGGGAAGAGCCTTGAGTCCTTCTGCGGCGGCATTGAGGGTGCTGAGCTTGGGCTTGCGGGCGGTAACGATATACTCGCCGGGCTCGGCCTCAAGATAAATGGTCTTCTCCCAATCGACGGCTACGTCCTTGATGAACTGGAAGGCGTCGGGGAAGCGCTCGTAGTTCTGTGGCAGGTCTGCGGCCATCTGCAACGGGGAGTAGAAGGTCACGTAGAGTCCGAGCTGATTGCCGATGGTATGGCGCATCTTGCCCTTCTGACCCGGGGCCGTCACCGACATGTCGGGTTCGAATATGCCCGGAGTGTAATCCATCGGGCCTCCCTGAAGGCGCGTGAATGGCAGTATCGAAGTGTGTCCGGGGTTGATGTGGGCGCGATATTCCGTGCCCATGGCGGACTCGTTGCCTATGAGGTTGGGCCAAGTGCGGCAGAGTCCCGTAGGACGTACCGCCTCGTGGGCGTTGACCATGATGTGATGCTTCGCCGCCTCCTTGATGGCATACAGGTAATGGTTGATGAGCGGCTGGCTGTAATGATGCTCGCCGTAGGGGATGATGTTGCCCACGTAACCGCTCTTGACGGCATCGTAGCCATAGCGGTTCATAAGTGAGTATGCAGCCTCCATGTGGCGCTCGTAATTGATTGTGGACGAGGAGGTCTCGTGGTGCATTACGAGGCGTATGCCCTTGCGGTGGGCGTATTCGTTGAGGGCGGGAAGGTCGAAATCGGGATAAGGGGTGACGAAGTCGAACACATAGTCTTTCTGGCATCCGAACCAGTCTTCCCATCCTTCGTTCCATCCTTCGATAAGCAGGGCGTCGAAACCGTTTTCGGCGGCGAAGTCGATGTAACGGCGGACGTTTTCGTTGTTGGCACCGTGTCTGCCATGAGGCTTGAGGGAACTGTAGTCCGTGACTCCGAGGTGTACGGAAGGAACGTCATAGGTGTAGGACCATTCGCTGCGTCCGGTAATCATCTCCCACCATACGCCCATGTATTTTACTGGATGAATCCAGCTTACGTCGTCTATCGCACAGGGCTCGTTGAGGTTGAGTATCATCCTGGACGCAAGGACTTTGCGAGCGTCGTCAACCACCATTACGGTGCGCCAGGGAGTAACGCAGGGGGCCTGGAGGCGGCCCTTTACGCCCTCGGCGTCGGGGGTGAGCCAGATGCGGAAGGTATTGGTGCCGTCCTCCAGCAGGAGGTTTGCGGTGGGATAATCGATTACGGCCGCTTCGTGAATGTTGATGTAGAGGCCGTCGTCGGTCTTGAGCTGGAGTGCAGTCTGTACGCCGCCATCACCGTATCCGGTTGCCGAAGCGTTTTCCAGACGGGTTGCGCGGGAATGTGCTGCAATCTCGCTGATGCGGCTCTTGGTATAGTTGTACTCCTGGGTGTCGTAGTCGCCGCTGATCCACCATGCGGTGTGGTCGCCGCTGAGCGCAAACTCCGTAAGTTCTTCTTTTATATTGAAATAGCGTAGAGAGTTGTCTTGCGGGAATTCGTAGCGGAATCCCAAGCCGTCGTCGAACATGCGCATGCGGACGTTCATGCGTACGCCGTCTTTGCGCTCCATGCGGACCAAGAGTTCATTGTAATTGTTCCTGATTTCCGTCTCCTCGCCCCAGACCGGGTTCCAGGTTTCGTCCAGGCTGGAAGTATCGGTTCCGCTGATTATAAAGCCTGAGTACAGGTTGGCACCGTCGGTCGGGTTGAGTCCGTTGCCTTTGTAGTATTCGTTTTCCCTCTGCGCACGGAGATTTTCACCGTCGGTGAGAGTGAATCCCAGGCATGAAGGTTTTATGACGGCCTGCCCGCCGCGGTCGAGCTTGTAATAAGGCCTGCCGTCGGGGGTGATGCCGATGCTGGCGGTAAGAGTTCCGTCAGGACTGCTGACGCTGTAATCGAACGAAGGCTCAGCCTTTTTTGTGCATCCTGCCAGTGTTGCTCCGGCAAAGGATATGGCTGCCAGGAGGGCTATTGTGCGTAAGTGTTTAGTTATCATTCTGTTGAATAGTCTCTTCGGCTGTAATTCGACCTCTATCTGTCAAATTCTGCAACCAGCGCGCTCCTTGCTGCAATTATTAGGCCGTCCTGAAGCGTGATGGCTTCCGATTTTATTATATCATTTGCTTTTACCGGTCCCTGGACGAATTCTGAGTAATGGCTCCAGTCGAGACTGCGCGGCTCGTCGGTATTGTTGATGAATACGAATACGGCCTTGGTGTCGGTATAACGGAAATATGAGTAGCTGTTGTCGGTGATATTGTGCACGCCTTTGTTCTTGCGCGAAAGGAAGTGGAGGGTTTTGCCGTGGCGGACCGCTTCGCTTGTCTTTCGCCAGTTGAAAAGCCTTGCGGTATAGTCGTGCAGTTCGGCAGCATTGCGATAGAGGGGGTCGTTTGCCTTGCTGCGCCCCTCGGCCGTCAGCAGGTCGGTTCCGTCGCCCGGCCAGCCTCCGGGGAAGTCGATGCGCTTGGCCCCGTCGTGGCTTATGCAGTCCTTGCGCTCCAGGAACATCATTTCGTCGCCGTAATACAGCTGCGGGATGCCCCGGAGAGTGGCCAGCAGGGTGATGGCAAGCTTCATCTTGTCGGGATTGCGCCCAAAGATGTCGCCTGTGCGGGCATGGTCGTGGTTGGCGAAGAAAATCATCATCTTGTCGAGGTCGTGGTATGCGAAATCCTGGGCCAGTACGGAATACACCCGGGTCATGCCCTCATCCCACCATACCTGGTCCTCGCAAAGCGCGCTGATGATTGCCCTCTGCAGGGGAAAGTCCATGATGCTGGGAAGCTTGCTGTCGAAGCCGTTTTTGTTGGGGTTGCCGCTCTGCCAGTAGGCTACCTGAGGGATGTTCATGTCCCAGCACTCGCCTACTATGTTGATTCCGGGGTATTCGCGTCGTACCGCTTCGCACCACTTCGACATGGGCCCCGGTTCATTGTACGGGTAGGTATCGACACGCAGTCCGTCCAGTCCAGCATATTCTATCCACCATATTGCCCATTGCTGAAAGTATTTGAGGAGGAAGGGGTTGTCGAGGTTCATGTCGGGCATGCTGGGAACGAACCAGCCGCTCTGCTGCCTCTCCAGGTCCGCCTTGGCGGCGTTGGGGTCCATGTAAACGGAGAACAGGGCGTTCATCTGGGTGTACTCGGGGAAGCGGTGAATCCAGTCGCCGAAGGGTGCATCCTCCATCCACCAGTGGGCGGTGCCGCAGTGGTTGGTGACTATGTCCATTATGACCTTGAGGCCCTTCTCGTGTGCCTTCTGCACGTACTCGCGGTACAGGGCGTTGTCGCCGAAGCGCGGGTCGATGTGATAGTAGTCGGCGCAGGCGTATCCGTGATAGGATTCGGTCTCCTGGTTGTCGAGCAGCAGGGGAGTGTTCCAGATTGCGGTCGCACCAAGGCCGGCCACGTAGTCCAGATGGTCCGTCATGCCGCGCAGGTCGCCGCCGTGCCGCGCTACGGGGTCGGTGCGGTCGATCTTGTCGGGAGTGGCCGGAACGGTCCATGCCACTTCGGAGCCGTCGTCATATACGCCGCCGGACCAGCCGCTGTCGTTGGATGTATCGCCGTTGGCAAAGCGGTCGGGCATGATGAGGTAAATCATGTCGTCGGTGCCGAAGCTGCTGCGTGACGCGCTGCCTTCGCTGCGGTCGTGTATCTTGTAGGGATACTTGAATACCGGTTTTCCGTCCTTGCTGAATACGAGCCAGCAGGTGCCGCTCTTGGCAGAGGGGCTGATATGTACGTCGATGAAAAGGTAATTGGGGCTGTCGGCCTTGTGCACTTCTGAGGCTGCGACGCCTTCCAGGCCTTCTATGCTGACGTCCATCCCACCGATTGCAGGACCGTTGACCATCAGCTGTAGCGAGGTGTTCATGCCGGTCCACCAGCACAGGGGCTCGACGCGCGCGAGCTCTTCAGCGCTGAAATCGCGTACGCTTTTGGGATCGAATCCGCTTTTGCATCCCGCCAGGACGACGATCGTTGCAATTAGGGGAACAAATCTTCTCATGTCGCTATATCTGCTAGTTGTTTCTGGTCAGGACGAGATAATCGCCGGGCGCGAGAGTTATCTTCTGCTCTCCCTCGAGGCTTTCGCCCGTAAAGACATTGGAATAGGTGCCGTCGAGCTTGATGGTCCAGCAGACAGGTTCCGCCTTGAGGTTGGCGAAAGGCTCCTCGATTTTGGCGCTCTGGGGGCGGTTGTCATTAGCCTCTGTCTCTTCGATCACAGCGCCGTCATTGGCAGCCGTGCCGAAGTTGGCGAGGACTATGACCTTGTTGCCCTTGACTTCGCGATGGAAGGCCACCACGCCGTCGGCGCCGGGTGTCTCCCACCATACGATTTTTCCTCCCTTCTCACCTGCTGCGAGTGCGGGGTTGTCGTGCTTGAGGTTTACGAGGGTTTTCCAGAATTTGGTGTATTCGTTTGCAGTCCAGTCTGTTATGGGGTCCTTCTCGAAGAAGGCCAGCCTGCGGTCGAGACCGATTTCCTGACCAGTGTAGATGAGCGGCTGGCTGCCGGGAAGGGTGAAGCAAAGCACAGCACATGCATCTGCCGCTTCGCCCTCGCGCTCGAATTCGGTGCCCGCCCAGGAGTTCTCGTCGTGGTTGGAGGTGAAGGTGAGCCTGAAGGCTTCGCGCGGGAAGCGGGAGGCGTCGCGCGCTACGTAATCCTTGAGCTCCTGAACTGTCTTGCTGCCCTGTGCCAGGCCGTTGAGCAGATGATGAAGCTCCCATGCATAGTTGGCGTCGAAGGTTACGGTAGGATCGGCCAGGTTGTCCCGTTCGGCCTCGGCGAGCAGATAGATGTCGGGATAATCGGCGTTCATCTTGGGAAGGATTCCGTACCAGAATTCGGCGGGAACCTCACCGGCGGCGTCGCACCGGAATCCGTCCACGCCCTTCTGCAGCCAGAAGCGCATGGCGTCGTCCTGTGCCCACCATACGTCCTCGTTGGCGTAGTTAAGGCTCCTGGTGTCGGTCCAGTCGTACTCCCAGATGGCGTTTCCCAGCGAGTCGCGCTCGTAGAAGTCGGCGGGCTTTTCCGTCATCCATACATTGTCGGGTGCGGTCTGGTTCGCCACCCAGTCAAGGATGACCTTGAATCCCATTTCGTGCGCGGCTGCGAGCAGTTCCTCGAAGTCCTGCATGGTGCCGAATTCGGGATTGACCTTCTTGTAATCGGAGATGGCGTAATATGAACCCAGGGTGCCCTTGCGTTCCACGGTGCCTATTTCGTACATGGGCATGAGCCACAGCACGTCCACTCCAAGGTCCTTGAGACGGGGAAGCTGTGCCTGGACGCCCTTGAACGTGCCTTCGGGCGAGAACTGCCTGATGTTGACTTCGTAAACGACGCTGTCGTAGGTCCACTCGGGATGCACCGGGGCCTTGGTCTTGTTGCAGCATACGAAGGAGAGCAGTGCTGCGGCTGCAAGGAATATCTTTTTCATACGGGATTATTTGAATGCATTCATGATTTCCGAAGGGCGGCCGTCGTCGGTGAAGGCCCCCATGTCGTATGCGTTCCAGCCAAGCGAGGAGTACACGGCCGGCTTCCACCAGCCATAAACCTCAGGTTCCCAATAGAATACGCCCTTACAGGCATCGAGTTTGCGCACATCATCGACAAACGATTTGAGAATAGCCGGAGATGCGCTGTCCTTTACTTTCACTCCGACTTCGGACACTATGACGGGTACGCCGTAGGCCGATGCGAGCGCACGGATTCTGGAGATGGCCGCAGAATTCATCTGCTGGGCTGACATTTTTGAATTGGTCTGGGGATAGTGCGACAGTGCGATGGCGTCCAACTTGCATCCGTGCGACTTGAACTCTTTGAACCACCAGTCGTTGTCGTCGTAGGCGTTGTTGAGATGAGGCATCACTAGTGCGGAAGGGAAAACCTCTTTTGCAGCCGCATATCCGGCGTTGTACAGCGAGGCGAATGACGTCCAGCCACCCGGAGTGGAGCCTCCGACCGACCAGAGCTGTCCCAGAGGCCACAGGAAGCCGTTGCGGGTTTCGTTGCCGATCTGTATCCAGGCGGGAGAGATGCCAGCCGTCTTGAGAGCCCCGAGTACGTCGGAGGTATGCTCCTTGACGCGGATGCCTGCCTCCACGACATTTCCTTTAGACGCTTCCCAGTCCTTGGGGAAAGTCTGGCGCGAAGGATCTGCGAAGAAGTCGCTGTAGTGGAAATCGATCATGAGCGCCATGCCTGCGTCGGCAGCCCTGCGGGCGAGTGCTACGCAATCGTCGCGGCCGCTCCATCCGCCGGCGGGATTTACCCATACGCGCAGACGTATAGAGTTGATTCCTACGTCTTTGAGTACGGCAAATATATCGGCGGTGCTTCCGTCCTGCTTCTTGAAAGTTTTGCCCGATGCTTCCATTTCGGAGACCCAGCTCACATCGGCGCCCTTGGCGAAAGCGGGCGTCTCGATGACCTGCGGCTGCGGCTCAACCGGCTGCTCCGGCTTTTTGGGTTCGTCGGTATTTTCGGGAGTCTTGCAGCCGGAAAGCGTAATGCCTGCGGCGGCAAGGACTGTTAAGATTCGGATTATCTTTTTCACGGTCAGTTAAGTTTGAATACTACGGATGAATTGCCTGCAAGGCTGAGCTGCGTGCCCTGATATGCGGCAGAGCCGAGGAGAGCGACAGGCTGCGACATGCTGTCGGATACGCTTACGGTGCGTTCTACGCTTGCGCAGTTATGGATGACCAGCATTTTCTCACTGCCGGCGCTCATGTACCACGATGCGATGCCGGTCCCGCTGATGTTGCTGGCACTCATCTCGCCGTTGCCGAGGGCAGGATATGCGTCGCGAAGGCGTCCCCAGGTCTTGTAGGTGTTCAGCAGCGACTGCTCGTCGGCGTCCTGAGCCTCCACGGAAATGTCTGCCGTGAGCATGGCGGAGTCAACCTTGTTGTTTACGCCCTTCCTGGCGCAGTCCTTTCCCGCCTTGTCCCAGAGTATCGGAGTGCGTATGTACTCGTCGCCCTTGCCGTCGGCATTGCCCCAGTAACCAAGCTCTTCTCCCTGATACACAAAGGGTTTGCCGGGAGTCGTGAGAATCATTGCGGCGGCTTGTTTCTCGCGGGCGAGATTGCGCCCAAGGTCGTCGGCCGCGCGTGCCTGTCCGTTTCCGGTCTGGCTGCTGTGGTCGTGGTTGGTCATGAATAACGATGTCTGGGCGTCGGCACGCACGGCCTTGTGGTCATTGATGAACCCGGTTACGGTAGAAACGTAACTTGCCGTGCTCTGGCTGGTAAGCGCCCTGTAGAGCAGCGGCCAGTAGCCGAACTCGAAACAGGAATTGATTCCCTTGTAGTAGTTCTTCTCCACGCTGTGGGAATCCCATACCTCGCCAACCATGAAGATGTCGTCGCTGTGGCCGGCGGCCTTGTATGCCGCGTTGCAGGTGTCGTACCATTTTTTGAGGAAGGTCTGGTTGGAGGAGTTGTTCCAGGAGGAGATGCCGCCGCAGATATGCTTTACGGCGTCGAGACGGAATCCGTCGATGCCAAGGTCTATCCACTTTTTGGCGGAAGCGGCAAGATCCTGGAAGCACGCATTGCTTTCGCAGGTGGCGACGGAACCGTAGTTGAGGTCGGGCATCCAGTCGGAGAAGCAGCCCATGTAGTAGAGGTTCTCGATGGAATAGTCGGTAAGTTCTATGCGGTAACGTCCCGAACCGGTGAAGCTCAGGTCGCCTCCCTCGGCGACGAGGCTCTTGGCGACTCCTTCGCTTACGGTTTCGCTTCCGCTTCCGCTGCCGGAGGCTCCGAACTTTGAGCCTGCGTCCCAGCTCATGTATTTGCGCAGCAGCAGGCCCACGGTGCCGTTAATCTCGGTTACGAGGTAGAGCGTGCCGTTGCCCGCGTCGGCAAATTGCAGGGCCTTGCCATCCTGGCCGCTCTGCCACAGCCAGATGTTCCACAGCGAAGAGCCGGTCTTTACGCTTTCGGTGGTTTTCTTGATGGTGATCTTGGGCGAGCCGGAAGCTGCTACCTTCCATTCTCCGGTGTTGATGGTGGTACCCGACAGCATGGGGAAGCTCTTGTAGTCCGCCGAAGGGTTGGAGGAGAAGAAGTAGTAGTCGCGATACGGGCTGGACGGGTCTGCAAGGGCCTGCTTGAACCACGCATTGCCCTTTCCGGAATGGTTGAGCACGTAGTCTATGTAGATGTCGATGCCCTTGGTGTGGGCGGCGTCCACAAGGCTCTTGAAGTCGGCCTCGGTGCCGAAGAGGGGATTCACGCTGTAGTAGTCCTGCACGTCATAACCATGGTAGGAGTCGCAGGGGTGGATGGGCGAGAGCCACAGGGCCGTGATGCCCATGCCCGCGAGGTAGTCCAGCTTGTTCTGTATGCCGCGGAAATCGCCCACGCCGTCGCCGTTGCTGTCGGCAAAACTGTACACCAGCAGCTGATAGGTGGTGGAAGCGTTGCCGGAGGCGTCTGGAATGGCGGCCGGAACGACCGGGGTCCTGCCGTTGCCTGCCTGGGTTACGCTTATTGAGGAACTGAGGCTTGCGCCGTTCTTGCTTGCGGCGATATCGATGGCACCGGTACGCTCCCCTTCCAGCGGATTTGCTTCGACACTAACGGTGACTGAGCCTTTTCCGCTGCCTGAGGTCTTGTCGAGCAAAATCCATTCGGCAGAAGGTTTGGCGGTCCAGTTGCCGTCGGTGCTTATAGTTATGAATTTGGAGGAACTGTCCTCGCTGGAGAATTCAATCGAGGACGGTTGGGTGGTAAGAGAAAATGCCTCCTCCTGATTATTTTCCTTGCAGGCGGCGAGCGCTGCGGCTACCGCAAGCAGGGCCAGTATTCTTTTCATGGGCACTTGGTTTTGTTATTTTGGAGACAGGAGCCCGGTCGGGGGCTCCTGTCCATAAGATAATACCGGAAGCTACAGTTGTCTGGTGACGGACAGCTTGTCGCTGCCTCCCTTGTTGCTCCAGGAGTAAACCGTTACGGGACGCTCGGGCATGGCCAGAAGGTCGGAACGGGGGATGGAAATCTCGGTCTCCACGCCGCTGTCGGTAACTACGCCTTTCACGACTGCATTGTCAACCTTGCATGTGGTCGGCACAGCCGTACCTGCCGCCGCAATCCCGAATTCGGGGGCGCTGGCGGAACCGGCGTACGGATATACTACGAGCAGCATTTCGTAAGGGCCGTTGCCCCACAGCTCCTCGCCGGTGGTTTCGTCGCCGTCCATGTTGAAGGTATAATAGTGATAGGCCGCTCCACCCCAGATGTCGGCAATGCGCTCGGTGGTACGCTTTACGTAGAAATAGATATTGTTCTCGTCGGAGGTCACCTTGAAGACGGAGTTGATGCCTTCTCCGCTGGCTCCTTCGATGCCGGTCCAGTCGGACATGTCGCCGTCGATGGTGATGCCTGCTGCGGGAGCGGCTTCGTCACCGAGCGTCGCTGTGCCGGCGTTGAAGTCGAGGACAACTTTCTGACCTGCAGTACATGCAACCCTCGCCTGGTCGCCTCCCAGGCCACGGTATGCTATCTTGCCGTCGAAGAAAATGAACTCGGTCTTCCACCAGTCATACCAGCCGTTGGGAGTGACGCCGTCCTTGGTGGTGCTCGGGACTACCTTGGTGGCGATGCGGAGTGCCTGGCTGTCGTTGTTCACGGTGGCGACCATCTTCTGGCCTTCTGCAACGAACTTCACAGGGTCTGCGGCGTTGAAGTCCCATGCGTCATTGCCCCATGCGTCGCCGATTCCATAGACTTCTGCAGGAGAAATCTCGACGGAGCCGTCGTTCGCATCGACAAGAACTGTGTAGAAGCCGTCCTCGGCCAGCCAGCAGTTGCCGCCGTCCACGGTGTAGCCCACGGTGCCGGCGCCGGTGAAGTCACCGCTCCAGGCCCTCTTGGCGCAGAACTTGAAGCTCTGGTTGTGGTTGAACCAGCGGGTGCACCAGAACACGCCCTGGGTACCCCATACGGGCGTCAGTTCCACGACTCCGTCGCTGTCCCAGTTCCAGCCTCCGAACTGATCACCAATCATATACATGGTGGTGGGGATAGGGGATTCCTCTCCTTCGCCCTTTATCTCACCGGTTCCCTCGTTGAAGTTGAGGATAATCTCCTGACCGTTCTTGACATTTACGCGGGCCTGGTCGCCCTGGCCTTCGTCGTCGCCGCGGTAGTCGATTTTGCCGTCGAGAATGATGAATTCGCGGGTCCACCAGCCAGAGTTGGAAATGGAGGATTCCACGTACATGCGGAGTTCGCCGTCGGCAGCGGCGGTTGCCTTGAGGGTCTTGCCGTCTGCCTTGAACAGGGCGCCTTCCATTGCAGCATCCCAACCTCCGAAGCAGTTGCCTATGCCATATACACGTGCAGGCTCGACGTGGACGATGCTGCGCTTGAGATCGATGTGAATCAGATAGATGCCGTCGGCATCGACGGTGCAGTTGCCGCCGGATTCGGTGAATCCTTCGTTGGTGTCAAGACCCCAGAAATCGCCGTTCCAGGCCTTCTGCGAGCAGAATTTGAATCCCTTGCCGGCAGAAATGTAGCGGATTGCGAAGAACTGGGCTTCTGACTTGTCGCTATCGGCTCCCCAGCTAGGTTGGTAAACGACAGGAGTCATTTCCACAACTCCGTCGGAACTCCAGTCCCAAGCGCCGAATTCGTCGCCGATCATGTAGAGATGGTCGGGGAATGCGACAGCCTGGATGGTTACTTCGAGCGTGGCAGGGTTGAAGATGACTTTGTAGTCACCTGCTTCAGCGAGCTTGATGTCCTCGCCGGGCTGTACCGCAGTGAACGGAGTCCCGGGTGTGGCGACGAATTCTTTGCTTTCAGCGCCGTAACAGTTATCCCATGAGAAGTCGTAACGGATCTTGAACCCACCGGTGATGTTCACCACGGGGCTTGTCCAAATGCCGTCGGATTCAGTCATGATGACATCCTTAGTCCAGCTGTCTCCGTTGATTTCGCCAATCAGCGAATAGGCTGCCACGTGCTCTTCGATGAGGATGGTTGAGCCCTCTTCTGAGTAGTTGAGTGTGATGTCATAGATGCCTGCAACGCCGATCTGGATGTTCTTGTCGCCGGCTGCGAATTCAGTGCCGATAACGGGTTTGTAAACATCATAGGGATCTTCGGGATTGATTGTGCTCTTGGAGTTGGCTTCAGGACCGCCGAAGGATACAGTCCAGTCGTGGTCAGCACGAATCTTGAATTCATCGTCGGCAGTAACCGTCACCATGCGGGCGACCCACTTGCTGCCCTCGACATTTGTCATGTCGATATCAGTGTTCCAGCCGCCTCCGTTGATGGTGCCTATGAGCGAGAACATAGCAGGGCCCTGAGGCTCGGGAGTATCGCTTCCGGCAAGAGGGCTCTTGCCGCCCAGGCTGGCGACTACCTTGAATGCGCCGGTAGCAGGGTTGCAGAGGAGGTCGTAGGTACCGTCAGCAGGAACAGCGAGGTTCTTGCCATTTGCGACTCCGGTATATTCTTCATCGATGTTGACGACGAAGGGCTCGGTATCGCCTGCAGCACCGATATTGGTGGCCCATGCAAGGTCCTGACGGAACTTGAACTGGTCGGCGGTGGTGAGGACTACGCCTTCGGCAACATGCCAGGTGCCGTCGGTGGTCATCTGGACATCCTTGTTCCACTCCATCTCCAGGCTGGCGATGGCGCCGATGACGGTCCAGTTGCTGACCTGGTCGAAACCGGGATAGGTGAGGAAGGCTTCGGTGACGGTTATGGTTCCGGCGCTCTCGTCGAGGAGGACGTCATAGATGCCGTCTGCAGGTACTGAGAGGTTCTTGCCGTTTGGTGTAGCTTCGACAGGGGTTCCAAGTGTAATGACGTAAGGCTCGGTATCTCCGGGGCCGCCGAAGTTGACATCCCAACCGGCGTCTTTGCGCCACTTGAACTGGTCTGCGGTGCCGAGTTTGATTCTCGTCACTACATGCCTGGTACCGTCGGGTGTCATGAATGCAGCTTCGTCCTTGTTCCAGCCGTTGCCTGTGCTCTCGATGGCGCCTATGAGGCTCCAAGGGCTGGCTACGGTGAACTCGCTCCAAGGATTGCCCTGAGGAACAACGATTTCGAAGCCCTTTACGGAGACTGTCTGGGCGGCATCCAGGAAGCTCTCGACTCCGTTGTTGTAGGAGGATGACTGGATTGAGGTGCGGAGCATGAATTCAAGATCAACCTTCTCTCCTTCCTTGAAACCCAGAGCGATGAGGGCCCGGTTGATGGTAGTGTTGGAAACCGTCAGGGTTTTGCCGTCATCCTGTGCGGAGAGTACCCTGCCCGGTTCTTTGTTGCCGGCTTTGCTGAGGATAACCAGATTGTAAACGGGCATTTTCTGGTTGATTGCGCTTCCTCCCAGAACGGTATTGAGCTGGGCGGGAGTGTAGTTGATTACCAGACCGTCTTCCGTAATGGAGTATCCTTCAATCGCCGGAGGAGTGGAATTGCCAAGATCGAGTGTGGCAAGCGGTTCCTTTACGCAGGACCAGCCGAGCAAAAGGAGCGCCGCTGTAGAAAGTATGGATAATAATTTCTTCATGACTTAAAGCGATTAGATTCCCTTGTAGCCTTCGTTCTGCTCGAGATTTCCGTTGACCATGAGGTCGGAAGTAGGGATGGGGAAGAGGTTCTTGTAAGACTCGACTGCCTTGCCTTCCTGTACGCCGCCTTTCCACTGCCAGAGGTAATCGGCGGTGGTGAATTTATTGTAGCGTACAAGGTCCTGGCGGCGCCACAACTCAAGATAGAGCTCGCGGGCACGCTCGTCGAGGATGGTGTTTACGTCGAGACTTGTCAGATTTGCAAGGCCGGCACGGCTGCGTACCTGGTTGATGTACTCGAGGCCCTGGCTCTGGGTGATGGATGTGTTGTGGATGGAGCACTCGGCTGCCATGAGGAGCACGTCGGCAAAGCGGAACATGGGGAAGTCGGTATCTACGAATCCAAGCTGTTTGCCGGGATTGCCTGCGGAAGTCTTGTTACGGTACTTCTGGAAGGCGATGCCGTGGGTGAATTTACCCAGGTCGTCGATGCTTACCTGCTGACCATCAGTCCAGAAGAGGGCGCGCTGGTCGGTTGCGGTGTCGAACTTGTTGTAGAACTCGGGAGTCATGCGGCAGCCTTCCCAACCGGAGGATATTCCCATATCTGCCTCGGCATTCATGGAACCGCCGGTGAATGCGAACACCAGGTAATTGGTTACGCCGTAGGACTGGGTGTTGTCGCCGTCCTGCTGGATGGAGAAGATAATCTCGTCGGTGCAGCGGTCGTTGTCGGCAAGGAAGAGTTCCTGATATGCATTGTACACGCCCGCCGAGCTGGTGTGGAGGCTGTAGCCGTCGTCCATGAGGTCGGTCAAGACGTCTGCGCACTTCTGCCACTGGGCGGTGCCGGTGTAAACCTCGGCGTTGAGATAAAGCTTGGCAAGTATCATCTTGACTGCGCTCTTGTTCATGCGGCCGTATTCGGTGCCGGCCTTATCTTTGAGGGCGCTGTTGTCCCGCAGGTCGATGAGTTCCTTCTCGAGCCAGTCGTAAAGGTCTGTGCGCGTAATCCTCACAGGCTTCTGGCCGACCACGGAATTCTCGTCAGCGAACGGAACGTTGCCGAAGTTGTCGATTGCATGGTAGTAACTCATGGCACGCATTGCCCTGGCTTCTGCAACCATGAGGTCCTTGTTAGGGAGATCTACGGAACTTGCGTTTGCCTGGCGGATGAACTCGTTGCAGAGTGCAACCTGGAAGAAGATTCGGGAATAGATGGAGTAGATAAGTCCGGTGGACTGGTCCCACTGCATCTTGCAGACATCGGGGATGCCTTCGTCATTCCATCCGCATACGTAGATGTCGGTGGACAGTTCGCAAAGGTGGAACAGACCACGGATATACTGGCTCATACCGCCGTCGAGGCCGGAGATTGAAGGGTCGCCGAGGGGACCGTAGTAACCGGAGGTGGCATAGCCCGTGTAGATGCCCGCGAGGAAGTTCTGGAAGTCAGCCTCGCTGGTGAGGGCCTTGTCGGCGGTGTTCATGTTGGGGTCGATAGGCGTGACGTTGAGGTCGCCTATACAGGCCGTCAGCATAGCAGCTGCCGCGAAGGAACCTATAATGTATTTCAGTGTTTTCATATTGTTGCCCTCCTTTTTAGAAGTTGAACTTGATGCCGGCTACGAAGATTCTCGGACGGGGATAAACCTCGCCGTCGATGCCTCCGAAGACCTCGGGGTCGATGCCGTCATACTTCGTGAGGGTGCAGATGTTCTGCACGGTGCCGAAAATGTTGAGAGAGGCGAAGCGGTCCTCGTTGATCTTGAACAGCTGAGGGAAGGTATATCCTATGGTCACGTTGTCCAGTTTGAGGAAGGAGGCGTCGCGGATGTAGTAGTCGGAGATGTACATTGCGTCCTCGAAGCGGGAATCGAGTGCGGAGTGCAGGCGGTTGCTTATGAAGCTGTTGACCCACAGGTCCTTGTACATTTCGGTGTTGGATGCCACGTTGTTGTAAACCCAGTTGCCGAGGCTGGCGTGGCCGGAGAGGGCCATCGTCCAGTTCTTCCAGCTGAAGGAAGTGTTGAGGCCGAAGGTCCAGTCTGCGGTGGGCTTGTGATAGAAGTAACGGTCGGACTCGTTGATGATGCCGTCGGGAATGGGGTTGCCGTTCTCGTCGAATGCGCCGGCACGGTCAACATAGACGCCGTAGATGGGAGCGCCGTTCTTGTCGTACACCTGCTGATATACGTAGAAGGAATTGGCTGCATAGCCCTTCTGGTGCATCTGCACCCAGTTGTCGGTACCGCCTGCGATTCCGCCGGTACGTACGCCGGTGTTGTCCTTCTCGGATTCGTTGAGCTTGGTGATGACGTTGTTGTTGTATGCGGCGTTGACTCCGATGGTCCAGCTCATGTCCTTGGTCTCTACGGCAATGGCGTTGAGGTCAATCTCGACACCCTTGTTGGTGAGGGAGGCGATGTTGCTGTTGAGGTAGTTGGTGAGGTTGGACAGGGCGGCTACGGGAACATAGGAAAGGAGGTCCTTGGTGTCGCGCTGATAAAGGTTCACGCTGGCGGTGAGGCGGTCTTTCCAGAAACCGAAGTCCATACCGATGTTGTAGGTCGTCGTGGTCTCCCACTTGAGGTCGGCATTGTAGCCCTGTGCGGTGACGGGGTAGTAAACGTTGCCGCCGAATGTGTAGTAGGAACCGATGAGGTTGGAGTAGAACTTGGCGAAGGTGTCGTAGTATCCACCGACTGCCTGCTGGCCGGTCTGGCCCCAGGAAAGACGCAATTTGAGGGTGGAGAGATCCTTGGCGTTCTTCATGAAGGGCTCGTTCATCACGTTCCAGCCGAGTGCAACGGAGGGGAAGAGGCCCCACTTGTTGTTCTGGAAGCGGGACGTACCGTCACGGCGCAGGGTTGCGGTGATGAGGTAGCGGTCGGCGAAGCTGTAGTTCAGACGGCCGAAGAAAGAGATGAGGAAATACTCGCCCTTGCCGTGATTGTCGCTGATGGTGGAACCGTCGTTGAGCTTGGTGGTAAGGGAGTTGCTGTCGTTGTAGAAACGCTGCCAGGAATAACCGGCCATTGCATCGATGGTGTGCAGGCCGGCGAAGGTCTTGTTGTAGTCGGCGTAGAACTCCAGGGTTGTGTCCATACGGCTGTAGTCGTAGTCGGTATGGCTTCCGGAACCGGACTGCTGGGTGTTGTGCCAGGACTCTTCGGAATTCTCTGCCAGACCCGATACGCCGTTGGACTTGGCCCAGTCCATACCGAGGTTGAGGTTGAGCCTCAGGTCCTCGAATCCGTGGATTTTGTAGTCAAACTGGGCGTTGCCGATGAAGCGGTAGGAGTTGGCGTAGTCGGTCTTGTTGGCGAGCAGGCCTACGGGGTTCATGGTGGCCATGGTGTTCACGTTGCCTCCTGACTGGCGCCAGATGCGGTATCCTCCGAGTCCGTAGGGAGAATCGTCATAGATGGGCTGCGTAGGATCGTAGCGGATGGCGGCTCCGATGGCGGACTGGTTCGCATAGTTGTTGCGGGCGTAGGTGCCCTTTCCATTGAGGTTCACCGTGAGGTGCTTGTCGAAGAAGGAAGGGGAGAGGTTGAGCGAAACGGTTCCACGCTGCATCCTGGAGCCCTTGAGTGTACCGTTCTGATCGGTATAGCCGCCGGACAGACGATAGGGGAGGAAGGAACCGATACGGCCGTTGAAGCTGATGTTGCCGTCGTAGGTAGGAGCGATCTGGTAGATCTGCTTCTGCCAGTCGGTGTTCTCGGAGCCGAGGGCTGCGAGTGCATCCTCGCTCATGAGACCCTTGGATACGCGGTCCTGGATGAGGCTGCGCATTTCGTCGCCGGTCAGCAGGTCCTGATACTTGGCGATGGTGTTGACGGAGGTCGTGAAGTCAACGGCGATCTTGGGAAGGGCGGTAGCCGTTTTGGCTCCCTTCTTGGTGGTGATTACGATGACGCCGTTGGAGGCGCGGGAACCGTAGATGGCGGTTGCGGATGCATCCTTGAGCACGGTGAAGCTCTCGATGTCCTCGGGGTTGATGGAGGACAGAGGGTCGGACATGCCGGAGATGCCATCGTTGGAAACGGGCAGGCCGTCAATGACGATAAGGGGGTCGTTGGAGGCGTTGAGGGATGCACCGCCGCGGATGCGGATGGTGGATCCCGAGCCGGGCATACCGGAACCGGCGGTGACGACCACACCTGCGCTCTTGCCACGCAGCAGGTCTGCCGGAGTGGTGATTACACCCTTGTTGATTTCGTCGGCCTTGACGGTGGAGACGCTTCCGGTGAGGTCGCTCTTCTTCACGGTACCGTAACCGATGACCACCACGTCATCGAGGAATTCGGTGTCCTCGACAAGAGTGATTGTTGCGGGAAGATTGCGGGCGGTAAAAGTCTGGGATGCATATCCGATGCAACTGACTTCTACTGTTGCGTCCGCATTTGAGACGGTAAGGATGAAGTCGCCGTCGATTCCCGTGGACGTACCGTTAGTGGTGCCGGCCTCCATGACCGTGGCGCCAATTACGGGTCCTTGGGAATCAACCACGACTCCCTTGACCTGGTATCCGCTTTGGGCGAATACATTTGTACCCATTAAGCCCAAAAGGACTATGGATACTGCGGTTAAAATCCTTTTCATTGAGAGTTGTAGTTAGTGTTAATTGGTTGTATTGTGTGTTTTTATGAGACTTACGCTGCATGCGCCGAGCACCAGGAACACTCCTGCGAGCAGGAGCATTGCGCCCTGGCTGCCGCCCACCGCTCTGATGACCGCTCCGCCGGTCGCCGCCGCGACTATCTGCGGCAGGCAGATGGTGCAGTTGAACAGGCCAAGGTAGCTTCCCATATAGGGGTTGCCCTCCAGGGCGTTGGTGAGGAAGGTGAAGGGCAGTGCGAGCATTGCGGCCCATGCGAATCCGATGAGGAAGTAGCTGCCGAACAGCAGGTACTGGTTGTGGATGAACATCACGCTCGCGAATCCGGCGGCACCGGCAAGCAGGCTCACGACGTATGCGAGCTTGAGGTTACGGAAGCGCGGGATGACGAGGGCCCAGAGGATGGAGCCGACCGCCTGTACGGCGAACAGCACGCCCACCCAGTTGCCTGCGGCCTGGTATTCGGCCGATGCGACATCGGTGGTGCCCCAGCAGTTGCGGGCTATGGCGCCGTTGGTGTAGGTCCACATATAGAGGAATGCCGCCCAGCAGAAGAACTGCACCAGGCCCACGGTCCAGAAGGTCTTGGGGGCCTTGACGAGGAGCTTCAGCAGGCCTTCGCCTTTCTTGTCTTCCGCCTTGGCGGGGTCTATCCCGTGGAACTCCGCATACTCCTTGGGAGGCATCTCCTTGACCTTGAGGAAGGTGTAGAGTACGCACGCGATGAGGATGGCGGCTCCGAAGTAGAAACTGTATATTACGCTGTCGGGGATGACTCCCTCGGGGGCGGTGTTGGCGATTCCTATCCAGGTGAAGAAGATGGGGAAGAGGTAGCCCACCAGGCTGCCGGCGTTGCACAGGAAGCTCTGGATGCTGTAGGCGGTGGCTTTCTGCTTCTCGCTTACCATGTCGCCGACCATCATCTTGAATGGCTGCATGGCCACGTTGATGGAGGTGTCAAGGAAGATGAGCGAGAAGAGGCCGAACCACATGGCGGCGTTGAGCCCGAGGAACACCCTTGTGCCGAAATGCAGCGAGCCTGCATTGGGCAGGAACACCATTACGAGGACTGCTATTATGGCGCCTATCAGAAGGTAAGGCTTGCGGCGTCCCATGCGGGTCCAGGTGCGGTCGGACCATTTGCCGATGAGCGGTTGGACTATCATGCCCATGAGGGGCGGGAGTATCCAGAAGAACGACAACTGGTGCGGATCGGCGCCAAGCGTAGCGAATATACGGCTGATGTTGGCGCTCTGCAGCGCGTATGCAATCTGCACTCCGAAGAAACCGAAACTCAGGTTGAACATCTGAGCGAATGTCAGGTTTTTAGTATTAGTCATCTATGCGGCTACTTAGTCAAAGTAACCACAAATATAATAAAAAATGAAATATTATATAATATGTAAGAAATTTTTTACCGGGCCCCCGGAAGCGAGAATGTAAACTCGAGTCTGGGGCGCAGTGAGGCGTCGGGATACTCGGGCCCGTACAGCGTGCCGCAGTAGTACCGGTCCTTGTCGAGCATGTCCTGTTTGGAGCTGCTCGAACCGGCTGCGCCGTACATCTGCGAGTACATCATCATGCTGTAGTAGTTGGAGTAGGGGTTGTAATAACCGCCGTATCCACCGTATCCGCCATAGCCATACCCGCCGTAACCGTAACCGCCGTATCCACCGTACCCGCCGTAGTACATGCTGTTGTAGTAGTTCTGGTACGACAGCATCTTGTAGTAATCGTTGATCTCGGAGGTGCTGCTGGAGGTTGTTACTGTCTCGTGGGCGGTGATTACCAGCCAGATATCGTATTCGCCGGAGAGCAGCTTCCTGCGTTTGGTCACGTCTGCCGCCGTCTCGCCTTCTTCGGGCGTTTCGTGTATCTTGAGAATCTCCTGGAGGTGGTAGGTTATGTCGGGTTCGTAGCAGAGCGTGCTGCGGTTGATTTCTCCCTGGTTCTCGTCGGACGAGGCTGCGTCGGTGAGGCTGGCGAAGGTTACGAGCGAGTCGTTCTGCCGTATGCGGCACGTGGGCGACAGCACCTGCGGGAACTTGAACATGTCCCTGTAGTCTGCGGGGAAGGGGAAGGGGAAGATGAGCGAAGCCTTGTTGACGACTGCGTTGCTGGGGTCCTCTTCGCCCTCGGCGCGTATCATGGACTCCGCCAGGTGCTTGAGTTCCAGCGCGGAAATGACGGGCTTGAGGCCGCCGCCGCCCTCGATTGAGACAGTCTGGCCGGCGACGCCCTCCATGGATGCCGACTCATGCTCGGTGAGGTTGAGGGCATATTCCGGGAACTGGCCGCGGGAGGAGTTGAGGAAGAGCGAATCGACGTCGGTGAAGTCGGGAAGGCCGTAGATGAAGTTGAAGGTGGTGTCCTTCTCGGGGACGCCGTCGTAGTCGTAGTCGCACTTGAGGTGCAGCTTGGCAAAGTTGCCATATACGACCTCGTCGCTGCTGTCGTATCCTACCTGCAGCTGGAAGATATTGATGCGCCCGCCTTCTGCAGCGGGGTCGTCGGTGCTGATGATGATGCCGGGGATCTTCTTGCTGTAGGCCTTGAAGTCCTCGAGGTCGGACTGCGTGAGGGAGAGGAACCTGCGGGCGTACTCCTCTGTAAAGTCGAAGCTGAGCGAGTCGGTGCCGTTGATGATAGGTGTGCCCTTGGCAATGGAGACCGACTTGTCGGCTGATACTGAAGTTCCGAGGCAGTTGTAGTCGAGCCCGGGATCGACGGGGGCGGAGAGGGAATGTACCCTGACCTGCTGGAGGATATATGCCTGGTCCCTGGATGCCACGGAGGCGCTGTCGGCCGCAGCTGCAAAGTGGAACCTGACTACCTTTGCCGCCGCTGCGTTGCCGAAATCCAAGGTGTCCAGTACGGGCACGAGGGTGAAGGTGCTGCTGCGCCTGGTGAGGCCGAATACTCCGTCGCGTATGGCGCCTATGGTGATGCGAGACTGGGAGTAGCCCGAAAGGGAGTCGGTAAGTTTGGTGGATATGGAGCCTGCGGGCAGCAGGGCCTCCCTGGGGAAGACGGAATACCTCTGGTCCATGGGGACCAGGTTGCCTCCGATTTCCGGATTTATGTCTATGCAGGAGACGCAGCACAGCAGGGCTGCGAGTATTGCTGGAAGGGTGTGCTTCATTTTAAATCGTGTCGTAAAATGCGTTGTACGCATCGACATAACTGCCATCCTGGATTGCCTCTTCGTTGTACTGGAGGAAGGGGAGCTTGCGCGAACGGGCGTAGCGAAGGACTTCCTTGTTGACGTCGGGAGAACCGAGGATGATGCCGTCGGCATACTGGATGGCGGTTTTTGCAAGATTGATGCCGCTGGCCTCCTTGCCGAGGTTCTGAAGGTCGGCCTCTGCGAGGCCTCCGAATGCTGCCTTGCTTGCGAAGGCAGGATTGAACGGCGCCTCGGGGGTATCGGAGTAAAGGGAGAGGACTATCTTGCTGGACGAGAAGATGGGGTCGTCCTTGTATGCCTTTTTGAGGTATGCCGGAACCAGGTGAGATATCCAGCCGTGGCAGTGGATGATGTCGGGAGTCCAGCGGAGCTTCTTGGTGGTCTCCAGCACGCCGCGGGCGAAGAAGATCGCCCTTTCGTCGTTGTCGGGGAAGAAAGCTCCCTTGTCGTCTTCGAATTTGAACTTGCGGCGGAAGTAATCCTCGTTGTCGATGAAGTAAACCTGTATGCGTGCGGCTGATATGGACGCGACCTTTATGATAAGGGGATGGTCGATGTCGGAGATGATGATATTCATTCCCGACAGGCGTATCACTTCGTGTAACTGGTTCTTGCGTTCGTTGATGAAACCGTATCGCGGCATGAAGGAACGGATCTCCTTTTTACGCTCCTGAATGCTCTGCGGGAGCTGCCGTGCAATGTTTGCTATAGGGGATTCCGGGAGGTACGGATACATCTCGGAATTTACAAACAGTACTCTTTTTACATTCTCTGCCATTATGCACAAAGGTAAGAA
This sequence comes from uncultured Bacteroidales bacterium, assembly GCA_946539455.1. Taxonomy (GTDB): domain Bacteria; phylum Bacteroidota; class Bacteroidia; order Bacteroidales; family UBA932; genus Cryptobacteroides. The sequence goes on from CAMNHL010000019.1 coordinate 29,803, forward strand.
ATATTTTTCAATTATTCACGATATTTCACTACCTTTGAAGTCAGAAGCTGTTTGAATTTTATTGCTCTCCTTTCTTGCGTTCATAATAAAGTTCGGCAACAAAAATCAAACAACTTCATAATTTTGGAGTTTATGTCAAGGAAAGAAGACAGCAAAATCATCCGCCGCAGGCTCCGTAATGCCTATGCATCCAGCGTTATCAGCATAAGCATGGTGCTGCTGCTTGTGGGTGTGGCCACCTTACTCATAGTGAATGCCCGCGCCGTGTCGGATTACTTCCGGGAGAATATGCAGCTCTCCGTCATCCTGAGGACGGACGCCACGGAAGACCAGGCCCGTTCGTATCAGAAATCCGTGGATACGCTTCCTTATATCAAAGCCACCCGTCTGATAACCAGCGAGGAGGGAGCGGCGGAACTGGGCAAGATGCTGGGCGAGGATTTCCTCTCCGTGTTCGAGACCTCCCCGGTCCCCATGTCGCTCAATGTCACGCTGCGGGCCGATTACGTCGCTCCCGACAGCATCGCAATAGTGCGGCGTGCGCTTTCAGCCTCGCCGGTGGTCGATGAGGTTGAGTGGCAGCAGTCCCTGGTGGAGGCTCTCAACGACAACCTGGCCAAGATTTCGGTCGTGCTCGGCATTTTCATCCTGCTTCTGCTGTTCATCTCCTTCGTGCTTATCAACAATACCGTACGCCTGAGCGTTTTCTCGCGTCGCTTTACCATACATACCATGCAGCTGGTGGGCGCCACCAGGGGATTCATCCGCGCTCCGTTCGTCAAGGGCGCCGTGTTCCAGGGGCTTGCTTCATCGCTGCTCGCACTGCTGCTCATGTGCGCCGGACTGCTACTGTTGCGCGAGCAGTTGCCCCAGGTGTTCGCCTCCCTTCAGCCCCTGTCGCTCGCTATCGCCGCCGCTGTCGTGGTGGTGAGCGGCGTGCTGCTTTGCGTCGTGAGCACATGGCTGGTGGTAGGCCGTTTGGTGACGCTTAATAAAGATGAGTTATATTACTGATTATGAATAAAATGGCAATTTCCCGCAAAGGCCTCAGGATGCTTCTGGCAGGCCTGCTTGTCATGGTCGCGGGGTACATCCTCATGATGGGCGGACTGAGTCCCGATCCCAATGTGTTCAATTACGATATGTTCGATTTCCGCCGCCTGGTCGCGGCGCCGCTGGTCATACTGGCGGGTATAGTTATAGAGGTGGTGGCCATAATGGGCCGTTTCGAAGACAAGAAGTAGCATGGACTGGTTACAAGCTCTCATTCTCGGTATAGTCCAGGGACTCACCGAGTTTCTTCCTGTCAGCAGCAGCGGTCATCTGGCCATAGGACGTGCGGTTCTCGGTGTGGAGCCCAGCGGCGACCTCATTTTCGAGGTCACAGTGCATGCGGCTACCGTGCTTTCCACCATAGTGGTGTTCCGAAAGCAGATATGGCAGCTCCTTTCCGGGCTTTTCAAGTTCCGCTACAACGACGAGACCGATTACATCGCAAAGATTTGCGTATCAATGATTCCCGTGCTCATCGTCGGGGTGTTCTTCAAAGATTGGGTAGAGGCAGCCTTCGGCTCTCTGCTGGTCGTGGGCGTCGCACTGCTGGTGACTGCGGTGCTGCTTACGCTCTCCGATATCCTTTCCGCCCGCCGGAAGTCTGCGGACGGCGATGTGCCTGTACGTAACGGCATATCGTTCTGGCAGGCCTTTGTGGTGGGTGTCGGCCAGGCGCTGGCGGTTATTCCGGGACTCTCCCGCAGCGGTACCACAATCAGTACCGGTCTCATAAGCGGGGTGCGCCGCGACAATATGGCCCAGTTCTCTTTCCTTATGGTGCTGGTGCCCATTCTCGGCGAGATGTTTCTCGACGTTGTCGGCGGCGATTTTACCGCTTCTTCCGTCGGCGTACTGCCTCTGCTGTTAGGATTCGCTGCCGCATTCGTGTCGGGCCTTTTTGCCTGCAAGGTCATGATCGCCCTTGTGCGCAAGGCTCAGCTCAAGTGGTTCGGACTTTATTGCGCCCTGGCAGGCCTGCTGGTGCTCATATTCCTTGCGTAAGGCTGCCGGTCCCTCATGCGCAGTCTTGTCTATTTTGTCGCCGACGTGCATCTTGGCCTCCGGAGTGCAGATCCGGCGGAGCGGGAGCGGCGTTTCCTGGGTTTCCTCCGCAGTCTGCCGCGCGAACGCACGCAGGCCCTGTATCTGCTGGGCGACATCTGGGACTTCTGGTACGAATACCGTGACGTGGTTCCCCGCGAGGGGGCGCGGGTGGTGGCGGAGCTGATTTCGCTGATGGATTCCGGAGTGGAGGTTTACTTCATCCCCGGGAATCACGACATCTGGACCTTCTCTTTCTTCGAGAGCCTCGGGATTCACAGGCTCGAGCAGCCGGTATCTGTACGCCTGGGCGACGTCTCGTTCTGCCTGGGACACGGAGACCGCCTGGGAGGAGGGGCCGCGTCGTACAATTTCATGCTGAAGGTATTCCATTCGCGTTTCGCTCAGGCCCTGTTCAGCACCCTGCATCCATGGATCGCCTACCGGCTCGGCCAGGGCTGGTCCGGGGGAAGCCGCCGCTCGCATAAGGCGTATGTGTTTGAAGCAGAGAAGGAACCGTTATACCGTTTTGCGCTCGGACGCACGGAGGATTATTGCATTTTCGGACATTTTCATTGCTCCGTGGACATGCCCCTTCAAGGCGGTAGGCGCCTGATAGTGCTCAAAGACTGGATAGACGGTGGGGAGCCCCATGCCGTGTTCGATACGGCTACCTCTTCTTTTTCTTTGTATCCTTCTTTGCAGGATCTTTCTTAACCTCGCTCTTGAGGTGGTCGGTCTTGATGACCGTCTTCCTGGGCGCCTCCCAGAACACTGAGTAGTAGAAACTGTCCCAGTCGCCTGCGTCCCATATCTTGACGAGTTCTTCGATTTTGGCGTCTTTGCCTTTCGGGTCGTAGCGGGCCTTGAGGTCCTGAGAGAAAAGCTTGGCGATAATCTGCCAGAAATTGGCGGCGAATCCGCTTTCGTATTCCTTTATGATTTCGAAGGCGCTCATTCCGCATTCGCGGTCCACAAGGCGCATAAGCAATATGCCCTGCGAAGTGGTCATGTGCTTGATGTCGTCGGTAAACAGGCCCAGCAGTTCCTTTTCGACCTGTTTGATGTATTGGTTGCGCTGGCTGCGCTTGGTTGCGTCGGCCTCGATGGTGCTGTCCACCTGTGCCATGAGCTTGCGGCCCACAAGAGCGTAGGGGTAGATTTTATTGAAATTGTAAACCAGCCGGTACTCCTTGCGCCAGTCGCCGCTTTTCTTGAAACCCCGGCCGCGGGGGAACACCCAGATGGGGTCGATGGAATCGAAGAAAGTGGTGTCGCCGTCATGCACCTCGTAGTACATGGGATATCCCTTGGGAGCGCGGGTACCCACAGTTTGGGCGTCGAGCATAGGTGCCGCCGCAAGAAGCAGCAGCACGGATGCCATCGCGGCCCGTCGTATTGCGGCAATCAGTTTCACAACGCAAAGATACGCAAATATTGCGCCAAGGCAACAGCCGCGGCTAAAGCTTGGCCCGCGCGGTTGCATCGCCCCGTTCAGTTGCATCACCCCGTCCGGTTGCGTCACCCCATTCGGGATCACTTTGGCCTCCGATTGATCCCATTCAGCCCTTCAGCACCCCATTCGGGATCACTTTGGCCTCCGATTGATCCCGCAAAACAATCGGGATACAAAAAACGGCCCTGCGGAAGTCATGCTGCAGGGCCGGCATATCGTAAACCGTTCGCTACTTTACTGACGGAAGAGTCATCATCAGACCGCTGGCCGAAGAAGTAACCTCGGGCAGTTTGCCATCCCACTTCTCAATCCAATCCTCCTGGACGATCAGAGGGCTGAGGGATGCGGAAATTGTCCGGTTGTAGTATGCTTCGGCATCGGCCTTGATGCGCATTGCCTCCGCCTCGCCTTTGGCCTTGGCTATTTCGATCTGGGCGTTGGCCTCGGCCTGCTTGACGAGATTTGACGCCTTGAGGGACTCCTGAATAGCCTGGTTCTTGGCCTCAATTGCAGCGCTAAGAGACTGAGGAGGAGTAATCTGAGAGGTGAATTCGTGTACTTCGAAACCTTCTTTTCCGAGGGACCCCTCAAGCATTGTCTTAACCTCCTGCTCGAATTTTGCCCGGTTGGCCATCAGCTCATCGGAGCTGTAGTTGTTTGCCGTGATCCTATACGCGTCGTAGATGCATGTGCGCATATAGCCGGCCTCTATTTCGCGCAGGCTGCGCCTGTATTTACTGAAAACATAGGTCGCTTTGTTGCGCTCAAGCTGGTAAGCGAGCATGGGGTCCATGGTAAATACCGCGGCATCTTTTGTGGTAACGGTAAACGGGCTGTAATCAACCCTTTGTATATATACGGGATACGTAAAAACCTGAGTGGTTATCGGATTGTAGATAATGAGACCGGTCACCTCATTTGCAATCAGTTCTCCCTGATTGGTGAGAGCGAACTTTTTGAATTTGATTCCGATTTCAGAGTTGTCCACCATCTTCGTGCATGTGCTGGCTAAAAACAGAAGGGCAGCCAGAGCCGCGCCAACGATGATGAAGGGTTTCAGTTTCTTGCTCATAATGTGTTCAAAATAAAAGTGACATCTTACAAATTTAAGAAATTCTTTTGAAAATATGGTTGCGAGTTCTCATTTTAAGCGTTTCTAATGATTGATAACGCTTAATGCTTTGATATTGAAATGTTTTGTCCATATTTGCGGCAAAACTGCTAAACTATGAAATCTTTCTTTGACCTCGAAAACAGATGCGCGGGAATGTATGAATCCTTGCGCCCTTTATGGCACCTCTGGACTCCCGAAGACCATGAAATCATTTTCCGGGACGCCCGATCATTCAAGGCCGGGATAAACATCCTGTCGATATGCGCAAAGATGGTGCTTAATGTTAAGATAATAACGTTTGAATTGATGTCCAATCATTTACACATCACGGCATCGGGGCCGGGAGACGAGCTGATGAAGCTGTTCACGCTATTTCGACGTTTCCTTAGGAGGTACTTCAGAGCGTGCGGGACAGATGTCAATCTGGACAACTTCGAGTGCCGGATAAGGGAAATCACCAGCCTTGAGGAGGCGCGCGGAGTAATCGCCTATAACAACAGAAACGGATTCGTCATATCTCCCGATTCCACTCCTTTCTCGTTCCCTTGGGGTGCCAACTCGTATTACTTCAACCCTCACGCAAAGAGCATTTACATCAACTCCAAGAAAGAGCGGCTCAGCCAGCGCAAACGCCGTAAACTCATACACACTCATTATTCAGACGGGATGAAGAATCCGCCTTTGATGATAGATGGCTTTGCATGTCCGCTCGATTTTTGTTTCATCGGTGAAGGAGAACAGCTGTATCGCAACGCGGCGCACTACTTTCGTGACATATCAAAAAATGTCGAGTCCCAGAAGCACATAGCAGATGCATTGGGAGAACGTATGTTTTTCAACGACGATGATTTGTTTGCAATCACCCGGAGAATCAGCAAGGATAAATACGGACAAGCCAGCCCCGGCCTTCTGCAAAATTCCGAGAAACTTGAGCTCGCTAAGACAATGCACTTCGACTACAACGCAAACAGCAAGCAGATAGCCCGAATCCTCAAAGTCGAGCGGGGTGTCATCGAGGCCCTGTTCCCTAATCCCGAGGCTGGAGAAGCTTGATTGTAGTGCTGGGGGTCTGGTGGGATCGATCGGAGGCTGAAGTGATCCCGGCGTGGCCATTGAGTGGGCAATTGGGATCAGTAGAGGGCTGAAGTGATCCCGGACGGGGAGGAGGAGGCCTGAATGGGATCAATCGGAGGCAAAAGTGATCCCGGCGGGGCCATTGAGTGGGCAATCGGGATCAATAGAGGGCTAAAGTGATCCCGGACAATGAGGAAAAACGGAACCGAGAGAAACATTTTCATCGTGTATTTGCCAATATAAGCATCTGATAAGCAGTGTATAATAAAAAAATTTGTAACTTTGAGCCAAATCGGCTATTTTAGCCGATACTACAAAAAAAGCAATAACACCGCCCTAATGGGCCCGAGAAAGACAAACGCTAAAAAATAACTCATATGGTAAAAACAATCTATGAATCCCCAAGTGTAAAGATCCTCGAGGTCAGGGTCGAGGGGAAGATCTTGGACGGGTCGATAACCGCAACCCGTCGTAGCTACACTGTAGAAGCCGAAGAAGAATGGGAATAATCAGGAGGGTAAAGTCATGAAAAAAGCATTTTACATTATTTCAGCGGCTTTGGGCGTAGCGCTCGCCGCCTCATGTGAGAAGGAGCAGGCTCCTCAGGATATCATTCCCACTCCCGAAACAGACAAGACTACTTACACCCTCAGCGTGAAGGCCGCCAAGTCAGTCGGCACCAAGGCTTTGGATTACAATCTGAACGCCACCTGGGGCGCAAACGACGAGGTAAAAGTCTGCCTCGACGGTTCAGCGACTCCCGTAGGCGCTCTGACCCCCAAGACCCCCGGCAGCGCCGAGACCGTCCTTGAAGGCACAATCGACCTTACAGGCATTAGCGCAGGCGACAAGCTCGACCTCATCTTCCCCAGCTCCGACTGGTCTTATGAAGGGCAGGACGGTACGCTCGAAAAGCTCGCCTCCGATTATGATTTCGCCAGAGCGGAGATTACCGTTGCCGAGGTCAACGGCACCTCACTTGTTGCTTCAGATGCGAGTTTCACCAACGAGCAGAGCCTGGTTAAATTCACAATCCTGGACAAGAGTACCAACAGCCTTCTGGATATCAAATCCCTTACCATCTCTGCGGCAAGCGGGAAACTGGTGAAATCTTATGCCGTTGCTGATGATGCCTATACTCCCGTTTACGGAGACATTGTCGTCACCCCGTCTTCCGTCGCCTCAGAGTTTTACGTCGCTCTCCGGAACAACTCCGGTGCGGCGGATACCTACACCCTGACGGCCATCGACAACAATGGCCACAACTACACTTACATAAAGAACGAAGTTACTTTTGCGAACGGCAACTACAAGGCAGTCAACGTCAAGATGAGCAAAGAAACTGATGTCTATACAGTTGCCGGCTCCCCCATAGAAGTGTTTGGCTCTTCTTGGAATCAGAACGATTCTGCCAACGACATGGTCAAGCAGGCCGACGGCACCTATCGCAAGACCTATCAGCTCACCGGAACCGAAATCGGTCTTGCTTTCAAGGTCATCAAGAATCGCGAATGGAGCAACGCATGGCCGTCGGGCAATTATACGATTAATGATAATGATGTTACTAAAGGAACGCTCGTAATCACATTTGATCCCTCTTCCGAAGAAGTGAACGCCTACATTGATTCCGACGCATACACAATTGCCGGTGACGATCAATCACTTTTCGGAGCTTCTTGGGTACCCAGCGAAACCGTGAATGACATGGTCAAGCAGGATGACGGCACTTTCCTGAAGAACTACACGATTCCCTCCACTCTTGTGGGTATCAAAATACAGTTCAAGGTTGTCAAGGACCATAAATGGGACGAGTCATGGGGCAAGGACGGCGGGAGTGATAATTATTCATACGAAATCCCTCATACCGGAACCCTGCATATCTCATTCGATCCCACCTCTCACGATATCGATGCCTGGATGGACGATATTAGGTATTCCATTGCCGGAACTTTCAATGTATGGAATATATCAGCCAACCCTATGATAAAGCAAGCGAATGGCACCTACAAGAGCGAAGTGTCCGTTCCCGCCGGTTATCCTACAATTGAGTACAAGGTTGTACAAGGCGAAAATGAATGGATTGGCGATCCTAATAATGGTAACAACAACTATTCTTTTAACTTGGGTGGTGACGGTGCAACTACTTTATTCTTCACTTATGACCCTGCGTCCAACAACTTGACTGTAGAAGAACAGCAGGTTAAACTGTATTTCAAAGCGCTCACGACGGTGGAAAACGAGCTATGCTTCGATTGTAACGAAATGGGCATGGCTAGTTGGCCCGGAACTCCTTTCAATACTGCTAACCAGGAGATTATCGCCGGTTCAAGGTATTATTATATGGAGTTCCCTGCGTCTATGATTTGGGGGCATACTTATTCTGGAATGTACCTTGTCGACAGGGATAATTGGACTACTGTTGCCTCTACGCTAACATTCCCTGAAGGAGAATTTGAGTATTTCATAGTCGGAGCAAAGAGTGAGTCACTTGAACTCCTGTCCGGTCGTCCTGCCGAGCCTTCCATTGCGATAGACGGCACTTTCTCTGATTGGGATGGTATTGTCGGAGAAAGTAAAGTAAGCGGTAGTGGCAATACCACCGTTATGAAAGCTTACTCCAATGGTACTGATTTATTCGTATATCTTAAGCTTACCCCTGTATCAGGTGATCCCTATGATCTTTCTTCCGGAAGATATTTCCGTTTGTACTTCGATAAAGACAATGACAGTACAGGAGAGTATACAGAATGGTATAGAAAGGGGGCAGATGCCATTCCTGCCGGCATCGACAATTTCTTGGTGTATTTCAATCATAGCGGAGACGTCTCGAAAGCAGATATTCAAGGTATTGGTTCCGATTACAGCCTCAAGGTTATGGATAATAGTTCAGCAAGTCTTGAGGTTGAACTGAAAGTACCTCTCACCGTTCTTGGCGACATCACGGGCGACGTAATCAATATCTTCAGCCTTGGCTATAAGGGCGGAACTTATTCCGAATTCTACGGAGGAGTGAGTGGTATTATAATCCCTTAAGCAATGTATTACCAATTCTTATTCAGCCGGCCCACTGGACCGGCTGAATTTTGTTCGCCCATCACGAACGTACTCTAACGGGTGAATCGCTTACACTTTTCTGCACTTAATAATGTATATGGAGATTAAAAGAGATAATCTTTTCCACTACCTACGTCCTGCATACAAACGACGTTGAAGACAAAGATGGCATAACGTACCTCCCGTCTAAATGATTCCACAGCCCTAAAGCTTATTAACCTGCTCCAACGTAAGGCCTGTGGTCGAAGATATTTGCTCGGCAGATAACCCAATTCTCTTAAGCTCAAGGGCGATGGCTTTTCTTTCTTCGGCCTTTCCTTCAGCCTTGCCCATGTTGAAGGCAGTGCGCTTTTCGCGTCGGGGTCAATCGACCTTGTCGGAGCTATGAAATAATCCCGCCGAAACGGCAGTCCGTTGGTATTAACTATAGCAGCCGGTCCATTGGGCCGGCTGCTGAAGTGTGATGTCTTGTCCGTATGGGAGCGGTCTATATTGTCGGATACTCGAGAGAGGGAGTGGCCTGGTCCGGGTACCAGTAGAAGTAGTAGCTGCCGTTGTCGGAGGCGTAGTTGCTGAACAGCTGGTCTCCGGTCTGGGCGGTTCCGTCGTTGATGATGAAACTTGTGGAACCGGACAGGATGTCGGCATAGAACCAGTAGTGACCCCACTGCTTGGAGTCCGTTCTGCTCAGGGATGCGCCCGGCCAGGTTGTCTGGGACGCACCGCCCCACATATGGCAGTTGAGCGCCGCTGCGCTTGAACGCACATAAACCCTCGGTGTCGAATCCAGTTCTTCAGGGGACGCGCTGTCGGTGATCTTTGCGGCCTGAATGCCGTCTGTGCGGATAAAATAGTCATAAGTTCCGGCAACGACGGGAACCGTCATCTTGACCTCGCAGCCGTTCTCTCCTTTGTAATAAACGACCGCATCGGTGCCGGCGAGGCTGTCGTCGAGCTTGAAGCCGTTGTAGGTGTATCCTCCGACGGTCAAGGCAGGCTTGACGGACGCTTCCGCCATGGGCGCTTCCATGTAGAGCGTGCGTTCCGTTCCCCAGCTGGCGGTCTTGCATATTTTCTCTTCGAGAACGTAGAGGGTGTATTCCTTGCCCGCTCCGGACGCCGGGACAATGGCGATGAACCCGCGCTCGTCCAGATAGATGTCATAGGTGCCGTCGGCGGCAACGGAGATGTTGGGCCCGTTGCTGTAGGCGGGGACTACAGCCGGAGTGCCGGCTATGGCGCCGCTGCCGTAGTTGACGTCCCATGCGCCGTCTTTACGGAACTTGAACTCGTCTCCTGCCTTGAGCTTGACGGAAGCCGCAACATGCACGCCGCTACCGTCGGTCCACATATTGAGGTCGTTGTCCCAATTCATGCTGTATTCAGAGAGCTTCCCTATGAGGCTCCAGCTGCTGTTGGTGCCGAAACCCTCGTAGCTGAGGGCCGTCATGCTCAGACCGCCCTGGTGGTATTGGTTGTCTGCGAAATCGACGGCAGGTGTGGTCCTGGTATATACCTTGTCTGAACTGACGGCAAACATGGTGTAGCTGGCTTCGCCCAGACCGTGCATTGCGACGGTGAATTCGTTTGAAGGAGATGCTGCGGCCACCTCCAGCAGCGGCTCGTCATAATACGAGTCGTGCCAGAAACGGTCGGCGACACCGTTGATGTAGAGTTTGCTTGCGTTCAAGGCTGCGCCGCCGCTTTTGAGTGAGAACTTCACTATGGCCTGACGGCCGACGAAATCGGCTTTGGTGGTGGAGAGGTTCGTTGCGTCCACAGCCGTAACCTGCACGCCGCAGGTAGCGTAGTCGAAGTCTTTTGCAATGGTTCCCAGCGTGCCGTCCTGACCCTGGTAGGAGCTGATAATGTAGTTGTCGGAGTTGACCTTGTAGGGGAACTGCAGGTACAACCAGTCGTTGACGGCAAGGCCTTCCAGGGTGACGGTACCGGTGAGCTTTGTGCTGGCGCTGCCGATTGTCTGGGGAACGAGCTTGCCGACGACCTGGGAGATGGGATTGCTTGCATCGCCGGTGAGCTTGCAGACGGCAACCTCGTCACCTTCGGCCCAGGTGCCCTGGAGCGACTTGCCGTCGGGAGAAAGCGCAAGCGCCTTTGAACCAACGGCCTTGCTGGCCTCGATGGTGAGAGTGTACTCCTTTGCTGTTGCAGGAGCGTCGGTTATAGTTTCTTGTTCAGCCTCCTTGTTGCAGGAAACCATGAGTGCGCCGGCGAAAAGAGACGCGAATAAAATGCGATATGCTTTCATGATAGCTCCTCCTTTACCAGTCGAATTCAACACCTTCGGGGTAACCGTCGCGCTCAGCGTCACCGGATGCCTCGAGAAAACTTGCCGCCGAAACCTTCTGGAGCACCTCTGCGGCGGGATGTACGTAGTCGTATTTCATAAGATTAATTCTCGCTTGCGGTGACGTAATGGGTCTTGGCGTCGTAGTGCACGGTGAGCGTTCCTGTCTTGCTCATGGTGTACGAGACGTTTGCGGAACCTCCGTTGTATCCGTAACTCTTTGTCCAAGCATGGTTTACTGTGACCTTGAACTGCAGTTCGGCGCCGGCGGGGACATTGGAGTAGGACTTCGTGTAATTGCCGTCGGACTGCTTGACCATGTCGTTGGCAGTGTTGGAGGGATCCCACTCGGTGCCGAATACGCTGGCGGGCGTGCCTGCAACTGTGAAAATCTCCGTGACCACGCCCGGATCGGCTGCCTCGTAGCTTACCTTCTTGGTTGAGGGGTCGAACATGATTTTGAGCGTACCGATGCCGGCAGTGAAGGATATGTCATCCACAGGCCAGTTGTTTACGCCTGCGCTGCCCCAAACATGGTTCTTGACGACCTTGAACGCCACGTCGGCTACGGCGGTCACGTTGTACGTCTTGAGGAAAGTCCCGTCGGATTGCTTGACCATGTCGTTGGCGGTATTGGTGGCATCCCACTCAGTGCCGAACAGGGAAGCCGGTGCGCCGGCTACAGTATAGGTGTCATTGGCTTCCTTCAGGACCAGCTTCACAGTGTAGAATTTGCCTTTTTCCAACAGGGCGCCGTCCTTCTGGGCGGTGTAAGACTTTTTGCCTGCGGTTGCGGAAAAAGTATATGTGTCAGCGGCGCCGGAATCGTTGCGCAGCGCAACCCAAAGCACGTTGGTCTCATCGTCGGGAGCGATAATGAGACTGCCGTACATAGGCGCGAGGCTGGCGTTGATGCTGCGTACCAGCTTGCCGGAAGCGGCTTCTATGACCAGTTCGTCGGGGTTGACTGCAGAACCGCCTTCGTCGCAAAGGGTGAATTTCACCATTGCCTGCTCATTGGAAAAAGCGGCGGCGGATGCTGTGACGGAAGTTCCGTTAACTGCCGTAACTGACACTTCCGCGGTTGCGTACGAATAATTGCCAAGGGAAGACAATGCGCCCTTCTGTCCGGAATAGAGCCATGTGGGGCGAGGTGCATGGAGCCTCAGGCTTGTGCCGGCATTCAGGCCGGAAGTGGTTATGGTGCCTTTAAGTACCGTGCTCGATGAACCGGTGGTCTGAGGCGTAAGTGTGCCTATGGAAGCGTTTGAAGAGTTGTAAACCGTGACCTTGTCGGAGGCGTTCCATACGGACTTGATGGCATTGCCGTTCTGTGCTATGCCCTTTGTGAAACAATCAGCTGCCTCTACGGTGAGATCGTAGGTTACGAGATCGGGCTGCCGGTCAGACTTGTTGCATGAATTCAGGAGTGTGAGCGCTGAGGCTGCGAGTAAAAGAATCTTTTTCATGGTCATTGTCCTCCTTACCATACGAAATCGCCGCCGTCGCCGTAGTCCTCGAGGTTGCCCTCCAGCGAGGCGTCAAGCAGGTTTGTCGCGAGGAAGCTTTCGGTCTCCTCCGCGACGGGTTTGTTGTACAAAAGCTTAATCATAATATCTGATGACTGTATTATTACCATTCTCCATCGGCGGGGATGGCATCCTCGCCTGTGTAGGAATCTACGAGACTGTTTTCCAAAAGTGCCCGCTGCAGCTGTGTGGAAATCTGCTCGCTTGCAGGGGTGATGTATTTCTTTTTCATAACAGCTTTAATTCAATGCAAATACAACGGACGAATAAGGAGCAAGCGTGACGAGCTTGCCGGATACGGTTACCTTGTCGCTTGCCACGAGCAGGTGACCGAGGTTGTCGCCGTCCCAGCGTTCCACGGTCTGGCTTGAGGAAGTGATGTTGTGCATCACCAGTACACTCTTGCCGCTGCCGTCGTTGGCATGCTGATACCAGCAGAGCACAGCGTTGTTGCCGCTGGTCTTGCTGTCGTATTCCGGCTTGCCGTCAGCGAGGGCCGGATTGACGTTGCGGGCATAGGCAAAGCGACGGTAGAGATTGAGGAGGGAACCATTGTCGGCATCCTGCGACTGCACGTCAATGGGCGCACGGAGCATGTCGGCGTCGTATTTCCCATATACTCCGTTCAGTGCGGCGCTGCTGATGTCGGGAGTCCAGAGTATGGGCGTGCGGACGTATTCGTCGCCGCCGCCCTTGTGACCCCAGTAGCCCAGTTCTTCGCCCTGATAGATGAACGGGCGCCCCGGGCTGGTGAGCAGGATTGCGGCCGCGAGGCGAATCTTCGGCGTATAGCCTCCGAGCAGGTGCGCGGTGCGGTCCTCGTCGTGGTTGGACAGCTTGGGAGTATAGATGGCGTCGGAACGGACGTCCAGGTGGCGGTAGTACCGGTCGCACATGCCGCCTGTGAAGTTACCTGCGTTCTCGGAGTTGAGGACGTCGCGAAGGTCCCACCAGTACTGGAAGTCGAACATTGACGGCAGGCCTTCGTAGAACGGACGGCAGACGTCTTCTCCTGAAAGCACCTCACCTACCATGAAAATGTTGGAGTCGTGCTTGCCGGCAAGGTCCTCGCGGAATTCAGCGTACGTACCGTAATAGGAATTGACGGTATTGTAGAAGGACTTCCAGAACTGGATGTTCTCGCTGCCGGCTTCGTCGGCATAAACGTGCTTGACTGCATCGAGCCGCAGACCGTCCACGCCGCATTCGAGCCAGGTGGAAATAGCTTGCACCACAGCCTGGAAGGCAGGGGAGCTCTCACATTCCCAGCCGTGATGGTAGTTGAAGTCGGCGAACATGCCTGTGCCGAATTCGGAGTAATAGTAGTACTGTTCACCCGAAGATGTAATGGTTACGGGGAACCATTTGCCGGTGTCGTACCATCCCTGGGGAATCTGGTCAATGACGCCTGCGTTGCAATCGGCCTGAGGGTCCTTAGAGAAAGCGTAATAGTCCCAATAGGGGCTGTCGGGTCCGTAGCGCTTGCAGTCCTGGAACCATGTGTGCTCGTTGCCGGTGTGGTTGATTACGTAGTCAAGGTAGATGCGCATGTTTCGCTTGTGCGCCTCCTGAACCAGTTTGCGGAAGGTCTTGCGGGTGCCGTACCGGCTGTCGATGCTGTCGTAGTCGGTTACGTCGTACCCGTGGTATGACTGCGCCGGATGTATGGGCGAAAGCCATATTGCGGTAACTCCGAGGTCATCCAGGTAGTCCAGATGGTCGATGATGCCCTGGAAGTCACCTATCCCGTCGCCGTCGCTGTCGGCGAACGAGAATACGTTGAGCTGATAGGTAAGGCCGGAAAGCTTGCTGGCGGGCGCAAGGTCGGGGTCGTATTCTCCAAGGTCGATTCCGAGGTTCACCTCCGGCAGGCGAAGGATCGTACCCCGGCTTATGGTGTGAGGCGTGACGCCCTGCTTCTCGATGTAGGTTACGCCGTCGCCGTAAACTCCCAGTCCGAATGTGAACGTTCCCGCAGGAACGGGGAAGTAAACATCCACCGAAGAGAGTTCCTTGCCTGCGCCCTCGGCGAGTTGGAGCTCCACGAAAGGACTCAGGCCGTCGCCCTGCAGGGCCGCTGTGCCAAGTTCGGAGGTCTTTATCACGTAAACGCCCGAAATGTTCTTGTCTGCCGTCAGCTTGAAGTAGCGTGCTCCTGCCGGTACGTTTGTAAGGGTAACTTTCACCGCTCCACCGATGTGTTTGAAGCATACGGGGCTTTCACCGGAATCCAGGTTGGCAGCCATGGGTATGCGGACGGTTCCCCCGATTTCCTGGAGATTGCTCCAGTATTCAGGCAGATTGTACCTGAGGGTGCCCGTGGGCTCATCGTACGAGGAACCCGGGGTGTTGGGGTAGATGGCTACATGTCCGACGGCCTCGTGATTCTCGGGGTACTGGACTTGGAAGATGAATTTACCCGTGCCGGTCCCTGCGCCCTCCTGAAGGGCGAAGGGAGCCATCCAGGGGCCGTATTCTCCTTCGACTCCGTATGAACCGGGAACGTTTTTGAGGGTCTCGGAGTACATATAAGCTCCGACTGTATCGCTGCTCTGCCAAGCGAAGGTTATGTCGTTTTCGAAGCTGACACGGGTACCGTCGCTTGACGGGGCGCCCAGGCTGAGGCTCAAAATCGAGGCGGACGGGGTCTCGGGCCCGGAATGTTTTTGAGAGCAGGCTACAGTCAGACAGGCTGCAGCGAGCAGTGTTAAAAATACGTGGCGATAAAATCTCATAAAAAAAGCGAAATTTGAACAAAAATACGAATTATTTTTAATAATATGAAATGGCGGAGCTCTGTGCGGCAGCTTGCAGTTACTTGATTTACGCAGTGTCGAAAATGTTGCCAAAAATTTTGAGGCCTGTTGCGTAACTTGCTGAAAACACTGGGGGTTGACTGAAAAATTCTGTGTCGAAAATGTTTCAAAAAATATTAAGAAAACCTTGCTATTTGGAATTTTTTTACTAACTTTGCATCCCCAAAAATCGGGCCCTTTGCAGCTAAGGCGCTAAGAGTCAAGCATTTAGGGTTTAAGGAAATATATTTTTAAAGTAATACTACAATGTTACAACCTAAGAGAACAAAGTTTAGAAGGGAACAGAAGAACCGCATGAAGGGCAACGCCCAGCGCGGCAATCAGCTCGCATTCGGTTCCTTCGGAATCAAGACCCTTGAAAATTGTTGGCTCACAGCGCAGCAGATCGAAGCTGCCCGTCAGGCAATCTCCCGTAGGATGAACCGTGAAGGCCAGATATGGATCAGGGTTTTCCCTGTCAAGCCTATCACCAAGAAGCCTCTCGATACCCGTATGGGTAAAGGTAAGGGTGATCCCTACGCATTCGTTGCCCCCATCACTCCCGGCCGTATCATCTTCGAGGCAGAGGGCGTTTCCCTCGAGACCGCAAAAGAGGCAATGCGCCTGGGCGCCAACAAGCTCCCCATCGCGACCAAGTTCGTCGTCCGCAGGGATTATGTCGAATAATTTAATGGAGAAAAGAAAATGAAAGCAGCTGAAGCACGCGAAATGTCTGTAGCAGACCTGCGCGACCGAATCGCAATCGAGAAGAGCAATCTCGACACAATGAAGATCAACCACGCGATTTCTCCATTGGAGGACACATCCAAATTCAAGAAGACCAGAAAGGATATCGCTCTTATGATCACTATCCTCGCTGAAAAAGAAAAACAGAACTAAATCAGAGCTTTATGGAAAGAAATCTTCGTAAGGAAAGAGTAGGAGTCGTGGTCAGCAGCAAGATGGACAAGACCATCGTCGTAGCTGTCGAGCGCAAGGAGAAACATCCTCTCTATGGCAAGTTTGTCAAGAAGACCACCAAGTTCGTCGCCCAGGACGAGAAGAATGAGTGCGGAGAAGGCGATACCGTCCGCATCATGGAAACCCGCCCCCTGAGCAAGACCAAGAACTGGAGATTAGTTGAAATCGTAGAAAAAGCCAAGTAGTTATGATACAGCAGGAAACACGTTTACAGGTGGCCGACAACTCCGGAGCTAAGGAAGTCCTTTGCATCCGTGTGCTTGGCGGTACCAACCACCGTTATGCTACGGTCGGCGACAAGATTGTCGTCACCATCAAGAGCGCCATCCCCGGAGCAGACGCCAAGAAGGGCACCGTCTCCAGGGCCGTCGTCGTGCGCACCAAGAAGGAAATCCGCCGTGCTGACGGTTCCTACATCCGCTTCGACGACAACGCCTGCGTTCTTCTCAACAACGCCGGCGAGCTTCGTGGCACGCGTATCTTCGGCCCCGTCGCCCGAGAGCTCCGCGAGAATTATATGAAAATTGTTTCACTGGCACCGGAGGTCCTTTAACCTATATTATTATGAACAGAATCAGAAAAGGCGACACCGTGTATGTAAATGCCGGTAACGACAAAGGAAAGACCGGCAAGGTGCTTTCCGTTGACCCCGCAGCCCAGCGCGCAATCGTAGAGGGCGTGAATGTTGTCAGCAAGCACACCAAGCCGAACGCCAAGCAGCCTCAGGGCGGAATCATCAAGCAGGAGGCCCCTATTCACATATCCAATCTTAACCTCATCGATCCCCAGAGCGGCAAGCCGACTCGCGTGGGTTTCAAGGTAGAAGGGGACAAGAAAGTCCGTATCGCTAAAAAATCCGGGGAGGAGATCAAGTAATTATGGCAAAGAAAGCAGAAAAAGTTGAGGTTCAGGCATTGCCTGCAGGATATGTTCCTGCCCTCAAGAAAGTTTACAAGGAGCAGATCGTAGACAAGCTCATGAAGCAGTTTGGCTACACCACCGTGATGCAGGTTCCCAAGCTCGTCAAGATTACCATCAACGAGGGTGTCGGACAGGGTACCCAGGACCGCAAGGTCGTCGAGGAGTCCGCTGCAGAGCTGTCTCTCATCACCGGCCAGAAGGCCCTCATCACCTCTTCCAAGAAAGACGTCTCCAACTTCAAGCTCCGTAAGGGAATGCCCATCGGAACCAAGGTTACGCTGCGTGACGTCAAGATGTACGAATTCCTCGAGAAGCTCATCCGCGTAGCTCTCCCCCGTATCCGCGACTTCAACGGCATCGCAGAGAAGATGGACGGCCAGGGCAACTACACCCTCGGACTCAAGGAGCAGATCATCTTCCCCGAGATCGACATCGACAAGAACCCCCGTATCCACGGACTGGAAATCACTTTCGTAACAACGGCCCGCACCGACCAGGAGTGCCGCGCACTTCTTACCGAGTTCGGTCTGCCTTTCAAGAAACATAACAAATAAGATACTATGGCAAAAGAATCAATGAAAGCCCGCGAAGTCAAGCGCGCGAAACTGGTTGCTAAGTACGCAGAGAAGAGAAAGGCACTCAAGGAAGCCGGCGACTGGGCAGCTCTCGACAAGCTCCCCAAGAACGCAAGCCCTGTCCGTCTTCACAACCGTTGCTCCCTCACCGGCCGTCCCAAGGGCTACATGAGGGCATTCGGCCTGAGCCGTATTCAGTTCCGTGAAATGGCCTCCAACGGTCTTATCCCGGGCGTAAAGAAGGCAAGTTGGTAATAATAAAAGAATTAACGATATGACTGATCCTATTGCAGATTACCTCACCAGGGTTCGCAACGCCTATCAGGCCGGAAACAAGGTCGTGGAGATTCCTTCTTCCAAGATGAAGGTCGCCATTACCCAGATCCTTTGTGAGAAGGGTTACATCCTCAGCTACAAGGTTGTCGAGGGTACTCCCTATAATACAATCAAAATAGCCCTCAAGTACCATCCTCAGACCAAGACTCCCGCAATCCGCAAGATCGAGCGCGTGAGCCGTCCGGGTCTTCGCCAGTACACCGATGTGGAGAACATGCCCCGCGTTCTCAACGGACTCGGCATCGCCATCCTCTCCACCTCCAAGGGCATCATCACCGACAAGGAAGCCAAGGAGCT
>CAMNHL010000020.1:0-46823 GCA_946539455.1 uncultured Bacteroidales bacterium
AGATTGTCTCCACAGGCACGCCCAGTTCCTTTAGCTTCTTGGCGAGTTCGGTTTTCCCTTCTTCGCGACCCATGTTGCGGGCTGTCCGCAACTGGCTCCTGCGGTCTATCTCCCACATCATTTCGTGGACATATTGCATTTGATCCTTCTCGTTCATGGCAGCGAAGCTACTTAATCCGATAAGGAGCGTCGTCGTAAAGCAGGAAGCGTTTGGCCTTGCGTATCCATTTCTGTTCCTCGCCTTTTACGTGTTCCTGTACTATGTCGAAGGTTATGTTCCCTCGCAGGTACTCGCTGACTACGGGGTCGCAGATGCGGTCGAGGAGTGCAGCGCTTATCTCGAATTGCGAGCTGCGGTCGGCTATCCAGCGCATCAGCTGAACGGCATGCAGGAAAGAATTGTACTGGGCGCCGGGAAGAAGGATAATCTGCCAGCCATGGCAAACCTGCCCTGCGTACGTTCCATACGCCGGTTCGAAGCTGCAGGGCCTCATGAGAACGCCCGGAGGGCTTGGCGGGATGCCCCACTCCCCTATGTACGGCGCACCTATATATTCGTATGGCCTCGGGGTTCCGATGCCGGCACACACGCTGGTCTTGCACCACAGTCCCCCGCCGCCAAGCATGTCGCAGCTGAAAAGGCCGGTCACATCGGGAGAAGGAGGAATTGCCCACGGCAGCAGGTCCCGCCCGGCCACGGAAGTCAGCGCCGATATTACATGGAGCGGGAAATGAGCCCCTATCTCGCTGCAATGCAGGTTGCAGAGTTCGCCGAGAGTAAGTCCGTGACGGTGAGCCACCCGCGGTGTCCATGGGTCGCCGTCGGTCACAGGAATGGTTCCTTCCACGATGCGGCCCGCCGGATTGATATGGTCTATGATGTATATCGCCGGGCCCTCTTCCATGCGTGCACGGAAGCTCAGAAGACGCATGACGTCGCGGGTGTAGCCAAAATAGCGTACCCCAACATCCTGAATCTCGACCACCACAGCATCCAGGCCCTCCAGGTCGGAGGCGTCGAAATCGATGCGGCCGGCTCCGGGAGAGAATTCGGCTCCGGAGGGTTCGAACACCCGTGCCAGATTGCCCCTGCGGCGGAAGATTTCCGTCAGATACTCCTGCGATGCGGCGTTCCAGCAGCCAGGTGTGCAGAAGCATGCCACCCGGCCGTCCAGAAGCGCCTTGTCAAGCTGGTCCCCTATGGGCGTAGTACGGAAGCTGAACATCAGCGCCCCTCCCCGATAATCCCGTGGGCGAGGGCTATGACCTCGTCGGCAAGAGCCTGAGCCTCCTCCATGGTGGGAGCTTCTGAATATATGCGGATGATGGGTTCGGTATTGGACCTGCGCAGGTGCACCCACTTGCGAGAAGCCTCGAAGTCTATCTTGACACCGTCTATAGTATTGATTTTCTCTGACTTGTAGTGCTCTTTAAGAGCTCCGAGTATGCGGTCGATGAGTGCGGGATCCGACAGGTCGATACGGTTCTTCGCGATGGCGTACTGAGGCAGGGTCGCCTTGTACTCGCTGACCTTCATGCCGCAGCGGGCAAGTTTGCTGAGGAAAAGGGCCACGCCTACCATGGCGTCGCGTCCGCAATGGCTGGCGGGATAGATGACGCCGCCGTTGCCCTCGCCGCCTATGAGCGCACCCACCTTATGCATGAGCGTGGTTACGTTGACCTCGCCAACGGCAGAAGCATAGTAGGTACCGCCGTGCGCCTCGGTCACGTCGCGCAGGGCCCTGCTGCTGCTGAGATTGGATACGGTGGCAAGAGGGGTCACCCCGCGCTGTACCGCATCGTCAAGCAGATAATCCGCCACCGCCACCAGGGTATATTCTTCTACGAACGGGTCGCCGGTCTCGCATATAAAGGCAAGACGGTCGACGTCGGGATCTACGCTTATGCCAAGGTCGGCCCGTTCCCGTACCACGGTCTGCCGGAGATCCACCAGATTTGCGGGAAGCGGCTCGGGATTGTGGGCGAAGTCGCCGGTGGGCTCGCCGTTGAGCGTGATGCACTCCACCCCAAGACGCTCCAGCAGGCGGGGCATAATGATGCCGCCCACGGAATTGATGGCATCGAGCACAACCCGGAAGCCGGCGGCCTTGATGGCGGAAACGTCAACCGAAGGCAGCGCAAGCACGGCGTCTATATGCTCATCGGTAAAATCGTGGTCCGTCACCTTACCGAGTTCGTCCACCGGAGCAAAGTCGAAGTCGCCCTTCTCGGCGCAGTCGAGGATTGCCTGCCCCTGTTCGGCGGTAAGGAACTCTCCCCTCTCGTTCAGAAGCTTGAGGGCGTTCCACTGACGGGGGTTATGGCTGGCGGTGAGGATAATGCCTCCGTCGGCATGAGAAAACGTTACAGCGAGTTCCGTTGTGGGGGTGCTGGCAAGTCCGCAGCGCACTACGTCAACGCCGCATGCGACCAGAGTGCCGACGACCAGCTGCTCCACCATGGCGCCGCTCAGGCGGGCGTCGCGGCCGACCACGACCTTGTATCGGGAGCCGAACGGAGCCTTGCGATCGCGCAGACACTTGCAATAGGCGTACGTAAAGTTGACAATATCGACCGGGGTCAGATTTTCCCCGACGCATCCGCCGATGGTTCCCCGGATGCCGGAAATGGATTTTATGAGTGCCATAACTTAGTTTTTTATGCACAAATTTAAGGATTATTGCGTATATTCGCAAGCATGAAACAATACATCAGCGAAAACAAAGAGCGCTTCTTCGACGAGCTTTTCTCCCTTCTGAGAATTCCCTCAATCAGCGCAAAATCCGAGAATAAACCCCAGATGTACGCCTGTGCACAGCGCCTGTGCGAGCTTCTTCTGGAGGCCGGTGCCGACAGCGCACACATATACGAAACGGCCGGCAATCCGGTGGTCTTCGGGCAAAGAATAATCGACCCTTCACAGAAGACAGTGCTGGTGTACGGACATTACGACGTGCAGCCGCCTGAGCCGCTCGATAAATGGCGCACCGATCCCTTCGAACCCGTAATAGCTCCCGACGCCACCGGGGCGGAGGCCATCTGGGCACGCGGCGCCAACGACGACAAGGGGCAGCTGTTCATGCACATCAAGGCCTTCGAGTACCTGGTACGCAGCGGGCAGCTCAGGCACAACGTCAAATTCCTTTTCGAAGGAGAAGAAGAAATAGGCAGCCCGTCGCTTCCCGCATGGATACGTTCCCACAAAAAGCTGCTTGCAGCCGATATCTGCCTGGTGAGCGACACCACCATGATAAGCGAAAAGGTTCCATCCATAAACTGCGGCATGAGAGGCTTGAGCTATCTGGAGGTCAAGGTTACAGGGCCGTCCAAAGACCTGCATTCGGGCCACTACGGAGGCACCGTCGCAAACCCCATCCAGGTATTGTGCGAGATGATTTCGCAGCTGTTCGACGCCGACGGACGTGTCGCAGTGCCCGGATTCTACGACAAGGTGGTCGAGCTTTCCCGCTCCGACCGCCGCATGCTCTCCAGGGCTCCGTTCGACATGAAGGAATACAAGGATTTCCTCGGCGTACGCGAGCTGCGCGGCGAAAAGGGTTACACTCCGCTGGAACGCACCGGCATCAGGCCCTGCCTCGACGTGTGCGGCATCTGGGGAGGATACACCGGAGAGGGCGCCAAGACAGTCTTGCCTTCCGAGGCTCATGCCAAAATTTCCATGCGCCTGGTTCCTAATCAGTTAAGCTCGGAAATAACAAAACTGTTCGCGCGTTGGTTCAAGACTCTCGCGCCCAAGAGCGTACGGGTGAAGGTCACACCGTGCGAAGGCGGCGACGGCTTCCTCATCCCCATAAGCAGTCCCGCATACAAAGCCGCCAGCCGGGCTATGACAGAGGTGTACGGCACCGAGCCGGTACCCGCACGCGGAGGCGGCAGCATAGCGGTGCTCGCAGAAGTCCAGAAGATTCTGGGGATTGATCCCCTGCTGATGGGTTTCGGGCTCGAAAGGGACACAATCCACTCCCCCAACGAGAGCTATCTGCTCAGCCAGTTGTGGCGTGGGATGGAAAGCATTGCACTTTTCTACCGGTATTGGTAGCCATTTTTAAACATTTTTTATAATTTTGCATTTAGGTCCGGCGTCAAAACCGGTCCAGGATAATTTCGGCCAGATAAAAGTGCTAAAAGGTTTCAAACTTCCCGGTTGGGTCCTTCCCGCCATCATAGCCATCCCGATGGTTGCTTCCGCAAACGGCGGAGGCAGCCAGAATCTGGATACCGAGATTGCCCGGGAAGCTTTCGCCGTCGGCGATTACGTCCTGATGCAAAACGAGTTGGACAAACTCTACCGCGACTGGGGAAGGGATACTCTGCGGCTCCGCTATGCCGACGCCCTGCTCCTTCAAAGTCAGGCGGCCGAGTCTCTGGGAGACCAGGCGGAGAGTCTTGAGTATCTCAAGCGCTACAGCTCTCTCAAAGACACCATCTTCGACAGCCACAACCGCTTCGCATTCGGAGTTTTTGTCATAATGATTCTCCTTCTCGCTCTTATCGCACACATAATATCGGCGCAGGAGACCATGCTCAAAAAGAACGAGTCACTGTCGAAACTGCTCTCTGAGACAATGGCTTACAAGGAGAAAGAATCTGCAGAACAAGAGCGCGACGAGCCCTCGACGGGTTGGCCCGACATTCAGGAGATGAATCCGGAAGAGCTGTACCTTTTCCTGAGCAAGGCAATTACCCGCGACAAGCTGTTTCTCAATCCAAACTTCGGCCGTCAGACCCTCATGGACGACTACTCCCTGAGTAAAGAAAGGATAGGCAAGGCGTTCTCCGCGTACGGAACTTCCCTGCCCCAATTCATCAATACATGCCGTTTGGAATACGCTTGCAGCCTCATGAAGAGGGAGCGCGCCATGAGTGTGACTGACGTAGCTTCAGCCTCCGGATTCACCACCCGCGAATCTTTCAGCCGCAGCTTCAAGCAGCAATACGCCCTGACTCCTACGGAGTACAAAGAGAATTTCGAGACCTCCGACTGAACGTCAACAGCACAGGCTCAACAGCACTTATGTGTGCGATAAGGGCGGCGCTTATCTTCATAATCAGCCCGATCGCACGTGATAACGGGGTCATATTGGTTCATATAAAGACGATTTGTTACGCCGTCAAAGACAAATTGACGCGCACTCTTCTTTGTCCTTCTTTCAAGATTTCCGACAGGCGTCGTGGGCACCATGAACTCACTGGTCGAAATCGACGGCTGCATCAACCGGGGAAAAATCACCGGCAACGATGAGGTAGCTTCCGACTGCCGTCCCGCAGGAATCGTATCCGCAATGGGCAACAACACCAAAATCACGAACTGCACCAATTACGGAGACGTTGTTTACGCTGTCGCCAACAGCACCAAGGGACTGGCCGCAGGAATCGTCGGACAGACGAACGACGGCAAGAAGTTCACCGTAATCGAAGGCTGCGCGAACTACGGAGCCATTCTTTCCGATATGTTCAAGCATCCCGACAGCGATTACTCCGTGGTAACCATTACAGCAGACAACTTCGAGCAGTACATCTGCATGGAGCCCGACGCAAGGAAGGCTAACGTCACCTTCGAAGGCAACGTGTTCGGAAGCCTGTGATTCCGTAAGCGTTATTTAACGGCATCTGTCCCGTCACAAGCGCGGTCTTCCGTGTCTTATGACGGGATATTTGTTGCCGTTACGGTACGGTTATTCTTTGCCGAGGAGCTCTTTGCATTTTTCTGTAACCGGAGGTCCAAGAGATGGACCGTCGGCCACAGAAAAAGGCGGGAATTGGCGATGAAGGTCCAAGAGATGGACCGTCGGCCACAGAACCGGAGGCGCTATGTCAGACAAATTATCACACACGGGCCGACAAATTGCGCCGTAGCACGAACCAAATGAACGCTCAGGATTGTCTAAATTAGCATCCGTAATATTACTAAACCATGAAAAGAGCACTTCTGCTATTAGCCATCCTCGCAGGCGCCGCCTCCTGCACCACAAATCAGGCGTCAAAACAAACGTTCAACAGGGCCGAGGCCATCGCCGCCCAAATTCATAACCCGGACAGCAAGTATGTCGTCGTTGCAGTGCATCGCGGCGACTGGCGCAACTACCCCGAAAATTCCATTCCCGCAATCGAGAGCGTCATCCGCATGGGTGCCGACATCGTGGAGATCGACGTACACATGACCGCCGATTCCGTACTGGTCCTCTGCCATGACGGCGACGTGCTGCGCACCACCAACTTCTCGAAAGTCTTTAAGGACTCTCCCGGCAAGAGTGCCCGCATCTCCAACCTCACTCTGGACGAGATAAAGCGGCTCAGCCTCAAGAGGGCCCACGGTGTAGCCATCGACACCCTGCGCATGCCCACTCTGGAAGAAGCGCTGATGTGCACAAAGGACCGCATCTGCGTAAACATCGACAAGGGCTATGACTACTACGACGCGGCCCTCAAGATTACAGAGAAACTTGGCGTCACCGACCAGGTCCTCATCAAGGGCAAGAAGCCCATCGAGGTCGTTGCCGAACACGAGGCACCCTACCCTCACAACATGATGTACATGCCCGTCGTGGACATCCAGAAACCCGGCGGCAAGAAGCTCTTCAATTCCTACCTGGAGCAGGGCGTCGTCCCTCTCGCTTACGAGGTATGCTGGCAGAACAACGACGATACCGCATTTGAGGACGCCTGCGAAGCGATTATCGCCCAAGGCTCCAAAGTCTGGGTCAACACCATCTGGGCCAGCCTCTGCGGAGGTGACGGCAACGACGACGATGCCGCATTCCAGGAAGAGGACCCCGGAAAGGTTTACAGGCAGTATATCGACGCCGGAGTAAGCATGTTCCAGACCGACCGCCCCGAACTTCTCATCGGCTGGCTTACCAAGATAGGCCGGCATACCCTCTAAGCCATAACGAACGATGAAGATACTGGATTTTTACCGCATCAGTCCCCCGTCGGCCGCCAAGGTCGCCCCGGAAAAAACTGACAAGACATACAAGAGCGCCAGGATGCAGACCTTCGTAGCTGCAACCCTGGGATACGCACTTTATTACGTCTGCCGCCTGTCGATGGGCGTCATGAAGCAGCCCATCATCGACGCAAGCCTGCTCAACGCCACCCAGCTTGGTATCGTCGGCGCATGCCTCTACTGGACCTATGCCGTGGGCAAGTTCGTCAACGGTTTCCTGGCCGACAACGCCAACATCAAGCGTTTCATGGCTACCGGCATCATCATTTCCGTGGCCATGAACTTCATAATGGGAGTCCTGGGCGTGAGCGCACTCAACGGCACAATAGCCAACGGCGCACTGTTCATCGCCTTCTGCTTTTTCTGGGCAATCAACGGATTCGCCCAGTCGATGGGAGCTCCCGCCAGCATAGTCAGCCTCTCACGCTGGTTCCCTCTCAAATCCCGTGGCACATTCTACGGCATCTTCAGCGCCTCGCACAACATCGGCGAGGGCCTTTCCTTCATCTTCGTAGGCTCCATCGTAGCAGCCTTCGGCTGGAAATGGGGATTCTTCGGAGCGGCGCTTGCCGGCCTGCTTGGGTTCGTGCTCGTGATGCTGCTGTTCCACGACAATCCCGACAGCAAGGGTCTGCCGCCCATCGAAGTCCTCTCGGGCGAGAAGACGCAGGAAGAGTACGACGCCACCCACGAAAGCGAAGCGCTTGCGGCCAAAGATGCGCAAAAAGCCCAGCGCGAAGAGACCAAGCGCATGCAAAAGGCCGTCATCAAGAACCCCGGAGTCTGGATTCTGGCCCTTTCGAGCGCATTCATGTACATGAGCCGTTACGCCATCAACGAATGGGGAACCATCTTCCTGCAGGAAGCCAAGGGCTACGACCTGGCAGGGGCCGCCGCCATCATCGGCGTCAATCCCATATTCGGCATACTCGGAACCGTGGTTTCCGGCTGGCTGTCGGACGTCCTGTTCAAGGGTGACCGCAAGTATCCGGCGTTCGTCGCCGGGCTGCTCGAGAGCATCGCCCTCGCCCTCTTCCTCTTCGGAGGTCCGGCAAAGTGGGTCAACATCCTCGCAATGGTACTCTTCGGAATAGCCATCGGCGTACTCATTAGCTTCCTTGGCGGACTGATGGCAGTCGACCTCGTACCCCGCAAGGCCAGCGGCGCCGCACTCGGAATCGTCGGCATCGCATCTTACGCCGCGGCGGGCCTGCAGAATATCGTCACCGGCCTGCTGCTCGACAGCAACACCGTAAACGGAGTACACGATTTTACCTACGTCAGCTGGTTCTGGCTCGGAGCCGCGATAATCTCCTGCCTCCTCCCCATCCTCAACTGGAAACGCAAGCAGCAGGTCATATAGGTTCATGTCAGGCCCGCTCTACGACAAATTGATACACAGGCAGCAGACAAATGGTCACGCCCTGCATTCATACGCGCACAATCAAATGACTATTTTTGACAGCCAAACGCTTTTGAAACAACACGAAACTAAAAATATTATCATGCAAACGATGAACTACATCTCACCACTCTGCCGCATCATCCACGTCAAGATGGATGGTGTGCTGATGAACTCCGGTTTCTCCACTAACACGGAGGCGTTTAATGTTAATTCGGCAGAAGAATCTGATGACTGGATCTAGGGCTATGAAAAAGACGACTAAAATAATCGGCCTCGCATTTTTGGCCGCACTGCTTTTCTCTTGCGAAAAGAATGACATCATTGGAGACAACACTGATATAACCCAGTCAACTGACGGCAATCTGCTTACCAGCTTCGGAGCTGTCATCGAGGGAGCCTCCGCAGATGCAGCGACGAAGGTTTCTGTAGACCTCGGCGAAGGGACAACCACAATCGAGACGGATGATGAGGTCCTTGTTTTCGTCGACGAGGACAATAATGCAATTTACAAGTACGACGGAACCGAGTTCGTGCTCAAGGAAGGCGAAACCGCAGTTTCCCTCAGCGGCACTGTGAGCGTGTTCTACCCGGCAAGCGAATATGTGGTTTCCGGGTCTGATGTTCTGTTTACAATGCCCGCAGCCATCGAGGCAAGCGATGATTTCGGTGCCATCAACCCGATGGCCGGCATCATCACCGGTAGCGCAGGTTCCTATAGCGTAACACTTTGCAACCTGATTTCTGTGCTTCGAGTGAAGGTTACGGCAGATGTTGACATCAATTCCGTGTCGCTTGATTTTGGTTCGAAAGTCATTGCCGGCGGGTCAAAGTATAGCGTTGACGCTTCTGCCTTGGAGATGATTTTCTCTGCTGGATCCGCCTCGGAGACCGAAGAGGTTTCACTTGGGACACCGGCAACATCGGCCGACGTCCTGTTCCTGATTCCTGCCGGGATTGACCTTACAGGAGGCCTCACTTTAACGGCCAATCTGGCCGAAAATCACAACGGCGGCACCGACACCTTCTCCGTAACCAACCCCAGCACTGCCGCCCGCGCCCGGAACACCATTGCCACCATGTCCTTCTACGCCGGCCTCTTCAGCGGCGGCGAGGGCTCCAGCGAAAGCCCTTACCTCATCGCCAATGCCCGCGACGTAAAGAACATTCAGAAGTACACGACAGCTGGCTATGAGAGCATCGCGGCTGCCGATTTCCTTGCTGCCAATTATCAGCAGACTGAGGATATCAGCGCCGGTTCCGTTACTCCCATAGGCACCAGCGACGCTCCTTTCACCGGCGTTTACGACGGCAACGGCAAGACGCTCAACGTCACAATCTCCACAACCGCTGACAATACCGGCGTATTCGGATACCTTCAGGATGCCACTGTTAAAGACCTGACCGTTGCCGGTACGGTTACGTCGAGCGGCCAGTTTACCGCAGGTATTGCAGGGCAGATGGCAGGAACCAGCAAAATCTCCGCTTGCACAAATAAAGCTGCGATAACAAACACGAACTCAAGCAATGCCTACGGTGCCGGCATCGTGGGAAGGGCACTTGGTACAAGTGAAATAGTTTCTTGCGTAAATGAAGGTGTTATCAAGGCCAGCAAGGCTTTTGCGGCAGGTATCGTAGGAGATATGACCGGCACCATCGACATGTGCGTAAATAAAAACACAGTCACCGGAGGTGCAAACACAGGCGGCATAGCAGGTGCTCTGAGGGCAAGCTCAACCATAAGAAGATGCTATTCCTCCAAGAGCAAAACGATTACCGGGACAAACCGTGTGGGTGGAATTGTAGGATATAATGTAGCCGGAACCGTTGCCAACTGCTTCTCCAATTCCAATGTCACAATTTCTTCAAATACTGCTGATTACGGTGCCGGCGGCCTCGTAGGTATTCTCGGCGGACTGCTCTTCAACAGCGCAACTGGTGATATTACCGTAAAATGTTCTGCATCTTGTACCGATAAGACTAAAGCAGTTGTCAATGTCGGCGGACTTGTAGGACGTCAGACCGGTGGAACAATTCAGAACGTCTATTCACCTCTCTATGCAAAGGATATCAAAATCGGCGACATTCACGGCAGGTCCGGCTCCGGCAAAATTGGCCAGATTGTGGGTGTCGTCGCATCGGGAAACCTTTGCGCCTACTATTTCGGAGGATGTGCGACTGCAACCACCGGATGGCAGTATTGGGGAACCAACAGCGGCTCCAATAATAATGAAGGCCAGTGGGCTTTCACTTCCGCTAACAATGTCTCCATGGATTGGACTTCCGCCGTAGCAAAGGCCTTCTCCGGTTTCGAGGTGACTTTAGCCTCCGGTGAGTACCATCTTAAAGATGTACTGAATGTCGACAAGTCCAGCGGCTCATTGTATTCTGCCTACACTCCTGTAGAGGGCGAGGTCATTACCTGGTCCGATTTGAGCGCCGCGGATTTCCATCCCATTCCCGATGCCCTTATGGCTCTCGGAACGGCTTACTACAGCGAATAATCGTATAGCTATATTATCCCCCTGCAGCCGCCCAGAAATGAGCGGCTGCTTTGTTATCATTCCTCACCTTCAAGTGCTACGCAAAAGCACCGGAGGGTAGAGTGCCTTCGGAAGGCATTGGCCCTTACGAACTGCCTTCCGAAGGCACTCCGGCCGGAGGCGCGGGGAAGGCGAGGAGATTTTCGGCTACGCTTCGCTCGGAATGACAGCAAACCGTCCTTTACTCAGCCCGCTTGGTGTTTTTCGACAAATTGTCACTCCGTTTCGGATAAATGGTCACACCTATTATTACGCGAGTGCGCGAGGGGGTGACTAA
The DNA here is from genome assembly GCA_946539455.1 of uncultured Bacteroidales bacterium. Lineage (GTDB taxonomy): Bacteria > Bacteroidota > Bacteroidia > Bacteroidales > UBA932 > Cryptobacteroides. Next base: position 11,190 of record CAMNHL010000020.1, read on the forward strand.
ATTTGTGGTGCACAATAACCGAAATGAAATGAAACAAACGTATCAGCGCCCAGAGGTATGTGAAGAAACTAATCTTCCCTGCCTCGCATTCCTGGAAGCCGCATCAGGCAGAATCCAGGATTACGAAGAAATCCCCGACACCTGGAACTAACATCAGACCGCAATGAGAAAGACAACAGCACTTGCGGCAATGTTAGCCGCGGCCGCCATCCTCGCAGGATGCAAGAAAGAAACGCCCGAACAGGTAATCACCCCGGCAAAGGAAATCAAGACCGTCCTTACGGCAGACCTCCATCCCTTGACAAAAACGGCAATAGACGGAGTCAAGGTCAGCTGGAGCAAGGACGACGCAATCGGCGTCAACGGCAGCACGTCCGAGCCATTGACGGAAGCAGCGGAAAAGGCCGACTTCAGCTTCACGGACGAACTCACGGCACCGTTCAAGGCAGTATATCCCGCGGCGCTTTACAAAGACGCCACGACCGTAACGCTCCCCGCCACATGGGACGGCACAAACGCCCCCACTCCCCTCGCGGCATACGCTGAATCAGGCACCGGACTCGGATTCGCTCCCCTCACCTCCCTGCTCAAGCTCCAGGTCACAGGAGGCGCCCAGGTCCTCAAGCTGGTCAGCGTAACAGCCATCGGAGGCGAAACACTCAGCGGCGACTTCACGCTCGACTACAGCACCCTTGAGCTCACCCCCGCAGAAGGCGGAAGCAACAAGGTCACCGTAGAGAGCGGCGCAACGCTCGGCACCGACCCCGTCACCATCTACGTTCCCCTCCCCGCCGGAGAATATACACAAGGCCTCCAGATTGATTTCGAGACCGAAGACGGCAGCACGATGCGCAGGGCCCTCAGCGCCCGTACGCTCGCAGCCGGAACGCTCCGCAGCCTTCCCGCACTCGACTTCGGCGGCGCCAAGGGCATCATGTCCGCAGCCGACTTCGCAGCCTTCGCAGCCGCAGTCAACGCAGGCGAATCAACCGAACCCTGGGAAAATTCCGAAGGCGTAGTCAACCTCCTTGCAGACATAGATTTCACCGGCGTCACTGACTGGACCCCTGTAGGAAACGCCATAGCCCCTTGGGCATCCTATAATCCCCAGGTCACTGAAGGCCATCCATTCCTCGGCAAATTCGACGGCAACGCCCATCATATCAAGAACCTTCACCTCGTCTGCAACGAGACCACCGCAGGCAAACACTTCGGCCTCTTCGGCTACGTAGGCCCCGGAGCCCTCGTGCAGAACTTTGTAATCGAAGACAACTGCTCGCTGACCGTCAGCACCAGCGTATCCCTGAGCGCCGGCATGATAGCGGGCGTCGTTTATGACGGTCAGGTACGCGACATCACCAGTTACGCCACCATGACCTACAACGGCGGAGCCACCGGCCTGCTGCATATGGCACTCATCGGCGGCGTCTATGCCAAGGACCAGGGAGTAACCGTCGACAGCGTCCACAACAGGGGCGCAATCACCTGCGTCAACACAAAGAATATGAATGCAGGCGCCACAGGCATCCATATCGCAGGTATAGTCGGATTCGCAAATGCCCCTTCAGGCAACACCAAGCGCATAAAGATTGCCGATAGCAACAACTACGGCGACATGACTTCCCAGGCAGGCCGCACCTCCGGCATCGTGGCGGCGGCCAACTCCTGCACCGACATCACCGGATGCGAGAATCACGGTGACCAGCTGAACACGATGGCAAGCAAAGGCGCCGGCCGTCTGGGCAACATCACCTGCATCACCGCCAACGGCTCCACGATGACCCGCTGCAAGAACTACGGCAACCTGATTTCAACCACTGAGGCCCGCGTAGGCGGCCTGATTTCCCTTCCCAACGCCCCTGGTGCAACTTACTCCATGTGCGAAAACTACGGAGAAGTCCTCTCAGACAGCCAGTATCGCGGCGTCTTCTTCGGATACATCAACCAGGACTGCACCTGGAGCAACTGCCACGCGTCCGGAAAGGTCGGCAAATACAACAACGGTACGCCCGAATACGACCTCTACAGCGAGGCAACCAAGATCAACTACCTCGGTCCCAACACGGCAAACGCCGGAACCTACACCAACATCACTTACGACATCATCACAGGTGAGAAACCGGTCGCGAACCTCGACGTCGACGCCGACTTCCGCATGTTCTTCATCGGCAACAGCTTTACCAAAGATGCAGTGGAGCACCTGCCCGGCATACTCGCCGCCGCCGGCCTGAACAAGGTCCAGATGGTCCATATGTACTACGGCGGGCGCACCATACCCGAATACAACAACGGCTGGAGCACTGTCAGCGACTACCACTGCTATCTCTGCAATCCGGGTGAAACCAGCTGGACCGATCTCAGCGGCTATACCCTCAGCCAGATTGCAGCAAGCCAGAAGTACGACATAGTAACCGTCCAGGAGCACACCGGCAGGCTGCTTGCATGGGGCTGGACCAACAATGAGAAGGCCGCCGTGCAGGGCATAGTCGCCAAAATCAAAGAGGCCCAGACCTCCATCGGCGGCAATCCCAAGCTCTACTATATCCTTTCCCAGGCATATCACGACCTGTCCAAGGCAGAAAATGTTTCCAAGCCCTTTACCGACCAGGCCGGTATGTGGACTGTCATCTCAGCACAGGCAAAGACTGCGGTCGAGACCTGCGGATTCGACGGAGTAATCTCCACCGGAGCCATGCTTCAGAACCTTCGCACGTCCAAGCTGAACAACGACATGGGCCTCACACGCGACGGCTACCATATGGACCTCGGAATTGCCCGTTACGGCGCTTCCTGCACCGTATTTGAAACCATAATCGGTCCCTTCAACGGCAATCTCAAACTCGACACCAACTCCTACCGTTACAGCGCAGACGGAACTCACGTAACCGACGCCAACGCCCCTGTGGCTCTCCAGGCCGCACGCTACGCAATCGCCAATCCTTACACGGTGACCGACATGACAGGCATCGGCGGCGATGACACACCCGTCGAGACCAAGAAAATCAGCATCTCCAATGCAGAAGAACTGCTTGCATTCGCAGCAAGCGTAAACAGCGGCAATGCTGAAGCCATCAGTGCAGAAGTCACCCTTACCGCCGACATCGACTGCTCATCCATAACAGACTGGACCCCCATCGGACAATGCACACTGTCCACCTGGACCGGAACGTCGATCACCGTCTCCGGGAACATCTTCAACGGAAGCTTCGATGGCCAGAACCACACCGTCAAGGGGCTCAGGATGTCCTTCGCCCCTACACAGGCCAACTCTGTCTGCGGATTCTTCGGAGGAATTGGCGACGGAGCAACCGTGAAGAACATCACCTTCGATTCCACATGCTCCATGAACATCTCCACCGGAGTGGCAGGATGCTTTGGAACGCTTGCAGGGCTCGTAAGGGGGGCCACTATCGAGAACGTCAAGAGCTATGCTCCCATAACCGGCGGCGGAACTTCGTCGCTGGCCGACAACGTAGCTGCCGGCAGGGTTGCAGTGGGCGGTCTCGTCGGCTGGGTACACCCTTCAACCAAGAACGCGACCCTCACAGGACTGTATAATGCCGGAGCGCTCGGCACCCAGGAGAGCCCGTTCTCCCGCGGAGCCAACACAGGAAACGGCGGAAACGGCGTCCATCTGGGAGGCATCGCAGGCCTTTCGACAACAGTGGGCAGTGCCATAACCACGACCTTCACCAACTGCGTAAACGACGCCGACATATACAGCACCGCCGGACGCACGTCCACCATCGTTGCCGGATTGCAGCAATATACCATTCTTAAGAACTGCACGAACAATGGAGACCTTCACTTTATGCAGTCAGGCGGTTACCGCATCGGCGGCATAACCTGCATCGCCGCCGTGGGCTGCCAGTTTGACGGATGCGTGAACAAAGGCAACATCATCAGCCAGAGCACCAGTGCCGCCGGAATCGTATGCCTCATAAACCACGACAGCGTACAGATGAAGAGCTGCAAGAGCATTGGCGCCGACGTGGTTTCAAGCAACTTCAACCTTTCCGGCAACCAGACCTACAACGGTGTGCTCTACGGACAGTGCGCCAAGAACAACGCAAAATTCTCCGACTGCTACATCAGCGGACGCGTCGGCAAATACAGCGCTTCCGGCACCGAGTATGTCACCCTCACCGCCGACAACTACTTCCAGTACGCGGGCCAGGCAAACAGTTCCAACAGCACAATGACCACCGCGAATATCAAGTTCTACAGCGAATAACCAATAACCAAATAAAAGCTAATGATGAAAAAAATCTTAATCCTGCTGACGCTGCTCCTGCCGCTCTCCCTTAGCGCGGAGCTGCTGGCACAAACCCCGGCTTCCGTTTCCGGAACCGTGGTCGACAAGTTCGGAGAGCCTCTCGTGGGCGCCTCCCTCGTCGACAAGAGCGGCAAATACGCCCTCACTGACAATGAAGGAAACTTCACCCTGAGCGGCATCAGCTTCCCTGCCGACGTAACAATTTCATTCATCGGATTCGACGACAAGGTCGTCACCCTCACGGGTGCCGAGCCCAGCCCCTTCGTCATCACGCTCGATACCGAAAACACCATGCTGGATGAACTTGTGGTCGTAGGTTACGGCACCCAGAAGAAGGTCAACCTCACCGGAGCCGTCGGCGTCATTGACGGCAAGGAACTCAACGCCCGTCCCGTGACCAACACCGCCATGGCTCTCCAGGGCGCCGACCCTTCCCTCGTGCTCACTCAGACTTCCGGATCCCTCGACGGTACCAACTACAGCGTGAACATCCGCGGCAAGGTATCGCTCAACAGCGGTTCTCCCCTTGTGCTCGTCGACGGCATCGAAGGCTCCCTCACCCAGGTGAACCCCAACGACATCGAAAGCGTGTCAATCCTCAAGGACGCCTCCGCTTGCGCCATCTACGGCGCAAAGGCTTCTGCCGGCGTCATCCTCATCACCACCAAGAGCGGTCAGAGCGGAGACGCCAGGATTACCTACAACGGCCGTTACAGCCTTTCGCAGAACACCACCAGCACCGACTTCATCACCGACGGTTACGACTATGTGACCCTCTGCAACAGCTTCTACCAGACCCTTGCCGGCGAAGGCGCATTCACCTACTCCGACGAGCAGATCGAGATGCTCAAGGAGCGCCATGGAGACGTCACCGAAGATCCTTCCCGCCCCTGGGTCATCCCCGATGCCACGGGCACCAATACTTACGTTTATCTGGCCAACTTCGACTGGTACGACTTCCTGTTCAAGAAGACCCGTCCCGAGACCGAGCACAACCTTACGGTGCGCGGCGGCAACGACAAGGTAAAGTATTACGTATCCGGACGTTATCTCTATCGTGAGGGTGTATTCAACGGATATGCCTCCGACACATTCAACAGCCTGTCACTGCGCGGCAAGGTCGACGCCAAGATTACCTCCTGGCTCGATTTCTCCACCAACGTGAGCCTGCAGCGCACCGATTACGACTGGGGCGGGTTCTGGGAAATGGACGGCTCCACAGGACTCGTCAGCCAGGGCATCACCTGGAACATCACCCAGAACGTGAGTCCGACCTATGTGCCTTACAACCCCGACGGCACCATCAACATGGTACCGGGCTACATGACCGGCGCAACGTCACCCCTCATGAGCGGCCGTGTGGGTGTCTTCCTTTCAGATTCCAACAGCAACTCCAACGTCAACAACTACTGGACCTGGACCAGCCGTCTGACCGCCCACATCGCGAAATGGCTTGACTTCAGCGCCGATTACACATATCGCCGCCGCGACCGCCAGTCCGCATACCGCAGCAACCCCACACCCAACTGCTACGACAACGCGAACAAGAGGCTTTATCAGGGCAACGGCCTTTCGGGCGGATATTTCTCCAACGGTTCCGTCTACGATTTCTATCGCGAGTACAACTACTATCAGGACGGCAACGTCGCCAACGCCTGGTTCAATTTCCACAATACCTTCGGCCGGGCGCACAACGTGTCCGCGACCCTCGGCGCCAACTTTGACGATTATTACGGACGCAGCCTGACGATCCAGCAGAAAGGCTCCATGAGCGAGAACCTCGCATACATCAACATGGCCAACGGCGAAATCGAGAAGGCCTCCGGAAGCGTGTCCGCATACCGCACGCTCGGTTTCTTCGGACGTATCAATTACGATTACGACGGCCGCTACCTGCTCGAGCTTTCCGGCCGCTACGACGGTTCCTCACGCTTCCCGAAGGGCCATCGCTGGGGATTCTTCCCTTCCGCTTCCGCAGGATGGAGAGTCTCCGAAGAGCCTTTCTGGACCAACATTAAACCTGTAGTCAACAATTTCAAGATCCGTGCATCCTACGGTACCCTCGGCAACCAGCAGGTCGACAACTACTATTACTGGGATACCATCAACACCGGTACTCTCAGCGGTTATACCTTCGACGGAGCCACTAAAGCAGGACAGGCTTATGCAAGTTCCCCCGTTTCCAGCAACCTCACCTGGGAGACCGTAATTTCCAAAAATATCGGCGTCGATCTCGGCTTCCTTCAGAACCGACTCTCCCTCACTGCCGACTTCTTCATCCGCGACACCAAGAACATGCTTACCGAAGCCATGACCCTGCCTTACGTCTACGGCGAAGAAGCCCCGAGGGAGAACGCAGCCGACCTTACCACGCGCGGTTACGAAATCGCAATCAGCTGGAAAGACAACGTGAAGGTCGCAGGAAAGCCCATGTACTACGGACTTACCGCCACCCTGGGCGACTTCCGCACTTTCATCACCAGGTTCAACAACCCCGACAATCTCCTCAGCGACTACTATGTAGGCAAGGAACTCGGAGAAATCTGGGGCTACAAGACCGACGGTCTCTTCGCCACCGACGAGGAAGCCGCTGAATGGGAAGCCACATACGATTCCTTCGGAACGGTAAACAAGGGCATCAAGGGCCAGGCGGCACCCTGGAACCACCTGATGGCCGGCGACATCAAATACGTCAATCTCGATGACAACCCCGCCATCAACGCAGGAGCGAATACCCTTGACGACCATGGCGACCGCCTTGTCATCGGAAACAGCCTTCCCCGCTACAACTACGCATTCAAGGGAGATCTGAGCTGGGCCGGACTCGATTTGAGCGTATTCTTCCAGGGCGTCGGCAAGATGGACTGGATGCCTGCAGCCAACTGTATATACTACTGGGGCCCTTATTCCTACCATCGTCCCACCTTCATTCCAAAGGACTTCCTGGACAAGTGCTGGTCTGCCGAACCCGGTGCCGACAACAGCAAGGCAATCTACCCCAGGCAGCGCGGCCGTATCTGCACCGGCAGCAACATCTTCGCTTCCGACTACTGGCTGCAGAGCGCGGCCTACCTGCGTCTGAAGAACCTCACCGTAGGCTATACCCTTCCTCTTCCCAAGAACAAGGTCATCGAGAAAGCCCGGATCTACTTCTCCGGCGAGAACCTCTTCTACTGGTCTCCTCTCAAAAAGGCAACCAAGTACATCGATCCCGAAGTCGCCACCACCGGTGTCGCCGAGGATATCGTATATCCTTATTCCAAGACATTCTCATTCGGTGTTGACATTACATTCTGACGATTATGAAAAAGATATTTATACCTCTTGCCATACTTGCCGCGGCAGCATCTTTCTCTGCTTGCGAAGATTTCCTTACAAAGGCACCGGAGACATCGCTTTCGCCAAGTTCATTCTTCACCACGAAGGCCGAACTTGACCTCTGGGCAAACAAGCTCTATAACGATATCCTTCCCGGCGCAGAAGACCTCGCCGAACTCAGCGCCGACGACAACGGCTCGTCAGCATCGCTGTCGGCAATCCAGAAGGGCACCCGTACGCCTTCGTCCAAATCATGGAGCGAGAACACATGGAAGCCCCTGCGAAACATCAACTACATGCTGGAGAACAACAAATGCCCCGACGAATCAGTAAAGGGAATGTATGACGGCGTATGCTACTTCTTCCGCGCATGGTTCTACTACAACAAGGTTCGCATGTACGGCGACATCCCCTGGTACGACCACGTCATCGGTTCCGCCGATTCGCTCGACCTCAAGAGGCCCCGCGACAACAGAGGCTACGTCATGATGAAGGCCCTGGAAGATCTCGACAAGGCATACGAGCTCCTGCCGGCCAAGTGGTCGGAGTATCCGGTGTATCACGTTTCGAAAGACGCAGCGCTTGCCCTCAAGAGCCGCATAGCTCTGTTCGAAGGGACCTTCCGCAAGTATCATGCTGGAACCGAATATGTCCCCAACGACACAGAGACCTACGACGAGGCCACCATCTCTTCCGAGTGGTTCCTCCGTCAGGCGGCGGATGCGGCAGGCAAGCTCCTGGGCACGCGCAAGCTCTACACCGGCAACACTTACAAACTGGCTTCCAAGGCAGCCAACGCATCATACCGCGAATACTTCATCCTCGAAGATGCAGAGACCGACGAGACCATCCTCTCCCGCCGCTACAGCGTGGACGTGCTTGTGCGCCACGGCATCCAGTTCGATTTCAAGAACCAGCACCGCAGCGCCACGGCACGCTTCGTGAACCACTACCTCCAGAGTGACGGCAGTCCCATCCAGAACCGTTCCGGCTGGCAGACCCTCTCCTATGCAGATGCATTTGCGAACAGGGACCCCCGCATGGCACAGACGCTCCACGGACCGTCCTATGTCGCTCTTGGAGAGAGCGCCCATGAACAGCTTTCCTTCGAGCGCACCTTCAACGGATACCGCATCATAAAGTTCATTTCCGACTCCAACCATGAGACGGCTACCACCTCCACCACCGACTATCCCCTCATCCGCTACGCCGAAGTGCTCCTGAACTATGCAGAGGCCAAGGCTGAACTCGGAGAGCTCACCGATGACGATGTAGCAAAGACCATCGACGTGCTCCGCGCCCGCGTCGGCATGCCTGCAATGGGCACCGTCCCCACCGCCGAGGATGCACTGATGTCCGAATACTATCCGAATGCAAAGGGTTCCCAGAAGGCGGCGATACTCGAAATCCGCCGCGAGCGCACAGTGGAGCTCTTCTGCGAAGGCTTCCGCCAGTGGGACCTTCTCCGCTGGGGCGAGGGCAAATGGCTCACTCCCAAGGCCACCAAGGGAGTTCAGGGCATCTATGTCCCCGCCCTCGGAGAGTATGACCTTGACGGAGACGGAACCATGGACCTCCTGCTGTACAAGGGCAGCAAGCCTGCAACTACGGCCCCTGCGACCAACCAGATAGAGATAGGAGGCAATTTCACCCTGTCAGAAGGCGACAAGGGCTTCCTTACCTACTATGCCGCCGAGGACTATGTGTGGAACGAGAGCCGCGACTACCTCTGGCCCATCCCTGCCGACCAGCGCTCCATTACCCACGGAGCCCTTACCCAGAATCCCGGTTGGGACGACGGCGTGTCCTTCGATGACTAGCAGATGACAAGACTGAGAAACATAGTCCTTACCCTGCTGTCCGCAGCGCTTGCCACGGCCTGCACGGAGAAGCAGCCGCAGGAGGAGAAATCTCCCCTTGTGGTGTCTCCCCTCTCCGTGAGCGTGGCTGCGCTCGGAGAGCAGAAAACCATCACCCTGTCATCGTCTTCCGACTGGTACGTCCGTTCGAGCCAGCCGTGGCTGAAGATATTGACGGCCAGCGGCCAGGCTTCGGCATCTCCCCAGCAGATCACCATATCCGCCGAGGAGAACAAGACTACAAGCGAGCGCAGCGCCGACGTCACCGTCTCCAACCTTGACGGCGAATCCGCAAAGGTTTCCGTCAGGCAGGCTGCCGGGACCGGCGACACAAGCCGCCGCGGCATCTACACTGCCGAAGACCTTGTCGCCTTTGCGAAAGCTGTAAACGGCGAAGGCCCTATAGCCCTCTACCTCGTGGACGGCGCAGTGAAGCTGATGAATGACATCGACGCGTCATCCATCAGGGAATGGATACCCGCCGGTTCCCCGTCAAGCCCACTGTCATACAATTTCGACGGCGGCGGGCACACCATAAAGAACGTCGGCTGGAGCGTCGACCTGTCCAGGTATCCTTATGCCGGACTCATCGGTTACGCCAAGGGCATTACCATCGAAAGGCTCAACTTCGGCAGCGAGGGCAGCACGGTAGAATTCAAAGGCACTTCCGCCGCAGCAGCGCAGATCGGCGGCATCGTCGGAACCGCCATATCGACAAGAATCGAGAAGGTCACGAACAACACCACCCTCATAATGAAGGAGAACGGCGGTCCCGGCAAGAACATCAGCATCGGCGGCATCGCCGGATATACCGATGCCGCATCGGCGGTCGGTTCCGAGTTGCAGGGCAAAGCCTGCGTAAACAACGGCAACCTGCTGGTCAGCATTCCATGCAAGGAAGGCGGCCTGGTCGGGCACAACGACGGAGTCATCTCAAGATGCACCAACAAAGGGGCAGTTCTCGGCAAGATATCCGGTTCCCTCGGCCCCGGCTGGGGCTGTTCCTTCAACAAAGTCAAGGAAAACTTCACCGGAAATACAGGAAACGGCCATGTCGGAGACTATGACAAATACGTCTCCAACCCGGCTGCAGCGCCGTCGGACGCCATTCTGAACTCAATGATGAACGCGTCCAGCGGATACGTAATCGAGGATAACTACATCGACTGGACGGCGGATTCCTATTACGACTGGGAGACTGTCGAAAGCATCAGGCTGCACGAAGGAGCGACCTATTACCATTACTCCTTCTCGCAGGTCCCCCGGCACATGTTCGTACTCGAAATCGATCTCTCGGTTCCCGGCATAGAACTCGCCACAGCCGTCGCCGACGACCTGTTCCCCAATCCAAACGGAAACGGCAACATCAACAACGGATTCAACATCCGCGAGACGCTTTCGCAGCTCTGCTCCCGCAAGCGCGGCGAAGGCCAGCAGGTGCTCGCCGGCACCAACTGCTGTTTCTTCGATTCCAACAACGGCATTTCCAGGGGCTTCCACGTACAGGACGGAGAACCTGTGTACATCAACAATCCTTCCGTCGTGAAGAACCTTGTCAATCATTCCTGGGCGTTTGCCGTCTATGCGGACGGTACAGCCGCCTGCGGCAAGAAAGCCTTCTCCGGGAAGATACGCTCAGGAGGCGCCGAGTATGCTTTCAACACGGTAAACGACACTACGCTCCGGCACTCCTCCCCTTCGGTCTCGCCCGTCAACCTGTTCACGTCCAGATATGTACGCACGCCGCACAAAGCGCATCCCGAGCTCGTCAACGATCTGGCCCGCGATGTCGTATATGTAATCTGCGAATACACCTCGGAGCCGATGAAAGTCAACGCCGGGTATGCACCGGCAAAGGTGGTCAGCGTCCTGGACGGCCGCAACAGCTACCTTTCCGACCTTCCGTACATTACCAGGAAGGACAGGGTCGGCATAGCCGTGAGCGGAAGCAATGCTTCCAGATTTGCGGCATTGAAGCCGGGCGACGCCATTGAATTCAAGTGCGACATCAGCGTCGAAGGGCATGACACGGCCCCGATAACGGCCCTTGCTTCCACAATGTTCATGATAATGGACGGCGGCAATGACGCCACTTCCACGATACCGGCGACCAATCAGACCATAACCAATTACGATCCCATGACTTATCCCATCGTAAGCGAGGACGGCAAAAAGGTATGGCTGGTTGAAATAGACGGACGTCAGCTGTGGTATTCCATGGGCGTCAAGGGATATGAGATGTTCCGCATCGCCCGGAAGCTCGGCGGCTGGAACGCAACCAGGATGGACGGCGGCGGCTCCTCCTCCATGTGGATCTGGAATCCGGCGACCTCCCGCGGAAGCATCGTAAGCCGTCCTTGCGACTCGGGCGGTGAGCGCAGTTGCCTGACATATATGATTTTACGAGAAAAACACTAATCAACCCAAAATTATTTTTTATGAAAACATTTATCCGCACCTCTTTTGCACTCCTCCTCGGAGCTGCACTGATTGCATCCTGTAAGGAAAAAGAACCAGAAGTCGTTTACACGATGACTGCAGACAGGACCGCCATCAGCGACATCGCGGCCAACAACCCCAGCGATGAGACCATCATTCTCAAGACCAACGCCAAAAGCTGGCTCGTCCTCACTCCCGACTGGGTGACCGCAAGCCCCAACTCCGGGGCCGGCAATGAAAACGGCACCATCATCACCCTCAAGATTGCCTCCAACTACAAGAACGAGGCGACCGACACCGCACCCCGCAGCGGCGTCCTCAAGTTCAGCGGCTCCGGCCAGACCCTCGACGTCCCCATCAGCCAGCTCGGACACACCGCCGTCATCGACCCTAACGCAAGCATAGGCGGCATCACCGATCTAGCCGAGTTCACAGACTTCGTAAACGCCGTCAACGAGGGCAACGCAATTTCGCGCTGGCTCAATGCAAACGGTGAAGTCGAGCTCCTCGCCGACCTGGACCTCTCTTCCTTCGGCGAGTGGACTCCTATCGGAGCTGTCGAGAGCACCGGCAACGGCAACAACGCAAGCGATCCCAAGGGTTCACCCTTCACCGGCGTTTTCAACGGTGGCGGACACACCATCAAAAACTTCAAGGCCAGCAGCGGTGTCATTGCCGACGGAAACACCTGGGGATTCTTCGGATGCCTCCAGAAAGCTACCGTAAAGGACCTCACGCTCGAAGCCGACGTCACCCTCGAGGCTGAAGCCACCGCAGACGCAGGCGTACTCGCCGGCACCGTTTACAGCAGCACCATCGAGAATGTCAAGGTAAAGGGCAAACTCAACGTAAAGGGCACCAAGACCGAAAGCAAGCGTTTCGCCACCGGCGGTATCGCAGGATTTGCATTTGCAATCGCTGAAGAAGGCGTATCTTACGACACCGTCATCAAGGACTGCGAGGTAGACCTTGCGGTCACGGGCAACAGCGGCGCGAACACCAAGAACGGCGCAACCTGCGTACACTTCGGCGGCATCTGCGGCTTCGCCACCACTCCCAAGGACGACTCCAGGGTCAACATCGAGAACTGCACCGTAAACGGTTCCCTCGCAATCGACTGCGGCCGTTGCGCAGGTCTTGCCGGTGTCGGCAACTCCGGAACCATCTTCAAGAATTGCGTCAACAACGCAAACCAGGTCAACAACTTCGCCAACGGACGCGAGGCCGGCCTCGTCTGCGTCATTGCAGTCAACTGCGCAATCATCGACTGCGTCAACAACGGCAACCTCACCACCACCGACTCCGCAACCACCGCAGGAGGAATGTTCGCTCTCCTGAACGACAACAGCTGCTACATCGAAGGCGGTGCCAATTACGGAACCATCCTCTGCACGAACGATCAGTACAGAGGCCTCATCGGAGCCAACTTCAGCAAGTTCGACCATGTCAGCGGCGTTACCGTCAGCGGCAAGATAGGTTCTGACGCAAACAACCTTGAAGACGTCAACGCAAACAACTTCATGGATTATATCGGCTTCCTCGTGGACGGCGCTGCCGAAAAGATTTCCGGCCTCAGCTTCGTAGCAAAATAATTTATGAAGTCCAACTATCAGACACCAAAGGCTGAGCTCGGAGAATTCTCTCCGGGCTTGAGCCTTCTGGAAGACTCCGTAAACATATCCGGCAGTATCGATGACTTCGAACTCGTAGACGGTTCCTGGGACTATTAAGCACTGTAAAGCAATGAAAAAGTATATACTTGCCGCAGCCGTATGCGCTGCCATGCTCGCAGTGGGCTGTACCCAGAAGGATTCTGCTCCCGAGCTCCAGAAAGTGACCACGCTCCAGGCCACGCTCTCCCCTCTCACCAAGACAGCCATAAACGGAGTCAAGGTCAGCTGGGACGCTGATGATGCCATTGACGTCAACGGAGTCTGCTCCAGCGCAATCAAAATTGAAGGAGAGGGCGCCAGCTTCGAATTCGCCGATGCCATCAGCGCCCCATTCAGCGCGGTCAGTCCCGCAATGCTGTACTACAACGCCGATGCCGTCTGGCTCAGTGAAGAACTGTTTCTCGAGCAAACGACCGACATACCTCTGGTCGCATATTCAGAGTCGGGGACAGCCCTGTCGTTCCATCCTCTGACTGCCGTCCTGAAGATACCTGTGTCCGGAGACGACGGCTTGAAGCTGAGCACCGTAACCCTCAAGGGCAACGGCGGAGAACAGGTCAGCGGTCCTTTCGAAATCAACTTTTCGGAGTCCGTCCTCACAGGCGGCATTGACGCGTCGTACCAGACTGTCGTCATCGACTGCGAGGCAGCCGCACTCGGCTCCGCTCCAGTCGATGTCTATATCGCCATACCTTCGGGTTCTTACACGAACGGCTTCGAGGTCGAGTTCAAAACGACCGACGGCCTCAAAGTGGTAAAGGGCACCAAGGCACGTACGCTTGAGGCGGGCGAGCTGTGGCTCATGCCCGAAGTCTCCATCACCTCTGCCACCATCTCCGGAGGCATCGCTTCCGCGGAAGACTTCGCGGCGTTCAGGGATGCCGTAAATGCAGGAGAACCTCTTGACAAGTGGAGGAACAGCGACGGCCAGGTCGCCCTCCTTGCAGACATCGACCTTACTTCCTACAGCAGCTGGACTCCTGTAGGCAACGTTACAAGCACGGGGAACGGCAACAATGCCTGCGCGCCTTCGGGAGCGTCGTTCTCCGATGTATTCAACGGCGGCGGCCATACGATAAAGTTCAGCGCCGGCAGCGGCAGCATCGCCAACGGCTGCACCTGGGGCATCTTCGGATCGCTCGTCTGCGCAACCGTCAAGGATCTCAACATCGAATGCAGCGGAGTTGTCTTCAACGCTGAATCTGCGGCAGACGCGGGAGTGCTGGCCGGAACAGTTTACGCGTCCGTCATCAGCAATGTCAACGTCAAGGGAAGCATCGAAAGCTATGGTACCAACACCGACAACAAGCGTTTCGCCATCGGCGGAATAGCCGGTTTCGTGTTCAGTGACGACGAAGACGGCGAAAGCATCATAGAAAACTGCACTGTCGAACTTACCGTGACCGGCGGAAGCGGAATGAACACGAAGGCCGGCGCAACCGGCGTGCAGTTCGGAGGAATTGCCGGATTCGCCACCACGGCCAGCGGGGCCAACGTCTTCAACAGGATAAAGAACTGCACCGCAAAGGGAAAACTGACGCTCAACGTCGGCCGCAGCTGCGGCATCCTCGCCACCGCCAACTGCAATACTGTCATCGAGAACTGCACCAACTATGCAGACCAGACAAATGAGTTTGTCAACGGCCGCATAGGCAACGTGGTATGCTATCTCAAGACCAACTGCGGACTTGTGGGCTGCGTCAACTACGGCAATCTGACCACGAGCAACAAGCAGACTACCGCCGGCGGTCTCGCGGCTCTCCTCGACATTGATTCAGCATACATTGAAGGCGGGGCCAACTACGGCACCATAATCGGCGCTAACACTTCTTATCTCGGCCTTGTATGTGCGAATTGCAGCAAATTCGACCACATCAGCGACGTCACCGTCAGCGGCAGGATAGGTGAATACGGGGGCGAAATGTACAGCGTCGATTCCGAGAACTTCCTCAATTACATCGGAACATTCTCGGCTGCCAATGCGGCAAAGATTACAGGCCTGACTTACGTAGCACCGTAATGAAACAGCATCTTCATAAAGCACTGTTGCTGGTTTCCTTTTCATTTTTCCTTCTCTCCTGCTCCGGAGCAGGAGAGAAGGATTTGAAAATCCTCTATTGGAACATCCAGAACGGCATGTGGTCCGACCAGGGGAACGGATACGACAACTTCGTCGCATTCGTCCAGGAAATCGACCCGGACATCTGCATATGGTGCGAAGCCGGTTCCCGTTACAAGACTGCGTCCCAGGAAAAGATGCAGATGCCGGAAGAACAGTACCTTCCCTGGAACTGGGACATCCTGGCCGGGCGGTACGGGCACCGCTATACGCTGGTGTGCGGAGTGCGTGACACCTTCCCGCAGGTCATCACTTCAAAGTACCCTCTCAGGATAGTCAAGCGCATAACCGGCGACGGAGAAGACATCATCGTAGTCCACGGAGCCGGCTGGGCGACGGTAGAGCTGGGCGGCGGAAAGGAACTGAACATCGTGACGCTCCACACCTATCCGTTCAAGTACGCCTATGGCGCAGAAGACCAGAACGCGAGCGCAGCAGCCCGCGGAGGAGACTACTTCCGCGCCGCCGAAATGAAATACATCTGCGAGCAGACCATCGGCAGCGTTCCCGGAGCGGATGGACAGATGTGGATGATGACTGGCGACTTCAATACGGTTTCGTCCGTCGACAACCACCATTACAAGCGCGAAGCATCCGACCCCGCTTTCCTCGTCCATGACTATGTGCTGGGCAATACTCCTTACATAGACCTCATCGAGGCCATGCACAAGGGGCAGTTCTGCAAGAGCACGCTGTCGGGCAGAAGGATAGACATGGTATACGTCACTCCCCCGCTGATGGATAAGGTCAAATCGGCAGAATATCTGTACGAGGGCTTCCCCGCGGCGGAGCGTGATTCGGTAATCCGCAAGTTCTGCCATCCTTCGGACCATTACCCTGCACTTATCACTATGACCTTATAACGCACTGGCAGGCCCCGCCTGACCGTGGAGCCTGTCCCAACAATCAATATTCGTCAGAACAATGATCAAACGTAACAGAAGGGACTACGAAATGCCCAAGACCGAAGTGGACGCATACATCCCCGTCCTGCTTTGTGACAGCCTCATAGACGGAGGCTCGGAAGACATCGTGGATGAGAACTGGGACTTTTAAACGAGACTGCCATGAAGAGATTTTGCAAAGTAACGATGCTGGCATTCGCTTCAGCCGCCGTATTCTCCTGTGGCAAGGAGAATCAGGAAGAAATAGTCATCCCTGCCGGAGAGGACACGGTCGTCGCAGTGCGCGAGGGCCTCGATCCTGCCACGCGCACCGCCGTACAGCCTGACGGCAAGAGCGTCTGGTGGAATGCCGGCGACAAGATAATGGTATTCGCCGGCGAAGGGGCCACGGGAGCGGTATTTACATCCAAGGAAACATCTGCAAGCAAGACTGCGTCGTTCGCCGGAACGGTCGGCGAGGCATCCACATACTACGGCGTGTATCCCGCCGACAATGCCTCGGCAGTGAGCGCCGGCGGAGAGATTTCCGTTTCCGTCCCTGCCGTGCAGGAAGCCGTCGCCGGTTCCTTCGACGGCAAGGCCTTCCCCACCGTCGCCAAGTCTGAAAGCCTCACGATGACCTTCTGCAATGTTGCCGGCGGCATCAAGTTCGCACTCTCCGAAGAAGGAGTCAGCGAGATCGTCATCAAGGGAAACAACAACGAAGACATCGCCGGTACAGCCAGCGTAGCATTCGAAGGCGGTATACCCGTGCTCAAAGGCATCACCGCCGGCATCAAGGAGATTACGCTCACCGCTCCCGACGGCGGCTTCGTTCCCGGGAACTTCTACTATGCCGTCCTGCTGCCGGCAGAACTCTCCAAGGGCCTCGACATCACCCTCAGGCACAGCAACGGCATTCCCGACTCCGAGCTCGTATCCGCAAAGGCACGTACAATCAAGAGGGGGACCTTCGGCGTGCTTGAAGGGCTCAACTCAATCATAGCCTCCAACGGCAAGGTCCGTTTCTACATCAATTACGACAACAGCCTGCGTGACGCACTCGGGCTCTCCGACAGCGGTTCCTGGAGCATGAGGATAAACGACGCCGCATATCCCGTAAAGACCGACGCAAACGGCCGCAGGTATATCGAGGTCAACGAGGCCGCCGACAAGAAGTACGAGGCCGTACTGTTCAATTCCGGATCCTCCAAATGGTACGGCGCCGACGTAAAGACAGATGTCATCGTGCCGATGTCCCAGTTCTGGAACACCACGAAGTCGAACTTCACCAATTACCCCAGATATGCATCGTACAGCCCCGAAACCGGCAATATCCTCACCTTCGGCGATGCCGTTGCCGTAATCAACGTGAAAGTTTCGGGCAGCGCATCAATATCCTCCGTAAAGGTACGTTCACTCGGAGGCAAGCCGGTCAGCGGCAAGGCATCAGTGCAGGACGGTGCTTTCAAACTCACCGAGAGCGTCGACTGGGCGGTCGTCAACTGCACCGACAACGGCAGTTTCGTGAGCCTGCCCGCTACGGTTCCCGTCATCATTGCCTCCGGCGACTATTCCGCCGGCCTGGAGATTACCGTCTGCGACTCCGAGCACAAAATGGTACGGCAGGCCGTTTACCCCGGTACCCTGGCAGCCGGTCAGGTATACGACGCTGCCGTGTCGTGGTCGCCTGACAGCAACCTGCTGTTTTACGAAGGTTTCGACAACTTCGTCTGGGGCGGCGACATCATCGGCGGAGAAGGCTCCACCGGTTATGCCCCCGACGACGCCAAACTTACCTACACCGGAGGCAAGACCCGCGACGGCTACGCAGATGCATTCACGACCGTGGCTTATGACTACCCCGGCACCGGCTTCATACAGTCCAACACATGGAACGACGTGAAGGACAAGACCGTAGGGACCTCTCATATAATTTCCGACTCCTACATAACCAGCCGCAACATTGCCGACTGGAAGTGCATGTACCGCTGCCAGGAATATCACGGAGCCCTTGGAGTAGGCCTCGAGGTCAACCGCGGTGTGGTAATCCTTCCCCCGCTCAAGGGGATAGAGAGCACCTCCGACATCGTCCTGTCGTTCCGTTTCTGCCTCAAGGACGGATGCACCGACGACCTGCATTTCCAACTGCTTTACGCCGGCCATGTGAAGAATGTCACCATTGACGGCAAGACTGCCGATTTCGACGCCTCTTACCAGAACACCACTTCCAATACCATAATCAGCAGGAACAACGTAACCATTCCTGCCTCCGCCGCATCAAAGAAGGAATGGCACGACTGCGAAATACAGATTGAAAACATCACGGACGCTACGGGCATCCGCCTCCAGGGCCAGTCCACGAAAACTGCCGACGTACATGGCTTCTACCTCGACGAAATCAAGGTTACTGCCATTCCAGGGACCGACAGGAAGGGCAACCTGAAGGTACTCTACTGGAATATTCAGGACGGCATGTGGGCCGACCAGGCCAGCAATTACAGCAAGTTCGTAGCCTGGGTCAAAAAATACGATCCGGACGTCTGCGTATGGTGTGAAGCGGCAAGCGTTTACAAGACCGGTTCCGCAGACGCACTGACCACGTCCACGAGATATTTCCCCAACGGCTGGAGCGAAGTCGCGGCAAGATATGGCCACAACTACTCAGTCAGGGGAGGCATGCTCGGCGGCATCTGGGCCTATCCGCAGGTGGTCACATCCAAATACCCTGTCAGCGTCATCAAGCAGATAACCAGCAGCAACGTAAGCGGATGCGACATTACCCGCGGCGCAGGCATGTTCAGCCTGAACTTCAAGGGCAAGACGATTGACATTGTCACCGGGCACATGTGGCCTTTCACTTATACGAACAATGCCGCCGGCGGTTCCACCGGCGAGGAGTACCGGGCCTTCGAGATGAGGTACATACTGTCCCAGACGGTCAAAAGTTCTGACTATGCCTCGACTACGGACTGGATGCTCATAGGAGACTTCAACTCAAAATCCCCGCTTGACATCGCCGTCCTGGGCGGAAGTGAGAACGACGCACAGTACCTTTGCCAGAATGTCGTCCTCAAGGAGACGAACCTCCAGGATGTCACCAAGATATATTACAAGGCAGATGACTTCCTGGCAAGCAATTACAACGCTACAGGACGAGGAGACTTCTTCTACGTCTCTCCTTCCCTTGTCGGCAAGATTGTAAATGTCTACATGCTCAATGATTCATGGACTGCAGTCAACACCAAAACGACTTACGGAAGTACTACCCTGAAAGATCCATCCGACCATCGTCCGATGATAGTCGAGTTTTCATTCTAATAGTGTGCTAGTCACGAAGAGCCCCCGGCGTGATGCCGGGGGCTCTTTTTGTATCATGGAGCGCAGAACTACAGTTCGCGGAACTTCTCGGAACTGATTTTTTTGTCTTTTATGGTGATGGTCTCCTTGATCTTGTCGAGCACCTTGCGGTCCTCCACCTGCTCGGAAAGCCTCTCGAGCTGGCGACGGTCCTTCATGAGATTGCCGACGGCATCCATGAGCATGTCATCGGGAACCTGGGGAAGGCCGTACATTGCGTACTGATAAGTGACATAGGCTTTCGCGGCGTCCACGAGATCCTCGTGAGTAACGTCGAATCCGAAATCCTTCATCATCTGGCCGCGTACAAGCTGCCATTTGAAATCCTCCACGAAGCCGGGGAATTCCTTCTCAACGTCTTCTTTGGAGACCTTGCCGTCATTGGCTGCAACAAGCCAGCGCTTGAGGAACTCCTCGGGGAGCTGCAGAGCCGCCTTGGATACGTAGAAGTCACGGATATCCTTGCTGAGACGCCACTCCGCCTCCTGGCGGTGGTTCTCCTTGAGGCGCTCGGTGACCTCTTTCTCTATATCTTCATCGCTCTTGGGCTCTGCGTCCTTGCGCTCTGCGTAGAACTTCTTCATGTTCTCCACCATCTCGCTCTTCTCCTTGGCGGAAGAGGTGATGCTGTATTTGTTTACGGTATCGCCTGCATCGACGCTCACGGCAACCTCGGGTGAAAGGGCGGCATCGAAGATGAAGGTAAAGCTGCTGCCGTCTTCCCAGGTAAGTTCGGGCTGGCTTTCGCTTGACAGGGGCTCTCCGAGCAGGCGGAGCTTTTTGTCGCGGATATAATCGTCGAGACTCTTGCCTATAATCTCGTTTACGGCGTCGGCGAGAGCCTGTTCGCCATACACCCTCTTGATAAGGGAAGCAGGTACCATCCCCTTGCGGAAGCCCTTGAATTCTGCGGTCCTGCGGCGCTCTGCAAGGCGCTTGCGCACTGCTTCTGCATAATCTTCGGGAGCGATTTCGAGCGTAAGCTCAATGTTCAATTCGTCAATCTGTCGTTTGGTAAGATTCATAATATTTATTTGAAGTTTAAAAATTTCTTGCGTGCGGCGGGATATACCACCCTGCCGTGATGTGTCTGGGAAAGATAGGCCTTGATAGCCTCCTTGATTTCGCTGAGTTCCTTGATGGAAACGTCGGCGTCGGCAAACTGTTTTTCATCCATCTTGCCCTGCACTATCCTCTCCACGAAAGCGGAGATCGCCTCGGGAGAATAGTCGGAAAGTGTGCGTGAGGCAGCCTCAAGGCTGTCGCAGAGCATAAGGATGACCTGTTCCTTGGTGGACGGACTCGGACCGGGATACATGAACTTGCCGCGGTTTGCAGGATCGCTGCCGGGCTGTGCGGAATACTTGCTCCAGAAATATCCGGTGACCGAGGTGCCGTGGTGAGTGCGTATGAAATCCACGACAATGGCAGGAAGATGGTATTTCTGAGCCATTTCCACGCCGTCAGTCACGTGTTTGATGATATCCTCAGCACTCTGCATGGGCGTGAGTCCGGAATGGTATTTCTCGTCTTCGCTCTTGTGCAGCAAGGACTCGTTCTCCACAAAGCACTGGGGATTGGCTATCTTGCCTATGTCGTGATAGAGGGCGCCCACATGCAGCAGCAATGGATTGGCATCGACGGCACGTGCCGCAGCGTCGGCCATGTTCATTACCTGCAAAGAATGTTGGAAGGTACCGGGCGCCTTGCTCTCCAGCTCCCGCAGGAGGGGTGAAGAGGTATCGGCAAGCTCGCTGAGCCTCCAGTCGGAAACCAGGTTGAAAATCCTCTCGAAGAGATAGATGAGAGGATAGAATGCAACCGGCAGGAAGGCGGCTACGAGAATGCGCAGAAGGTCGGGGATTATAAGTCCGTTCTCGAGCCCGATGAAGCGCAGCGCAAAATACGCGATTCCCATGGACAGGAAGGTGAAGAGCGACAGCAGGAACTGCTTCCAGCCGCGGTTCAGATACTTGAATCCGAATACGGAAGTCATACCTCCGACCAGGAAGATGATGAAGAGCGACGCTCCGTGATCGGCATAAACAAGCAGAGGCAGCAAAGAGAATACGTACAGCGGTACGATAACCCTGGGCCTCACGAAAGACTGCAGGTACAGAGCCACGAGCGTAAGGGGCGCATACCTCAGGGCGCTGCCCTGGAAACGCGCGACGAGCAAGATGGCGCTTACAGCCAGAGTAAAGACAAACAGCAGGTAGTAGTAGCGGTTGTCGTTAAAAATCAAGGGATTGCCGAAGTATATGGCGAGCCAGGCCAAAGCTACAAGCAGAATGGCGAAAAGTACATTTCCGATTACGCTGAGGTAACCCGGACCAGAGTGGCCCACATTGGCTTCGTACTCCTTTTTGTAAGAGTCCAGTATCTGGACGGTCTCTGCGGTGATGATGTCTCCGGACGAAACTATCAGCTGCCCTGCGGATACGCTGCCCGCCGTGGGGGAAATACGCGATACCGCCTCGTCGCCCAGGGCCCTGGTGGCCTCGGGATCGAAGATGAGGTCGGGTACTATGCAGGCATAAACCGAGTTGGCGAGAAGCAGGGAGTCCATGCTTACGAAGTCCGTCCGCTCCTGCAGGCGCCTGAGCAGCTCCGCACGAGCGTCCGACAGGCGGTACACTTCGCTGACCGGAACTTTGCTGGCACGCTTGTCGCGCTGCACATAAAGCAGGGTCTCTTCTCCGGTGAGGGCATCGTCGGACACCACACCCTTTTCCATGATGAAACGCATCGTAGAAACCACGAGCGGCTTGTAGTCACCCAGCGGCATGACTTCTACGGCCCTTACCTGGTCCCTCGCTACAGAAGACTTATACGTGTAACAGGGAATGCGTACGCTGTACACACGGTCCACTTCTTCCTGGATCTGTGCGCTGGTCTTGAGTATAGGGAAATCGAATGGAGCGTAGAGGGTTTCGTAATTCCAGGTGCCCCCCTTCCTGTAATCGTAGCCCAGTTTTGCAGACCTCGGGGCGAGGAATGCAAACAAGACTGCAATGAGTAGCAAAAGCCAGATTTTATTTGAAGGGACTGTCGGTTTCACGGGCGATATAAGAATAGGTTAGACGGTCGGTCAGACGGGGAAAGAGCCTGTGTGCCCATACGGTCGCGCGGCCGAGAGGAGTCAGGATAGCCTGGCTGCGGCGGCGGGCAAGGGCCTTTGCCAGCGCAAGGGCGCAATCCTCAGCACTCATGAGCTTGTCTTCCTCCAGAGGAGTCGCGCCCTGGGGTGTGCCGTCGGCGGTAAGGGCTGCGTTGCGCACGTTGGAAGAAGTATATCCGGGAGCGAACACGAGAACGCCCAGACCGTCCTTGAGATGCTCAATGCGGACTGTGTCGAGGAATCCTCTCACTGCGTATTTGGATGCGCTGTAGCCGGTCCGGGCAGGCAGCGCCGAATATCCGGCTATGCTTATCACCCCGACGACCTGCCCCTTGGTCTGGAGAAGGTACGGAAGGGCATACTTGGTGCAGTTGACGGTTCCCCAGAAATTAACGTCCATAAGGCGCCGCAGGACACTCAGGTCGAGATCCTTGAACATTGCGCGCATCGAAATGCCAGCGTTGTTTATCAGGATGTCGATGCGTCCGAAGCGCCGCACGGCAGATTCTATGAGAGACTTGCAGTCACTCTCGGAGGTCACGTCGCAGCGCACCGCAAGGACTTTGTCGGCCGAGGAAACCCCGGACGCAAACTCGCACATCTTTTCGTACGAACGCGCCGCCATGACCACGTTGGCGCCGAGGCTGCCCAGCAGACGCGCGGTCGCGAGGCCTATTCCGGAACTGGCGCCGGTGACGATGACAACCTTGTCCTTGAAGTACTCCTGCAGCTTCATCAGTCTATCTTCATTTCGGCAATGTCGTCGCCGTCGTACTTACCGGCGTCGAGCTTGGCCTTTATTTCCTTGAATGCGTTGAGGGTATAGCGGACGTCTTCCATGGTATGGGCCGCCGTGGACACGATGCGGAAGATGATCATGCCCTTGGGAATGACGGGATAAATGACCATGGAGCAGAAGATACGGTAGTTCTCGCGGAGGTCCTTTGCGATCTTGGTTGCCTGGGCGATGCCGCCTCCGTCGATATGGATGGGGGTGACGCATGCCTCGGCCTCGCCTATGTCGAAGCCCTGCTCGCGGAAGCCTTTCTGGAGCGCATGGGTGATTTCCATGCATTTGCGACGGCGCTCGTCGCCCTCGGGCGACATTATTATCTCGAGCCGCTTGGTGTTGCTGAGCACGTAAGCCATGGGCTGGCTCTTGGCGTACATCTGCGAGCGCATATTGAGGCGGAGGTAGTTGATTATCTTGCGCGGGCCCGCCACGAAGCCGCCGATGCTGGCCATGCTCTTGGCGAAGGCGCCGATGTAGATGTCAACTTCGTCCATCACGCCGAAATGCTCGGAAGTGCCGCGTCCGTGGGCGCCCAGCAGGCCGAAGCCGTGAGCGTCGTCGATGAGGATGCGGAAAGGATATTTCTTCTTGAGCGCGGCTATCTCGTCGAGTTTGCCGAGTGCGCCGGTCATACCGTAAACGCCCTCGGTGATGAGGAGCACGCCGCCGCCGCTCTCGTCAGCCTCCTTGCAGGCCCTGGCAAGGACCCTTTCGCAGTCTGCGATGTTGTTGTGGCGGTATTTGTACTTGCTGCCTGTATGCAGGCGTATGCCGTCGAGCAGGCAGGCGTGAGCCTCGTTGTCGTACACGATTACGTCGTGGCGCGCAGTGAGGCAGTCTATGGTGGAGACTATGCCCTGGTAGCCGAAATTGAACAGGAAGGCGTCTTCCTTACATTCGAAGTCGGCGAACATCTTCTCCAGTTTCTCGTGGTATTTGGTATGGCCGGAGAGCATGCGGCTTCCCATGGGGGCGCTCAGGCCCCATTCGGCCACCGCCTGGGTCTCGAACTTGCGGATTTCGGGATGGTTGGCAAGACCGAGGTAGTTGTTGAGGCTCCAGTTTAGAACCTCCTTGCCGTTGAAAATCATGTGGGGGCCGAGCTCGCCCTCCAGACGGGGATACATATAGTAGCCGAAGCCCTGCTCGAAATACTGTCCGATAGGGCCGCCGCTGTCGCGCTCTATTCTGTCAAAAATGTCTAACATACTAAGCTTCGGAATGACACGTTATGCGTCGATATTAGCGTAATGTGCGTTTTCTTCTATGAACTGCCTGCGGGGCGGGACGTCGTCGCCCATGAGCATGCTGAAGGTGCGCTCCGCCTGGGCAGCGTTTTCTATGGTGATCTGGCGCAGGCGCCTGTTGGCGGGATTCATCGTAGTGTCCCAAAGCTGCTCTTCGCTCATTTCGCCAAGACCTTTGTAGCGCTGCACGGTATAGCCCTTGTCGGTACCCTTTCCAAGGCGCTGGGCAGCCTCTTCGCGCTGCTCTTCGGTCCAGCAATAGACCTCTTCCTTGCCTTTCTTGACAAGATAAAGAGGAGGAGTGGCCAGATACACGTAGCCGTTCTTGATGAGGTCGTACATGTAGCGGAAGAAGAAGGTCAGGATGAGGCAGGCGATATGGGAACCGTCCACATCGGCATCGGTCATGATGACCACTTTGTGGTAACGGAGCTTGCTGAGGTCCATGTGCTTCTCGCCGGTTTCGTCTTCCTGGGCCACGGTGACGCCGAGGGCGGTGTAGATATTGCGGATTTCTTCTGAGTCGAAGGCGCGGTCGCCTGCGGCCTTTTCCACATTGAGGATCTTGCCTCGGAGCGGCAGGATGGCCTGGGTGCGGCGGTCGCGGCCCTGCTTGGCGGTTCCGCCTGCGGAATCACCCTCGACGAGGAAAAGTTCGCACTTCTCGGGATCCTTGTCGGAGCAGTCGGCGAGTTTGCCGGGCATGCCGCCGCCGCCCAGAGGGCTCTTGCGCTGCACCATTTCGCGCGCCTTGCGGGCCGCGGCACGTGCCGTAGCGGCCAGGACGATCTTGTCAACTATGGTCTTGGCGAACTTGGGATTCTCTTCGAGGTACATGTCCACAGCCGCCGCGGTAGCCTGGGAAACGGCCGACGTAGCCTCGGGGTTGCCGAGCTTGGTCTTGGTCTGGCCTTCGAACTGGGGCTCCGCAATCTTGACGGAGATGACGGCGGTAAGGCCTTCGCGGAAGTCCTCGGGTGCGAGGTCGCCCTTGAACTTGTCAAGGAGCTTGTTCTTCTCGGCGTACTGCTTGAGTGACCTGCTGAGGCCCATCTTGAAGCCCTGAAGGTGCGTTCCGCCCTCGATAGTGTGGATGTTGTTGACGTAGGAATATATCTTCTCGGAATAGCCGTTGTTGTACTGCAGGGCTATGTCGATGGGGATAATCTTGTCGGAGGTAATGCAGACGGGCTCGGGGATGATGGTCTGGGCGCCGGCGTCGAGGTACTCGATGAACTCGCTGAGGCCCTTCTCGGAATAGAAGACCTCGGAGCGGAAAACCTGACGGCCGGTAGCCTTGCTCTCCCCTGCTTCGTCCTGGGTGAATTCATCCACCAGCTCGCGCTCGTCGGTAAGGGTGATGTGGATTCCCTTGTTGAGGAATGCGAGTTCGCGCAGACGTGCGGCAAGGGTCTCGTAGCGATAGACGGTCGTCTGGGTGAATATCTCGGGGTCGGGATGGAAAGTAATGATGGTACCGGTATCGGTGGCATCTCCGATTATCTTCACCGGAGCAAGCGGCTTGCCCTTGGAGTAGTGCTGCACGAATATCTTGCCTTCGCGGTGAATCTCTGCGGTGAGGCTGTCGGCGAGGGCGTTGACGCAGGATACGCCTACGCCGTGCAGACCGCCGGACACCTTGTAGCTGTCTTTGCTGAACTTGCCTCCTGCGTGGAGAACGGTGAGTACGACTTCGAGAGCGGAACGGTGCTCCTTCTCGTGCATGCCCGTAGGGATGCCTCGGCCGTTGTCGCGTACGCGGATGGAATTTCCTTGCAGGATGCGTACGTCTATGGTGTCGCAGAAGCCGGCCATGGCTTCGTCTATACTGTTGTCGACAACCTCATATACGAGGTGATGGAGGCCT
The DNA here is from genome assembly GCA_946539455.1 of uncultured Bacteroidales bacterium. Taxonomy (GTDB): domain Bacteria; phylum Bacteroidota; class Bacteroidia; order Bacteroidales; family UBA932; genus Cryptobacteroides. The sequence continues at coordinate 38,146 of CAMNHL010000020.1, forward strand.
CGCTCCGATACGTCGCCTATATACATGGACGGGCGCTTGCGGACTGCTTCCAGTCCTTCAAGTACCTGGATACTGTTTGCGGAATACTGTTCTTCCGCCTGCTTCATCTCTTCCTGATCTATCATGTTTGTAACGTAAGTAAATAACCTACAAATATACTAAAAAATATCAAAGACTGAAAGTGGCACCCACGGTAACAGCACGGCCGGCCTCGCTGTACAGCGGACTCACACGGACGTCGTGGTCGAGGAGGTTGTGTCCCTTGAGCCAGAAGCTGAGCCGCTTGTTGAGGCGGTATTCCCCGAAGAGTCCAAGGCTGACATAGCCGGGAATGAGGGGAGACGCCTTTACGCCGGGCTCCGCCTTGCGGTCCGTGGCAAAATCGACCGAAAGGCCTGCGTATATGCGTTTCATCCAATTATAGGTACCCTTGAGTGTTCCGGTCACGAGCGAAGGCTCGAACACGTAGGAAGGCACTCCGTCGGAGACTTTTACAAGATGTACGGAACTGTCGAGGTTGAAGCGCTCGGAGGCCCAGCCGACGGCGAGGTCGGCGTGGAACATGCCGCAGTCCTGGAATTCGAGACACTCGCGTCCCCTGTCGTCAATCGCCCAGAACGGGGCGTCCTGCAGGAAGCGGTAGCCGGCCCTCACGTCGTACTGGAGGCCGAAGTCGGCATGTCCGTCCACTCCCAGGTAAAGATCGGCGATCTCGCGTACGGGCTTGGGGTCGCAATAGCTTATGTAATAATGGTGAGCCTGGTTCTTGTAATCCCAGTACATGGTGTAATGGTCTTCTCCCACGGCTCCTGCATACACCTTGAGATAATCGTGGAGCAGGTGCACCGCCGCCTTGATGTCGGGGCTCATGGAAAACTTCCCGGGCACCCATCCGGCATGGAATCCGGCGTCTATATCGAATATGCCAAGCTGGAATATGAGGTGGGGATGCACGTTGCCTGCGGTGTAGAAGGAATTCGAGGCGATGGTGAAATCGGTATTTATCCTGTATTCGTCCGAAGGGTGGAACGACAGGGTTACGTCGGCAAGCAACTCATGGTCCTGTACCGGCAGCGAACCGTTGAGCCAGTCGTAAACGTAACGGTAGCGGGCGCCGCCGCCGATGGCAAAGAGGTCGCGCGAATCGTAGCCGAAACGCAACTGGGCATACGGAGCATGACAGTTGTCGGTATGATAAATCTGGTGACGGGTATAGATGCCGTCGTATCCGGCCTCGGCGTGGAACACCACCCGGCCGAGGTTGAAGCGGGCGTCGAGTCCGGCGGCGGTGCGGAAATCGTAGCCGTTGTACTTGTCTTTCGAAGAAACGTAAAAATGCTTGGGACGCACGTCGCGGTACTGTCCCAGGAAGCCCTTGGCGGAGCCGAAGACATTGAGGGCGAAGCGCTTCTGGTCTACGGCGGCCCATACTACATCGAGCTCGGGGCGAAGGGTGTAGCCGGCGCCGGCGCTCACGTACAGCTTCTGGCCGTCGTAGGGTTTGGGATCCGGCGCGATGGTGACCGAATAGGGCGAGAAATCATACGCACCCTTGTACGGGGAGTCGAATACGGAGTAGTCGAAATGGTAGTCGAAATGCAGGAGCGAATCGGGCACGGTCAGCTCGGTTCCCTGCTTGGAGACGTCGTCGAGGCGGGTCTGGTATTCGTTAGTCACCTGGACTTCCGGATTAAGGTTCTGGGCGTTGAGGCTCAGGGAAAACAGTACCGGAACTGTCAATATGAGGATCTTTTTCATACTCGGACGATGGGGCTAGAGTTTGTACAATCTGGACTGGACGAGATCCTGGATGTCGTCATCGGGCCTTTCGGGGGTATAGCCGTCGCGGATACTCTCGAGCGTCGCCTTTGCCTGCTCGGCCTTGTCGAGCTGCAGGAAAGTGTCGGCCAGGGTGATGTAGGCGCGCGCCAGCCAGTAGTTCTGTCCGCCGGACTTGTCGGAGAAGTCGAACACGCCCTGCTGCACCGCCGTATAGTCGGCGCGGTCGTACGCATCCTGGATGAGGATGTAGCGGGCCTCGGCACCCTCGCTTGTCGCGGGCTGAGATGAGAGCGTACGGAACACTCCGAGGGCCTCTTCGCGGCGGCTGGAAGCCATGAGCGACTTAGCCTTTACGTAGTCGCATTCGCGTTTCTGATCGACGCTCAGGCCGGCAAGACCGCTTACAGCGTCGCTGGCCGCAGATGCGTCGTCCCAGTTGCGTGCACGGAAGGCGGAACGCATCATGCCCAGAAGGGCGGCGCGCTTGTTTTCATCCATGATGGCCCTGTCGCGAAGGGCCTTGTAAGTATCGTAAGCCTTGGGATAGCGCTCCAGGCCGAAGGAGAGGTCAGCCAGATGCAGCAGCGAAGACTCGGCAAAGGACCCGGCGTCTGCCGCAGAGGCCACCTGCTCATAGAACTCGCAGGCTTTCTCCTTGTTGCCAAGGGCGGAATAGGATTCCGCGAGGTAGAAGAGGGCGCTGGTGCGGCGGGTTCCGTATGGATAGGTGTCGAGGTACTTCTGCAGCGACGAGGCGGCCTGCACGTAATTGCCGGACAGGAACACCTGCTCTGCGGTGTCGAAGTAGAGCTGCTCCTTGTCGGAGTCGGACTTGCCGGCCGCAAGGTTGTTGGATTCTATGTATTCCAGATACTTCTCGGGCTGTCCGAGGGTCTGGAAGATGCTTTCTATCGCATAAAGGGCATCCTCGGAATAATCGGAACCGGGCAGCAGGGAGACGACCTCCTTGTAGGCGGCCAGGGCCCCGTTGTAATCGGACATGTTGCGGCAAACCATGCCAATGCCTATGAGGGCCTTGGCCCTGGTTTCGCGGTCGGCGGCGTTGTCGCGCAGCAGCGTAAACGCCTCGAGAGCCTTGGAATTGTCGGAGATGTCCATGTTGGCGCGGCCCAGTTCGTACAGACCTTCTGCGTACATGGGAGTCTGGGGATCGGCATGCAGCACATACGCAAGCACGTCCGCCTTGGCGTTCTTGTCGCCGGACAGGCCGTAAGAAAGGGCCAGCTGGCTATAGGGATAAATGTCTTCCTTGACGGGGATTTCCTTGATGGCGGCACGGTATGCGGTGATTGCGCCCGCGTAATCCTTGGAGGCGAAATAGCAGTCGCCCCTGCGCACGAACGCATCTTTGCGGCAGGTCTGCCCGCCTTCGCTCAGGTAAATGTCGAACCAGCGTATTGCCTGAGGATACTCCTTGGCCTGCATGTGAGAGTAGGCCGTATTGTACGGCAGGAGTTCGCCTTCGGTCTTGCCGTCAAGCGCCGAGACGTTGTAAAGGTCGGCGAACAGGCGGGCCGCCTCGCCGTAATTCTCGCTGCGGTAAGCAGATTCCGCCTGCCAGTAGCGGGCCATCTGCCCCAGCGGACTGTGCTTGGGAAGGTAGTAAGCGGCGGCGCGGAAGCAAGGGATGGCGTCGGTATAGGAGCCGCTCTCAACGAGCTGAACGCCACGGAGATAGTAAGCCTTGATGTAATTGTTCTGCTGACCGGGGTCGAGGGCGTCGATCTTGTCGTAAGCCTCTACGGCGCCAGCATAATCGCGGTTGTACAGGGATGCGAGGGCCATGTAGCCGTAGATTTCGTCGCCGCGGCGCGAGGTGTTGTAAGTGTCGATGTAACGGCCGAAAGGAGCCGTATCCTTGTTGAGGTCGAATGCGAGCTTGGCGTAGTTGAACAGGGCGTCCTCCTGCATGACGGGGTTCCATGAAGCCGCAGAAGCATCGCGGAAGGAATTCATGGCGGCGATGTTGTTGCCTGTATGCAGATATGCGTTGGCCAGCTGGTAATTGGCAATCTGGCCCAGCGAGTCGCTTCGGTCGGTCATCTTGGTGTAGTTGGCCACCGCGCCCTTGAAGTCATCTACAGCATAGAGGACGGAGCCTGCGTAGAAGTAGTCGGAGCGTCCCATGTTTTCTTTGGAGGTCGCCGCATAATACTCCTTGGCCTTCTGTTTGTCGCCCTTTACGAGGCATGATTCGGAGATGATGCGTGCAAGGTGCGCCTGCCTCACTCCCGGTTCGTCGGGGAAGATGCGCTCGCCTTCCGCAATCACGTAGTCGTAGTCCTTCTGCATGAAGTGACAGTCAACCAGATAGAAAGCGGATATGGCGGCAAAACGGGGGTCGGTAGCCGCAAGTTCGAACCATTTGCGCGCCGTTCCGAAATCCTTTTCGCAGTAGCTCATGTATCCGAGGGCATATCGGGACGGAGCCTTGTAATCCGACATGGGAAGGTCCTCAACCTCGTAAAAGCAAGGACGCGCCTCGCTGTAAAGGCCGCGGCTGAAGAAGGCATAGCCTTTCTTGAAGGCAAGCTCCTGCCAGGCCGATTCGTCGAGGTATTTCTTTTCTACGCCGGCAAAGCGTCCGGCGGCCTCGGCGTACCGTCCACGGTCGAACAGCACGAGTGCATATTCGTAATCTATAAGATTGGAAATGCTGGACTTGCGCCAGTCGCGCTCATAGTCGGCGAGCTTCTGCTCAAAGCCCTCGCTCTGCATCTTTATGGCGCAGAGCAGGGCGTAGCCGTCGCTCATGGGGTCGCCGGGAATCTTGTCCAGCAGGGTCGCTGCCCTTTCGTACATTCCGTGGTTGTAGAGGTTAACCGCCTCCCGGTAAATCCCGGTGCGCTCGTCGGGCGCAGCGTAAAGGGCTGCGGAGAGCAGTACGGCGGCCAATAATAGTCTCACTCGCATAAAATTACAATTTAACTTACAAATTTACTCAAATTAAGTTATATTTGCAGAACATAAGGACAGTTTTTTATGAAAAATGTCATCTTTTTCAAAGATGCTGACATCACCAGCGGCGAAAGCACGGTAGTCTATGGTCTCAACATGGAAGTCCGGGAGGGCGACGTCGTTTACATCGTAGGCAAAGTCGGCACCGGAAAGACCTCCATCATCCGCACCATCATAGCGGAGAACCCACTCCTCTCCGGAGAAGGTTCCGTATGCGGTTTCGACCTCGCCGTGATACGTTCCCGCGACATTCCCATGCTCCGCAGGCGCCTCGGAGTGGTATTCCAGGATTTCCAGCTACTGCTCGACCGCAACGTCGAGGCCAACCTGGAATTCGTACTCCGCTCCACCGGCTGGAAGGACCGCACCGCCATGGACAAGCGCATCCAGGATGTCCTCGAGGCTGTAGGAATGCAGACCAAGGCCCACAAGATGCCCCATCAGCTGTCCGGCGGCGAGCAGCAGCGAATAGCGATAGCCAGGGCCATCCTCAACGAGCCCGAAGTCATAATAGCCGACGAACCCACCGGCAACCTCGACTCCGAAACGGCTACCGGAATACTCGACCTGCTCATGCAGATAAACCGCGACAGGGGGACCGCAATAGTCATGGTGACCCACAACCGGAACATCCTGCAGCGCTACCCCGGAAGGGTGTTCGAGACCAAGAACGAAACTTGCACAGAAATATGAAAGAATACGAACTCAAAGCCCAGAGCTGGCTCGACTCCGATTTCTTCGACCAGTCCACCAAGATGCAGATCCTCAAACTCCGCTCGGAAGACCCCGCGGGCTTTGAGGATGCTTTTTACAAGAACCTCGAATTCGGCACCGGAGGCCTGCGCGGAATCATGGGCGTAGGCACCAACCGCATGAACCAGTACACGGTCGGAATGGCCACCCAGGGCCTTGCAAACTATATCCTTAGCCATTGTGAAGGCAGCGACCTGCGGGTAGTAATCTCGTTCGACTCCCGCAACGGCAGCAAGGAATTCGCGCGCATCGCGGCAAAGGTCCTTTCGGCCAACGGCATACATGTCTTCATCTTCGACAACATCCGTCCCACCCCAGAGATGAGCTACGCCGTCCGCCTCAAGGGCGCCGTGGCAGGCATCATGATCACCGCCTCCCACAATCCCAAGGAATACAACGGCTACAAGGTCTCCTGGTCCGACGGCGGACAGGTGACGTCTCCGGTCGATAAAGAGATTGTCGCCGAGGTCGCCAAGATCACCGACCCTTCCCAGGTCAAATTCGAAGCCGGGCTGCGCTGCGGCGAAATCGAGGCCATGGGCGCCGATGTGGACGAGCAGTATCTCCGTGACCTGCTGTCGCTGCGCCTCCTCCCCGAGCAGGCCGCATCCTTCGGCAAGAAGCTCAAGATAGTTTACACTCCCCTTCACGGCTGCGGAGTGCGCCTGGTACCGGAAATCCTGCGCCGCGCCGGTTTCGGAGAGGTCATACACGTCCCCGAGCAGGATCTGTCCGACGGCGACTTCCCTACCGTCGTCTCGCCCAATCCCGAGGAACCCGCCGCTCTCAAGCTCGCCCTCGAAAAGGCTGAGCAGACCGGCGCCGACCTGGTGATCGGCACCGACCCCGACGCCGACCGAGTCGGCATAGCGGTCCGCGACGACCAGGGCCGCATGGTGCTGCTCAACGGCAACCAGACCGCATCGCTCCTCACGTATTACATCCTCACCCGCAGGCGCGAACTCGGCACCCTCGGCAGCGGCAAATACGTAGTCAAGACCATCGTCACCACGGAACTCATATCCGACATCTGCCGCAGTTTCGACGTCCCCGTTTACAACGTCCTCACCGGCTTCAAGTACATAGCCGCAGTGGTCAAGGAACGCGAGGCCCTCGGAGAGGAATTCGTCTGCGGAGGAGAAGAGAGCTACGGCTTCAACATCGGGCAGTTCGTACGCGACAAGGACGCCCCCGTCACCTGCATGATGGTGGCCGAGTGCGCCGCCTGGGCAGCATCGAAAGGCCTTAGCATGTACGGCCTCCTCCAGAAGATATATGCCGAATTCGGCTACCGCAAGGAAGGGCTCGTGAGCCTGGTGCGCAAGGGCATCGAGGGCACCCGCGAGATTGCCGCGATAATGGAGCGTCTGCGTACCAATCCGCCCGCGGAGCTCTGCGGCTCCCCCGTCACCAAGGTGGTGGACTATCTCAAGCCCGAGCTCACCGGGCAGCCTTCGTCAAACGTACTCCAGTTCTTCGACGAGGCCGGCGACGTGGTATCCGTAAGGCCTTCCGGCACCGAGCCGAAGATCAAATTCTACTTCGGGGCCAAGGGGAACGATGCCGACAGCAAGATTGAGAGTCTCAAGAAACAATTTACAACCATATGATAAATAAACACATAACCATAGACTTCGAGGAGTTCGACAGCCTCGCCGAACTCAGCCCCTCCGACCGCGAACTCGCCATGGCCGCGATCGACGGCATGAGAGGGTCGTACGCTCCGTATTCCCACTTCAACGTGGGCGCGGCAGTCCGCCTTTCAAACGGCGAAATCATGAGCGGAGCAAACCAGGAAAACGCAGCCTTCCCCTCCGGTCTGTGCGCAGAAAGGACGGCTCTGTTTGCAGCCGGGGCCAAATACCCCGACAAGGAAATGCAGAGCATAGCCATCTGCGGCGGGCTTTACGGAAAGCTTACGGAAGAGCCGGCAACTCCATGCGGTGCATGTCGTCAGGTCATGGCCCAGTACCAGGCCAAAAGCGGCAAACCCATGAGCGTAATCATGGTCGGAGCAAAAAAAATCTGGAAATTCGGCAAAGTAGATGACATTCTTCCGCTGATTTTCGACAGTATCTGATTTTTTTGTATATTTGCAGTCGGGAAAGTCCTGTACGACCAGCTCCCTCAAAATTCCCCCAGGACCGGAAGGTAGCAAGGGTATGAGGTCGTAGCGGTGCGATGCAGTCAGCTTTCCCTTTTTTTGTTTCCTCATTTTATTGATACATAAATGAAAAGAGTGATTGCATCATTACTTCTGGCCCTTTCGGCCCTTGCCGCAGCCTGGGCACAGACCCCCGAGGAAATCCTCACCCGCATGGATCAGGAGACCTCCCGCTTCGACGCCGAAGGTTTCGTCATGGTCATGGAGATCAAGATTCCCATCCTGGGAACGATGGCCACTACCACATATACACGTGGCGACAAATACAAAATGTATATGGAGTCCGGCGGCTCATCGGTGACCAGCTGGTCCAACGGCGTCACCGACTGGACATACGATTCTTCCAAGAACGAACTGACCATCGAAAACGCCAAGGTCGGACAGCCAACGGAAGCGGATAGCAACGCCAAGATGCTTGATAGCATCACCGACGGTTACGACGTGCGCCTCAAGAAAGAGACCGACGACACCTGGGTGTTCCGCTGCACCAAATCCAAAGACAACAAAAAGAAGGACGACCCCAAGAACATCGACCTGGTAATCTCCAAAACCAGTTATCTGCCTGTCAGCGTAAAGACCGGACAGAGCGGAGTCACGGTAACTCTGCGCGACTTTGCAATAGGAGTCACAGAGAACGACGTCACGTTCGACCCCGAGAAATACGCGAACGCGAAAGTCATAGACAAACGCCAGTAAAAAAGAAACAGCCCCGGTCGTTTGACGCACCGGGGCTGTTTGCTGTGAGAACTATCAGATTTGAACTGATGACCTCTTGCCTGTCAAGCAAGCGCTCTAAACCAACTGAGCTAAGCCCTCAAAAAAAAGTGCTCCCTTAGGGGCTCGAACCCTAGACACCCTGATTAAGAGTCAGGTGCTCTACCAACTGAGCTAAGGAAGCAAGATTTCAATTTTTGTGACCCGTTCGGGGCTCGAACCCGAGACCCCCACATTAAAAGTGTGATGCTCTACCAACTGAGCTAACGAGTCCTCCTCTGTGTTT
>CAMNHL010000021.1:0-46568 GCA_946539455.1 uncultured Bacteroidales bacterium
GGGTTGCCGAACATGATGCCTATCTTCTCGCGCAGCTGGTTGATGAAGATGCAGCAGGTGTTGGTCTTCGAGATGTTGGCGGTGAGTTTTCTCAAAGCCTGGCTCATGAGGCGGGCCTGAAGACCGACCTTGTTGTCGCCCATTTCGCCTTCAATCTCTGCCTTGGGGGTGAGGGCCGCTACGGAGTCGATGACAACAATGTCCACTGCGCCGCTGCGGATGAGGTTGTCTGCGATTTCGAGAGCCTGCTCGCCGTTGTCGGGCTGACTGATGAGGAGGGTTTCCAGATTTACGCCGAGAGCCTGCGCGTAGGTGCGGTCGAAGGCATGCTCCGCGTCGATCATGGCTGCAATTCCGCCGGCCTTCTGGGCCTCTGCGATGGCGTGTATTGCAAGCGTGGTTTTGCCGCTGGACTCGGGACCGTAAATCTCGATGATGCGGCCGCGCGGGTAACCACCGATTCCAAGTGCGTGGTCGAGTGCGACGGAGCCGCTCGGAATCACCTGGACATCCCATTGTGGCTGATCTCCCAGCTTCATAATCGTGCCCTTTCCGAAATCTTTTTCAATCTTGTCGATTGTGGCCTGCAGCGCCTTGAGTTTGGCGGCGTTCACATCTGCGGCCTGAGTTTCAATTTCTTTAGCCATAACGTGTGGTTTTAAAGTTTACCTTACAAATATACGAGAAAAATCGTTACTTTTGTAAGGTGAAAACAAAGTTGCTCGGAAAAAATACGCAGGAACTCGAGCAGATTGCCGCCGGCCTCGGACTCAAGCCGTTCGTGGGCCGTCAGCTATCCGACTGGATGTATGCCAAGCGCGTAGTGGATTGGGACCGCATGACCAATATTTCCAAGGATTCCAAGGCCCGCCTTCAGGAGTCCTGCGAGATAGGGGCTTCCGCTCCCATAGGTTCCGCACTGTCGTCCGACGGCACGGCTAAGTACCTGTTCCGCGTCGGGGAGCACGATGCCGTGGAGGCGGTGATGATTCCCGACGAAGACCGGAAGACCCTCTGCGTAAGCTCCCAGGCCGGCTGCCGTATGGGCTGCAGATTCTGCATGACCGGCAGGCAGGGCTGGCACGGCAACCTCGACGCCGCCGACATTCTCAACCAGTTCCTCAGCATCCCCGACCCGCAGTCGCTTACGAATGCGGTGTTCATGGGAATGGGGGAACCTCTCGACAATTACGACGCCGTCAGCAAGGCCCTCGAAATACTGACCTCGGAAAAAGGCTTCGGCTGGAGCCCCAAGCGCATAACGCTCAGTACGATAGGCGTGCTTCCGGTGCTGCGGCGCTATCTCGATGAGCAGCGCTGCCACCTTGCAGTGAGCCTTCACAATCCCTTTCCAGAGGAGCGTCTGGAGCTGATGCCCGTACAGAAGGCATGGCCTCTGGAAGATGTCGTCGAGCTGCTTGGACACTACGATTTCTCCGGGCAGAGGAGGGTGAGCTTCGAGTACACCATGTTCGCCGGCTGGAACGACACCAAGCGCCATGCAGATGCCCTGATCCGCCTGCTTTCGGGCCTCGAGTGCAGGGTGAACCTTATCCGCTTCCACGAGATTCCGGATTTCCCCTACAAGTGCTCTCCGTCCGTCCGCATGGAAGAATTTAAGACAAGACTCAACAATCACGGAATAGTATGTACCATCAGAGCTTCCAGAGGAGAAGATATACTTGCCGCCTGCGGAATGCTTGCAGGACGGCATTCGCAGCAGTAGCGGCCGCTCTTCTCGCACTGCCTGCGCTGGCGCAGGAGTATCCCAACGGACTGTCCACGGCAAGCGTGGATGCGGCAGCCGACGCCGCGGCGATTTCCCGCATGCGCGCCAGAATGGACTCCATCCACCGCACCCAGCATCGTCCCACCGTCGGGCTGGTCCTCAGCGGCGGCGGCGCAAAGGGCGCTGCGCACGTGGGAGTCATCAGGTATCTGGAGGAGCTGGAGATACCGGTCGATATGATATGCGGCACCAGCATGGGCGGTCTCGTTGGCGGCATAGCCTCGCTCGGTTACGATTCTCATTATATGGATTCGCTGCTGCGCGTCCAGGACTGGGACATCATGCTGTCGGACCGCATCGATCCCAGGTACTTCTCTTACCAGAAAAAGATATACCGCGAAACCTATCAGGTCGCAATCCCGTTCTACTACGCCAAGAAGGACTTCCAGGAGCGCATCGACGAGCAGCTCCGCTATTTCGACGACGGCAGCAAGCTCCAGATAGGGGAGAATACGCTCATGAGCTCCCTGCCCAGCGGCTACGTTTACGGCTTCAACGTCAACAATCTGTTTTCCAGTCTGTCCGTCGGCTATCAGGACAAAATGGATTTCACCACCCTTCCCATTCCCTTCTTCTGCGTAGCCGCAGACATGGTGAGCCTGAATTCCAAGAACTGGTCGTACGGCTCCATCAAGGACGCCATGCGTTCCACCATGAGCATCCCGGGCCTGTTCCGTCCCGTCCGCACCGAAGGTATGATATTGGTTGACGGTGGCGTACGCAACAATTTCCCCGTCGATCTTGCGCGTGCCATGGGAGTCGATATCGTAATAGGCGTAACCCTTTCCGACAAAGACCCGAGCTACTCCCAGGTGAACAGCCTGGTGGACATGATAATGCAGTTCGTCACCATGCTCGGACGCGACTCCTACGAGCAGAACGTCAAGAAGACAGATGTCTATATCCAGCCCGATACGCGCGGATACAACATGTTGAGCTTCAATCCGACGGCCATCGACACCCTGATACACAGGGGATATGCCGCCGCCAGGTCGCAGGAGGCCGGTCTGCGGGAGATAAAGGAGCTCGTGGGAGATGCCTCAATCTCGTACCAGGCGCCCAGGGCAATCGATATCGCCTCTACTCCCGTTCGTATATATTCCGTTGAGTTCAAAGGCCTTACGAACTCCGAATCGCGTTTCCTCCAACGCAAGATAGGCTTCAAGGCCGGGTCGTATGTCAATGCTTCCGACATGCAGGACATGATGTCCCGCATCGAGGCCACCGGGTGCTTCTCGTCCGTCACCTACAGCATCCTCGGCACCGGGGAACCTTACAAGCTGCTGTTCGACTGCCGCAAAGGCCCCCGTCACCAGTTCGGAGCGAGCGTGCGTTTCGACACCGAGGAGTGGGCCTCATTCCTCTTCAACGTCGGACTTAACGCCCACAAGCTCAGCGGCCTCAAGCTTGACCTCGACGCCCGCATCGGACGCAACCAGATGGCATCCGTGCGCGGCGCCCTCGACCTGAGCTGGCTTCCGACGCTCAATCTCGACGCCCGTATCGACAACGTATCTTCGTCGATCTATCCCTCACTCCTGGGAGCGGGCTCCGAATGTCGCTGGTGGGGTCACCGGGAGAGGCTCTACCTGTCCAACATCCGCTGGACCAACGTGGACTTCAACATCGGTGCGCAGTACCGCTACTATAATCTCTCCACCCGGAGCCAGTACGGCATGGATGTCGCGTCCACATCGGGCGATCTGCTTTCCGGCGGTTATCTGGGCCTGTTTGCCAACGGCACGCTCTACACCTTCGACCGCTATTATTACCCTTCGAGGGGTGTCAAGCTCAACTTCGGATACGAGTACGACTTCATAAAGACAGGCGTAAGCGGTTTCTCGCCGCTGCATGCCATTCACATGGACCTTACGCCCGTATTTCCGATAGGGGAACGCTTTGCCGTCATCCCCGACCTGCATGTGCGTGCCCTGATAGGTGATTCGGCCGGTTCCCTTTCCCATCGCAATTATGTGGGAGGAATGGTAGGCGGACGCTACATCGCCCACCAGATGCCTTTCATCGGCATGGGCAACGTATATGGTGCCGGGCCGTACGCGGCCGTCGCCCATCTTGGCCTGCGGTTCAACGCCGGCAAGAACTTCTACTTCACCGCTACCGGCGGATGGCTCCGGGAAGGCGACAGCATCAAGGATTTCGCCTCGTCCGTCCTTCCTACCATGTGGGGAGCCGGACTGGAAGCGGCCTACCGCACGCCTGCGGGCCCCTTCCGTATAGTCGGTACCTGGGGCAACAGGATGAACGACCTCAACCAGGACCTGGGGCTGTACGTGAGTTTCGGCTTCGATTTTTAAGACAGCGATGGACGAAATCCAGAAAAAGGTGTTGGACAGGCTGCAGGCCCAGTGCTCTAAAAGGGAGTACTGCAGCGCAGACGTGCTCCGCAAGGCGGCTGCCGCACTTGACGGCGACGCTCAGCGTGCCCGCGAAGTCGTGGACAGTCTGGTTGCCGACCGCTTCGTGTCCGACCTTCGCTACGCCAGTGCCTTCGCAAGGGAGAAGGCGCAGCTTACCGGCTGGGGCCCTGTCAAGATACGCTATGCCCTTGCCGGCAAAGGCATATCCCGGGAACTGATTTCCCAGGCGCTGGAGGAGGTCGATGCAAACTCCGCCTCGGACAGGCTTTCCAGGCTTCTTGCGGCCAAGGCCAAGACCCTCGAAGGAGACCCCAACGGGCGGCTTAAGCTCATAAAATATGCTCTTTCCAGGGGCTACAACTACGACGAGATTCAGCAGTACCTATGAATCAACGCCCTGTCATACAGCTTTATACCGACGGAGCCGCCAGCGGCAATCCGGGTCCCGGCGGATGGGGAGCCGTGCTCAAATGCGGCGCCCTGCGCAAAGAACTCAGCGGCGGTTTTGCCCTCACCACCAACAACCGCATGGAACTGCTGGCCGTCATCGAAGGTCTCAGAGCCATCAAGTGGCAGGATGCGAACGTGGAGATATGGAGCGATTCGAAGTATGTGGTCAATACCCTTACCCAGGGCTGGAAACGCAAGAAGAACATCGACCTGTGGGACCGTTACGATGCGGCTGCCGCAGGATTCAATATCACTTTCCACTGGCTCAAGGGGCACGCAGGCCACCCGGAGAACGAGAGGTGCGACGCCCTGGCGGTACAAGCCTACCACATGGCCGGTCTGCCCGCCGACGAGGGCTACGAACAAATCAACGAAAACAAACTGTTTTGATATATGAAAGCAAGAAAACCCATAGTAGGCATTACTCAAGGCGACTCCAACGGAATCGGCTATGAGGTGATTATCAAGGCTATATCCGACTCCAGGGCCCTGGATTTCTTTACCCCGGTGGTCTATGGCTCCTCCAAACTCTTCGGATTTTACCGCAAGACCATTCCCGAAATCGAGCAGCTCGAGACCAATGTCATCACCGATGCCAGGGATGCCAAGCCCAAGAAGATTAATATTCTCAACTGCCTCCCCGACAATGTATTCGCCGATCCGGGACATCCCACTCCCGAATCCGCCCACGAAGCCATAATCTCCCTCGACCGTGCCGTGGAGGACATCAAGGCCGGGCTCATCGACACCCTCGTGACCGGTCCCATCAACAAGAAGGCCATGTCGGGCCAGGGTTTCGGTTTCCCCGGACATACCGAGTATCTTCAGAACAAGTTCGGAGTCAGCGATGTAGCCATGGTGATGACCAGTCACCGCCTGCGCCTCGGCGTCGTTACCGGGCACATTCCACTCAAGGACGTCCCGACTTCGGTGAACGAAGACAAAATCGTCAGCAAGCTGCATCTGCTTTCCGATTCGCTTCGTCAGGACTTCTGTATCGACAAGCCCCGCATCGCCGTGCTCAGCCTCAATCCCCACAGCGGCGACGGCGGACTGCTCGGCTCCGAGGAACAGGATATCATAATCCCGGCCATTGCTCGTGCCAACGATGAAGGCCTGATGGTATTCGGCCCCTTCTCGCCCGACGGATTCTTCGGCCTGGGCCATTACCAGCGTTTTGACGCCACTCTTGCGATGTACCACGACCAGGGGCTTGCACCGTTCAAGGCCCTTTCGTTCGAGGACGGTGTGAACTTTACCGCCGGACTCCCGATAGTCCGCACTTCGCCCGACCACGGAACCGCTTACGACATGGCCGGCAAGGACGAGGCAGACCCCCAGTCCATGCGCTCCGCAATCTTTACATCCATCGATATCCTTAACACCCGTGCCGCATATAACGCCCTGCTTGAGGGCCGCATGCCCGAACGCCACCCCGATGAGACTTCCCGCCGCGAACGTCCGGGACGCCCTCAGATCGCTTGATGCGCGGTGCTTGTAATTCCGGGATTTTTTGGCTAAATTTGCGCGCTTTTACAGTATATGCGACATGAATAAGAAATTACTTGCAGTATTGGCAGTTGCGGCAGGGCTCCTGGCTTCCTGCGCAGCTCCTAAAAACATCGTCTATTTCCAGGATACGACGGACAGGGAAATCGCGACCAACGTCAATCCCGTGCAGATACGTCTCCGTCCGGAAGACAAGATAAGCATCATCGTAAACTGCCCGAGCATCGAACTGATGAACCAGTTCAACCTGCCCTATGTGACCAGGCATATCGGCTCGCAGACAGAAACTTACGGCACCGGCAACACCGGTCTCAGCGGCTATATCATCGACTCCGAGGGAAATATCGATTTCCCGGTCGTAGGCAAGCTGCACATTGCCGGCCTTACCCGTCCCGAGGTAGCTACCCTCGTCAAGAACGAACTTCAAGGACGCAACCTCGTCAAGGATCCGGTCGTGACCGTTGACTACATGAACCTCTACATTTCCGTGCTCGGAGAGGTGGCAAGGCCCGGACGTTATGCCATTTCGCGCGACCACTTCACAGTGCTCGACGCCCTTGCGATGGCGGGCGACCTCACCATCACCGGCCGCCGCGAGAACATCCGCGTCATCAGGGAAGAGAAGGGAGTTCAGAAGACCTATCTTCTCGACCTGCGTTCCGCAGAAGATGTCAGCAAGTCTCCGGCATATTATCTCAATCAGAATGATATCATCTACGTGGAGCCCAACCCCATGAAGACCCGCCAGTCCACTGTCAACGGCAACACCGTCGTCAGTTCTTCTTTCTGGATTTCCATCGCCTCGCTGGCCGCCACGCTGGTATCTACGATAACCGTAGTCGCTATGCGGATGCAAAACTTGTAGAATTATGGCAGAAAACATCAACAATACAGAGACCTTCAACTTCCGCGCATTCCTGGGCCGGTGCCTCTCCAAGTGGTACTGGTTCGTGATTTCCGTGGTCGTTTGCCTTGGCATTGCAGCTTTCTACATTGTCAAGACTCCCAAGATTTACACCCGCAGCGCCACCGTCCTCATCAAGGAGACCGGCCTTCGCCGTTCCAGCGAACTCGAGAACGTCCTTTCCGCCGGCGGTATGACTCAGCAGAGTTCCAAGCTTGCCAACGAAATCATCGCCATCCAGTCTCCCGACCTCATGAGGGAGGTGGTAATCCGTATGGGCTTGGATTACAATTACTTTGTTGCTGGCAGGGCCCGCAGGCACGTCATTTACGGCGCCTCCCTCCCCATCAAGGCCCGCTTCCTCGATCCCGTCGGGGCCGCCAATTTCGACGTGACTCCCGTGTCCGGCGACAACTTCAAGATCCGCATGAGCGTGCCCGATTCCCGCGACCAGCAGGCTTATTCCGGCAAGTTCGGCGATACCCTCAGCACACTTCACGGTCCGCTCGTGATCACCCGTTCCGAGGGAGCTACCGTGCCTTTCGACCAGACTATTTACGTAAACCACGTCAGCATCCAGGCCGCCACCAATTCCTACAACCGGCGCCTCGACACTTCCGCTCTCAACGCCAAGAACTTCGCCGACGTGCTTGAGCTCAAGATCACCGACCAGAGCCCCCGCAGGGCCGAAGACGTCCTGGACATGGTCATCAACGTGTACAACGAGAACTGGGTTGACGACCGCAACAAGATGGCCGTAAGCACCAGCCTCTTCATCAACGACCGTCTGGAGGCCATCGAGAAAGAGCTCGGCAGCGTCGATACCGACATATCCAACTACAAGTCGCGCTACGCAATACCCGACGTTGCGGCAGCTTCTTCCATGTACATGAGCCAGTCCCAGGAGGCGGCACGCAAGCTCCAGGAACTCGACAACCAGCTCTACACGGCACGCTACATACGCAACAACATGAGCACTACCCAGGATCTTTCCAAGATGCTCCCTTCTCCCGCCAGCCTCAACAACAGCAATATCGCGGGCCAGATAGGTAAGTACAACGACATAGTGCTCCAGCGCAACAACATAGTGGCCAACTCCTCCGACCGCAACCCTATAGTCGTGGAGATGGACAACAACCTCCGTGCAATGCACGCCACCATCCTGGAGTCCATCGACGACCTCATCAATGCCCTGCAGGTCCAGATGTCCTCCTTCCAGCGTGCCGAGCAGACTGCTACCGCCCGCCTTTCCGAGAACCCCAAGCAGTCCAAGTACATTCTCGACATCGAGCGCCAGCAGAAAGTCAAGGAGTCCCTCTATCTCTTCCTTCTCCAGAAGCGCGAGGAGAACGAGCTCTCCCAGGCGTTCACCGCCTATAACACCAGGGTCATCACCAATCCTACCGGCCCTTCCGCTCCTACTTCTCCCAATACCAAGCAGATAATCCTCGTGGCTTTCCTGATAGGCCTGCTCATTCCTCTCGGAATCATATATCTCATTGCCGTCACCGACACCAAGGTACGCGGCAAGAAAGACATCGAGGATCTTACCGCTCCTTTCATCGGCGAGATTCCCCAGACCGGCAAGAGGCCTGGGTTTGGCAAGAAGGCTTCCTCGGAAAGTTCCTTCATCGTCAAGCACAACAAGCGCGACGCTGCCAACGAGGCATTCCGCGTGTGCCGCACCAACCTCGAATTCGTAACCCGCGGCACCACTTCCCGGGTCATAATCGTCACTTCCTTCAACCCCGGATCCGGCAAGACCTACGTTTCCGCCAATCTTGCGGCCGCCCTGTCCATCAAGGGCTCCAAGGTCCTTCTGATTGACGGTGACCTTCGTCATGCCTCGCTTTCCGCCATGGTTGGCAATCCCAAGAAGGGCCTCTCCAATTACCTCTCCGGAGAAGCCATCTCCTTGGATTCCATCATGGTCAAGCCCGAGGATTACGACAACCTTACCGTCCTTCCTGTCGGTACCATCCCTCCCAACCCCAGCGAGCTCGTAGGCAGCGCCAAGTTCGCCTCCGTGGTCGAGGAAATGAAGGGCAAGTACGATTACATATTCATCGACTGTCCTCCCCACAACGTTGTCGCCGACACCCAGATCATTTCCGAACTTGCCGACCGCACTATCTTCATCGTGCGTGCAGGCCTGTTCGAGAAGGTCATGCTCCAGGAGCTCGAAGACATATATAACAAGGGAACGCTAAAGAATGTCACAGTGCTGCTCAACGGCACCGAGATGACTGCAGGCAAGGGTGGCTACCGTTACGGATACGGCTATGGCTACCACACCTACGACTACTATTCCCAGAAAGACCAAGCTTAATTGCCTCAGACAACACAAGAGCAACGCCACTGGTACGTGGCCAAGGTCGCCAGTTGTCAGGAAAAGAAAGTAGCCGGATGGCTTGCAGCGGGCGGAGTGGAGTACTATCTGCCCATGCGCAGGGAGGTAAGGCGATGGAGCGACCGCCGCAAGGTAGTCGATGTCCTCGTCTTGCCTCGCTTCGTGTTTATTCGCTGTACCAATCGCCGGCGGCTCGAACTGCTGTCGTCCGATCCGCGGATCCGAGGCTTCCTGTCGCTTGCCGGCGAGCCTTCGGTGGTTCGCGACTGCGAGATGCAGACTTTTATGAGCATGGTCGAAAAGGGGAGCGGCGTGAGCGTATCGCAGGCCCCTCTCGCTCCCGGCGACAGGGTACGGGTGACTGACGGACCGCTGGCCGGAGTGGAGTGTGAACTGGTGAGCACCGGAAACGGAAAGTGCCTTGCCGTAAGGCTCGGACTTCTGGGAACAGCCACCATGGAAATTGATTCTCAAATGGTAGAAAAGATATGAACATTCTTGTTACAGGTGCTGATGGTCAGCTGGGAAGGGAGCTAAGAATAGTAGCTGCCAAGTCCCGCGACAGATATATCTTCACCGATGTGGCGGAGCTTGACATTACCGACCGTGAGGCTGTATCCGACATGGTCCGCAAGGAATCTGTTGATGCTATAGTCAACTGTGCAGCATATACCAACGTAGATGCGGCCGAAGACAACCCCGAACTTGCCCGTCGCCTCAATGCCGATGCCGTCCGCAATCTTGCCGACGCCATGGCTGCGGTTGGCGGCCTTCTGGTCCACATAAGCACCGACTATGTTTTCGGCGGGCAGAATTACAATACCCCCATAAGCGAGGACGCGCTACCCAATCCTACGGGAGTGTATGGCCTCACAAAGCTTCAGGGCGAGCAGGCCGTACAGGAATCCGCTTGCCGCAGCATCATCATCCGCACGGCATGGCTCTACAGCGAGTTCGGCAAGAACTTCCTTCTTACCATGCTGCGCCTCACCTCTGAACGTCCCGAAATAAGTGTGGTCTTTGACCAGGCCGGCACTCCCACCTACGCCCTCGACCTCGCACGCTCGATCTTCCATATACTCGAGAACCGTCTGGCGGAGGGCAGGGAAGGAGTGTATCACTTTTCTTCCGAAGGAGTGTGCAGCTGGTACGATTTCGCCCGGCAGATTGCCCGGCAGTCGGGACACGATTCCTGCAAGGTGCTCCCTTGCCACTCCGATGAATATCCGTCCAAGGTCACCAGACCTGCGTATTCCGTACTCGACAAAACAAAAATCAAACAGACTTTCGGCGTGACCGTCCCTCATTGGACGGAAAGCCTCGACGAATGTCTGTCCAACATTCTCTAATATGAAAGGAATAGTTCTGGCCGGCGGTTCCGGCACCCGTCTTTATCCCATCACCAAGGGTGTGAGCAAGCAGTTGCTCCCGATATACGACAAGCCCATGATCTACTATCCTCTGAGCGTGCTGATGCTCGCCGGAATCAGGGACATCCTCGTCATATCGACTCCCACCGACCTTCCTGCATTCCGCAGGCTGCTGGGCGACGGTTCCGATTTCGGAATACGCCTCCAGTATGCTGAGCAGCCGTCTCCCGACGGTCTTGCGCAGGCATTCATAATCGGAAAGGAGTTCATAGGTGACGACTGTGCCGCCCTGGTGCTGGGCGACAACATTTTCTACGGAGAATCTTTCACCCGCAAGCTCCAGGAGGCCGTGCGCGCCGCCGAAGAGGATTCCATGGCCACCGTCTTCGGTTACTGGGTAAAGGATCCCGAGAGGTACGGCGTGGCCGAATTCGACTCTGCCGGCAAATGCCTCGGAATAGAGGAGAAGCCCGCAAATCCAAAGTCGAACTATGCTGTCGTGGGACTGTATTTTTATCCCAACAAGGTTGTGGACGTCGCCGCGACCATCAAACCGTCGGCGCGCGGAGAGTTGGAGATCACGACCGTCAACCAGGAGTTCCTCAAATCGGAACAGCTCCTTGTGCAGCCGCTCGGACGCGGATTCGCATGGCTGGATACGGGAACCTTCGATTCCCTTAGCGATGCGAGCACCTTTGTGGAGGTCATAGAGAAGCGCCAGGGACTCAAGCTTGCGTGCCTCGAGGGCATTGCGTTCGACAAAGGCTGGATAGATGCAGAGCGTCTGCGTGCAGCCGCCGCTCCCATGGCCAAGAACGAGTACGGCCAGTACCTGCTCAGGCTGGCCTCCCGCTAGCGGTTAAATACCAAGCAGTTTCTTGCGGGCCAGCAGGCAGTCGCCAAGGCAGATTGCCTTGCGCCCCAAAGTCGAGAGGCGTATCTTCGTATCGGCCGTAACGCGGGCCATCGAAAGCCTGTTGACTGCGGTACGGATGGGCAGCAGCAGGTGCTCGCGGCCTACGATGAGGCGTCCGCCGATGATTACCAGTCCCGGGTTGAAGATGTTGATAACACCCGCGATGCCGCGTCCCAGCGTGGCGCCGACCTCGCCTATACATTCGATGGCGAGCACGTCGCCGTCCTGCACGGCGGAGAGGATGTCAGAAAGCTCTATGTTGCCTGTCTCTCGGTAAAGCTTCGAGAGGGAGGACCTGCGTCCTTCCTTGAGTTTCTCGACGATCATGCGGTGGAGGGCGGAACCCGATGCGCCGGTCTCCAGGCAGCCGATTTTTCCGCAGCGGCACATTACGTTGTTGTCGAGCAGGGGGAAATGGCCTATCTCGCCGGAGAAACCAGATTTGCCGTAATACAGGCGGCCGTCCATGATCATGCCCATGCCCAGACCCCAGCTGAGGTTGACGGCTATCATGTTGCGGTCGGCCTCGTTGCCAAGATACATGAATTCGCCGTACGTAAGCGCACGGGAATCGTTCTCGATGCTTACCGGTACGTTGAGTTCCCTCTGGAACAGTTCTTTAAGAGGCAGGTCGTCGCTTACGAAATAGGTGAGGGAATAGCCCTGCTCGGGGTTCACACGTCCCGACAGGCTCACGCCCACCGAAAGCACCTTTATCCAGGGTATGCCTGCGGCGACGACATGGTCCTTGACCATGCGGCACATCTGCCGGAAAGAGGCTCCGGACGATTCCAGCACGAACTCTATGTCTTCTATGTATTTGAGAAGGCTGCCCTTGAAGTCGCAGATGGCGATGTGGAAATGGTGGCGGGCCACGTCGATTCCCACGAAGAAGCCGGCGTTGGGATTCAGTCCGTAGATGCTGGGCCTCCGGCCTCCGGTGGTGCCCATCTTGCCCTCATCGAGCAAAAAGCCGTCGCTTATCAGCTCGCCTATCAGCTTGGTTATGGTGGGTACGCTGATTCCCAGCGTTTTGCTGAAATAGGAAATGCTGGAGTCTTCGTGCTCTATGCACAGGCGGAGTATCTGTCGCTTGATGTGGGCGTTTTTTCCGGAGTCGCTTAGGAAACTGTTGGTCATTGCGTGGGCGTTATTATGCAAAAATACCAATAAATTCCTATATTTGTAAAGATTTTGTAAAAAAATTTAAAATGAAATTGTCACTTAAGGCAAAACTTACACTGAGTCTGAGTGCCATAGCGGCCATTTTGCTTGTCTCCGCCACCATTTCGGTGCTGGAGTACGCCAAGATGAGCACCTATGTATCCGACCTCATAGCCGATGACATCAAAAGCCTCAATACCGCGCACAAACTCTCCGACCTGTGCAACAAATACAACCTTGACATCCTTACTGTCATTGGTGACGATTTCTATGCCGAGCTGCCCGAATTCGACCAGCAATACTTCCTGTCGCACTGCGACTCACTGCGTACGTCGTTGGAGTCCAATGTGATACAGCCTCTTACCGATTCCGTGGTGTATTCCTGTTCGGCCTATATCCTTACGTCACTGGAACTCGAGAACGTCCTGGATTCCTATTTCATCGATTCCCGCAGCTGGTACTTCAACCGGCTCCAGCCCAGCTTCGAAATACTCACGTCCGACATCGACGCCCTCGAAAAGGCGATTTACAGGGACCTGGAAAAGAATTCCCTCACCTTCGAGCGCGGCTTCTACAGGAGCATCATTCCCGGCATCGTGGCTGTAGGAGTGGGCCTGCTCCTGGTCCTGATGCTGCTCTTCTTCATGATGGCCTATTACGTCAATCCCCTGTACAAGATGCTTGAGGGGATGGATGCATACCGTTCATACGGCAAGCGTTACACCTATGTCTTCGACGGAGACGACGAACTCGTGCGTCTCAATGACGGCATAGACGAACTGACCCAGGAGAACCTGCAGCTTCGCAAACGCCTCAAGGACCTCAAATCCCGCGAATCAAATGAATTGGAAAGCGATAAGCCGTAACGTCGGAGCGGCCTTGCTGGTGAGTTCGCTGTTCATGCTGTTATCGGTCCTGATATCCATGTTCAGCGGCAACGACAGTGCCCTTGTGGCGCTGTTCATCAGCTTCATCATCACTTTCCTGGTGGGTGCGTTTCCTTTCATCTTCGTACGCCGGCCCGGTGCCATCACCCTCAAGGAAGGATATGTGACGATAGTCCTGTCGTGGCTCCTTTCCTTCGTATTCGGCATGCTGCCTTATGCCCTTTGGGGCGGACCCTTCTCGCTGCAGAACGCCTGGTTCGAGAGCGTATCGGGCTTTACCACCACTGGCGCAACCATACTCGACAATGTCGAGGCGCTTCCCAACAGCCTGCTGTTCTGGCGCAGCGCCACGCATTTCATCGGCGGTTTGGGAGTCGTAGTATTCCTTCTGCTTGTCATTCCCGACTCCAGTCCTGTCAAACTCAGGCTCGTGCACATGGAGATCAGCAGCATGTCCCGTTCTTCCTACGGGGGCAGCACCAACAAAAGGGTATATACTTTCGCCAGCATCTATTTCGGTATCTTCCTGCTTGCGCTTGTGCTCTATATGGTCGGTGGAATGAAGTTCATTGATGCCGTATGCCATGCCATGAGCGTCACGGCAACCGGCGGCTTCAGCACTCGCAACGCATCCATCGGAGCTTTCGGCTCCCGTTGGATAGAGGGCGCCACCATGCTGTGCATGTACCTGTCGTCCATACACTTCGGTCTGCTGTACCTGTCTGTGATCAATCGTTCGCTTAGGCCTCTCAACAATCCGATAGTCAAGTATTATACCGTATCGGTACTGGTCTTCTCCCTGCTTCTGGGCATCAACCTCAAGGCTGGCGGATACTGCGACAGCTGGGGCTCCTCGCTGTGGAACGGACTGTTCGAGGTTATGTGCATCTCGACCACTACCGGATTCGCCACCATCGACAACAGCACCTGGTCCGGACTGATGTGCGCGCTCATACTGATTCCGGCTGCTGTTTGCGCCTGCGCCGGTTCCACTTCCGGCGGTCTCAAGATAGACAGGGTGATACTGCTTTTCAAGTCGATAGGCAGACAGATCAACCGCATCCTGCATCCGTCTTCCATTAACGAAGTCCGTCTGGGCGGCAAGATACTCAAAGACGACGATGTTACCCCGCAGCTCCTGTACATCGTGCTCTATGTGCTCCTGCTCGCCCTGTCAATGACCCTATGCCTCTGGCTGGGAGTAGGCTGGCAGAACTCCCTCGCGGCGTCGATTACCAGCATAAGCAACGTAGGTCCCGCCCTTGGCGAAATGGGGTCGATGGGCTCCTTCAATTCGGCCCCCGAACTTGCCAAGCTGGTGTTTACCGCCGACATGTTCCTTGGGCGTATAGAGATTTATCCCATCCTTGCGGTCGTGGCCATGATTTTCGACCGCCGCAACCGCTGATGGACGAGAATTCCCTGCATTCCGGTTTTCTTCGGCTGCTCGGCATGGAACCCACGGGCTGCCAGGATGCCATGTTTCGCGGCCTGGCGCATTTCCTCACTGCCGACGACGGCGACATTTTCGTAGTCAACGGTTACGCCGGCACCGGCAAAACTACGGCCATGGCTGCCGTAATCGCTTATCTTAAGCGCTTGGGAATCAACTCGGTACTGCTTGCGCCTACGGGGCGCGCTGCGAAGGTGCTCTCCGGCATGGCAGGATTTCCCGCATCTACCATTCACAAGCATATCTATCGTCAGAAATCTGTCGGCGCCGACGGCTACGGCAGCTTCTCGCTGGCCCCCAACAAATCCAAGCACACGCTGTTCGTTGTCGATGAGGTATCGCTGATAGGGATTGACGCAGGCGGACAGCAAAACCCTTCCGTCTTCGGGAGCGGCAACCTGCTGGAAGACCTTGTGACTTTCGTGCGTTCGGGTAACGACTGCCGCCTTGTGCTGATGGGCGATGACGCACAGCTGCCTCCGGTGGGCCTCGATGCGTCGCCGGCCCTTACCCGCGAGTTCATGGACGGCTTTGGCGGGGTGCAGTACGCCACTCTTTCGACCGTCGTTCGGCAGGCTGCCCAATCGGGCATACTGAGCAACGCGACGGCCCTCCGCAAACGCATTGCCGAAACCGGTCCCGACGAGGCAAGCGAAGATGCCGTGCTCGACGTACGCGGGCGTGACGATATAGTCCGCATCGGCGGGGGAGAGCTGCTGGAGGCGATTTCCGATGCATACGACCGATATTCCTACGATTCGACGGTTGTCCTGACCCGCTCGAACAAGCGGGCCATACGCTACAATCTCGGCATACGGGCCAAGGTCCTCTACAAGGAAGAAGAACTTGCCCGCGGCGACAAGTTCATGATAGTTAAGAACTGCTACCAGTTTGTGGAAGACGTGGAGCAGCTGGATTACATAGCCAACGGCGATGTGGCGGTGCTGCAGAAAATCTGGAACTTCGAAGATAGATACGGCCTGCGTTTTGCCGACGCCCTGCTGGAGTTTCCCGACTACGGCTGCGAGCTTCAGGCAAAAGTTTGCCTGGATACTCTCACAAGCGAGTCGGCCTCGCTCACTTACGAGCAGCAGAATGCCCTGTATGCAGGCGTGAGCGCCGATTATGCCGACCGCGGATCCAAAAAACGCATCTGGGAGGCCGTACGCGAAGACCCGTACTTCAATGCACTCCAGCTCAAATATGCCGACGCCATAACCTGTCACAAGGCGCAGGGCGGACAGTGGGACTGCGTTTTCATCGACAATCCTTTCTGGCAGCCGTTCCAGACGGCCGAGGACCTCAAGTGGCTCTACACCGCGCTCACGAGGGCCGTCCACAAGGTGTATCTGGTCAATTTCCCCGACTCCTTGTTCCTATGAAAGGGAGCTTCGCCGACATACTCAAGGGACTCGAAGAATCGGGACGCTGCAAGCTCGACGCCAAGGTGCCATCGTGGCGCGGCGCCGATATACGCGTTCCCGGCTCCATAAACTTCCAGCAGTCTTCGAGCGAGGCGACTGCGGCCGTCAAGGCATCCTTCATCCCGGAGGGCGCAAGGGTGGCGGATCTCACCGGAGGTCTGGGTGTGGACAGTTGGGCTTTCAGCAAAAGGGCCTCCCGTCTGCTGTATAACGAAAGGGACGCCGTGCTGCTTGATGCCGTGCGGCACAATTTCGCCGTCCTGGGTTTGTCGAATGTCGTTTTTAGCGGCTTCGACATAGTTCCCGGAGCTGCCGCCTGGGCTGATGCGTTGCGTGAATTCGCCCCCGACGTCATCTACCTCGATCCGGCGCGGCGCGACGAAGCGGGCCGCAAGCTGTTCCTTCCCGAGGAATGCAGTCCTGATGCCGTGGCGCTCATGCCGCAGCTGCTTGAATTGGCAAAGCTTCAGGTGATGGTCAAATTCTCTCCCATGGCCGACATGACGATGCTCCGGCGTCGCTTTGGCGACTGCCTGGAACGCATAGCCGTGCTGGGCTCGGAAGGGGAGTGCAAGGAACTGCTCTGCATCTGCCGGGCCGGGGCCGTTTGGGAGGGGGTATCCCTGTGGGAAGACGGACTGCGCTACGACCCTTCGCAGCCTGCAGCCGCCGGCTCACTTTTGTTCGTGCCTTCTGCCGCAATGGTAAAATCGGGCCTGGATGCGCCTCAGGGCGCGATTGTGCTCGATGGCCGTACCGGATACTGCCGCTGCGGATGGACTGAGGGCCTGAGCCGTTTCGGGAAGTTCTATACCATACTCGAAGACCTTCCGCTTGCGTCTTCGGTATTCAAAGGCCTTGGGGCCAAATACCCGCAGGCCGAAATCACCGCCAGGCAGGTCCCGCTGACTTCTGAGCAGCTTAGGAAAAAGACAAGGACGAAGCCCGGAGGCCCCGTCCATATCTTTGCCTGCCCCGTGGAAGGGGAGAGGCGCATATTAGTCTGCCAGAAGGTGACGGCTCCAGAACAGCCTGTCTGAGGCCTTGTCGTGCTCGTGCTGCTTGCCGCGGTACCCGTGCATGCCGTCGGGATAAATCATCAGATCGAACTGGATGCCCGCTTTCTGCAGGGCGTCAATAAGCTGCAAGGTGTTTTGGAAGTGGACGTTGTCGTCGCCGGTGCCATGGGTGAGCTTGAGTGCGGGCGTGCCTTTGTGCAGGCCGCCTGACTGCCGCAGGGCGCAGTCTTCGACCCAGCTCAGGACGCTTGCCTCTTTGTAACCTTCGGGGTTGGCCTGAGGCGTATCCATGTAACGCTCCGTATAGTGGGAATCGTAAAGGGTCCAGTCGTAAACTCCGCCGCCGGCGACGCCGCAGCAGAAATACTCGGGGTAACGCAGTACCAGCATGGCTGTGGTGGTGCCTCCGAACGAGAATCCTTCTACGCCGATGCGGCTCCCGTCAACATAGGGAAGGCTCTGGAGCCAGCGGGCCCAGGCGATGTAGTCCTGCAGTTCGATTACCGTCATGCGGCGGAAAGCCTGGTCCATGCCCTTGCGCCCGTTTTCTCCTGAGGAGCGGGGATCGACGACGATGTAGATGATTCCGTTTTCCCAGCACCAGAGGTCCTGTGAGTCGCGGCTCTTCCAGAAGTCGCGTACGTACGGGGTGCCTGGGCCTCCGTACAGTTGCATGACGACAGGATACTTGAGCGAGGGGTCGAAGTCCTTGGGCACCGACATGAGTCCGTACAGATCGAAACCGTCGTTGGAAATGGTTACGAGTTCGGGGCGGGGAGCTTCATCGTCGCTTTCGGCCGTCTGCTGGAATTTGCAGGCTTTCCTGGCGTTGCCGCTCAGTTCGACCCAGGGCGTGCGGACATTGGACGCCATGGCTTTGAAAGTCTTGAAATCGTCGCTGACAGAGGCGCTTGCGACGTTGAGGGCGGGATTGGTAAGGGCGATGATACGTCCTTTGCGGTCGAGCTTGTAAAGTGTGGAATGTATCCTGGAATCCCGTTTGGCAAGGAACCAGACGTCACCCTTGCGGGGGTCTGCCTTGATTAGGCGTATATCCCAGTTCTGTCCGTCCGACAGGCGAGCAAGGGAGCCGTCATAGCCCAGGAAATATATCTGCTCCCAGCCGGTTTCGAAGTTGCGGGCCATGTACAGTCCCTTGTCGGTGAACAGCATGCCTTCTATCCATGTGACCCAGGTGGGATACTCTTCTTTGTAAACGCTGCGGGGGGAACCGTCGGAGGCATTTACGGCGAATACCTCAAGTAGGTTCTGCCTGCGGGGCATGCGGCTTACGAAGAGCTCCTGCGAACCGGGGCCCCAGAAGGGAGTCCCGAAATACTGTTCGGAGTCTTCGCTGAACGACGCCCAGGTGATGCCGCCGCTGTCGAGGTCGGCGATGCCTATGCGTACGCCGGGATTCTGCTCACCGGCCTTGGGATAGCGGGTAAGGTTGAGCGAACCGTCCTGGCCGAAGGGGGAGTAGATGGGAAAAACCGGCACTTCGGTATTGTCGAAGCGGTAGAAAGCCAGCTTGCGGGAATCGGGACTCCACCAGAAAGCGCGGTACTGCGAAGAGCGCCCGAAGATTTCTTCGTAATAGACCCAGGAGGCGTATCCGTTGAGGATGGAAGGGGAGCCGTCGGATGTTATGCGATGCTCTTTACCGGAGAGTAAATCCCTTATCCATAGGTCGTTGTCACGTGTGAAGGCGACTTTCGCCGAATCGGGCGAAAAAGTGGTGTTGACGTCCTGAGCCCTGACGCTGAGGGCGGACAGAATCAAAAAAAGTATTGCAAGGCGTTTCATCGAGGCAAAAATAGTTAAAAACCCGCGAAAAATGCCTATATTTGAAGATTAAAACACAAATTGCACAATGTCGATAATCGAAAGCAAAGAAGTCTGCAAAAGCTTCGGTGAAAAAGTGGCCCTCGACCACGTGAGCATCGAAGTCCCGCAGGGACAGATTTTTGGATTGCTGGGCCCCAACGGAGCAGGCAAGACCACCCTTATCAGAATCATAAACCGCATCACCATCCCGGAGTCAGGCGAGGTGCTGTTCAACGGCAGCCCCATAACCCAGCGGGACGTGGAAAAGATAGGATATATGCCCGAGGAACGCGGCCTTTACCGCAAAATGAAGGTCGGAGACCAAGCCATGTACCTCGCCCGTCTCAAGGGCATGAGCGCGGCGGACGCCCGTGCCGCCCTCAAAGACTGGTTTGTGCGTTTCGGCATCCAGGACTGGTGGGACAAGAAGGTGGAGGAACTCTCAAAGGGCATGGCCCAGAAGCTCCAGTTCATTACCACCGTCGTCCACCGTCCCTCCCTCATGATTCTCGACGAGCCTTTCTCGGGATTCGACCCCGTCAACGCCGAGATCATCCGTAAGGAAATCCTCCGCCTCAAGGAGGAAGGCGCGACCATCATCCTGTCCACCCACAATATGGAATCCGTCGAGGAGCTTTGCGACAACATAGCCCTCATCAACAAATCCCGCCTGGTAATCACCGGCGGAGTCGATCATATACGCCGCGAGTACGGCAACAACAACGTCGAGCTGGTTTACACCGACGCCGACGGCCGTCACACGGAGGTCCTGCCACGGGAGACCGACGGCACTTCCACCCTCCAGGCATATCTCGCCAAAGGCGTCACCATCAATTCCTACAAGGAGCTCATGCCCCGCATGAACGACATTTTCATCAAATTAGTCACCGAGAAGCAATGAATCTGCATACCACCGGAATCATCATCAGCAGGGAATACCTCAACAAGGTAAAGAAGAAGAGTTTCCTCATCACCACCTTCGTCGTTCCCATCCTGTTCGCAGCAATGTGCATGCTGCCCTCACTCATCATGCTCGGCACCAAGGAGAGTTCCAAGAGCATCGCCGTGCTCGACCGCTCCGGCATTGTGGCTCCCTCGCTCGAAAGCGGCGAGTCCGCCCAGTACACCATACTCACGGAGGGCGATCCCGAGCAGATAAAGACCTCCCTGGCATCCCTCGGCTACGACGCACTCCTGGTCGTCAGCGAGCTCGACGCCGAGCAGCGCACCGTAAATGCCGACATCTATTCCGTCAAGCCCCTTGGAGTGGACCTCAGCGAAAACCTCAATTCCAGGATAGACGACGCCGTGGAGAACTGGCGCATCGAGCAGACCGGAGTTGACAACCTGCGCGAGCTCATGCACGACGTCAAGGCTCACGTCAAGCTCAAGTCCTATACCGTCGATGAAGAAGGCAAGGAGCAGATATCCGAATCCGGCGTCTATATGGCCGTATCTATGATACTGGGCATGATAATCTACATGTTCATCACCCTCTTCGGAGGCATGGTGATGTCTTCCGTCATAGAAGAAAAGGCCAGCCGCGTAGTTGAGGTCCTGGTGAGCTCCGTAAAGGCTACCGAGCTGATGTTCGGCAAGATAATAGGCGTCGCCCTGGTCGCCCTCACCCAGTTCCTGCTGTGGATAGTGCTCACGGCCGCAATTGTAGGAATTGTCGGAGCGATAGCCGGCCCCGGCCTGCTGGGAGGCTCCGATCCCACCGAGCTCGTGAGCAGCATGAGCGGCGTAGGCACTGAGCAGATAGAGGCCGCCACCGCAGCGGTATCCGAGTCCGACGGTCTCTCCGTCATTCTCTCCACCGTACGCAACCTGCCCTTCGGCACCATCATCGTATGCTTCATCCTCTTCTTCGTATTCGGCTACCTGCTGTACGCCTCCATGTTCGCGGCAATCGGTTCCGCAGTCGAGAACGAAGGCGATTCCACCCAGCTCCAGTTGCCTCTTACCATCCCTCTGCTGCTTGGTTTCTTCATAGCCATCTATGCATTCAAGGCTCCCGACAGCGCAATAGTATTCTGGGGATCGATGATTCCTTTCACCTCTCCCATCGTAATGCTTGCGAGGCTTCCTTTCGGCGTGCCGTTCTGGGAAATCGCCGTTTCGGTTCTCGCCCTCGTGGCGACAGCAGTGGCCTGCGCCTGGGCGTCTGCCAAGGTTTACAAGGTCGGCATACTGATGTTCGGCAAGAAATCCACCTGGAAAGACCTTTGGAACTGGTTCAAACAGAAATAAAACGAAGAACGCATCTATGAACAGACAATTCCTCGTGCTCACCGCTGCTCTGTGCATTCTGGCCGGCTGCAAGCAGGGCTTCACCTGGCAGAAGTATGCGATGGACGGCCATCGTACAGGCGTAAGCGCCCCGTCTGCCGACAACGTTCCCCAGGCCCTCGGTACAATCGAAGCCGACGGCAGTTACGTTTCTCCGTCCGGCAAAGTGTTCAAGGACGGAGCCACTCCGGCCGTCGCTGCGGCCCTTATAGGCGCGCAGCCTGCAATGGCCCGCGTCAAGGAAGTGGTTGCATTCTCCACCCGCTTCATGAAGAAAGCCGCCCCCGAGTCGGAACTCAGCAACTTCGTGGTCGATCTGCTCCGCGAGCAGACGGAACGTCTCACCGGCATGCATACCGAGGTGGCGGTGGCCAACTTCGGCGGCATCAGGGTCGATATGCCAGAGGGAGACGTGCTGCTTGACGACATCCGCTCCATGTTCCCGTTCAACAACAAGGTCGTGTGGGTGGAGCTTAACGGAGAGGCGCTTCTGAGGCTTATGAACGAAATCGCAGAATTCGGCCCGCAGTGCATCAGCGGCGCCAGGATGGTGATTTCGGGCGGCAAGCTGGAGAGCGTCGAGGTCGGCGGCAAGCCTATCGACCCCAAGAAGAAATACGGCGTCGGTACGGTTGATTTCCTGCTCGACGGCGGAGACAACCTGCATGTAGGCCAGGGGGCCTCAAAAGTTATCGATACCGGTGTCATAATCGGCGATGTAGTAGAAAATTACGTACGTTCACTTACCGCCGCGGGCAAGGCCATAGAATACCAGACCGACGGGAGGGTCATAGTCAAGCAGTGATGAAAAAGATATTCGCAATCCTGGCGGCAGGCGCCGCCCTGTGTGCATGCGGGCCCCGTCTCGTCATCCTGCACACCAACGATACCCATTCCCACTTCGACCCTCTGCGCGACGGCCGCGGCGGCATCATCGAGCGTGCCGCGTTCGTGGATTCCGTACGCAAGGCGGAAGGTGCAGACAAGGTGCTGCTCCTGCATGCAGGCGACTTCAACCAGGGCAGTTCCTATTATACCGAGCTGCACGGACGCCTGGAGGTTGACATGATAAACGCCATGGGCTACGACGCCGTAGCTTTGGGCAACCATGAGTTCGATGACGGAATAGAAGACCTTACGTCTCGTGTCAAAGACATTAAGTGCCCTGTCGTATGCGCCAACCTCGACCTTCGGAGCTTCGAGCTTGGAGAATACGTAAAACCTTATGCTATAGTGAATAAAGGCGGCATGAAGATAGGCATAATAGGCCTCGAGGCCGACATATCGACCTGTGTCGCCAAAACCATATCTTCCCGAATCCCGCAGCTCGACCCCGTGCGCGAGGCAAACCGCTGGGCAGAGCATCTGCGCAGCAATGAGAAGTGCGACCTGGTCATCCTGCTGTCGCACCAGGGTTACGAAGAAGACCATGCCAACGCCGCCCTCATCAAGGGTGTCGATCTGGTGGTAGGCGGGCACTCCCACACTTTCGTGGAAGGCCTCAGCTATGTGGCAGACCCTGCCGGTTACAATACCCCCATCATCACCGACGGCTGCTGGGGACTGGAAATGGGAGAAATCAAATTGTGGTAGAATGATACAGTCAATGACAGGATACGGCAGGGCGGAAGCCTTGTTGGAGGACGGCAAGCTCATAGTGGAAATCCGTTCCGTGAACGGCAAGAATGCAGAAATCAGCATAAAGTCCTCGCTCCTCCCGAAGGACAAGGAAATGCCTCTGCGCAAGCAGCTTGCAGACCGTCTTCAGAGGGGAACTATAGACGTGTTCCTCACATGGGAACCCAATTCGGGCGGCGCGAGCAGGATGATCAACCGCGAGCTGGCCCTCGATTATTACCGTCAGCTGCAGGAACTGGGGGCCGAGATAGGAGCGGTCAATCTTCATCTTCATGAACCTAACTACCTGCTGGCGACCTTGCTCCGCATGCCCGACGTGCTCGATTCCACCCGCCGCGACGTCATTACTCCCGACAACTGGCCGCTGGTCGAGAAAGCCTTCGGAGAGGCTCTCGACGCCATCGTGGCCTACCGTTTCCATGAGGGAGAGGCTCTCAGAGACGACGTCTGCTCCAGGGTCGGCATCATCCTGGAACTGGAAAACGAGGTGGAGAGCTACGAGGCGGAACGCATCAGCGCTGCGCGCGACCGCATAGTCAAGACTGCGGAAGACCTGCGGCTGCGGCTGGATCCCGAGCGTCTTGAGCAGGAAATGGTCTATTACCTCGAAAAATACGACATCAACGAAGAAAAGGTGCGCCTCCGTCAGCACTGCAGGTACTTCCTCGACACCATTGAGACGGAAGCTTATCCCGGCAAGAAGCTCGGTTTCATCATCCAGGAGATGGGACGCGAAATCAACACCACCGGCTCCAAGGCCAACCACTCCGGCATCCAGAAGGCCGTGGTGCGCATGAAAGACGAGCTCGAAAAGATTCGTGAGCAATCGATGAACATATTATGAGAAAGCCTGTTGCGATATTGCTTGCCCTGCATCTTGCATTCCTGGCCGGAGCTCAGGTTTCTGCCGGCAGCGAGTCGGAGCGCCGTGACACCCTCTCGGCTTCGGTTTTTACCGGTGAGGGTGCTTCCGGTACGCTTTCGAGGGGACGCGATATCCGCACAGAGGTCATTTCTTCCGCAGGTCTTAGAAAGATGGCCTGCTGCACCCTTGCCGACAGTTTTGAGAATTCGGCCTCGGTATCCGTAGGCTACAGCGACGCCGTCACCGGGGCGCGCCAGATCAGGCTCCTCGGGCAGAGCGGCATCTATGTCCAGATGCTCGACGAGAACCGTCCCGTCATGCGCGGAGTCGCTGCGCCCTGGGGCTTGAATTACATCCCGTCGCAGTGGCTGGAGAGCATCCAGGTGGCCAAAGGTGTGACTTCCGTAATAAACGGCGTGGAATCCATGACCGGCCAGATAAACGTCGAGCACCGCAAGCCTACGGACGAGATCCCTCTCTTCCTGCAGGCCTCTCTGATGAGTGACACCCGTGCCGACCTCAACCTTGCGAGCGCTCATCAGCTGGATTCCGACGGCAAGTGGAGCACTATCCTGCTTGCCCATGCCAGCGGCAACTTCATGAAGATGGACAATAACCACGATGGCTTCCTCGACGATCCGAGGGGCGGAATGGTGGCACTGTCCAACCGCTGGCTGTATTACGCTCCGAGCGGTGTGCAACTCCGTTTCGGGGTACATGGCCTGTATGACCGCAAGCTCGGAGGGCAGTTTTCCGGCTCCCACCCCTGGCAGAGCGATGTGGCCAATACCGACGGCGGAGCGTATGCCAAACTCGGAATTCCCCTCGATTCCGGCAATACCCGCAATATCGCTGCCGTCCTGGATTACAATTACCATAATATCGACGCCGGCTTCGGCGGGAACCCGTATCTCGCAGAGCAGCATTCCGCCTTTTTCAACCTTTTGTATCAGGACCATAGCTCCGATGTGCATCATCTCACGCTCGGAGTCGGAGGCACAGGGGATTTTTTGTACCAGCATCTGGTCCGTTCCTTGGCTGAAGAAGGGTCCCGCTTGGAGGGCGATATATCCATGCGGCATGTCAATGCCGGGGCTTTTGCCGAATATACATTCACTCCCGGTGACAATTTCTCTGCCATCGCCGCCCTGCGTGGCGACTGGTTCAATGGCTACGGATTCTTCGCTTCGCCGCGTCTTACCCTCAAATGGGCGCCCTGGGAAAGCCTTGTCCTGAGAGGCAACGGCGGACGCGGTCTCCGTTACAGTCTGCCGCTCACCGACAATATCGGAGTGCTTTCCACGGGTAAATCCTTCGATGGCGGATTCGCCGGCGATTATCTCGAGGATGCCTGGACCTTCGGCGGCAACGTAACGTGGTATCTGCCCTGGGACGGCAGCGGGAAGACTTACCTCAGTTTTGATTATTTCGGAACGCGCTTCGCCAGCCAGATGTTCGTAGATTATACGATGGACGCTATTTATTTCTACGGGATGCCCGACGGAGGCTATTCGCGGACCGACAGTTTCCAGCTCGATTTCTCAAGCGAACCATTCCGCGGCTTTACCGTGAATCTGACAGGACGCTATACCGACGCCCGCCAGAGCCTGCTGCACCAGCGTTCAGACGTCAAACCCATGACGAGCCGTTACAAGGCCGTACTTAACTTGCAGTACGCAACGCGTCTGCGTAAGTGGATATTCGATTTTACCGCAAGCCTCAACGGTCCCTGCAAGGTGTGGGAGTTTATGGAGAAAGACTACGCCGGCGGCTATTCTCCAGCCTGTCCTCTTCTGTACGCTCAGGTTACCAGGAGGTTCAAGGGCTTTGAAGTGTATATGGGAGGAGAGAATCTTACGGGATTCACGCAGCGTGCACCCATTATCTGTGCAGATGCTCCCTGGAGCCGGAATTTCGATGCCAGCTGCATCTGGGGCCCCCTTATGGGCGCAAGGGTATATGCCGGAATCCGTATGACGATTTGGAAAAAATACGATAATATATGAACAAGCATCTGATGATTGTGCTTGCACTCGTGCAAGTGGTCTTCCTTACGAATCTTCACTGCGGCAATTGCGCCCGCAAGATAGAAGACAACGTAGGTTTCGAAAAGGGTGTGAAGGACCTTTCCGTCAACGTCTCCGACAAGACGGTCACAATCGCCTTCAACCCTGCCAAGACGGATACAGTCTCCCTGCGCAAAGCTATCAATGCTCTGGGATACAAGGCAAAAGTTGTTGAATACAAAAAAATCAAATAAAAGTGGAAGAAGAACGCAAACTCAATTTTCTCGAAGAAATAATCGAGAACGACCTCAAGACCGGAAAAGTCGAAAGCATCCTCACCCGTTTCCCTCCGGAGCCCAACGGTTACCTTCATCTCGGACATGCCAAGAGCCTTTGTATCAACTTTGGCCTTGCGCAGAAGTACGGCGGCAAGACCAATCTCCGCTACGACGACACCAATCCCACAAAAGAAGACACCGAATATGTGGATTCCATAAAGGAAGACATTACCTGGCTTGGATTCAAATGGGAGAAGGAACTCTATGCCTCCGACTATTTCGACCAGCTCTACGAGTGGGCCGAACAGCTGGTACAGAGAGGCCTGGCATATGTTGACGACCAGAGTCAGGAAGAGATTTCCCGCGGCCGCGGCACTGTGGAGACCCCCGGTACCCCCAGCCCCTGGAGAGATCGCAGCGTCGAGGAGAACCTGCGCCTCCTGCGTGAGATGAAGGCAGGCAAGTACGCCGACGGCGAGAAGGTCCTTCGCGCCAAGATAGACATGTCGCACCCCAACATGTTCTTCCGCGACCCCATCCTGTACCGCATCAAGCATGCCCATCACCACCGTACCGGCGACAAGTGGTGCATCTACCCGATGTACGACTTCACCCACGGCCAGTGCGACTCCATCGAGCATATCACCCATTCCATCTGCACCCTGGAGTTCGACGTGCACCGTCCGCTGTACGACTGGTTCATCGAGACCCTGGGCATCTATCCCAGCCATCAGTACGAATTCGCGAGGCTCAACCTCACCTATACCCTCATGAGTAAGCGAAAGCTGCTGGAACTGGTCCAGAAGGGCCTTGTTAGCGGATGGGACGATCCCCGTATGCCGACGCTCTGCGGTGTACGCCGTCGCGGATACACCCCCGAGGGCCTCAAACTTTTCTGCGACAAGATCGGTGTCAGCAAGCGCGACCAGCTCATGGATATCCAGCTTCTCGAGTGGTGCGTGCGCCAGGACCTCAACACCCGTTCCAACCGCTATATGGTAGTCCAGGACCCCGTCAAGCTTACCATCACCAATTACCCCGAGGGACAGGTGGAGTGGTTCGACTGCCCGCTCAATCCTGCGGAACCCGAAGGTGCAAGCCGCAAGGTGCCCTTCACCCGTGAGCTTTTCATAGAAAGGGCCGACTTCATGGAAGACGCTCCCAAGAAGTTCTTCCGCCTCAAACCCGGCGGGGAAGTGCGCCTCAAGTACACCTATATCATCAAGTGCGAAGAGGTTATCAAGGATGCCGAGGGCAACATCATCGAACTGTGTTGCACCTACGACCCTTCGACCCGTCCCGGCGCTGGCGAGTGGCGCTCCGTCAAGGGCACCATCCACTGGGTCAGCACGGCGCATGCCAAATCCATCGAGATACGCAACTACGACCGTCTCTTCACCCTTGCCGACATGAGCCAGGTGCCCGAAGACAAAGATTATAAGGATTTCCTCAATCCCGAATCCCTCGTGCTTGGAGAAGGTTATGCCGAGCCCGCGCTGCTCGATGACGCTTCCGGCATCGCGGTGCAGTTCGAGCGTACGGGCTACTATTTCAAGGATCCCGATTCGACCCCCGAAAAGGCAGTTTACAACCGTACAGCCACGCTCAAGGACTCTTACAAACCCGAGTAATGCACGATTTCGTATTCTCCCTGATGCTCCTCGGAGCCCTCTCGTCCACGGGGCAGACGCCGTTCTGGGCTCAGTCCAACAATTACGGCATCATGCCTGCTGTGAACGGCGGGCTCGGGGTTATGCAGGCCTATGTGCCTTTCGATGAGAGCAAATCGTTCCAGTGGAGGGCCGGTACGTCGCTGGCGGCCGGATACAGTCCCGTCGATCCCCTCAATCCGGAGAGCTCTCCATTTCATCCAATGGTGGACGAACTATATGCCTCCCTGCGCTGGAAAGTGCTCAGGATGGACCTGGGAATGCGTCACCGCGACCGCGAATTCCTTGGGGCCGACCCCTTGCTGGGCTCGCTTTCCGCATCGGAAGGCCATATCGTGGAGAGCAACAACGCCCGCACCATGCCCGGGATCAATTTCTCCCTGGAACCGCTGGCGGTGCCTTTTACGGGCAAGCATCTGCTTATAAGCGGGGACTGGGGAGACTATACCACCATCGACGACCGCTATGTCCAGGGGGCTCTGGTTCACAGGCTTCGCGCCTACCTGCGTTTCGACACCCTCAAGCACTTCTATATCCAGCTCGGACTGGACCACTATGGCCTGTGGGGCGGCACGCCGTCAGACCCGAGGTACGCTCCCATCGAAATCAACTTCGAGAATTACCTGCGCATCTGCACCGGCCGCAGCGCATCCGCGTCCGGCAGCAAGAGCGACCAGATGAACGTCCTTGGCGACCACGGCGGCGCCGAGCAGCTGCGCATGGGCTGGCGTGACGAGCGCTGGGACCTTACATTCCAGTGGGAGAAGCCCTACAGCGACAAGTCCGGAATGCGCTTCAACAACATTCCCGACGGCATCTACACCCTCCACTGGAGCCTCAAGGACAAGGACCGCTGGATAACTGACGCCCTGGTGGAATTCCACTACACCATGTGGCAGTCCGGCACCGTTCACGAAAAGGAGACCGATGCCGACGGCAAGCAGATAGTCTGGTATCCCGGGCTCAACATCTTCGGACGCGACAATTATTTTAACAACGGCGAATACAAATCGGGCTGGACACATTTCGGACGCATGATTGGCGCACCTACGTTCTATACCGCATACGGAACAAACGGTATCGTATCCATAGTCAACAACCGCTACAGGGCCATCCACGCCGGTATCTCAGGCAAGCTGTTCAGACGTGCCCCTTATCGCATGATGCTGACCCTGAGCGACAATTACGGAACCTACGGCAAGCCCTATATCAGCCCCAGCTCCAGCGGAAGCGGATGGAACTGGTGGGAGCCCAATACCATCGACAAGGGCCTGCGGCAGCTGAGCTTCGCCTTCAACGGCTATGTGCCGCTGCGGCTTAGCGCCCGCCACAGCCTCGATATCGTTTACGGCCTGTACGCAGACGCAGGGGAAGTCCTTCAGAATAATTTCGGAGCCACTGCAGGCATACGCTACACATTCAGATAAACAATCATTATGGAACTGAGTCAGAGAGCCATAGACATGCCGAGCTCGCCAATCCGCAAGCTTGCGCCATACGCCGAGGAAGCAAAACGCAACGGCGTGCATGTATATCATCTTAACATAGGCCAGCCCGACATCAAAACTCCGCAGTGCGGCATGGACGCGTTGCGGAACATAGACAGGGAGATACTCGAATACAGCCCGTCCGACGGTTATCTGTCGCTCCGGACGAAGATGGTAAGCTACTACGCCGAATATGGCATATACCTCAGTCCCGACGAGATCATCATAACCTCCGGAGGCTCCGAGGCCGTGCTGTTCGCATTCCTGGCATGCCTCAGCCCCGGCGACGAGATTATCGTAACCGACCCTTTCTACGCAAATTACATGGCATTCGCCATCTCCGTAGGAGCGGTAATCAAGTCTGTCAAGACCAGAATAGACGACGGATTCCGCCTGCCTTCCGCCGAGGCTTTCGAGGAGCAGATAACGCCCCGCACCAAGGCCATCCTCATCTGCAACCCCAACAATCCCACGGGATATCTTTATACCCGTGCAGAAATGCAGAGGCTGCGCGACATCGTGCTGCGTCACGACCTGTTCCTGTTCTCCGACGAGGTGTATCGCGAATTCATTTATACGGGAATGCCATATATCAGCGCCTTCCATCTGGAAGGTCTGGAAGAGAATGTGGTGCTCTTCGACTCGGTGTCCAAGCGTTACTCCGAGTGCGGAATACGTATCGGCTGCCTGTGTACCAAGAATAAGAAAGTGCACGAGGCCGTAATGAAATTCTGCCAGGCGCGCCTGAGCCCGCCGCTCATCGGACAGATTGTGGCGGAAGCCAGCATCGGGGTTCAGAAATCCTATCTGCAGGCTGTTTACGAAGAGTATCTTGACCGCCGTAACTTCCTTATCGACGGCCTCAACCGTATCCCGGGCGTGTACAGCCCCATTCCCATGGGCGCTTTCTATACCGTGGCGCGGCTTCCGGTCGATGACGCCGAGAAGTTCTGCATCTGGTGCCTGAGCGAATTCCGCCATAAGGGAGCCACCATAATGATGGCCCCCGCTGCAGGATTCTACACCGAACCCGGCGAAGGACGACACGAGGTTCGCATTGCCTATATACTCAACAAGGAAGACCTTGCCGCGGCCCTGGAATGTCTGGCAAAGGCTCTCGAAGAATATCCCGGAAGAATACAATAGATTAGAAGATATGAATTTAGACCATTTTCTCCAACTGTTCGTAGTAAAGGAAAAGAGTTTCTTCCCGCTTTTTGTCCAAGCTGCAGAGAACATCAAGAAGGCATCTGAACTGCTG
Organism: uncultured Bacteroidales bacterium; assembly: GCA_946539455.1. GTDB lineage: Bacteria > Bacteroidota > Bacteroidia > Bacteroidales > UBA932 > Cryptobacteroides. The sequence goes on from CAMNHL010000021.1 coordinate 30,938, forward strand.
GTTCAGCAGGTGGCCGCATCCGATCCCGACGAGAGGCGTATCCTTGCGCATCGCATCAAGGAACACGAAACGGAGGGAGATACCATACACTCAAAGATTACTTCCGTGCTTATCGACGCCTACCTCACTCCGTTCGACCGCGACGACATCCACGAACTTGCCGAGGTCATGGACTCCTTCCTGGATTCCATGCGCGACGCCTCCAAGAAGATAGCGATTTATCAGCCCAAGGAGCCGTCCCACAAGCTCATTCAGATAGCCGAATACATCGACAAGGACGCCGATCTGCTCATACAGATAACGACCCGTTTCGATACCATGCGCAAAGACGCCAAGATACTCGCCGGGCTTTGCGACAGCATCAAGGAAATAGAGCATACGGTGGACGACATTTTCGAAAGCTACATGTCCAACCTCTTCGAAAAGGAACCCGACCCCATCGAGCTGGTCAAGAAAAAGAATATCGCGCAGGCATTGGAAGATACGTCCGATGTAGCCAAGAACGTTTCCAGCAAGATCCGCGGCATCGTGGTAAAGAACAGTTAGCCTGTATGGTAGCGGTCGTGATAATAACGGCGCTCATTGCGCTGGCGTTCAGTTTTACCAACGGTATGAACGATGCCGCCAACTGTATTGCGTCCGTAATCGCTACGAAGGCCCTGCCTCCCAAGGTCGCCGTTTTCTTGGCTGCCTTCTGGATCTTCATGGCGATGTTCATCTTCGATACCACGGTTGCGGCGACCATGGGTAAAGGCATCGTGGACCAGCAGTGCATCGACGTATATGTAATCCTGGCCGCCCTTCTGGGCTCGGTCATCTACATCTTCCTCTGTACCAAGCTGGGACTGCCCGTTTCCGCCTCCCATGCGCTCGTAGGCGGGCTCATCGGCCCGGTGTGGTTCGTTTACGGCGGACAGTACCTCATTACCAGCGGCATCTTCAAGATCGTCGCGTTCATCTTCATCTCGCCTGTCATCGGCATGCTGCTTGGATTCGGGCTCAACTGCATAATCATGCTGCTGTTCCACAAGACCAAGGTGCAGAAGGTAGATAAGGCTTTCCGTCGCATGCAGCTCGTGTCAAGTGCGGCCTTCTCGCTTGGATTCGGCGGCAATGACGGCCAGAAGACCATGGGTATCATTGCCATACTCTTCGCCACCGCTTTCGCCTCCGAACCCGACAATCCCGTGCTTCAGTTCCTTTACGGAAACGGCGCAGCGGCGGCCCAGGCGGCGGGCTACACCGGATTCTTCGTCCCCATGTGGCTCAAGTTCGCCTGCTACGGACTCATAGCCCTGGGCACCGTGACCGGCGGATGGTCTGTCATACGTACGCTTTCCGAAGGCTTGAGCAAGCTGTTTCCCACCCAAGGGTTCTGTGCCGAGGCTTCCGGAGCCATCACCCTCATAATGACCGCATTCCTGGGCATTCCGGTCAGTACCACGCATACCATAACCGGTTCCATCATAGGTACCGGCCTCACCAGGGGAGTCAAATCGGTAAAATGGATTACAGCCAAGAATATAGTGTGGGCCTGGCTGCTCACCATTCCGGCCGTAATCGTGGTCAGCGGAGTCGTGTACCTGATTATGGTTCACTGGTTCGGCGTACCTGTCAAAGTGCTGTAAGCCATGAAGGATTTGCGGAAAATGCTGTCGCGCTACATCAGGCCCTACCGGGGATATCTCGGCGGGAGCGTGGTGCTCAACATTCTTTCCGCCGTATTCAACATCTTCTCCTTCGCACTTCTCATCCCCATCCTGCGGATACTCTTCGGCATCGACACCACAAGCTACGAGTATATTCCGTGGGGCAGCCTGCACGGCTTCAAGGGCTTCAAAGAAACCCTTCTCGGCAATCTTTACTGGTATGTCACCGACGCCATTGCCGTGCATGGACAGAGCGCGGTGCTGCTGGTGCTCTGCCTGGTGCTGTGCTTTTTCACCCTGCTCAAGACCGCATGCTACTTCGGCTCATCCGCGGTCATGGTCCCGATACGTACCGGGGTCGTCAAGGATATGCGGATGGAGCTTTACGACAAGATCCTGTCGCTCCCGCTCTCTTACTTCAACCGGGAACGCAAGGGCGATGTCATAGCCAGGATGAGCGGAGATGTGCAGGAAGTCGAGACTTCGCTCACGGCGTCGCTTGACATGCTCATCAAGAATCCCATTCTCATAGTATTCTACCTGGGGACGCTTGTATTCGTGTCGTGGCAGCTTACCCTCTTCGTGCTCGTATTCGCCCCTGTCATGATGTGGCTTATGGGAGCGATAGGCCGCAGGCTGCGCCGGCAGTCGCTGCAGGTACAGACGCTTTGGAGCGACATCATGAGCCAGGTGGAGGAGACCCTCGGCGGACTGCGCATCATCAAGGCATTCCTTGCCGAAAAGAAAATGTCCGGCCGCTTCGACTCCGTCACCCGGGACATGAAGCGCCGCAGCTCCAGGGTCGCGGTGCGACAGGCTCTGGCCCATCCCGTAAGCGAACTGCTCGGCACTGTCATGATTGCCGTTGTACTGTGGTTCGGAGGGACCCTCATCCTTGGGGGACGCTCCGCTATCGACGCCCCTACCTTCATCTTCTACATGGTCATGCTGTACAGCGTCATCCAGCCTGTAAAAGACCTTGCAAAGGCTGCGTACGGCGTGCCCAAGGGACTTGCCAGCATGGAGCGCATCGACGCCGTGCTTTCGGAGGAGAACGACATCAAGGAACCGTCGTCTCCCAAGACGCTCGACGGCATGCACGATGCCATTGTCTTCAAGGACGTGAGTTTCGCCTATCCCGACGGGACGAAGGTACTGGAAGGGATAAACTTTACGATAAAACGGGGCACGACGCTCGCTATCGTTGGAGCCTCGGGAGCCGGTAAATCGACCCTCGCCGACCTGATTGCCAGGTTCTACGACGTCAGCGGCGGCAGCATCAGCATCGACGGCATCGACATCCGCGAGCTCTCCATATCTTCGCTGCGTTCCCTCCTGGGATATGTCAACCAGGAGCCCATCCTCTTTAACGACACTATATTCAACAATATAGCCTTCGGCGTCAAGGATGCAAGCCTGTCCGGAGTACGGGAAGCCGCCCGTATAGCCAACGCCGATTCTTTCATAGAAGAAAAGGAAAAGGGCTACGATACTGTAATCGGCGACCGCGGAGCCCTGCTGAGCGGCGGACAGCGGCAGCGCCTGAGCATAGCCAGGGCCATACTCAAGAATCCGCCCATCCTGATCCTGGACGAGGCTACGGCCTCTCTGGATTCCGAGTCCGAAAGAAGCGTCCAGGATGCTCTGGACCGTCTTATGAGCACGCGGACCACCATTGCCATCGCTCATCGTCTCAGCACCGTAAAGAGTGCGGACGAGATAATTGTCCTCGACTCCGGGCGTATCGTCGAGCGGGGGCGCCACGAGCAGCTTCTTGCCCTGGGAGGCTACTACAAGAAGTTTTACGAAATGCAATCCCTATGAAACGCACCACGCTGTTCCGTATATTGACCCTGCTGTATATCGCCGTCGTCGCGGTGATTTGTTTTGCGCGATTCTCTTCGCTACCCATATTCCCCGGCAAGTTCCTGGGGCTGGATGCCGACAAGGTGGTGCACTACCTCATGTTCCTGCCTTTCCCCCTTCTGGCTTTCTTCTCCTTCCGCTACGAGAAGAGGGGAGTCGTGTCCACCATCCTGCTGATACTGTGCATCTTCGTCGTCGGAGCCCTGATTGCGGGCATTACCGAATACGTTCAGGGACAGTTGCCCTACCGTACGATGGACATAAACGATTACAAGGCAGACCTGCTCGGCCTGTTTACATCCTGCATCGCCGTTTTCTTTGTCCGTCTCTTTACCCGTCCTGCCCGCAATGCGTAAATTCCTGCTGCCCATTATTTTCCTTCTCATGCTTCCGCTGTCGCTCGATGCACAGCTGGTGTCGGATTTCAAGACGGTATGCGATACCCTTACCCAAAGGTGCAACAGGCGTTTCGGAGTAAAATCCACAGTCGCAATCGACAAGCTTTCTCTCAACGAAGGCACTCTGGACATCAAATGGAACCGTTCGCTTTCTGATTATCCCTGGCACAAAGACGACCTGGCTTGGCTGCGTGAGCAGTTTGCCCTGGAGGCGGAAGCTCTGCTTGCCGGCAATACCCCGGGAGCCTTTACGGTCTCCGGCGTCAATATCGACGAGCTTTCGACCCCGGTCCTGACCCGCAACGGTAAATCTCCCTCCTTCGAGTTCTCCGTCCCCAACGCGCCCCGGATTCCGCTTGTACGCAGGGCGCACGGACGTCGTATATCCAAGGGCCTTGCGGGGCGTCACATAGCCCTCTGGCAGAGTCACGGCATATATTACAACGAGCAGCAGGACCTTTGGCGCTGGCAGCGTGCAACCCTGCACCGTACGGTCGAAGACATGTTTACGCAAGGATTCGTGCTCGACTATCTGATTCCCATGCTGGAGAATGCCGGGGCATACGTCATGACCCCTCGCGAGCGTGACATCCAGATCCGCGAGGTAATCTGCGACAACGATTCGTCGTTCGTGCGCGTCCCGGCGGACAAGCCTCTGCGGGTTCTTGGCAATTACGAGGAATTCGGCGTCTGGGAAGATGCCGGTGAGGGCTTTGCCGACCTCAAGCAGGAGTACGAAATCACCGACAATCCTTTCGTCATGGGTACCGCGCGCAAGAGCTGGTGCAGCCCGGCAGCGGGTTCCAGGGTCGTGTGGACACCGGTCATCCCGGAAAGGGGAGAGTATGCCGTATATGTCAGCTACGCCTCCATGCGTAACAGCTGCCGCAGTGCAAGATATATAGTCCATCATCTCGGCGGCGACACCGAATTCGAGGTGGACCAGCGCAAAGGCGGCGGCACCTGGGTTTACCTGGGGACCTTCGAGTTCGGCGCCGGAACCTTCGGATACGTAGAGCTCGACAACAAGGGGAGCAACGGCGAAACGGTGAGCGCCGATGCAGTGCGCTTCGGCGGCGGCATGGGCAAGATCCGCCGTGGAGGACGTCTGTCGGGCATGCCCAGTTACATCGAGGGCGCTTCTTACTGGATACCATGGGCCGGTGCCGACAGCACCCTTCGTGCCTGGGACACCGATTATACCAACGATTATGCCGTCCGCGGCGCCTGGGTGAAGATGCTCAAAGGCCGCAAGGGGATACCCTTCGACTGTTCGCTGGCGTTCCACACCGACGCCGGCGTCACGCCTAACGACAGCACGATCGGTACGCTGTCGATATATACTCTCCGCTGTGAGGACTCCCGCAAATTCTCCGACGGCACGGACCGCATGACCTGCCGCACCTTCGCCGATTTTGTGCAGACGCAGGTGGTGGAAGACGTGCGTACCGGCTTCGAGCCGTCATGGTCGCGCAGACAGCTCTGGGACCGCTCCTACAGCGAATCCAGGACCACCGACGTCCCCGCCATGCTTCTGGAACTCCTTTCGCACCAGAATTTTGCCGACATGCGCTACGGGCTCGACCCGTCATTCCGTTTCCTGGCCTGCAGGGCCGTGTACAAGGGCATACTCAAGTATCTGGCGTGCCGCTACAACGTGCCGTACGTCGTCCAGCCAATGCCCGTGCATGCGTTTTCCGCAAGGCTGATAGGCAATAACGAAGTCCTCCTGAGCTGGAAGCCTACCACCGATCCCCTCGAGGGCACCGCCAGGCCCAAGGGCTATCTTCTTTACACACGCATCGACGACGGAGCCTTCGACGACGGGGTTCCTGTAGAAGATACCTTTACGACCCTTACCCTGGAGCCCGGGCATGCGTATTCTTTCAAGATAGTGGCCTACAATGACGGCGGCGTCAGTTTCCCTTCCGAGATTCTCTCTGCCGGCATTCCATTCAGAAAGGCTGGAGATGCGGTGCTCATAGTGAACAATTTCAACCGTGTCGCGGCGCCGGCGTGGATAGATACTCCGCAGTATGCCGGATTCGACTCCAGACTCGACCCGGGAATGCCGTATATGCGCGACATCACCTACATCGGAGAAAACTACGAATTCCGACGCCCGCTGGGCTGGGAGAGCGACGATGCTCCCGGTTTCGGCGCGACCTATACCGACAAGGCCGGACTGGTTGTGGCCGGCAACACTTTCGACTATCCTATAGTTCATGGCCGCAGCATTATGGCGCTCGGGCTGCCGTTCTGCTCGATGTCCTCGGAGGCGTTCTGCGCAGATACCCTGCTGCACTCTACCTTCAAGACGCTCGACCTTATCTGCGGCGCCCAAGTTACCACCAAGTCGGGCCGCGGCGTTTTCCCCGACCGTTTCCAGGTATTTCCGCAACAGATGCGAGACGCCCTTCGCCGCTGGGCCGGCGCAGGCGGCAACATACTGCTGAGCGGCTCCAACATAGCCACCGACGTGTGGAGCAGCGTGTACGACATCACTCCCGACCTGTCCGGGCGCGACAGTCTCAAGGCTTTCGTCGGGAATGTGCTGGGCTATAAATATGCGGGCTCCAATGCTACGGCGGTAGGCCTTGTGGGATCGATGCCGTTCTACAATTCCCCCAACGAAGACCGCTACTGCTGCCCGAATCCCGACGGAGTGGCTCCGGCAGACAAGCAGGGAAGCGTGTGGCTGCGGTATGACGTTTCCGGAACCCCGGCCGGAGTCCTTTTCCGGAGTCCTTCGCACAGGGCCGCATCGCTCGGCGTCCCGCTGGAATGCATCAAGCGCTCCGATGACAGGGAGAGGCTCCTTCGGGATGCCTTCCAGTTCTTCGGCCTCTTCGACGATGCGCCCTTCGCCATGTCTGGCTATCAGTTCGGCTTCCTGTACTACCTCCCGGCAACGGTCGCCGGCATACAGGAACCCTTGGCACTGCGAAGCATCAGCTGATGCCTCAGTCGCTTACAGATAGTACAGCGGGGAGGCTGTCTGGCGGGGGAGTGGCGTGAGCGGAATGCCGGCGGCGGCAGGCTGACTGGTTTCGTAGGCCAGTTGCGGAGTGTTGTTGTGCTCGCTGAGATGGCAGAGGAAGATGTGCCGCAGGCCTTCGTGACGGAATGCAGCTATGGCTTCTGCACATTCGGGATTCGAGAGGTGCCCATGTCCGCCGCGGATGCGTGCCTGCAGTTCCGGCGGGTACGGACCCAGGCGGAGCATCTCGGGATCGTAATTGCTTTCTATAACTACCGTGTCGGCCTGACGCGCCCAGCTCAGAGCCTCGTCGGTCATGCGGCCTATGTCGGTCATTATCACGAATTTGTAAGAGTCGAGAAGAATGGCGTATCCGACTGTCTGACTGGCATCGTGGGGCATCTCGAAAGGACGTACGGATATGCGGCCGGCAATGACGTCATTCCATGCGTTTTCGGACATTATCACTCTTTGGGAAGCAATCCAGTCCCGGGTCATGGGGTTGAATCCAAGGGCCCGGTGGAGCCTTTGCGTTGCCCAGACAGGCTTGCCTATGTGCTTGCAGATGGACCCCAGGGAACGGATATGGTCCATGTGGTCGTGCGTTATGAGTACGGCCCCGAAGTCGTCGAAGCACAGTCCTTCCGTCTGCAGTTCCTTTTTGAGCCTGCGGGGGCTCACTCCGGCATCTATCAGCACGCCGGCCTCGGCGCGGCGCGAATCATCCGGAAACAATCCTATGTAGTAGCAGTTTCCGCAACTGCCGGAAGAGAACGATTTGAAACGTACTTTACTCATTGCTCTTGCAATATTTTTCGATGACGCTGTAGGCGTCGCCGATTCCCAGCTCACCGGCCCTGGACAGGTCGATGCAACCTTTCTCCTTGTCTTTGAGATAAATGAGCACAAGGCCGCGGTTGAAGTATGCGTCTCCCATACCCGGGTGCAGTCCTATGGCCTTGGAGTAGCTGTCTATGGCGGATACCATTTCCGACGACAGGCAGAGGAGGTTGCCAAGGTTGAAATACAGCTGGGGCATGTCGGGGACTATCGATATGGCCTCCCGCATGTCACTTATGGCCTCGGAATAGTCGTAGCTGCGGGCTACGCGGTCGGAGACCCTTGCCCTCGTGGAACCGTTCTCGTCCATGGACAGAGTCTGGACATTGCCTTCGAGGGATGCGATGAAATCTATCATCTCGGCCCGCAGTACGCCCCTGTTCATGAGGTAGAAGGCCTTGTAGAAGCGTTCGTAGCGGTCGCCTCCTTCCTCGGAGCCGGCGGCTTCCACAGCCTTGTCGAACCAGCTCAGGGCGTTGCTGTATTTCTTCTCCTGAACGTCGTATATGCCTCGGATGAAGAAGGTCTGGGCGGGGGAGAGAGAGATGTTTCCGGCTCCGCTGCTGCCGTCTCCGGAAAGCACTGAGGATAGGGAACGTACCAGGTGCAGTACCTGGAGGCTGTCATTGTTGGAAATGACGACAGGCACCGGAACCGCGTCGGTGAACCTGTCTGCAAGGGGATTCTCGAACCTGCTGCTGAGGGCCATGTTGCGCTGTTCGCGCTGTGCCGCCAGACTGAACTTGTAAAGCGGCCGCAGCCTTATGTCGATGTCGCGGTGCTGCAGCAGTTCGTTGTCGAAGTCTTTCCGGGCAAACTCGGCATCAAGTGCAAGGAGGGAATTGTATTTGCGTGTGGTGTCGGCAAATGAAGCTTCGCCGCTTGCGTTCTTTGCCCTGTATTCGCCGACCTTGCGCTGGGCGGTGCGGTAATCCTCCTTGGACTGCCTGGTCATTCCGAGAAGGTTCTCTACCCAGGACCTGTTGAGATACGCTTTGGCAAAGTCGGGGTAAAGTTCTATGGCCCGGCTGTAATCCGACAGGGCGTCGCGGTAGCGTCCCATCTCCATGAAAATGGCGGCCCTGTTGTAATATGCCAGGACGTTTTCCGGGTTGATGTTGATGACCCGGTCCATGTCTTCGAGGGCGTTGGGATAGTCGCCCACCTGGGCGTAGATGAGAGCGCGGTTGTACAGCGTCAGGGCGTTGCCCGGCTCGTCCTTGAGCACGCGGCCAAGGTCGCGCATGGCGGAGTTGTAGTCGTGAAGCTCGTAGTACATCAGCGCCCTGTTGAAATAGGCGAAAGTATTGGTGCTGTCCAGGTCGATGGCCCGGGTCATGTCCTTTACCGCATCGGTGTAGTTGCCCTTGGCGGCATAGACCCTGCCGCGGCGCAGGTAGCACTCGGGCTCGAATCGGTCGAGCTTGATGGCCTTGTTGTAGTCGTTCATGGCCTTGAGCGTGTCGCCCAGGAACAGGTACGAGGCGCCCCTGTTGAGATATGCCGAAGGGTCCTTTGGCTCCCTCTTGATGTAGCGGTCAAAATCTTCTACCGCCTGAGGGAAGCGCTGCGAGAGGAAGTTCGTTACGCCACGGCTGTAGTAGAGTCCTATGAATCCCGGACGCAGCGAGATGGCCTTGTCGAAGTCGGCGAAGGCCTGCTCGTACTCGCCGGTGCGGCTTTCCGTTATGGCGCGGTAGTGGTAACCGTTGGTAAAGACCGGGTTGAGCCGGACCGAAGTGTTGAAGTCCTGCTTCGCTCCGCGGATGTCGCCGAGGTTGAATTTAGCGATGCCCCGGAAGAAAAAGCACCAATAGTCGGTGGTGTCGAGCCGCGCGAGAATGTTGAAATGCTCGATAGCCTGCGTGTATTTGCCGTCCTGCAGTGCCAGCCTGCCGCGCAGGCTGAAAACGTCCTTGTCGTACTGGGCAAGGGCAGCGGCTGAACTAACGAGCAAAATCGCTATTGAAAGCAGAAACTTTTTCACTACTTTTGCAAAGATAATCATTTATCGTGCCGAATCGACCTGAATGGTTAAAATTAGTTGTCCGCCTCTCCAAACCGTCGCCGCGCGACCCTTCTCACCGCACAAGAATGCGGCGTGCCTCTTCTTCTTGGTATTCTTCCTGTTGTTCAATATATTTCCCGCCAGGGCAGGAATGAAGGAGGACGTGGAGTATCTGGCAAGTCCGCTGCTTGGCGGCCGTGTGACCGGATCGGTGGGCGCCGTGGAGACGAGCTGGTATGTCATGAGGCGTTTCCGTGCGGCTGGGCTCGAGGTGTCGCTTGACAAGTTCCAGACTCCTTCCGGGGTGGGACGGAGCGTACTGGGCGTACATCGCGGCAATCCCAAATCTGCTTCCTACGTGCTTGTGACGGCTTATTATGACGGTCCCGGCAGCACCGGAGGCGAAATCCTTCCAGGAGCCGATGCAAACGCTTCCGGTGTCGCCATGCTGCTCTCGCTTGCCGATTCCCTGGCATGCTCGGGGGGCAATTACATTTTCGCGGCGCTCGACGGTCACAACAGCGGCAGGGCAGGAGCGGAGTCCCTTGCGCTAAGGGGATGGAAACTCGGCATGGTCGCCAACATCGACATCATCGGCAGTACCCTGGCTCCGCCAAACAAGTATCGCACCGACTTTCTCATCGTCCTGGGAGGCGAGCGCTTCGAAAAGCAACATTCCAAGGAGATGGACCGTCTGAATGTCGGTCCGCGCCTTCGTATCTATTATGACTATTACCGCAGCAAGGGCTTTACCGACTATTTTTACAATACCGCCTCGGACCAGGCTCCCTTCCTGCGGAGGGGCGTTCCGGCAGTGATGTTCACCTCCGGCATCACCATGAATACAAACAAGCCGGGCGATATTCCTCAGACCCTCGACTACGATGTCATGGAACGTCGCAGGGCCTTCATCCTTTCGTGGTTAAAAACTATCTGATATGGCAAAACACAGTCTCAAAGAGTGGATTGCAGTAACGCGTTACTGGTCTTTTCCCGTTTCGACCATGCCGGTTGTGGCATGTTTCGCTTTCCTTTTCAGCAAAGGGCTCCTGCCTCAGGGAGGCATGCCCTGGGTGCTGTTCGCCCTTAGCCTGCTGGGCGTGGTGCTGCTTCATTCCGCCGGCAACGTGCTTAGCGACTGGGCCGACTACCGCAGCGGGGTCGATAACGAGAATGCCTTTGCCGTGCCCAATCTGGTATTCCATAAGTTCGAACCTGTGGAATATCTGACTTTCAGCATCGTGCTGTTCATTGCAGGCGCCACCGTAGGGGTCGTCGCCGCTATTCTGTGCGGCGGGCCGGGACTGTGGATTATCGGCGGAGCGGGGGTGCTGCTTACGGCGCTGTATTCCGTTCTCAAGTACCATGCACTCGGAGATCTGGATATTTTTATCATTTTTGGAATCCTTACCGTGCTCGGTACCGCTTATGCCGTGACGGGGGAATGGCATCCCGAGGCCCTCGTGCTTTCGTTGCCGCTCGGCGTCATTACCGTGTCTGTGCTCCATGCCAACAATACGCTTGATACCGAGAGCGACAGGGCTGCGGGCATCAAGACTTTTGCCATGCTCATCGGCGGCAAAGCTTCCAGCGTACTGTATGCGGTTTACATGGTCGTGCCTTTCGTAAGCGTTGCCGTTTTCGTCATCCTCGGAATGCTTCATCCGCTTGCCTTGCTTTGCTTCGTCGCTGCGGTGCCGGCTTTCAAGAACCTGCGTCAGGCCTGTACCTACGACAAACTGGGCCTCGAAGCCATGAAGGGCCTCGACCAGGCTACAGCAAAGCTTCATCTGATTTTCTCTCTGGCCCTTTCGGCCGGATTGTTCCTTTCCGTCCTGTTCAATTGATGTCGAAGATTCAGGAATTATCATCTGGAGACCGTCTGCGCCCACGCAGCCGTGAGTGGGAGGGGCCCGCAAACGAAGTGCAGCGGGAGGGATAGGCCGAAGGCCGTAGTCTCCAGATGATAATTCCTGAATCTACGACACTGAGATAGTATGAAGAATCTGGTAATAGCGGTATCTGCAGCAGCTCTGCTGTGGTTCTATATGTTCAGTCCCTGGACTGCCGGGGCACCGAATTTCTGGATTTGCATGTCGGTGTCGGCGGTAGTCCTTACGAGCCTGGGGCTTGCGTTTACGCCCGACCGTGCGGCGCTTGCGAAAGTGGAAAAGCCTCTGCTTCAGATCCTCGGCGGCATAGCGCTGGCCTTCGTCCTCTGGGGTATTTTCTGGATAGGCGACAAACTGTCGGCGCTCATGTTCGATTTCGCACGTCCCCAGGTCGATTCCGTTTACTCCATGAAGCAGGGCCTTCCCGGGTGGCTGATTGCCGTCCTGCTACTGTTGCTCATAGGTCCGGCGGAAGAATTCTTCTGGCGCGGCTACGTCCAGAGGACGCTTGGCAAGCTTCTGGAGGGCAAAAAATTCGCTCCCGACATAGCGTTTGTCGTTACGGCACTGGTGTACGCCCTCGTGCACATCTGGTCCTTCAATTTCATGCTTATCATGGCTGCACTGGTGGCCGGTGCGGTGTGGGGCCTGGTCTATCGACTGCAGCCGAAGGCCCTTCCGGCGCTGATTGTAAGTCACGCCGTCTGGGATGCGCTGGTGTTCGTGATCCTGCCTATATAGGAGGCTGTCAGATACCGGCTCCGTCGGAGAATTCGGCACTTGCGATGAATTTCTCCTGGCGGACCTTGGTGTGCGGCGGCACGTCTTCCGTCACCCAGACGTTGCCTCCGATTACGGCACCCGTGCCTATTCGGACGGGCCCGAGTATGGAGGCGTTGGAGTAAACGGTGACGTGGTCTTCCAGGACAGGGTGCCGGCGTATGTTCATCGGACGCCCGTTCTCGTCGTAGCGAAAGTTCTTGGCACCCAACGTAACTCCTTGATACAGCATTACATGGTCACCGATTACGGAGGTGGCTCCGATTACCACACCGGTGCCATGGTCGATACCGAAGTAGGATCCGATGCGGGCTGCCGGATGTATGTCGATGCCGGTCGATGAGTGGGCCGCCTCCGAAATCATCCTCGGAAGGACCGGAACACCAAGCTCATGCAGCGAGTGTGCGACTCGGTAGTACAGCATCGCCTTGAAACCGGGGTAGCAGAGTATGACTTCGCGGGGGTCGGAGACTGCCGGGTCGTTGTCGAGCAGGGCCTGGGCGTCGGTGCGCAGCAGCTGAGCTACGGCCGGGAGGCCTTCGACGAACGATTTGAGTTTGGCTTCGTCGAGGTACGGCGACAGCAGGCGGCTCACACTCGCCTCGGGATGCTCTCCCCAGTATAGCTCGGGGAAAAACCAGGCGCGGAGAGCATCGAACAGCTGTTCCAGTCGCTGCTTGTCGGGAAAAGTCCTTTCCATAGGGTCAGCGCTTGCTTGCCGGGCTGCAGAAGAGTTCGGTGGACAGGTAGCGTTCGCCTGTATCGGGCAGCAGAGCAACGATGGTCTTGCCGGCATTGGATGCATCCCTTGCCAGACGGAGCGATGCCGCAAACGCGGCTCCGGACGAAATGCCGACGAGTAGCCCCTCGCGCGAGGACAGCTCGCGGGCGGCCTGCATCGCGTCTTCGTCCGATACGGTCAGTACCTCATCGACTGTGGCAGGGTCGTATGTGTCGGGCACAAATCCTGCACCTATGCCTTGAATCTTGTGCTTGCCGGCGACGCCTTTCGAGAGCACCGGAGAACCCTCCGGTTCCACGGCGAATACCTTCACGGAGGGCTTGTGCCTTTTGAGGGCTCTGCTTGCACCGCTGACGGTGCCTCCGGTTCCCGCTCCGGCTACGAATATATCGACCTGCCCGCCGGTGTCGGCAAATATCTCTTCTCCGGTGGTGCGCTCATGTGCCAGGGGATTGGCGGGATTGACGAACTGGCCGAGAATTACGGCTCCCGGTTCGGCATCCCTGAGGGCTTCCGCCCGGGCAATCGCTCCTTTCATTCCTTCAGCGCCGGGGGTGAGGACCAGCTTGGCTCCGAATGCCCGCAGCAGGCTGCGACGCTCTTCGCTCATGGTGTCGGGCATGGTGAGTATGACTTTGTAGCCTTTGGACCTTCCGACCCAGGCAAGTCCCACTCCGGTGTTGCCGCTGGTAGGTTCGATGATGGTGGCGCCTGGTTTGAGCAGGCCCCTCTCTTCTGCATCTTCTATCATTGCGAGGGCCACGCGGTCTTTTACGGAACCTCCGGGGTTGAAGTATTCGAGCTTGAGAATAATATCGGCCCTCTGTCCCGGGTAACCGCTGACACGGAGCATCGGGGTGTGCCCTATGAGTTCTGTGAGTTTATTGTAAATCATTCTGCTTCTTGTTTATTTGTTCGCTCAGAAAGGATTCCCTCTCTGCGCTCCATGACTTTTCCAGCCACATGGCATGAGAGCATGTGGGGACGCAAAAATAGCGTTTTTCTTTGGAACCGAGGTTGTTGTAGATAGAGAAATTGGTATGGGGCGGGCAGGTTTCGTCCTGCAGGCCGAACGACATGTACACAGGGCACTCTACGCGGGGAGCGAAATTCTTGATGTCGTAATAAGAGAGCATTTCGAAGAGGGCGTCGCGGTCGATGCCTTCGGCGTCGGCCTGCTCGAACACCTCGTGGACGGGCCACCATACGATGCGCGCATAATCCTGATAATCACCGAGGAACGGCACGGACGGGGCGATGGCTTTGATGCGTTTGTCAAGGGCCGCAGCGAGGAAGGTAAAGGCGCCTCCCTGGCTTTCGCCCCATGCGACGATACGGCTGGTGTCGGTCTTTTCCAGTCCGGCCACGAAATCTACTGCGCGTTTGACGTCGCAGAACGCCCCGCGGTAGTAGAACTCTTCCTTGCTTGCAAGCCCCCTGTCAATCCATCGCTGTGCAGGATCCTTGAATATGCCTTGCTCGCGTACGCTCACGAGGTACTCGATCCTGTCGGGAGAGGCGGAAGGGTCGAACCAGTAGGGTTCGGCACCGTAGCCCATGTAAACGATGACTGCCGGGTACTTGCCCTCTTTGACCGGGACCGACAGGATACCGCCTGCGATGGCTCCGCCAAGCGACTCATAACTAACATTGTAACAGGTCCTCAGCTCATTGGAATGCTCCGGAACCTCGGTCAGCACGGGCTTCAGGGGCACTTCGGCCAGTTGCTTGAAGGTTTCTTCCCAGAAGGCGTCAAAGTCGGGACGGGCATCGACGGGGCTCACTACATCATCGGGCCTGACGCCTATGTTCCATCGGATGCTGTCGCGCAGCCGCACCTGGTAAAAACCCGGGTCAAGGGCGCCAAGGCTTACGCTGATCGTACTGTCTTCGGCTACATTGATTTCCTTGCTGAACACTACTGACGGCTCTTGGGCCATCAGCGACAGGTCCGTCACCAGTTGGAACGTTGCAGGTCCGGGGACTGCGTTTACGCGGGTTTTGAGGGTATAAGGCCCGTCGGCGGTGAACAGCCAGCCAATATCGGGAACCGATTTTCCTGTAGGTGGAGTGAAATTATCGTTGCAGGAAGGCAAGAGGAACAGCAGGAGAGCTGTCAGTATTGGGCGAAGCTGGATTTTCATACCTGCGAAGATATTAAAAAAAGCCAGCTTTTACAATATGAATGAAATCCCTTACTTCTGTTGTTGGTGCAAAATAAAAACCCCGATGACTCATCAGCCATCGGGGTTTTGAAAAAGAACTAACTCTTACTCGGAGAGTTTCTTGTAAGTGTTGTAACGGATCTTTGCAAACTCCTCGGTCTTGGCGAGCAGTTCGCCGGCAGACTCGGGATAGAGCTTGCTCAGGGATGCGAAACGCACCTCGCCCTTGAGGAAGTCCTGGAACTTGGTCCAGTCAGGCTCCTTGGAGTCGAGGCTGAACGGGTTCTTGCCGGCCTCTTCGAGGAGAGGAT